>NZXG01000067.1 GCA_002701845.1 Pseudomonadales bacterium
GGCTTGGTTTTCGTGCACTATTGTAACCCTCGAAGCTCATATTTCATATTACAAACAGTGACTTAGATTATTTGAGCAGGCTCTACTTAATTCGAAGGTATAGATACCCTTTAAGTTGATGTTATACCAAGCCACTGGGGAGGCCTGTTTGACGATCTGTGCCCGTTTGTTGTCGCCGTGATATTCGAAGCTCGTGAGCAGATGGCTGAGTATGCTGGAGTTAAAGTAGATGATGGCGTTGGTGACCAAGCGGGCGCACTCGTTCCATAGCTGGATCTCTTCATCAGAACTCCCACGGAACTGATCCCCATTGACGTTGCTGATCGCTCGACGCAGCTGGTGATAGGCCTCCCCCCGGTTCAAGGCTCGCTGAACGTAGTTGCGCAGACTGGCATCATCGATGTAATTCAGCAGGTAGGTCGCTTTCACCAGACGGTTGTACTCGGTCAGGGCCTCCAACAGAGGGTGGTTGCTCTTATAGCCTGAGAGTTTCCGAACCAGCGTGGCCTGTGTCGTTTTTCGCTCTTTGAGTGACACTGCGATCCGCTGGATAGTATCCCAGTGCTGCATGATACGTTTAGTGTTGATGGCTTTTTTAAGCTGTAGCTGGATTCTCTGATCCTCGTCTTCCTTTACATCGAACATCTCATTGATCACACGACCAACCTGCGCGTAACGCGGGGCAAAGCTGTAACCGAACAGGTCCAGCAGAGCGAAATTGACGTGATTGACCCCGTGGGTATCTGTTGAGAGTACGTCCGGGATGATCTCCGAGCTGTTATTCATTAACAAGTCAAAGATGTAGTGGGATTCGTGTTCATTCGCGCCGATCACCCGGGCATTGATGGCGGCATGGTTGGCAATTAAGCTCATGGCCGAGACGCCTTTCTGAGTACCGAAGTACTTCGAAGAGTAGCGTGTTTTGAAGGTCTCTCGCCGAGCCTCGAACTTTTGGCCATCGGCACTGGCGTGGAAAACATCCTCTTGGATGTTGCAATGCTTTAAGATGGGAAGCTTGGCTGTCGCGTTGCTGATGTTGTCGTTAGCCGTATTCAGGGTTTCCAGTCGTAGATAGTTTGCCTGGATGGTGCTGAGCTGGTCATAGGTGCGATCGGAGATTTGTGCCATACCGTAGATTCCTTGGTTAGTCGCATTTCCCACTAGAATCGCCAACAGGTCATATTCGTGGACTCTGCTCTTGGGCTGCGAGCCCAGCACATGNTCAAAGCAGTCAATGAATCCAGTGNCGCGATCCACCATGCGAAGCACATCGGCAACGCCCNTCGTCGGTATTTGNTNGAAGAATGGGTTGTTGACCAAGTACTTTTTACTTGCCGTCGGTANCCGCCACAGGCGCTTACCCTTGGGATTACGTAGAATAATATTTCGGTTATCGCCTCGTTCCAGATATTCACTGACTTCATGCAAACGGATCTCCAGATCCCTGGTCATTGGCTCAATCAGTTTGTTCAGTTCGGCGGCCAACTTTGGTAGCTGGGTTTGCTCCAGCAACTTTGCCTTATCCCTTCGCCAACGTTCTCGACTCACCAGATCTGCTTCCAAGGCCCTGTATTTAATGACATTCGGCAAGGTCAGTTGCCCATTTAGCCNATCGGGAATCTGTAGATACAGGTACCATTCGTAGCGACCTGGCTTGAAATTTCCATCTTGGTTCTGCAAGAGCGGCAACTGTTTCTTGGGAGGTAGACGGCGGTCTATATTTGCCTTTGAGATGACTCCTTGATCTGATAAGTCGAGTCGAGCGTGATCCAGTACTGCTGCTAGGCGTTGAGTGCCTTCACTGCCTTCAAAGCGCAGGCAAAGAAACAGCTGCCGAAGCAACCCTTCCCTCAAGCTATCTCTCTGATCATAATACTGCCACATAGCTTCCTCAACGGAACGCTTTTGCTCATTCAGGAACAGGCAGACGGATTCCAGCTCTTTAGCCGCAAGCAGCTTCAACGCCTGCTGCATTACCGCTCCAAAGGGTTGCTGTTGATCGATGCTCTCATCAATGAACAGGTGCAGAACTTCCGCCGCCTTGCTGACATTTTTAGCGGCTTTTTGCCAGTCTTGATAAACCGCGTCCTGCGCATATGCCTTGGCTTTTTGTTTTATCTGTCGAACATGATGAACAAAACCATCGGCAATGCGTTCCAGTGCCTGCACCCGGCGGGTTTGCAAATAACACAACAGATAAAGGCGTTGATTGCCAATAGACTGGTGCTTCAGCTTGGCACCGTAGTAATCCACCCGCTCAGCAAAGTGCTGCTGATTCTTCGAGGACAGAGATAACACGCTCAACACCTCATTAACTTCCGGCATCCATGACTGGATATAGGAAAGCACGGTAAGCTCTTTCTCCAGCTCAGTCCCTGTGAAGTTTCTGGCCGATTGACGCAACTGTCGCAAGGTTAAGGAGTTATTTCCAATGACAAGTTCAGATAGCATCACTGCCAAGTCCGCAGATATGAGTTCCTCAAGCTTACGGACAAACTGATCGTTTGTGACGCCCACAACTTCACTGATCAAGTCCTGCAGAACAGTGTACCCTGGGATGGCGACTTTTTGTGCTGATAAGCATTCTATAGCCCTGTCCAATAGGGATCTCGGTTGACCCCATGCCCGTGCATGCTCATTTAGATCCTTTATCAACGCCGAACTATGACTTTTGTTGAGCCAACGCTGATGGCCCGTCAATTTGAAGATGCGTTGATAAATCCGAACACGGGCCTTCTGAGTAAGATTGAAGGGTCGGAGACCAGGGCCGGGAAAGACCTTGGAACACACATACTTGAGGTCCTGCTTAATTTGATGGTAGCCGGGACTCAACATGATGGGCTTCACTTTGAAGTACCCCAACAGTACAACAAACATGCACCTGTGATCGCGCTCACGGATTCTGTTGCACTCTGCTAATTCAGCGTCATTGAGAGTGAAGAAGAAACGTTGATCATTCGAACTTAGAATGGGGGGGCCGAACAGCTCAGCAATCTCCGCCTCGGTCAGGATTTTGATACGTTTTTCGGTGGCCATGATAAATTCTCAAAGCCAGCGATTTTAGCCAAAATACACCAAAACGGTAAGAAAATGAGAAGTAACCCCATCCGGGAGGCCAGGAATGGCGGGGGCTACAGAGGCTTTTGTCCGTTTACGAGGGAAAATCCCTAGTACCCCGTAATGGATCCGGTAAGAAATTCAGGCAGGTTTCATAGCCGATGTTGGGGCCCCCGCTATGGGTGCCCCGAAAATGCGAGATGGCCAGAAACCAACGGGCGGGATTCAGCATAAACTGGCTGGTGGGCAGCAACACCAGGCTGGCACCCGTCGCCAGCGGGAGTAAACCGAAACTGAGAAATCCCATGTTATGAAATATCGGCAGCCAGGACACCACCACTGACGCCGGATCGATATCGGCAATGTTGAGCATCAATTCAATACTGGCGGCAATATTCCCGTGGGTCACCACCGCGCCTTTGGGCACACCGGTGGAACCCGAGGTGTATTGCAACAGGGCGGGACGCTGAGGATCATCCGCGGGCCAGGTGGGGGCAGGCTCCGCCTGCAGTGCCTGATCAAGAGTGAGCAGGTGACACCCGGGCGCGGCCTGTTCAATCAACTGTTTCCACTCCGTGGGAGCCGATGCCTCCAACAAACAGATGGCCGGCGCGCAGTCTTTGACTACGTTGCTCACCAGCTGGATTAGACCGGGTTGGGCCGGTACTGGCAACGGCACCACCTGCACCCCACTTAACAGGCAGCCCCACACCGCTGCAAAATAGTCCGGGCCGGGTGACAACAACAGAATCACCCGGTCCCCTGCCTCGGCCTGGGCCCGCAGCGCACCCCCGACGGCCAGGGCACCTGCCCTTAGCTGCCCATAGCTACGGGATTCCACCGGCTGAATATCCCCGGTGGGCAAAAACCTGATGGCAGTATCAGTGGGGTGATTGGTGGCGGCCAGTTCCAGGCGCCGCAGCAGGCTGCGGCCGTGGGGGTGGTTGATCGAATCCATGGTTGCTTCCCAGCACGGTGTAATTATTGTTTGGGAAACTATATCGGTTTTCACCGGGCAATGAACATGACAAATGCCACAAATGCGAAGTGGCATTGATCAACGGTGGCTTTTTTGGGTGGTATGCCAGGTTTGGGCAATATTCCAAAGATTGCTTGTGGTGGAGGGGACGGGTGGCGTGGCGCCGACGCCCTCGCCCATTCCGTTGTTGGACTGGACAAAGGCGCGGCCGGCATAGGCGCGGCCGGCTAATCAGCCTTTGCTATTGATCAGCCAGTTTGGAGAACGCATCCACCACCTCTGGGGGCGCCTGCACCAGCTCTATCAACACGCCTTCACCGCCGATGGGAAATTCCTCGTTACCTTTGGGGTGCAGAAATGTAATATCGTAGCCCGCGGCACCCTTGCGAATGCCGCCGGGCGCAAAACGGACCCCCTGGCCACTGAGCCATTCCACCGCCGCCGGTAAGTCATCGATCCAAATGCCTACATGATTCAGAGGTGTGGTGTGTACAGCGGGCTTTTTATCCGGGTCCACCGGCTGCATCAGGTCCACTTCCACTTTGAAAGCCCCGGCCCCCATGGCGCAGATATCCTCATCCACGTTTTCCCGTTCCGAGACGAAATTGCCGGTCACGTCCAGCCCCAGCATGTCCACCCACAACGTTTTCAGTTTTTCTTTGGATGGCCCACCGATGGCGATTTGCTGTACCCCTAATACTTTGAATGGTCGTTGCATAGACTTGATTCTCACTGTGTTTAACGTCATTTCGAAACCGTCGTGAGCCTCCATTGTAAAAAATAACGGGGGGGATAGACAGGTCCTTGACGCTGAGGCGTTAAGCCCACAGGGCTCTGTAAATATTGCAAACTGGTGGGAGCTGACGGCCGGATTTTACAAGACCAGTATCCGGTCGCTTTGCATAAATCCTTGTAATACAACAGGATATTGTTAGTGGCAAAATTTATGCAACCTGTTTTGCAGACTCTTGGAAAAGTCTGCTGAGCTTGGAATCATTCACTTCCATACGCTTTAGAAAGGACAGAATCATGCGACGACGACGATATTTTTATTTGAGTGACTCACTGGCAGAATCTGTGAAGATTGCCAGGACTTTACGCAAAAACGGTGTGCCCCAAGGGCAGATCCAGGCATTCGGCAAGAACGATGACGGCCTGGTGCGACATAAGGTCAAGTCCGATACCACGCTGGATGTGGACGCCTACGACGTGGTGCACATGGGCAAAGAAGGCGCAATCGCCGGCTTCATTATCGGCTTCTTGGCGGCCCTGGCCTTCATCTGGTGGAGCCCGTTCGATGGTCGCTTCGGTTATTGGGTGGGTATTCCGGTGTGGATCCTGTTCACACTCCACGGCGCCTGGTCTGGCGGCCTGGTGGGAACCCACGCCCGCAACTACCGCCTGAAACCCTTTATGAAAGATCTGGAACTGGGCAAGTACCTGTTGATCGTGGACGTCAACGAATTTCAGGCTTCCGCCATCCGCGCGGTGAAGCGCGAGCTGGACGTGCGACCGGACCAGGCCAGTGATACCGGGGTCGGCGCCCTGGAACGCTGGTTACCTTTCAGTGGCAGCCAGACTGAGTGGCCGGATATCCGCCGCTAAGGTTGTTGCCGGCAATGGAACACAAGCCTGATATTCAGACCCTGCTCAGCGTGTTCGCCATCATTCGTGAGCACGGTGAGCAGCAGTCTGACCAAAGTTACCAATTGAACGGGGTCACCGCGCTTTCCGATCTCGACGGCTACCATGTGGTGCTTAAAGACGATGCCGTGCGCCTGGATATTAATTTTCACAATACCCACCAGTACCAGTATGAGCACCGCCAACAGTTGGAGCGCTTTGTAAGTCGGTTGGAAACCATTGCCGAGCAGTACGGCTAACCGGTTCAGGCATTCCCGCTAATACCAGCATTCAACCGGTAATTGACGGTGGTCAAACCAGTCCTTGCAGTTTAGGCTACACTGACCTTGCGTCAGTGGAGATTTATGTATGTCAGCGGAACTCGAACAGAAAAAACAGGAACTCTGTGCCAAGCGGGATGAATTACTGGATCGGCTTGATGCCATAAAACGTGATTACCGATCCGGCCTGGCAGCGGATTCGGAAGAGCAGGCGGTACAGCTGGAAAATGCTGAGGTGCTTGAGGAAATCAGCCGTGTTACCAGTGAGGAGCTGCAAAAAGTGACCCAGGCACTGGAGCGGATAGAGCGGGAATTGCGGGCGTAATCAGTGTTGTTCCAGCCGGTAGCCCAGTAAACTGACGGCCTCTGCCTCACTGATCTGAATCCCGATACCTATTTTACCGGTACCTTGCAGTGCCATCTCCCGGCGATGCAGACGTACCGCCACGCCGTCTCCTTCCCGTTTGCCCTTCTGGCCTTCCACAAAGGTACCGTTGGTACTGTGATCCGTAAGAATAACCTCCCCCCAGCGAAATTCGATTCGGGCGTGGTTGCGGGATGCCAGGGCGCTGTCGATCACCAGATCGCAGTGTGGGTCCCGCCCGATCATAAACGGGCCGGCGTCGACATCCAGTTGCAATTCCCTGCCCAGGTAATACAGCTGCAGTTGTAACGGGGGGTGCTCCAACTGTGTGAGTTGCGTTAACTGTGTGGGATTGAGCATGGAGGTGCAGTCTTCGTTATCCCAGACGATTTCCTGAACCCGAATCGGCTGTGACTTGCCTTTCACCCGAGCGGTCTGGTACGGCCGCAACTGGAATTCGGCGGGATTGGCCAGACTGTTAATGGTGGTGTCGGTGGCGATAATGCGCCCCGCCTCGCATAGGGATGCCACCCGGGCCGCAACATTCACCGTGTCCCCAAAGGGGTGGCCGGCGTCGTACTCTATGGGCCCGAAATGAAAGCCGATGCGGATCTTGATGAAGTGTTGCTTGGTCACGGGCTCGGCGAAGAAATGCTGCTGCATGCAGATGGCGGCCATGGCGGCCTGGTCAATACGTGAGAAACTGAGCATCGCCTCATCGCCGATGGTCTCCACCAGGCGGCCGTCGTGATTGCGGGCATGGCTGACGATACGTGCCAGGCTCTCACTGACACACCGATGGGCTGCCGCGTCACCCAGCCGCTCGTACAGCTGAGTGCTGCCGGAGACATCGGCGAACATGATTACGGTATGGTCGGGCTGATGCTGTGACAAGTCCGGGCCCTGCGCGTTAGAATAAGCGGAATTTCATCGAACTGACCATGCAAAGTATACAAGGGAAACTCTGACCAAGTCTAAGCGGTTTCCCAACCAACCCGGCGTAGCAGGCAAAGTGACGAATCCATTCAAGACACTGGAACAACAGCACAAGGGGTATCGGGTGGCATTGGCTGACATGCTACCCCATATCCGCTTCAATGAGCAGGGTCTGGTGCCAGCCATCGCCCAACAATATGACAGTAAAGAGGTTTTGATGCTGGCCTGGATGAATCAGCAGGCCCTGGAGGAAACTCTGGCCACGGGCCGGGTGTGTTACTGGTCCCGCTCCCGCCAGACCCTGTGGCGCAAGGGTGAAAGCAGTGGTCAGATCCAGCGGCTGCAAGGTCTGCGTATTGACTGCGACGGGGATACCCTGTTGTTGCAGGTGGATCAAACCGGGCCAGCCTGTCACACCGGGCGTCGAGCCTGCTTCTTTTATGAGGTGGACGGCGATGCACTCATCATCAACAGCGACGTATTGATTGATCCTGAGGCTCTATATCGCGAAAAATCAACGGATTAAAGCTTACTCTTAAGCCACGGGTGATAGCCGTGATGCTCCCCGTAGGGCCGGGTAGCGAGCACCGGATCGAATAACAAAGAGTAGAAAAAGGGGAGTAAGACTCCCCTTTTTGGTTACCTACCACGGTATTCCAAGGTGTTCATAGCCATGGTGTTCAGGCGTGGTTCTCCGCCAGATAGAACCAGGTTTCCAGGACGGAATCCGGGTTCAGCGAGACGCTGTCGATGCCGATGTCCATGAGCCAACGGGCCAGATCCGGGTGATCGGAGGGGCCCTGACCGCAGATTCCCACGTATTTACCGGCTTTCTTGCAGGCTTCGATGGCTTGCTGCAACAGGGCTTTAACCGCCGGATCGCGCTCATCGAACAGGTGGGAAACGATGCCCGAATCCCGGTCCAGCCCCAGGGTGAGTTGAGTGAGGTCGTTGGAACCGATGGAAAAGCCGTCAAAGTGCTCCAGGAACTGCTCCGCCAACAGTGCGTTGGTGGGCAGCTCGCACATCATGATCACTTCCAGGCCGTTTTCGCCCCGCTTCAGGCCGTTGGCTTCCAACAGCTTGATCACCTGTTCTGCCTCACCCACGGTCCGCACAAATGGCACCATCAGGCTGACGTTATCCAGTCCCATTTCCTCGCGCACTTTCTTCATGGCGCGGCATTCCAGCTCAAAACAGTCCCGGAAACTTTCCGAAATGTAACGGGAGGCGCCGCGGAAGCCCAGCATGGGGTTTTCCTCTTCCGGCTCATACAGCTTGCCGCCAATCAGGTTGGCGTATTCATTGGATTTAAAATCCGACAACCGCACAATGACCTTCTTGGGATAGAAAGAGGCGGCCAGGGTTGAGACCCCTTCCACCAGCTTCTCTATGTAGAATTCCACCGGCCCCGGGTACCCGGCAACCCGTCGCTGCACCGACTGTTTGACGTCCTTGGGCAGGGAATCAAAGTTCAACAGCGCCTTGGGATGCACCCCGATCATGCGGTTAATGATGAATTCCAGTCGTGCCAGCCCGATGCCCGCATTGGGCAGAGACTGGAAGTCGAAAGCCCGGTCGGGGTTGCCCACGTTCATCATGATTTTGAACGGCAGTTCCGGCATGGACTCGATGGAATTCTTCTGGACGTCAAACACCAGCTGACCGTCGTACACCAGTCCGGTGTCGCCCTCGGCACAGGATACCGTGACTTCGGCGCCGTCCTGCAGGATATCGGTGGCATCACCACAACCCACCACAGCGGGGATACCCAGCTCCCGGGCGATGATGGCGGCATGACAGGTACGGCCACCGCGATTGGTTACAATGGCGGAAGCCCGCTTCATGACCGGCTCCCAGTCGGGATCGGTCATATCGGTCACCAGGATATCGCCGGTCTGCACCTTGTCCATTTCCTTCAGGCTGGTTACCAGCCGCACCGCCCCGCTGCCGATGCGATGGCCGATGGAGCGCCCTTCCACCAGCACCTTGCCCTTCTCTTTCAGCAGATACCGCTCCATCACATTGGTCTGGCGGCTCTTTACCGTTTCCGGCCGGGCCTGCACCACGTACAGCTTGCCATCATTGCCGTCCCGGGCCCATTCCACATCCACCGGGTGGCCGTAATGCTGCTCGATGGTGACGCACTGCCGTGCCAGCTCCTGCACTTCGTCATCGCTGATACAGAATTGCTGCCGGTCTTCCTTGTCCACGTCCACGGTTTCAACGGATTTCCCGGCGGTGGCCTTGCTGCCGTAGATCATCTTGACCGCTTTGCTGCCCAGGTTGCGGCGCAATACCGCTGGGCGGCCAGCGGCCAGGGTGGGTTTGTGCACGTAAAACTCATCCGGGTTCACCTGGCCCTGGACCACGGTTTCACCCAGGCCGTAGGCGGCGGTGACAAACACCACGTCCCGAAATCCGGATTCAGTGTCCAGCGAAAACATCACACCACTGGCCCCGGTGTCACTGCGCACCATCCGTTGAATACCTGCGGACAGCGCCACATGACGGTGCTCAAAGCCCTGATGCACCCGATAGGAAATGGCGCGGTCGTTGAATAACGAGGCGAACACCTCTTTCACCGCGTGCAGCACATTGTCCACGCCTTCGATATTGAGAAAGGTTTCCTGCTGGCCGGCGAAGGAGGCATCGGGCAGGTCTTCGGCAGTGGCGGAGGATCGCACCGCCACCGAGATATTATTCCCCGCCTCCTGTTCCAGGCTTGCATAGGCTTCACGGATCGCGCTTTCCAGACCTTGCGGCAGCGGCGTATTGATAATGGATTCCCGAATCTCGCGGCCGGTCTCAGCCAATTGGTTGACATCATTGATATCAAGTTTGTCCAGAGCATCGTGGATCTTTTTGTCCAGTCCGCTTTGCTCCAAAAACTCGCGGTAGGCGTCGGCGGTGGTGGCGAAACCACCCGGCACGGATACGCCGGCGTCCGCCAGGTTGCTGATCATTTCACCCAGAGAGGCATTTTTGCCGCCCACTTTATCAATATCGGATTTCGATAGTTCCTGGAACCAGATGACATAGTTACTCAAGGTCGTTCTCCCTACCTTGTAATATATGGAAACTGGGCACTTGTGGTGCCCGGCCTTAAAACAGGCACTGAGTTGTACCTGTTGCACTGCGTGACCGAATGTTCACTGCCGGTATTTGCAGCAATAACGCGCTGATTTGGGCCCTCTCCTGCGTTAACTGGCACGCGACTTTTCTTTTTTAAGACGCAAGATTCTACTAAAAAAGTCAATAAATTACTCGTTCAAAATAGGGTTTCACGTTAAATTATTGCGACAGTTTTGCCAAGTTGGGAAGTGCATATGAAGCGTACGGTTTTTTTTATCTCTGACGGTACCGGCATCACCGCCGAGACCCTGGGTCACTCCCTGCTGGCACAATTCGATACCATTGATTTCGATCAGGTCACCATTCCGTACGTCAAGGATGAGAACAAAGTGCGGGAAGCGGTTTCCCGTATCAACAAGGCCGCCATGGAGGATGAGATGCTGCCGGTGGTATTCAGTACCATCATCAATGATGGTATCCGCTCCGAGCTGAGCCAGAGCAAAGCCTTTATGCTGGACATCTTTTCCAGTTTTCTCAAACCCCTGGAAGGGGCCCTGGGAGCGGAATCCTCATATTCCGTGGGCAAATCCCACTCCATCGTGGATAACAAGAGCTATCAGGTGCGCATCGATTCCGTGCATTACGCGCTGGATAACGATGATGGTGCCCGGACCCGGCACTACGACAGCGCAGACGTGATACTGATTGGTGTTTCCCGCTGCGGTAAAACCCCAACCTGCCTGTATCTTGCCCTGCAATTTGGCATTCGCGCCGCCAATTACCCGCTGACGGATGATGATCTGGACGATCTGAATCTGCCCAAGCCGTTGCGGGATCACCGGCAGAAACTGTTTGGCCTGAGCATTGATCCGGAACGGCTGGCGGCCATCCGCACTGAGCGCAAACCCAACAGCCGTTACGCCTCCATCAATCAGTGCGAAAGCGAAGTGCGGGGGGCGGAGGCTATTTTTAACCGCTTTGGCATTCCCTTCATTAACAGTACCCATTATTCCATTGAAGAAATTTCAACCAAGATCATTGAGGCTTCGGGAATCAAGCGGCGACTGGCATGATAATCAATGGTATACGATGACTATTTAAATCAGATTCTATACTCTGGCCCCATGCTGCTGCCATCCATCGAACTCCCCTACCAAGCCGATTCCCTGACACTGTTTGAGCGATTCCGGCAGCTGGACAGTCCCCTGCTGCTGGATAGCGGCGAGGGTTACCGCGATCGCTTTGATGTGATTGCCGCAGCGCCGGTTTCCAGCGTCCGGGTCATGACCGGGGCAGCGGACACGGAGCGGGCTTTCTCCCAAATGCGCGAGTTGCTGGGGCCCCGGCCCATGGTCTGCACGGATCCCGGGCCCGCACCAGGCTGGTATGGGGTCTGGAGTTACGACCTGGGTTCCCTGAGTGAACGGGTCCCCCTGCCGCGACCGGACAATCCCCTGCCCCTGTTGTGGATGGGGTTTTACCCGGCCCTCATTGTGCTGGATCACCGTGCCCGTCGGGCCTGGCTGCGGTATCTGCCGGCGCATCAGTCCCTGGCCCGCCGCCTGCAGAAAATCTATGAAGGGCCGGCCAGCGCCGGTCACCCCGCTGGCCGGTTTCGTCTGCAGTCCCCCTTCCGGGGCAACCTGATGGCAACCGAGTACCAACAGCGGTTTGCCCGGGTGCAGGATTACATTCGAGCCGGCGACTGTTACCAGGTAAATCTGGCGCGCCGGTTTCAGGCGCAATACGCGGGGGATCCCTGGGATGCCTATCGGCGTCTGCGCCGGGCTCATTCGGCCCCCATGGGGGCCTTTCTCCAGGTGGAGGACTGGGCCCTCATGAGCCTGTCACCGGAACGCTTTATACGCTGTTGGCAGAGCCAGGTAGAGACCCGCCCCATCAAAGGTACCCGCCCCCGCAGTGGTGATCCACTGGAAGACCGGGGCCGGCGGCAGGAACTGCTGTCCAGTCTCAAGGACCGGGCGGAAAACCTGATGATAGTGGATCTGCTGCGCAACGATCTGGGGCGAAGTTGTGAGCCGGGATCGGTACAGGTGCCTGAACTGTTCGCGTTGGAAAGTTTCAGCAACGTGCATCATCTGGTCAGCACGGTACAGGGCCGGTTGCGCCCGGAACTGGATCCCCTGGATCTGATCTGGCGGGCGTTTCCCGGTGGCTCCATTACCGGCGCACCCAAGCATCGGGCCATGGAGATCATCGCTGAACTGGAACCGGCACCCCGGGAGTTTTATTGCGGCAGCCTAGTGTACCTGGATGTTACCGGTACGCTCGATTCCAGTATCCTGATTCGTTCACTGGTGGCCAGAAACGCGACCATCCGCTGCTGGGGCGGCGGCGGCATTGTGGCGGATTCGGTGGCGGAGCAGGAATTCCAGGAAATCCGGCATAAAGTTGGAAGTTTTCTTAAAAGCCTCACGCAAACTTCTGATTTATAAAGAAAGGTCCCTATTGGACGCCTTCACGAACTCGGCCTTCAGCTGGTCGAAAGTGGTCACTGCCGGAAATTGGGGAAACTCGTCGATCACCCGTTGTGGCGCCCGGAACAGGATGCCCGCTTCCGCTTCGCTGAGCATGGTGGTGTCGTTATAAGAGTCGCCGGCGGCGATGCAGCGGTAGTTAAGGCTATGGAAGGCCTTGACCGAACTGCGTTTGGGATCCGTTTGCCGCAGTTTGTAATTCACAATCCGGCCGTCCTCCGCCACTTCCAGGCGGTGGCAGAGCAACGTGGGCCAGCGCAGTTGCCGCATCAGGGGCTGGGCGAACTCGTAAAACGTATCCGATAGTATCACCACCTGGAACCGTTCCCGCAGCCAGTCGACAAACTCCAGCGCGCCTTCCATGGGGCTCAGGGTGGCAATCACCTCCTGGATTTCCTGCAAACCGAGGTTGTGCTCATTGAGCAGACCCAGCCGTTGTTGCATCAGTACATCGTAATCGGGAATGTCGCGGGTGGTGGCCTTCAGCCCCTCAATACCGGTTTTCTCGGCAAAGCTGATCCAGATTTCCGGCACCAGCACTCCTTCCAGGTCAAGACAGGCAATCTCCACAACATTCTCCAGCGAATTTGGCTTTGGCTTTATAAGGTGATTTGCTGGGCAACTCTAGCGGCAAACCGGCGCTGATGCAATCAGGCGAGGTGATTCCATCGAACACTATCCTGGCGCTGTTTTATTCCTTTGAGCTATATTTCACTGCCATTCTTGTATTTCGATGTGGCAAAGGAGTTTGTTAGAATACGCGGCCCTTAGAGAGACGACGTTTTCACCGCAGTGAGTAGAGAGGCAAGCATGAGTCTAACCCAGGCAGACGCCCAAGCGTGGAACCAAGAACTGGCAGTCCAGAGCCCCCAGGACATTCTGGCGGCAGCCCTGGACAAATACGACAATCTGGCCATCTCTTTCAGTGGTGCCGAGGATGTGGTGCTGGTGGATATGGCGGCGAAACTGAACCGGCCGTTTCGGGTGTTCACCCTGGATACCGGGCGCCTGCACCCGGAAACCTACCGGTTTCTGGAAAAAGTCCGGGAGCATTATGGCATTATGCTGGAAGCGACTTTTCCGGACATGGCCCAGGTGGAGGCCATGGTCAATCAGAAAGGTCTGTTCAGCTTCTATCAGGAAGACCATAAAGAGTGTTGCGCTATTCGCAAGGTGGGGCCGCTGCGACGCAAGCTGTCCACCCTCAACGCCTGGGTCACCGGTCAGCGCAAGGATCAGAGTCCCGGCACCCGGGTGGATATCCCCGTGGTGCAGATTGATGCCGCCTTCTCCACCGACAGCAATCAGTTGATTAAATTCAACCCTCTGGCAAACTGGAGTTCAGCCCAGGTGTGGGAATACATCCGTCGCAACCAGGTGCCATATAATGAGTTGCACGAGAAGGGTTTTGTCAGCATTGGCTGCGAGCCCTGCACCCGCCCGGTACTGCCCAACCAGCACGAGCGGGAGGGTCGCTGGTGGTGGGAGGAAGCCACCGCCAAGGAATGTGGACTCCACGCCATCAATGTGGAGAACAAATAACGAGGCTTGCTATGAAAATCACGTTGGTGAAGAAAATTCTGGCAGACGGTTCACCCTGCAAAAAATGCGGTGAGGTGTTTAATCGCCTGGAAGAATCCGGGCACATGGATCGCATCGACGAGATCCTGGTGGCGGACGAGCGCGATCCCACCAGCGCCGGCATGTTGCTGGCGGCGGAACTGCAGGTGGACCGGGCTCCCTTCTTCGTGGTGGAGCAGGACGATGGCAGCCAGCAGGTCTACACCGTGTATTTCAAATTCGTCAAGGAAGTGCTGGATCAGATCACCGAGGAGAAAGACGAGCTGAAGGAAATACTGCACAACAATCCGGATCTGGATTTTCTCTGACAGGGGGTGGCTGACCGATTACTGCTGGCCACTGCCTCGATGCCACAGAAAAAGGCCCTGGTGCTTACATGCCGCACCAGGGCCTTTTTGCTGAGGAGACGTGTTTTGCTCAGTTACAGGCTCGGCAACTGAATGTGGCTGAACAATTCGTCCAGTTCGGAGCGGCTGTGCCGTTCCACCGCCTCATTAACCACTTCTTTGGTGAGATGGGGCGCAAACAGCTCAATGAATTCGTACATGAAGCCCCGCAGGAAGGTGCCGCGGCGGAAGCCAATCTTGGTGACGCTGGGCTCGAACAAGTGGGAGGCGTCCAGGGCCACCAGGTCGGGATCATTGTCGGCGCAGGCCATTTTCGCCACGATGCCCACACCCAACCCCAGTTTCACGTAGGTTTTGATGACATCGGCGTCGGCGGCGGTAAACACCACCTTGGGGGATAACCCCTTATCCAGAAACGCATCGTCCAGTTTGGAACGGCCGGTAAAGCCAAAGGTGTAGGTGACAATGGGCTGCCGTGCCACCTCCTCCAGGGTGATTTTCGAGGACTGGGCCAGCGGATGGTTGCGGGGCACGATGATGGCCCGGTTCCAGCGATAGCAGGGCATCATGATCAGATCGCCAAACAACTCCAGGGCTTCGGTGGCGACGGCGAAATCCACGGTGCCATCGGCGGCCATCTCGGAAATCTGGATGGGTGTCCCCTGGTGCATGTGCAGGGAAACATCCGGGTATTTATCGATGAAGGTTTCGATCACCCCTGGCAGTGCATAACGGGCCTGGGTGTGCGTGGTGGCCAGGGACAGACTGCCACGACTCTCATCGCTGAACTCCTGAGCCACCTGCTTGATGCTGTCCACCTTGCGCAGGATCTCGCCGGCTATTTTGAGGATGGCCTCGCCGGCCGGTGTGACCCGGGTCAAATGCTTGCCGCTGCGGGAAAAAATCTCCACACCCAGCTCATCCTCCAGCAGTCTAATCTGCTTGCTGATGCCGGGTTGCGAGGTATAGAGGCTTTGCGCGGTCACCGAGACATTCAGATCGTGTCGCGCCACTTCCCAGATGTAACGCAATTGCTGAAGCTTCATGAATCTCCCTCCCCCTCGATGTTATTATTCAGTACTGGGGTTATAACAATATGAAAATATATTCCTTTGCAGAATAGGACAGAATCGTTAGATTTACCAACCACAAAACCTGACATTATTTAAATTTTTTCGTTTATATCCAATTCAAACTGAAAACGGGCAGCCGGCTTCGATTATGGATTTCGTGATGTACATACTCGCCGGAGCGGCGGTGGGCTTTGCGGTAGGGGTCACCGGCGTGGGCGGCGGCTCGCTGATGACGCCACTGCTGCTCCTGTTCGGCTTTCCCCCCCATGTGGCGGTAGGTACCGACCTGCTGTATGCCGCTATTACCAAGGCCGGCGGGGTGTTTATTCACCGGCGCCAAGGTACCATACGCTGGAACGTGGTGTATACGCTGTTCGCCGGCAGTCTGCCCGCCAGCCTGATCACCATTTATGTGCTGCATACCTATTTCCCGGATTCTGAATCCTATGGCCATGTGCTCACTTCCATGTTGGGGGTGATGCTGATTCTGACGTCCGGCGTGCTATTGATGCGCCGGCGCATAATGGCCGCCCAGCAGGACGGTGGCAGCGGTTTTCTGGCCCATGTTCAGACCCATTCCATTATCTACACCTGGTTGATGGGGCTGGCTCTGGGAGTGATGGTCACCCTCTCCTCTGTGGGCGCCGGCGCCTTCGGCGCCGCGGTGCTGCTGCTGCTCTATCCACGGATGCCGTCCATCCAGGTGGTGGGAACGGATCTGGCACACGCCGTGCCATTGACCCTGGTGGCCGGCACCGGTCACTTACTGCTGGGGAACGTGGATTTCCTGTTGCTGGGGGCACTGCTGGCGGGATCGCTGCCGGCGATCTACCTGGGCACCAAGGTGGCCACCCGGCTGCCGGATAAACTGCTGCAGCCGCTGCTGGCCAGCATGCTGCTGGCCCTGGGGGTCAAGTACGCGTTCTTCTGAGGGTCGCCTCCGGGTTCCTTTGCACAGTGTCCACGGGCACCAGATATACAGGCACCGGCGACAACTGCAGAACCTTGGAGGCCACCGATCCAATGGTGGTGCCCCGGGATTGGTGCCCGCTGCGGGAACCCATGACAATCAGATCCGCTCCAGTCCGCTCCGCGGTATCCAGAATCACCTGCCAGGCATCCCCTTCCTGCACCTCCACTCCGGCAATACAATCCAAGGGCCCCTGGAAATCAATAAAGTCCTCCTCGAACGCCTGCCGTACCCGGGCCCGGATGGTGGCCATCACCGCTTGATAGCCGTGTTGCTTCAATGCCTTCTTGTCTTTTTGCGGCACATAGGTTTCCAGCAATGCACCGGCGAATACGCTCACCGGCTCCACCGCATGAATCACGGTGACCCGGGCTTGATGACGAAACGCCAGTTCACAAACATGCTCCAGCAAATACGGCCCGAACAGCCCCAAGTCACTGGCATAAAGGATATTTCTTAACATTCAATCACAAAACTTCAACGGCGGGATGTGTGTTTTTTGACCATGTTTAGAAGCATAGCAGGCCGGCTTTTTTTTGCCTTAACCGGGCGTCGATAAATCTTTGTTTTGCTGAAGTAAATTCTGTTAGGTGCGCAAACGGGATGCCAATCGGAGCGGCTGCTTTGAAAAGCGAGAATCAGGCCGCAAACCGGCAGAAACAAAATGGTTTAGATGGCAAACCGGATCTACTTTTTAACCTGCGCCGGGCGCTTTCATTAACGTATCTTGGGTAGTCGTTGCAGTATGAGAGTACATCGCTTCTGGAAACATATCAGTGGGTTCACCGTCGCCCTGCTGTGGTTGCTGTCGATGCAGGTTGGGGCGGCCGACAACGGTCTGTCTCAGGTGACGCTGAGCCCGGAACAGGCACGGCTGCTGGAGGGATACCACATGCCCGCGCCGGCCAATTATGATATGAACACGTTGTCCCATTCCGGGGCGCTGGCGGTGCCGCTGGTACGGTTGCAGTTTACCGCGGAAACCAATCTGATGCGGGGCCACAGTCTGGATTTTTCCGCCAGCTATCAATCCTGGAACCCGACGGCGGTCGCCTGGGGTCAGCGGGAACAGGCACTGGAGACGCATTTTTCGGTGCAGGCACCCTTGCAGTCCGCCCTGGATTTTTCCCAGGCCATCCGGGAGAAAGTCGAACGCTGCCCGGAAAAGTTCCTCGACAAACTGCTGGTAAACGGAGCTGTGGCCGTCAATCTGATGAGCTGGTAATGGATTCCCGCTGCAGCGGGTTGGCAATACCGTGGGGCACGTGACCCGCTGCCACATGTTCGCTGGCCGAAGTGCAATGCCCTTCCTGGTCATCAAAGAACACATCCGCGCCGAAGGCTTTGAGAAACGCCCCTTTATCCAGCCCCCCCAGAAACAGCGACTCGTCAATTCGAATATTCCAGTTACGCAGGGTGCGAACCACCCGTTCGTGGGCCGGTGCCGAACGGGCGGTCACCAGGGCGGTTCGAATGGGACAGGAGGCTTCGGGAAACTGGGATTGCAGGTTGTGCAGGGCCTGCAGGAAAGGTTTGAACGGGCCACCGCGCATGGGCGTATGGGCCGCCGCCCGTTCCGACGCGGTGAAGGCCGCCAGTCCCTGAGCCTGAAAAATCTGTTCCGACTCGTCGGAAAACAGCACGGCGTCGCCGTCAAACGCGATTTTCAGCTCGGTTTCCAGGTTCTGGGGATGGCGTCGCGGTGGAGACACGATGCTGGCAGCGGCATAGCCCAGCTCCAGAGCGTTACGCACATCTTCCGGATTGGTGGACAAAAACAGATGGGCCCCGAAAGCTTCCACGTAACGATACGGACTGTTACCGCCGGAGAATGCCGCCCGGGTGATGGGCAGCTCCCAGTGCTCTATGGAATTGAAAACCCGCAATCCGGTATCGGCGGAATTGCGGGATAACAGAATCACTTCCACGCCGCTGTTGGCGTTCACCCGTTCATTGATGGCCAGCAGTTTCTTTACCAGGGGGAACGCGTCCCCCGGCTCCAGGGGGGTATCCTCGTGCTCGATCTGATACTGACGATAGGCGTCCAGGCCCTGGTTGCTATACACCCGGTGACTTTCCGACAGATCAAACAGAGCACTGGAGGAAGTGGCAATCACCAGCTTGCCATCGAAGGTCATGGCCATTACAGGGTTACCTCCTGCAGCTGATCCAGTAGTGGAAAAAACAGGAAAGCCCGCACCGGACGTGGATCCAGGGCCTGCATGGCCTGCCGGTAACGGGCCAGTTGCGGTCGATACAGGGTGATTTCCTGCTCCAGAAATTGCGCCATGTCGCCCTCGGTCTCCGCCAGTTTATAGTCGATTATAAAACGGGTGCCCTGTTCCACAAAGGTCCGGTCGATAATCAGTTTTTCGTGGCCGCCTTCGGGATGGCAGCACACCAGGGCCAGCTCCGCCTGGTCTTCCTCATGGGCCTGGCCAAACAGCCAGTGACCGTGGCTTGAATGGCGCAGCCGCTGTACCGCCCGCTTGATGATAGCCAGCGCCTGGTTCAGCTGCGCTTCTTCCACCAGGCCCATACGTTGCAGCTCACGGTGCCAGGCCGGTTGCTGCTGTTCCGGCAGCAGCGACTGCCACAGTCCCGGCTGGCGTTGAAATTGTTCCAGCAGCCGATGGGTTAAGGTGCCGGCAAGCCGACGATACAGCGGGCCTGCCCCGGCCTCAGGGTCAGTTTCGCGCACTTCGCCCCCGCTGGTGGAAACCGGCGCGCCTGCAGAAGGTAGCTGTTGCCACCAGTTGTCAGCGGCCCGCCTGAACCGGCGCCGTGGTGCCTCCATGGCCTCACCGTCCAGCGGGTGTTCGGTACCATCGAAACGGTCCCGCAGTTCAAAAATCAGCGCCAGCAGACTGCGGCCATCGGGTCGCTTCAGGCCGTCGCTGTCGTCCTCGGCCCGGAAGACGCCGCCGGATAAGTGCAACTGGTGTTTGGCCCGGGTACAGGCCACGTACAACAGCCGGGCCGCTTCATTTTTGCTGCGGTGACTGTGCAGCCCCCACAGGTACTGGTAGATGGAGTCTTCGTCCCCGCTGCTGTCAGGGGGCGCAAACGGCGCCACAAACAACTCCTGGGGCTCGCCGGCAATGGCGGTTTGCTTGTCCACCAGAATCAGTGGTTTGTCGTCAGTACGGGGCAGTCGCTGCAGCTGCGGCAGGAACACCGCATCAAATTCCAGCCCCTTGGATTTGTGCATGGTCATCACCTGCACCTGCCGCTGCCCGGGTGGCATCACCTCCGGCGGCACGTAGAGCTCCCGTAGCTTGCGTTGCAATTGCGTGAAGTTGGGAACGTCGGCAATGCTGTCGATGCTGTCCAGCAAATCGAAGAACAGCCCGATGGCTTCCAGCTCCGCCGGATTGGCCGCGGCCGCCGGCACGCCCAATTGCAGCACCAGATCTCTGACCGCCACCTGCCAGCGCTGGCGATGGCGTTGCTCATAGGCCTGTTGAAAGCACCGGGCCACATGCTGCAGCCGGGAGATGGTGGCCGGGCTCAGTGTGCAGTGTGCCGGTGTCTCATTGAGCAGCGATTGCAGCGCGGTCCAGGGATCCGGATGCAGTTCACTGAAATTCTGCAGCTCCGTTAACCTGAGTCCGCACCAGGGGCCCCGCAACAGCGCGAACCAGGCGGTATTATCGGTGGGGGCCTGGTAAGCGCGCAGCACTGCCATCAGGTCGGTGATCATCTGGCTGTCGGCCAGCGATTCAATGTCCACCGCCTGATAGCTGATGCCCTGCCGTTTCAGTGCTTGTACCACATCGACCGCGTGGGATTTGCCCTTCACCAGTATGGCCACTGAATAATCCGCCGGTAACGCCTGAATCCGTTCCGCGATCCAGGCGCCCTCCGCCGCCGCCATGGACTGCATTTGTTCCCCAGTACCGCAGAACAGTTGCAGGCTGACCTGGTCCTCCGCCAGCGCGCTGTTGTGGGCATTCGATTGCGCATAAGGTACCGCGCCACGGCGAGCGTCCGGTCGCGAAGGAAAAACCCGGCTGAAGACGGTATTCACCCACTGGATAACCGCTGCCGAAGAACGGAAATTGGTGTCCAGCACCAGGGGTTGTAACGGTACCTGACCCAGCATTTGTTCCTGCCACAGACGCAGAAACAAACCCACATCCGCCTTACGAAAAGCGTAGATGGACTGCATGGGATCACCCACCAGGAACAGGGTCCGGCCGTCACCCGGGGTCCAGCCGGCGGTGAGACGATCCAGCAACTCCACCTGAATCAGAGAGGTATCCTGAAACTCATCCACCAGAATATGGTCGATGCGGTGATCCAGCAATAGCGCCAGGTCCGACGGTGCCTCGTCCCCACCCAGGGTCTGCAGCGCCGCCAGCGCCACTTCACTGAAGTCCACCTGGCGGCGGGACTGAAACACCAGCTTCAGGTGGGCGGCAGCAAACCGGGTGATGAGTACCAGATCCTGCAGCAGTCGCCACTGGCGTTCGGGCAGACCGATGGCCGGCAGGCTGAGGAACCATTGTAATAACGCCAGCCATTGGGGCGATTCCGCCAACTGGTTGGCCAGGGTCAGGGCCCGTTCCTTCCAGCGCGCGGCTTCGGCTTTTTGCGCTCCCTGGCCCGGAGGAAAGCCTTCTTTCACGGTGAACGTTTTCCTGGGGTCGCCCTTGTTAGTGAGCAGGAATCCCAAGAGTTGCTTGTGTTGTGATAGCGGGTCCGGTGGCGACGCCAGCAGGGCATGGTCACGGCCGCATTGACGCAGCTGCTCCCTGGCATAATCGGTAACCGCTACCAGCTCGCTCATAAACTGTGGACCCACCGCCTGCTCCAGCTGGGTCAGGGCCTCCTGGTTTAATTGCTGAAGCGATTGTTCCAGCAGGACGCGAAAGCGTTCCGGATCGCCGTGCACCCGGGTGACATCTTCCAGCCAGTGATCCCGCTGCGCCAGCATCTGCCCCACCAATGCACTGAGTCTGGCAAAGCGGTTGTCGAGAAACCCCAGCACCCGGCGCAGGGCGGCACCCAGTTCGTCCGCTTCATCCAGGGATTGCAACAGGGCCGCACTGGCCTCCTGATACAGTTCGCTGGCATCCTCGGCCACGCCAAACTGAACCCCCAGTCCGGAACCCAGCGGCCGGTGACGGACGATGCCGCTACAGAAACTGTCAATGGTCAGCAACCGCAGTCGATTCTGATTGTGTTGCAGTCCCCACTGTCGTTGCTGATCCCGGGCCAGCACCTGGCGCCCGAATTCATAGAACTGATCCAGGTACGGGTCCCCCGGCGGTGTCGGAGCCCGGGCCAGCTCCAGGGCCTCCATAACCCGCACCCGCATTTCCGCCGCGGCTTTTTTGGTAAAGGTGATAGCCAGAATATCTTCCGGGTTTTCCACCCGGGCCAGTAATTTCAGAATCCGCAGAGTCAGGACGCCGGTCTTACCGGAGCCGGCCGGGGCCTGGACGATAAAACTGTGGCTGATATCCAGTGCCTGTCGGCGTTGTTCCAGGTCAGTCACCGACATCGCCCAGCTCCTTGATACGGCACACCGGGTCCAGGTGGCAGTGTTGGCAAACCGAGGTGTTGATAGGTGTCACGCTGGCCACGCCGGCCCGGTATTCTTCGGCAATGGCGGTGAGCGTCTGTTGCCAGGCGGCCACCTGTCCACTCCAGCCCTCCGCTGGTGGGTTTACGGTTTTCAATTGGGCATCGCTGAACGGGGTTTCCTTCGCCTGCAAACCCTGCCATTGAATCTTGTCCGGCCGCACAATACCAAAATAGATACCCTGTGGTTGCACCGCATCCAGCAATGCATACAACGGCAGTTGCGGTTCTTCCGGCCGTTGCCCTAGCCAGACGCTGGTGGTTTTGTTGCCGGTTTTATAGTCCACGATCACCCGGCTGCCGTCCGCCAGCCGGTCCACCCGGTCCACGGTCAGATTCAGCGCCAGGCCCCCCAGGTGCAGGGTCTGGCGTTTTTCAATGGTATCCACGGCAAAGTCAGCACGCAGAGTTTCCGCGCTGTGCAGCCAGGCGGTGACCACCTGCAGTGTACGCAACCGTTCGAGTTCATACAGCGCCTCGGGAAACAGGTACACCTGCTGACGAAACCGCTGCAGCTGCCGTGTCAAAATCGACGCCAGACAGGCTTGCAGGCTATCCTCGTTCGCCAGCAGACTCAGTAGTTGCTGGCGGGACCCCACCTGCTGCCAGAAGGCCTCCAGTACCCAATGTACCAAAGTGCCGCGATCGCTGGGCCGAACCCCATCCTGCAACTGGTCGGGGGCCTGTAATCCCAGTCGATATTCGGCATAGGCCCGAAACGGGCACTGCGACTGCGAACGGATCAGCCCGCTGCCGCCACTGACCTGTGTCCCCGGCAGTGGCGCTCCGCTGTCGTCAGCGGCCAGTTCCTCAATCCCGGACCTCAATTCATACAATTGCTGCTCCCGGGTGTTCGGGCACAGGTCAAACACCGGTGGCGCAGTGGCTGGCAATTCCACCAACAGGGGCGACAACAGCAATTGAGCGTCCCCCTGTTGCCGGCCCCAGCTGAACACCACTTCCGGGGCCGCCTGCCGAAACCCGCTTAACATGGCGCTGGCGTATTCCAGCTCCCGTTCCGGGCCGGAACCGGGCATGCCGTGGCGCCGCAACACAGATCGGGGTAAAAATGGATTACCCACCGGCGGTTGCGGCCATTGCTGACTGTCGCATTCGCACACCCACAGGGCATCAAAATTCAGTGCCGCGGCCTCCAGACTGCCCATGACCTGAATGGGCGCGGCTTCGGTCTGGGGTTGAAATGGCGTGTTCTGCAGTTGCGCCCGCAGTTCAGCCACAAATTCCTGGAAGCCGGTGGCACCCAGTAACGGATCCAGATCCGCCATTTCCTGCATCGCCTCCAACAGACGTTGCTGCACCTGATATCCGGCACTGTCCAGGGTGCGCTCCTGCAGAAATCCCAGGGCATCCAATGCCTGATGCAACCAGAGCAGCCACTGTTGCAGTGACTGCTGCCGTCCCAGCCCCGCCTGCAGCCCGGCCGGCAGCGACAGGGGTGGGTCCGCGGCAATCGCCTCCACCGGGTTGCTGTCCTGCTCCTGAAACCGCTGCCACAACGCGGGCAATTGAAACGCGGCCAGCTGGCTGCGGTTGTGTTGCCGCAACCACTGAATAAAACGGTCTCGATGCTGGAACTGGCGCTGGCCCCCGGCAAAAAACGGGCTTTTCAGTAACACCTCCCAATGGGTCAGGGGCAGCGCCGGGCCCAGGGAGTTGAGCCAAAGCAGCAGATGACTGCACAGGGGGTATTCCGCCAGGGGCTGGCCGGCTGTGATGTTAATGGTGTCATGCCAGCTGCCGGGGATCAGGTTCGGATTGGTGGCCGCCAGATCGCGGCTGACCGCCGCCAGATGATGACGCTGCGCCTGCAGATTAGGCACCACCACGCCGATCCGGTGCCGGGGCTGCCGGTGCCAGTGCGCCAGTGCCCAGCACAATGCCTGCCGAAACTGGTCCTGATGGGTCGCAAATTCCACAGTCGCCGCCCGCCCCTGAAGCCGGGCCTGGCCGGTACAATGCACGGGAATCCCGGTATCGGTAAACAGTTGCCGCAGCCGCTGCAGTTGCGGTTCATCAGGATCGTTGAAGCCTTGGAGGCAAACCGCGGGGGGCGGCGGCAATCCGGGGCTGCCACCGGTGCAGATCAGTGCCGGCAGAGCGGCCTGATCCGCCCAGTTCCGCTGTTGCAACTGGTTCAGGTAGTCTCGGTGGGCGCCGGCGAACAGGGTGCTCTCCGGGGTGCTTTCGTTATACCAGTCCGCCTCCGGCAGGCGCCAGCGGCATACCAGGCGCCGGGCCTCCTGGCAGGCAACCACCGTGCCTTCCAGATCCATGCCCGGTTCCAGCCGATCGCTCAGAACCCGGCGCCAGAGCCATCGGGACTGACGGCTGGAGATCAGGGCGGGCACTGGCGGAGCCGGTGGCGGGTTCAGCGCCAGCGCCTCGTAACGAAGTTGCAGCCAGCTGTCCAGCGGCAGGGCTTGTAAGTCCGGCCAACTGTATGCGCCCTGCTCTGCCATCTGCTGGTTGTAGTCCCGCCGCAGCCAGGCGCTCAGCCGCCGATTGGGGGTCAGAATCAGGGTGCCGGGTTCCAGCCCGTGCAGTTCCAGGGGTGTTGCCTTAACCGTGGACATGAAACCTTAATTGCAAAAATCTATTGTCTTCATGGAGAGTTTTTTTGCCAAAAACCGGTGTTATCTGTGCAATTGGAGGGATGATTGGGATAAAATCCGTCGTCTTGCATGACACCTGAAAGCTAGATTAAATAGGATTCAATTACAATGTCCAATACCAGCGTCGACAATCTAAATGTCGCGTCGCAGGAGGTGTTGATCACCCCGCGACAGCTGAAAGACGAAATCCCCCTGTCGGATTCCGCCCGCGAGGTGGTGGTGCAGGGGCGAGACGCCATCCGCAATATTCTCGATCGCAAGGATCACCGCCTGTTTATCGTAGTGGGCCCCTGCTCCATTCACGATGTGGACGCTGCCAAGGACTATGCCAACCGCCTGAAGGCGCTGGCCGATGACGTGGCGGATACACTGCTGCTGGTGATGCGGGTGTATTTCGAAAAGCCCCGTACCACCGTGGGCTGGAAGGGTCTGATCAATGACCCCTATATGAATGACACCTTCGCCATTCAGGATGGGTTGCATATCGCCCGGCGCCTGCTGGTGGATCTGTCGGAAATCGGGTTGCCTCTGGCTACCGAGGCCCTGGACCCTATTTCACCCCAGTATCTGCAGGACCTGATCAGCTGGTCCGCCATTGGCGCCCGCACCACCGAATCCCAGACCCACCGGGAAATGTCCAGTGGCCTGTCCTCCCCCGTGGGTTTTAAAAACGGCACCGACGGTTCCCTGACTGTTGCCATTAACGCTTTGCATTCAGTCTCCAGCCCCCACAGTTTCCTGGGTATCAACCAGGAAGGTCAGGTGTCCATCATCAATACCCGGGGCAATCCTTACGGTCATGTGGTGCTGCGCGGCGGCGGTGGCAAACCCAATTACGACTCCGTGAGCGTGGCCCTGGCGGAACAGGAGCTGGAAAAGGAAAAACTGTCCCACAATATCATGGTGGATTGTAGCCACGCCAACTCCAACAAGGATCCGGGGTTGCAGTCTCTGGTGATGGAAAACGTGACCAATCAGATTCTGGAAGGCAATCAATCCCTGGTGGGCCTGATGGTGGAGAGTCACCTTAATTGGGGTAACCAGAAAATCCCCGAGGACCATAGCCAGCTAAAGTATGGTGTTTCGGTGACCGATGCCTGCATCGACTGGGAAACCACTGAAAAGGCCATTCGTGAAATGCGGGATAAACTGAAGGTGGTGCTGCCGCACCGTCGGTGAACCATACACGCTCGCCCCATCAGCGGGAAGTGACCGGACGTAAAAAAGGCCCCACGGGGCCTTTTTATTGGACAGGGTACTGACCTTGTTCGGGAAAGGCGACGAGCGGATCACTTGAAGTAGGCGTTTTCCGTGACGCTGTGATCGGTTTCGTCCACGATGCGGCTTAATTGCGGTATCCGCTCCAACAGAGTTTTCTCGATACCCTCTTTCAGGGTGACGTCCACCATGCCACAGCCCTGGCAGCCACCACCGAACTTCAGCACCGCAATGGTATCATCCTCCACCAGACCCACCAGCTCCACATTGCCGCCATGGGCCGCCAGCTGGGGGTTGATTTCGCTGTACAGGTAGTAATTGACTTTCTGCTCAACACTGGCGTTGTCATCAATTTGCGGCACCTTGGACTTTGGCGCCCGAAACGTGAGCTGACCACCCATGCGATCCTTGGCGTAGTCGATCACTGCATCTTCCAGAAACGGCACACTATCTTCATCGATATAGGCGTTAAAGCCATCCAGTTCCAGCTTGGTGTCCGAATCCTGCTGCTCTCCCTGGGCGCAATAGGCCATGCAGCATTCCGCATTTGGCGTGCCGGGGCGTTCCACAAATATGCGGACTCCCATCCCTTCGCTGTCCTGTTTCGACAACAGGTTCACCAGATATTCCTGGGCGGCTGGGGTCACGGTGATAAAGTCATTGGCCATGGTGAAACCTTCTGCTGACAACTTTGCACCAGGATACCCTGTTGGCGGGATAAAACCAAGTGTGGCAGTCGGGTATTGCGGTGCTATGAAGAAATCCCCCCACTCTATGAAAAATAATCAATCCCCGAAATCCTTGGGGCCAGGGGGTTCTGGTACAATGCGGCGCATTTCATGCCTTTAAAGTCATTAGTTTAAGAGTCCGATACCAAGATGAAAACCCTGGAAGACCGATTAGCCGCCCTGGAGCACGCCCTGGAACACCGGATACTGATTCTCGATGGTGCCATGGGTACCATGATTCAGTCCCATCAGCTGCAGGAGCAGGACTACCGCGGCGATCGGTTTGGTGATCACCATAAGGATCTTAAGGGCAATAACGATCTGCTGTCCGTGACCCGGCCCGATGTGATCCGGGAGATCTGTGATGCCTACCTGGATGTGGGTGCGGACATTATTGAAACCAACACCTTTAATTCCACCGCGGTGTCCCAGGCGGACTACGATCTATCCCATCTGGTGTATGAACTGAACAAGGTGGGGGCCGAGCTGGCGCGGGAAGCCTGTGACGCGAAAACCGCGCAGACCCCGGGCAAACCCCGTTTCGTGGCTGGTGTGCTGGGCCCCACGAGCCGGACCTGCTCCATCTCCCCGGACGTGAACCGGCCGGAGTTCCGCAATATCACTTTTGATGAACTGGTGGAAAACTACACCGAAGCGGTGCGGGGTCTGGTGGACGGTGGCGTGGACCTCCTGTTGATTGAAACCGTTTTCGACACCCTGAACTGCCGCGCCGCCATTTTCGCCGTGCGCCGGTATCTGGATCAGCGGGGCCTGCAGATACCCCTGATGATCTCCGGCACCATCACCGATGCCAGCGGCCGCACCCTCTCGGGCCAGACCACCGAGGCTTTCTACAACTCCATCATTCATGCCAAACCCCTGAGTATTGGTCTCAACTGCGCCCTGGGGGCGGAACAGCTGCGGCCCTACGTGGAGGAGCTGTCGCGGGTGGCGGAATGCCGGGTCAGTGCCCATCCCAATGCCGGCCTGCCCAATGAATTTGGCGCTTACGACCAGACGCCGGAGGAAATGGCCGCGATCGTCAAGGAGTTTGCCACCAGCGGTTTTATCAATATTATCGGTGGCTGTTGCGGTACCTCGCCGGCGCATATCCAGGCCATTGCCGAGGCCATGGCCGGCCTGCCCCCCCGCTCCCTGCCAAAGATTCAGCCGGCCCTGCGGCTGTCCGGCCTGGAACCCTTCAACGTGGCGGACGATGCACTGTTCATTAACGTGGGCGAGCGCACCAATGTCACCGGCTCCGCCCGCTTTCGCCGCCTGATCCGGGAAGAGGATTACGAAACCGCCCTGCAAGTGGCCCGGGATCAGGTGGAAAACGGTGCCCAGATTATTGATATCAATATGGATGAGGGCATGCTGGACTCCCAGCAGGCCATGATCACATTCCTCAACCTGGTGGGGTCGGAGCCGGACATCAGCCGGGTCCCCATTATGCTGGACTCCTCCAAGTGGGAAATCATTGAGGCTGGTCTCAAGTGCATTCAGGGCAAAGGCGTGGTCAATTCCATCAGCCTCAAGGAGGGGGAAGCGGACTTTGTGGAGAAGGCCCGGCTGTGCCGGGAATACGGCGCCGCCATTGTGGTCATGGCGTTCGACGAGAACGGCCAGGCGGATACCGCCCAGCGCAAAATCGACATCGTGAAGCGCTCCTACGATTTGTTGGTGAGCATCGGGTTTCCACCCCAGGATATTATTTTCGATCCCAATATTTTCGCCATCGCCACCGGTATCGATGAGCATAATAACTACGCGGTGGACTTTTTCGACGCCTGTGCCTACATCAAAAATAATCTGCCCCATGCCCACTCCTCCGGTGGCGTGAGCAATGTGTCGTTTTCCTTCCGCGGCAATGACACAGTGCGGGAGGCCATCCATGCCGTGTTCCTGTACCACGCCATTCGCGCGGGTCTCACCATGGGTATCGTCAATCCCGGGCAACTGGCCATCTACGAGGAAATCCCCCCGCAATTGCGGGAGCGGGTGGAAGACGTGGTACTGAACCGGCGTGACGACGCCACCGACCGGCTGCTGGAAATTGCCGAAGAATACCGCGGCGATGGGGCCCGGAAAGTCAAAGAGGACGATGCCTGGCGGCAATGGCCGGTGAACAAACGGCTGGAGCATGCTCTGGTCAAGGGTATCACCAGTCACATTATCGATGACACAGAGCTGGCGCGACAACAGGCCGGTCGTCCCATTGAGGTCATTGAAGGCCCGCTGATGGACGGCATGAATGTGGTGGGCGAATTGTTTGGCGATGGCAAAATGTTTCTGCCCCAGGTGGTGAAAAGCGCCCGGGTGATGAAACAGGCGGTGGCCCATTTGATTCCCTACATCGAGGCGGAAAAAGACGCCAACACCAAAGCCAAGGGCAAAATCCTGATGGCTACGGTGAAAGGCGATGTTCACGATATCGGTAAAAACATCGTCGGGGTGGTGTTGCAGTGCAACAACTATGAAGTGATTGATCTGGGGGTCATGGTGCCCTGCGAGAAAATCCTGGCCGCCGCCCGGGAGCACGAGGTGGATATTATCGGTCTGAGCGGCCTGATTACCCCGTCCCTGGATGAAATGGTCCATGTGGCCAAAGAAATGCAGCGGCTGGAGATGGATCAGCCCCTGCTGATTGGCGGGGCCACTACTTCCAAGGCCCATACCGCGGTAAAGATTGAACCCCAGTTAAAACGGGGTCCGGTGGTGTACGTGCCGGACGCGTCCCGTAGTGTGGGGGTGGCATCAGCATTGCTGCACAGTGAGCAACGATCGGTATTGCTGGCCAAATTGAAACAGGAATACGACGCAGCCCGGGAGCGTAACGCGCGCCGGGGTGAGCGTACCCGGCTGTTGCCCTGCGCAGCGGCCCGGGATAACGCCCTGGCCGTCGACTGGCAGCAGTACGACCCTCCCGCGCCAGCGTTTACCGGGATCAAGGTATTTCGGGACTACCCGTTGCAGGAACTGGTGGATCGTATCGACTGGACGCCTTTCTTTATCTCCTGGGAATTGTCCGGTAAATATCCCCAGATCCTCAAGGACCCGGTGGTGGGAGAGGAAGCCAGCAAGTTGTTCGCCGACGCCCAGAATATGCTGCAGCGCATGATCGACGAAAAGTGGTTACGGGCCCGGGCGGTCATTGGTTTCTGGCCGGCCCAACGCATCGGCAGTGATGATATAGCCCTGTACAACGCCGACGGCTCAGAGCTGGCGGTTCTGCATCATTTGCGCCAGCAGACCGACAAGGCCAATGATCAGCCCAACTTCTGCCTGGCGGATTACGTGGCGCCAGCGGGCAGCAAGCGGGACTATGTGGGTGGTTTTGTGGTGACCGCGGGACACGGCGTGGATGACAAGGTGGCTGAGTTTGAAGCCAACCATGACGATTACAACGCCATACTGTTGAAGTCCCTGGCGGATCGGCTGGCGGAGGCATTAGCGGAACGCATGCACGAGCGGGTGCGCAAGGAGTTTTGGGGCTATGCGGCGGATGAGGCACTGGACAACCAGGCCTTGATCAAAGAGCAGTATCGCGGTATCCGTCCGGCGCCAGGTTACCCGGCCTGCCCGGATCACAGTGAAAAAGCCACACTGTTCGAGCTGTTGGATGCCACTGAAAATACCGGGGTGAGTCTCACCGAGCATTTCGCCATGCTGCCCACCGCTGCCGTCAGTGGCTGGTACTTCTCCCACCCGGAATCACGCTATTACGCCGTAGGCAAAGTGGGTAAGGATCAGGTGGCGGACTACGCCGAACGCAAGGGTCAGAGCCGGCAAGAGGTGGAGCGCTGGCTGCGCCCCAATCTGGCCTATGATCCAGATGCCGAAAGCTGATAACGATCTGTAAGGATCTGTTAGGATAAGGGAACCGAATGGCCATGGACTTCAGTCTCGACCAGGATCTGGTGATCTATCATTTTACTCAGATCGGGATCGCCTTTGCGCTGGCACTGCCGGTGGCCTTTAACCGGGAGCAGTCCGCCGGCGGCGCCGGCCTGCGGACCTTTCCCCTGGTGGCGGTGGCCGCCTGCGCCTACATGCTGGTGGGTATGAGCGTGTACCAGGGCTCCGATGCTGAGGCCCGGGTAATGTACGGGATTCTCACCGGTATGGGCTTTATCGGCGGTGGCGCCATTCTCAAGCACGATGGTAAGGTGGGAGGTACCGCCACTGCCGCGGCCATCTGGAACACCGGCGCCATCGGTGTGTCGGTGGCCTACTCCCGCTATGAAATCGCGGTGGTATTATCAGCGATCAATTATCTGGTCTTTCAATTTGCCCGACCACTGAAAAAAATCAGTCAGCCCCACGCCTCGGATTCCGATGACCGCTGAAGCCGGGGCCCTGCTGAAGGAAGCCATGCACCATGACCGAAACAGAGAACAAACACCAAGACCCGCCAGCCCCGAAGCCGGAGCAAACTCCGGACCGCCGCAGTGGCCGCGGTTTTGTGGCACTTGTCCAGAGTACGCTGGCCGCCATCTTCGGCATCCAGAGCGATAAAAACCGCCAGGAAGACTTCAAAAAAGGCGACGCTTCCCAGTTCATTACCATGGGCATTATTGCCGTGGTGGTGTTGGTGGTGGGCATGGTACTGGTGGTGAACAGTGTGCTGGAGTCTGCCGGGCAGTAGACCACGGCGCGAGAACCGGGATCCTGTTTTCATTCGTGTTATTCATAAATGGATATATTGATATTTCAAAATATTACTTTTATGAATAACGCTAGGCTGCTAACCTTCCGCATCCAATTCCCACGATGATCTGTAAATTCCGGCTAATACCATGATTTGACTATGGTTATGGCCCGTAATCGCAGTAAACGAACGCAGTTATGTACGCATATACCGAATATGACCAGCAGTTGCTAACGGAACGGGTCGCTCAATACCGCAATCAGACCCAGCGGTATCTGGACGGCAAACTCAATGACGAGGAATTCCTGGCGCTGCGCCTGCAGAACGGATTGTACATCCAGCGCCACGCCCCCATGTTGCGGGTGGCCATCCCCTACGGCATGCTGAACAGTGCTCAGGTGCGTGTTCTGGGTGAAATCGCCCGGGATTACGACAAAGGCTACGCCCACATCAGTACCCGCCAGAACATCCAGTACAACTGGCCGGATCTGGAACTGGTGCCGGAAATACTGGAACGGCTGGCCTCCGTGCAGATGCATGCTATTCAGACCAGCGGCAACTGTATCCGCAATGTTACCACCGACCAGTTTGCCGGGGTGGCGCCGGACGAGGTAGCGGATCCCCGTCCGTACTGTGAGATCATTCGTCAGTGGAGTACTTTCCATCCTGAATTCGCGTATCTGCCACGTAAGTTCAAGATTGCGGTGAATGCCGCGGAATCCGACCGCGCCGCCATTCGCTTCCACGACATTGGCGTGGAGCTGGTGCGCGACCCTCAGGGTGAAATTGCCCTGGATATCTGGGCCGGCGGCGGGCTGGGACGCACGCCGGTAGTGGCCGAGAAAGTGGTGGCGAACCTGCCGCCCCGGTACCTACTGTCTTATCTGGAAGCTATTCTGCGGGTGTATAACCGCTATGGCCGCCGCGACAACAAGTACAAAGCCCGGATCAAGATCCTGGTAAAGGCCCTGGGTGTGGAGGCCTTCCGCGAAAAAGTGGAAGCGGAATGGCAGCACATGAAAGACACGGAAATGGACCTACCCCGCAGTGAAGTGGAACGCATGCAGGCCCAGTTTCCCGCGCCGGACTATGCGGAGCTGGCGGATATCCCCCCTGCCCTGCAGCAGGCCCGCCAGGAACACCCCGGCTTTGACGCCTGGCTGAAGCGCAATTGTCATGCTCACAAGCAGGCAGGCTACCAGGCTGTCACCCTATCCCTGAAAGCCACCGCCGTGGCGCCGGGTGACATCACCAGTGACGAGCTGTTCGCGGTGGCGGATCTGGCGGACCGTTACAGCTTTGGCGAGGTACGCAGCACCCATAATCAGAACCTGGTGCTGGCGGATGTGCGCCAGGATCAGTTGTTTGAACTCTGGACGGAACTGAAATCCCTGGGCTTTGCCACCGCCAATATCGGTTGTCTCACCGACGTAATCTGTTGTCCCGGCGGCGATTTCTGCTCCCTGGCCAACGCCAAGTCGATACCGATTGCCGAACAGATTCAGCGCCGCTTCGACGATCTGGACTACCTGTATGATCTCGGGGATATCGATCTCAACATATCCGGCTGCATGAACGCCTGTGGCCATCACCATATCGGTAACATCGGCATTCTCGGGGTGGATAAAAAAGGCCAGGAGTTTTATCAGATTTCCCTGGGCGGCCATTCCGGACGTGATGCCCGCATCGGCAAAATCGTCGGCCCTTCTTTTAACGAAGAGGAGGTGGCGGATGTGATCACTCAGATTATTGATGTCTATGTGGAAAACCGGATCGAGGGGGAATCTTTCCTGGCGACCTACGACCGTATCGGAATGGCCCCGTTTAAGGAGCGAGTCTATGCCTCGAAAAATCATTAAAGACCGGGCCATTGTGGATGACAGCTTTACCGTGGTGAATTCGGTAGACGAATTCCCCCGCTCTGGCGACGTAATCCTGGATATCGCCCTGTGGCAGGAGTTGGCCCCACGTCTGCAACACCGACCGGGTAAGGTGGGTGTCAAAGTGCCGGTGGATGTGGAGCCTGAGGATCTGGTGGACCTGCTGGGTCAGGTGGATGTGATCGCTATCGAATTTCCGGTGTTCCGTGACGGTCGCGGTTACTCCCTGGCCCGCATACTGCGGGAACGGCTCGGTTACGAAGGTGAGTTGCGGGCCTGTGGCGATGTATTGCGGGATCAGATGTTCTATTTGCAGCGCTGTGGCTTTAACAGCTTTGTGACCCGGGAGGATCGTTGTATCGAAGATGCCCTCAATGGGCTTCATGACTTCAGCGTAACCTATCAGGCGGATGCGCTGGAAAAACGCCCCATTTATCTGCGACGCTGAAGCCACTGAGACTGGTTCAGAGGTTCTCCGGATCAAGCCCGCGACAAAAAGCCGCCGTTGGCGGCTTTTCTTTTGCCGGCGAATCAACAACAATTATGGCGGGTGTGGCCAGATTGCGCCGGATCTTCTGCAGGGTATGCAGATACTGCACGACACCCACTTTGGTAATTTGGTCGGTTACGATACCAGCATGCCCTTTACCACCGGCACCAGCAGCGGCGGGCGGTGATGCCGGCGGTGCCTGCTGCTGAACAGATTCGAGCAGATGCAGAGCGCCATTCACTGACACAGATTCAAGGCAATGGGCATGGAATCCGAATCCATCGTTTTCTCAATTTTTCTAATCTTTACCGGTGCTGCGGTGGTGTCCACCTTCGCGCTGTTCGGTCGGCAGCCGCTGATTGTCGGCTATATTCTGCTGGGGGGCCTGTTTGGCCCTTACGGGCTGGATCTGGTGTCCGACAGTGAGACCCTGGAACACATCAGCCATATCGGCATCGTGTTCCTGTTGTTTCTGTTGGGCCTGGATCTGCAGCCACGCAATTTTGGCAAACTGATTGGCCGCAGTGCCCTGGTGACCATCACCAGCGGGGTGATTTTGTGTCTGCTTGGCACCCTGATCTGCCAGCAGTTTGGCTTCAGCTGGCTGGAATCCGGGGTGGTGGGTCTGTCGCTGATGTTCTCCAGTACTATTATCGGCATCAAACTGTTACCCACCACCATGCTGCATCATAAACACACCGGTGAAGTGCTGATTGCGGTGCTGCTGATTCAGGATATTCTGGCCATTGTCCTGTTGATTCTGTTGTCCGGCACAGAGCACATCGGCGACCTGGGCGCCTGGCTGGGGGTAGGTATCGCCCTGCCCGGCCTGTTGCTGGGGGCACGCTATCTGGTGCGTTGGGTGATTATGCCCCTGCTGGTTAAATTCGATCGTTTTCATGAATATATTTTCCTGCTGGCCATCGGCTGGTGTCTGGGGATGGCGGAACTGGCGGAGGCGTTGAATCTGTCGCGGGAGATTGGCGCCTTCGTGGCCGGCATCAGTCTGGCCAACGGCCCGATCGCGCAGTACATCGCCACCCATCTGAAACCCTTGCGGGACTTTTTCCTGATACTGTTTTTCTTTTCGATCGGGGCCGGGTTCAATCTGGGGCTGGTGGATGATATCTGGTTACCGAGTCTGCTGATTACCGGGCTGGTACTGGTGCTGAAGCCGGTGCTGCATGCCAAGTTGCTGCGTACCGTGGGGGAATCCAAACCACTGGCCTGGGAGGCAGGCTTCCGGCTGGGCCAGACCAGTGAATTCTCGCTGCTGATTGCGTTTATTGCCAGCGCCCAGGGCCTGATTGGAGTGGTGGCGGCCCATGTGATTCAGGCCACCACCATCTTGACGTTATTGTTGTCCACCTACATCGTGGTGTTCCGTTACCCGACCCCCATCGCCCTTTCCGACCGGTTGCGTCGGGACTGAGGGGCTTCAGGCGGTGGCGGTAGCGGCCGCCCCGGGCTGTACCAGGTAACGGCCGCAATGCCGACCCTGCAACAGCTCGGGAATAGCAGTGGCCAGATCCTCCAGGGTCAGGGTCCGGGTGGTGGCGGTTTTGAATTGCTCAAAATCGGCAAACAACCACTGGCCGGCAATTAAATTCCAGATATCCTGTTTCACCGCCAACGGCAGCTCCACGGAGTCCACTCCCAACAGGTTGATGCCGCGCAGTATAAACGGCAGGACACTGGTGTGTAGTTCGGTACCCGCCACCATGCCGCAGCAGACTACACTGCCACCGTATTGCACCGCTTTGATGATAGCGCCCAGCAGGTCACCACCCAGGGTATCCACCGCGGCGGCCCAATGGGGTTGATGTATGGGCCGCTGGGGTTGTTCCAGCAGTAACCGGCGGTCGATTACCTCGCTGGCACCAATGGCCTTTAACCAATCACTGCGCTCCGGCTTGCCGGTGGCGGCCACCACTTGAAAGCCCAGATTGTTCAGTAACCAGAGGGCGATCATGCCCACGCCACCGGTGGCGCCGGTAACCAGGACCGGACCCTGATCCGGGGCAATTCCCACTTGCAACAGGGTATCCACACACATGGCCGCGGTAAAACCGGCGGTGCCGAAGACCATGGCATCCTCGGCGCTAAGGGCCGTTGGCCGATGCACCACCCAGTCCGCCGGCACCCGGATGCGACCGGCGAAACCACCGGGGGTATTCATCCCCAGATCATAACCGGTGACAATCACCCCCTCGCCCGCCTGCAGCCGTGGGTGGGTCGAAGCCACAACGGTACCGGCAGCGTCAATCCCGGGGGTGTGGGGGTAGCTTCGGGTCACCCCGGGATGGCCGGTGGCGGACAACGCGTCCTTGTAGTTGAGGGATGAGTATTCCACCGCAATGACCACGTCACCGGGGGGCAAATCGTCCAGGGACTGCTCCACCACCTGGTACAGGTATTCGCCCTGGTGGGCAGTGACCTGGAATGCCCGGAAGGGGTCGGTCATGATTTTTCTCTCACATCAGATCTCACACCAGATTTTTGCCGCGGGCCGTTAATAGCCCCAACAACCGGTATCCGGCCCGGGTTAAGGCACCTTCCATGGCAAACCCCAGCCGATCCGCCATGGACTTTTTCACCTCGTAGGACACTTCGTAAACATCGCACTGTTCACTGGCCGCAAACAGATAGTCCGCACTGGTCTGGATTTTATCGATCAGGCCTTTTTCCAGGCATTGGTTGCCGTACCAGTGTTCTCCGGTGGCCACGGCGTCCACCTCCAGCGCCGGTCGGTTACGCTGCACCAGAGCCTTGAACAGGCCGTGGGTATCCTCAATTTCCTCCACAAACTTACGCTTCCCTTCCGGCGTGTTCTCCCCCAGCATGGTCACCGTGCGCTTAAACTCACCGGCGGTGTAAATATCGTAATCCACATCGTATTTACGCAGTACCCGATGAAAGTTGGGCAGTTCCGCCACCACGCCAATGGAACCCAGAATGGCGAACGGGGCCGCCAGAATCTGATTGGCGGTACAGGCCATCATATAGCCGCCGCTGGCGGCCACCTTGTCCACGCATACCGTCAGTGGAATCTCCCGTTGCCGGAATCGCTCCAGTTGGGAGGCGGCCAGGCCGTAGCCGTGGACCTGGCCGCCGGGGCTTTCCAGCCGTAACACCACTTCATCCTGCTTTTCCGCCATGGTGAGGACCGCGGTCACTTCATTGGCCAGATCCTCCACTCCGCTGGCCTTGATATCGCCATCGAAGTCCAACACGAAAATACGCTTGCGGCGGGGCTCGCTTTTATTTTTCTTTTTCTGTTTTTCGGCTTTCTTGCGTTCTTTTTCCAGCCGCTTCAGTTCATCACTGTCCAGAATACTGTGGCGCAGAGCATTGCGCAGTTCGTCAAAGAACTCGTTTAACGGCGTTACCTGAATCTCACCTTTGTGATCCCGCCGTTGACGGGCCTGGGCGGTGGCAGCGGCCACAGCGATAATCATGATAATGGCAATGACCACGGTGACGGCCTTGGCGAGAAACAGGCCGTACTCGGCAAAAAATTCGCTCACGAAAAAACCTCAGAACACACTAAGACTGTTTATTATGGAGAGGCCCTAAGATACCCCAATGGCGACGGGAATCCCACCTATTCCCATTGCCGGATGGCGATGGCGGCGCGGTCGTTTTCCGGGCGGGCAATCAGCCCGGATTGGGTCAATTGAATACTGAACAGGGCCCCGTCCGCCATGGGCAGGAAGGTGGCGCTGCCGTACTCGGCGTCGAACCAGCCGCTGTAATCGGACAGGCTGTCCACCGCGGCCCAGAGGTCAAAGCCAAGGTCGGGATCGCTGAGGGCATAGACGCTACGGGGTTTGCTGCGCTCGTCTTCAAGGGTGTAATAGCGGCCCTGGATCCGATCCAGTTTATAGCCGGGTTTGCCCCCCAGGGCCGCCAGCAGCCCCTTCCATTTGATGACCCGGGCATCCACCTGCCACAGGTCGCCGGTAATCTCGAACGGCCGCTCGGTGCCGCTGGATGACATCACCACATTGGCCTTGTAGACCTGATCCGCCAGCTTATCGAAGCTGATGGTGGCCACGGTAACCTCTTTGGTGACCGGCCGGTAAGCGTTGACGTTGATGGCGGTGAGCCCCAGCATGATGGCCAGCAGCAGGCAGCCAAAGCCCAGCATGCCTTTCACCCAACCCAGGAACCAGCCTTTACGCAACAGCAGCATTAACGCCAGCGCCAGGAACACCAGGCTGATGATGGCAAAGGGTGCGGTTATCCACTGATATTGCATGTTAGCGGTACCCCTGGTTCGGCGTTACTTGGTTTTTTCTGCCACATAGTCAGTGATCAGCTGATGGGAGATGGACCCCGCCGGCGGGATCGGGGGCAACGCCCGCACATGCCACCAGCCAGCCTCCACAATCTCGTCGTCTTCCAGCACAATATCGCCCCCGGCATATTCGGCGCGGAAGCCCATCATCAATGAGTGGGGAAACGGCCAGGGTTGACTGCCCCGGTAACTGAGATTGCGTACCGTCACCCCCACTTCCTCCCGGATTTCCCGGTGCACCGCGTGCTCCAGGGTTTCCCCCGGCTCCACGAAACCGGCCAGTGTGGAGTACAGACCGGAGGGAAAGCGCGCGGAACGGGCCAGCAGAATTTCATCGCCCCGGGTGATCAAAACAATGATACAAGGGGAAATACGGGGATATTGACTATGACCGCAGGCGGGGCAGACCTTGGCGCGATCCCGGGGGTGATCTACGGTGGCGTTGCCGCAACGGCCACAGAAGCGATGATTCTGATCCCATAGCAGCACCTGACGGGCCATGCCAGCCAGGGTGAACAGCCCGGCATCCAGCGCCATGGCCACTGTGCGCAGTTCGTGCAGTTCAAAGCCGGCAGGCAGCGCTGTTTCCAGCGCCAGCGCCACGGCGAAACAATGGGTATGGGCCTGGCGGCCCAGATAATGAAAAGCGTCCGCGGGAAGGTCCATGGGGCCCAGCTGGGACAAGCGCGGGACCTGGATACCGGCGTCCTGGCACACCAGCATTTTCCCCCCCTGGAAGCCAAAGCATAAACTTTCCCCGGGGGGGCTGTCTGGCTTAATCACCGCGGATTCGAACACCGGAGTGTCCCGCATCAGGCCGCTTTTACCGGAAAGCCCAGTTCCTGCATGCTTTCCTCCGCCACTTCCATGATCCCCTCGCCAATGGGTTTGTCATCCTCCATGCCTTCCAGGTAATAATCCACGCTGGTGATGGCATCCGCCAGGGTTTCCATCATGGCCGGAGTGGGGGGATCGCTGCGATCCCGGATCAATTTCGTGTCAATAAACGCCTCACAGGCTTCAATCACCGCCGCCGCCCGCTGCAGCTGCAGGAACACCAGCCCGCCCCAGACCGATTTCAGGGTAACCGGCACATTGTTCAGGTGCATGCCATCCCAGTTGGAATCCATAAACGAGGTAATGGCGCGTTTGGCCAGGGACAGCCCCGCCCGGGCCTCCCCCACCACCACCCGTCGGGCATCGTCCAGCTGGGTCACGGAGATCCCGTCGTGAATGGCCTCTTCCGCCTTGCTGTTATAGAGGTTGCTGTCCGGCCCCCGCCGGGGCGACAGGGTGGCGACACTGTTCTCTACATACAACAGGGCATCCGCGACTTCATTGAATTCCTCGGATTCAGGGTCCACATCCTCGGTGGACCAGTTGTTTACCAGATCCGCTTTGGTCTTGAACACCCCGGCGGCCTTGCTCAGGCCCAGCATAATCAGAGTATTGGCCACTTTACGCATGGACTCGGCAATGCTGCTAAAGCCTTCATCGTCATTGGCAGCGCCACGGGCGCCCAGGTCCAGTGCATCCTTGATCTGATTCAGCTCCTCACTGAGTGCCTCCGCCACCGAACGGATCACGGTGCCCCCCGGGCCGCGCAGGATCTCCTGTTCCAGACGCAGATTTTCGTCGGTGAGGCCACCGGTTTCCAACTGATAGTGCCGGGTCACCTGTTGCAGATACTCCCCCGCCGGACCCGCCAGCGAGGCAATGTACACGCACTCTTGCACAGTCACCTTGGGGGGTTCCTTTTGCAGTACGGACTCCCCCAGGTTAATCAGGTTTTTGATCTGGCGGTCCATCATGCCCAGCAACGACTTGCGGGCCACGTTCAGCTGCACCGATTCGCTGCCCACCGCCTCCAGCACCGCCAGGGCCAGCCACCAGAGTTTACTGATTGGGGTGTTGCCGCAGAGGGCGTCAATCCGTGATACCGCCCGCGACATCATTTTGGCATTGGCGGTGATACTTTCGTTGCGCAGAATGCCCAGCAACCCCACCTGATACATGTGACGCAGGCGCCGGCCGGAAGCCTGGAGCTGTTGCAGATCCGGCTGCGGATTGACGGGTTTCGGGGGCCGCTCGGGATTGTCCCCTAAGTCGAAGAATACACTTTCGGTGATCAGGGCCCGGCTCAGAAAGAACCGCATTTCGTTGATGGTGGGAATCAGCAGTACCGGCAATGCCTGCTTTTTAACCTCGACGTACTCCAGGTAATGCATGAGTACCATGATGGCGTTACTCATGGCCGCCAGTTCCCGTTCGTTATCCTTTTCATGGTGGGCCAATATTTTGTGGCCCAACAGCTCCAGGTGCTCTGCCAGCATGGAGGCACCGGGCAGGTTGATCACCTTGAACACACCTTTGATCAGGGCAAACTGCTCGATGGCGGCTTTCAGGCGGCTGTCGTTTTCCGGTTCCTCGACAAACTGCTCCAGATTCGACTCGGCGGTCGCCAGGGATTCGTCTATTTGCTCTTTCACCAGGTTAAGAGAGGCAGACCCTTCAATCGTTAGCATGCTGACACCGTTCTTCTTGTGGATAGGTCACCCACTGGCAGGCAATGCGCCCATAGAAGACACCTAACCTAACACAGTTTATGGACAGTCCTTTTCTCATTATAGATTATTTTTCAGGCATTACTGCAACGTGCCCCCCGGTAGCCGGTCAGCCACCGCCCGGGGGCTCATGTTGAAACTGAACAACTATTCCTAAGCGCTTGTTTAAATGTATCTTTCAATTGCGGATTTCACAACCTGGAGAAAGGAAATACCGCACAGAACCGCTAATTACCGGGGTCAGTCCTGCTGCAGCCACAGACAGTTGCCGCCGCTGGCCTTGTTGATGGACTGCAGACGTTCCTGGTGGCCCGCCAGTTCGGCGGCGCTGGCAGGAATCACCCGCAACCGGGGACGCTCCGCCGGCAGCCGGCGGATACCGGCCCCAGTGACCTCGTCGTCGCCATCGGACTCGCCGGCAGACAGTATCAGGCTGGTCTGGCCGCCGGTCATGCCCAGATAAACGTCCGCCAGGATCTCGGCGTCCAGCAGGGCGCCGTGGAGTTCGCGGTGAGAATTATCGATTTCGTAGCGTTTGCACAGGGCGTCCAGGGTATTGCGCTGGCCGGGGTGCAGTTTACGGGCCATGGCCAGGGTATCCAGCACGGTGCAGTGGTCCTCCGCCCGGCCCCACTGTTTACCCGCCAGGGACAGCTCATGGTTGATAAAGCCAATATCGAACGCGGCATTGTGGATCACCAGCTGCGCGCCTTTGATGTAATCAAGAAAATCCGCCACGATATCCGCGAATCTCGGCTTGTCCGCCAGAAATTCATTGGTAATGCCGTGGACTTCTATGGCGCCATCGTCAATCTCACGATCCGGCTGCAGGTAACGGTGATAGTTATTACCCGTGAGCCGCCGGTTTATCATTTCCACGCAACCGATTTCGATGATGCGATGGCCCTCCGCGGGCTCCAGGCCGGTGGTTTCAGTGTCGAGGATGATTTGTCTCATGATGCGAAACCCTCCAGCAAGTCGTTGATCGCTTCATTTGCCAGTTGATCCACCAGTTCATTTTCCCGATGACCGCTGTGGCCCTTAACCCAGTGCCATTGAATCTGATGTTGCTCACTGGCTGCGTCCAGGGCCCGCCACAGGTCGGCATTTTTCACCGGCTGTTTCGCGGCATTTTTCCAGCCTTTCTTTTTCCAGCCGTGAATCCATTCGGTGATGCCCTTGCGCACGTACTGGGAATCGGTGGTGAGATCCACTCTGCAGGGACGCTTCAGCGCCCGCAGGGCCTCTACCGCCGCAGTGAGCTCCATGCGGTTATTGGTGGTTTGGGGCTCAGCCCCCTTTAATCGTTTTTCGTGGGCGCCGAAGCGCAACAAAGCGCCCCAGCCGCCGGGACCGGGGTTGCCCTTGCAGGCGCCATCGGTGAAGATTTCCACATGATCCATGACTGACTACTCAGAGCCGCCTCCGGCTCGATACTGTTTGCGGGCGGTGGGTTTGGGAATGCCGGCGATGGGAATGTTGGCCAGGGTTTCCTTGACCGACTGGAAACGGGGCTTGATGGGGGTCAGGGTGGAAACCTGCTTCACCGCCACCAGCACATAGACGCCCCCCCGCTGGCGCCAGATGCGCTGTCCCAGATAGGACACCCAGTTAAACAACCGGCGGCTGCGGCGATTGGCGGTGGGTAGGCCGAACCCTGTGCTTTCGTACCCTTCCACCTGAAAGTCCAGCAGTTTGAGCCAGTCAGACAGCCGGTAAGGACTGATAAAGTTGCCACTCCAGGGCATACCGGCGTTCTGCATCAGAAAGAAACGACACAGACCCCACAGGCTCCAGGGGTTGAAGCCCACGATAACAATGTGGCCACCGGGGATAACGGCCCGGGCAATTTCCCGCAGGGCGCGGTGCGGGGCACTGTCGAAATCCAGACTGTGATGCAGCACCGCCACATCCACGCTCTCGGTGGCCAGCGCCAGATCCTCCAGGCTGCTGCACACCCTTCGATAGTAGCTGGCGTCGCTGCTGGTGGCTCCGGGTTGCTCCGGCTGCAGGTCCGGGGTGTCGGGGTTGCCCTCAGTGTGACCGGGCTCCCCGGGTTGCACGCCGCTGCAATACACTTTGCGATGGATGGTACTGCTGCGGGCAAGATCCTGGGGCCGTCCGATTCCCGTCTGCACCAGGTAGTATCCGAACAGTGACGGCAACAGACGATCCAGAATGCACTGTTCCTGGGCCAGCAACTCCGCGCCCAGTTCGGTGTCAAACCATAGATCCAGCAGCCGATGCACAGAGGCACCATGCACTTGTTGAAACGGTTTGAACAGTCTGGGTAAACTCATAGCAACCGCCACCAGGGCGCCAAATTCACTTGTTTCATATCAGGTTACCACAACCCATGCTGACTCTTCATCCTGTACCTGCCTTCAGTGACAACTACATCTGGTGTCTTCACGATGACCAGTCCGCGTATGTGGTGGATCCCGGGGAAGCCGAACCGGTGCTGCGCTATCTGAAGGAGCGCAGCCTGAGGCTGAAAGGTATCCTGGTGACTCATCATCATTTCGATCATGTATCCGGTATTGAGGCCCTGCTGGCCGCCAGCCCGGAGATCCCGGTGTGGGGGCCGGGAAATGAAACCATCCCCGGCCGCACCCTGAGTCTGAAAGGGGGCGAACAGTTTGAACTGGACTGGGGAATGCAGCTGCAGGTGCTGGCGGTGCCTGGTCATACGCTCGGTCATATCGCTTATTTTGCCCCTGAAAGCCCCCTGGGACCCCTGCTGTTTTGCGGAGACACCCTGTTTTCCAGCGGCTGCGGTCGTTTGTTCGAGGGTACTCCGGCGCAGATGCACGAATCGTTGCAACGGTTGGGGCAGCTGCCCCCGGAAACCCTGGTCTGCTGCACCCATGAATACACCACCGCCAATCTGAAGTTCGCCCAGGCGGTGGAGCCGGACAACCGGGATATTGCGGAGCGGCTGGATGAGGTCCGGGGCCTCCGTGAACAAAATCTACCCAGTCTGCCCTCCTCTCTGGCCCTGGAATGGAAAGTTAATCCGTTTCTGCGCGCCAATGAAGGCGCCGTGCTGGCCTCTCTCACGTCAAAATTGGGGACCCGTCCCACCTCCGCCGCGGACAGCTTTGCTAAACTTCGGCAATGGAAGGACAATTTCTAATTCGCCCGTGGTGGTTTGTACCCGGCAAGGCGCCCCCTTACACTGAGCGCGAACGGCTCAGTCACAGGTAGTATTCAGGAACAGCCAGTGCTGAAATTACATCGATCTTTTTATCAATCCCTGCCGCTGGCGGCGTTGCTGGTGATCCTGCTGGGGGCCTGCTCCCAGCTGCCCGTGGCATCGACCCAGGAACCGGCGGCAAGTCAACCGGTGGCGCAAGCCGCGGAGCCCCTTCCCCAGGAGCCCGCGGTACCGACCCCGGAGCCGGTGGTGGCCGTGAACGAGCCCGACTACAGTGGGCCCCAGTATTTTATACCTGGCGCCATTGATCACCTGGGTGAGACGGGGGCAACCCCCGCGGCGGAGGCCAATCCGGCCGCTGGCCCCACAGTGTGGGAGGTGTTCCGCAGGAATCTGCTGCTGGATCTGGCGGCGAAAAACGACCGTATCCGCATCCAGCGCCAGTGGTACCTGCGTCATCCGGAGTACCTGAACCGGGTGATCCGCCGGGCCGAGCCGTACCTGTACTTCATCCTGGAGGAGTCCATCAAGCGGGGGCTGCCCAGCGAACTGGCTTTGTTGCCGGTGGTGGAAAGCGCCTACGATCCCTTTGCCTATTCCCATGGTCGGGCCGCGGGAATCTGGCAGTTTATTCCCGGTACCGGGCGGGCCTTTGGCCTGCATCAGACCTGGTGGTACGAAGGTCGCCGGGATATCGTGGCCGCCACCCGTGCCGCCATGGATTATCTGGAATCCCTGAACAAACAGTTCGACGGCGACTGGATGCTGGCCCTGGCGTCTTACAATTCCGGCGCCGGGACTGTGCGCAGTGCCATCCGCCGCAATCGGCAACGGGGTCGCCCCACGGATTTCTGGGCCCTGGATCTGCCCCGGGAGACCCGGGCCTACGTGCCCAAACTGATCGCAATTTCACAGATTTTCGCCACACCGGAGCAATATGGGGTGCAGCTGGTGGATTATCCCTACCAGCCGTTCTTCGCCATCATTGATACCGGCGGCCAGCTGGACCTGTCCCTGGCGGCGGACATGGCGGGCATCAGCATTGAGGAGTTGTATCGACTGAATCCGGCGTTCAATCGCTGGGCCACCGACCCTAACGGGCCCCACCGTCTGCTGGTGCCGGTGGACAAGGCGGCCGCCATGGATGAAGCCCTGGCTCAGTTGCCGCCGGAACAACGGGTGGCCTGGACCCGCTATACGATTCAGCCGGGTGACTCCATTCTATCCATCGCCCGCAACCACAAAATCACCCCGGACCTGTTGAAGGAAGTCAATCATCTGCGCAGCAACCTGATTCGGGCCGGCAAAACCCTGTTGATTCCCCAGGCCTCGCAGCCCTTAAGCCAGTACAGTCTGAGTGCGGAGGCAAGGCTGCAGTCGCGTCAGAACCGGGCGGTTACCGGCCGCCAGAAGGTGACTCACAAAGTGCGTGCGGGCGATAGTTTCTGGTCCATCGCCCGCCGCTACGGTGTCAGTCACCGGGCCCTGGCCAAGTGGAATGGCATGGCGCCCACGGACACACTGGCGGTGGGCAGAACGCTGGTGGTGTGGACCACGGAGCCCGCCGTCACCGCCAGCAGTGAGCTGCAGCAGCAGCGCATGCGCAAGATTCGCTACCGGGCCCGCTCCGGGGATTCCTATGCCGCCATCGCCAGCCGGTTTAATGTCTCCCTGGGTCAGCTGAAGCGCTGGAACGACGTGGATTTCCGGGAGTATTTGCAGCCGGGTGATCTGCTTACCCTGTATGTGGATGTGGCCAACGCCCCCTGATGCGGTGGCTGGCCGTTGCGGGTCGGATTTAATTCTGCACGGCGGTCAGTGCCAGACCCGCCTGTTGCGCCAGCATGGAGAAGCCCGCGTACTGTTGCTCGTTCAGGGGCTTGCCGGACACCGCCTGATCGCCGTAGAACACGCCGATGGGCCGGCGGGCCACAATCACCGGAGCCACCATATACTCCGAGCACTGCAGCACCGCCTGCAATGATGGCGTGTGTAAATAGGCCCGGCCCGCCATCAACTTGGAGCCAATCCAGAAGTTTTGTGACTGGCGAATGGCGTAGGCGAACGTGTTCTCTTCCATCAGATCAATTTTGAAGCGTTCGCGGAAGTCCTGAGCCACGGTACCGGAAAAGAACTTGGGCACCATTTTCTTCCGGTCCCGGGCCACCAGCGCCATCACCACCCGGTCCAGGCCAATGGCATCGGTCATGCCCTGCAGCACCAGGCTCAGCATACCGTTGACGTCCATACGTTTGTCCGCAATCAGCTTATTCAACTGCTGCATGATATCCATCTGCAGTTGCATATTCTCTACCCCGGTCTGCATCCGGGTTTCAGTGTCATCCCGGTCCAGCACGGGCTGATGCGGTTGCTCGGTTTGTCCGCTCAGGGCCAGTTCTATCAGATCCTCGATGCCCTCTTCCCGGTCCTGCGCCGTGCTTGGGGAAGGATCGGCAGGCAGGGACCCGCCGGCGCCAGTTGCCTTCCCGGTGCCGGTAAGGAGGTGGGCGGGGGCTGCACCGGACGAATCCGTGTTCGCCGTGACAGCGGTCGCCGTGACAGCGGTCGCCGGTAGGGGCCGTGACTGGTCCCCGGTGGTCAGAGGTTCGCGGGTTTCCGAGCTGGGTATCAGATGCCGCACTTTCGAGGCTCCGTACTGGACCGCCAGCTCCTGGGCCATATCCGCCATCTGTCGGACTTCCTGCATGGCATCTTTAAACGGTACGTCCCGGTATTTGGCGATTTTTTTCACCACCTCTTTCACCGGGCCGGCGTCCCAGCCCAGGATAGCCACCTGACTCAGTTCGTCCCCCAGCATCACTGCCTGAGCCGGCCGGCTGGGTATGCGGGGCCGACTCAGGGCCTCCAGCAGCAGGTCCCCCAGCTCCCACTGCTTGGCGAGAGCAATGGAGATCTGGTCAAAGCGGCAGCCCAGCACCTCCATGGCGGCGTCATTGATCGGGGTGACGCCATCCCGTAACAGCATGTTCAGCTTGCGACTCACCTCATCGTCCCGGGCCAGCATGGAAAGCTCGGCAAAGTGCAGCAACAGGGTGGAAATGAAAATCTCCTCCTGCTCCGGGCTCTTGGCGTTACGTAACAGGCCCCGCGCCTGCATGGCGCCATGAAAAGAGTTGGCGATCTGCGCCAGCAAATAATCGGAGGGGTTCTGTTTCAGGATATTGTCCAGAATCTGCATGGACAGTGAAATATCGCGGATGGTGGTGAATCCCAACATCACAATGGCCCGGGTGATGGTTTTGATATTACCCCCATAACCCTTGTAGACCACGCTGTTGGACACCTGCAGCACCCGGGAGGTGAGGCTGGGGTCCTTGAGGATTTGTTCGGTGAGCTGGGACACACGGGAATCGTCGTCCGTGGTGAGCCGGCTGAGTTTTTGCACGGTCTCCGCCAGCGCTGGCATGTGCTCTTTCCCCAGGAAGTCCACCCAGTCGTCCACTGATCTCGGCTTTTCCACCAACATCGTCACTCTCTATCAATGCCCAATTGCCAACCATTGCTTGTATAAGTCTAGTCCCTTTGCCGGGATGTGCTTGTTTTATTTGAAGTTATTACAGGATCCGGTTATAAAGTGGGGCAGCGCCTGGGATTTGTCACAAACGCATAATAAAACCAAAGGGTTATCGGTACTTCATGGGAGCGGATTCAGCACAGCATCAGCAGTGGTCGAAGCCGGTGGCATGCTTGCCCCTTCGCTGGCTGCTGGCCGGTTTGCTGTTGCTGGCCGCCACCGCCCCGGCTTCGGCATGGGCCTGCCCGGCGCCGACCATCCGTACTCACGCGTTGGCCCTGCATGGCGCGCCCCGGTACGGCGCGGATTTTGCGCACTTTGACTACGTCAATCCCGGGGCACCCAAGGGCGGTAGTATTACCTTGCCCGCGCTCGGCAGCTTCGATACCTTGAACCCCTATGTTCTGAAAGGGATCAGCCCCGCCAGCTTCAGCGGGTTGTACGGCATCACCCAGTTGAATGAGCCGTTGATGATAGGCACCCACTATTATCTGGAGGCGGGTGATGAGCCCCAGACCGCCTACTGCCTGATTTGTACCGAGATTGAGTTCCCCCCGGATTACGCCTGGGTGACCTTTCACCTGGACCCCAGGGCACGCTTTCATAATGGCGATGCCATCACCGCGGCGGATGTGGCGTACAGTTACGAGTTGTTGATGTCGGATCAGTCCCATCCGATTTTCCACAATAATCTGGCGGCGGTGGACAAAGTGACGATATCGGGCAAACACCAGGTGCGTTTTCACTTTAAGGGTGGCCCGGAGCGCAGTAATCTTCTACGGGTTGGCGAACTGCCGGTAATGTCGCGGTCACACTGGGAGAAGCATCGGTTTGGGGAATCCTCGGGAACGCCCCAGCCCCTGAGTGGTCCCTATAGGATCGGCGATTTTGTGTTGGGAAACTACATCACCTTGCAACGTGTGGATGATTTCTGGGCCCGCAACCATCCGGTCTATCAGGGCATGTTCAACTTTGATCGGGTACGGTTTGAGTTCTACCGGGATCGCACGGTGGCATTCGAAGCGTTTAAATCCGGGGCGGTGGACCTGTGGCTGGAGAATGTCTCCAAGAACTGGGCCACCGGCTATGATTTTCCGGCGGTCACGCAGGGACGGGTGATCAAGGAAGCCATTCCCCACAGCATCCCCTCCGGTACCCAGGCCTTCTTCCTCAATATGCGCCGCAACCAGTTTCAGGACCGACGGGTGCGCCAGGCCATCTCCCTGATGTTTGACTTCCACTGGACCAACCAGCACATCTTCAATGGCGCCTACGCCCGCAACCAGACCCACTTCCCCAATTCCGAGATGGGCGCCCGGGGCTTACCCTCCCCGGCGGAAGTGGCATTGCTGGAGCCGCACCGGGAGCAGCTGCCGCCGGCGCTGTTCAGCGAGCCCTTTGAATTTCCTGCCTACCGGGAACCGGGGGATCTGCGCCAGGCCATGCGGCGGGCTATCGGTCTGTTGCGGGACGCGGGTTACCGGTTCCAGGATCACCGGCTGATCAACCGGGAAAGCGGAAAGCCGCTGCGGTTTGAAATACTGATCAACAGTCCATCCTCCAACAGCTGCCCGTGATTCATTGGAAGGTGCAGTCGAGAGTCCAGCACTTCAAGTCTTGCCAACTTCATTGGATTTCATCGGCAGACTTGAAGCAGTCAGAGAAGAGACATTTCTGACTCTCAG
>NZXG01000068.1 GCA_002701845.1 Pseudomonadales bacterium
GACCTTTCCAAGCCCATGTTTCTCAAGCAAATGCCTGAAATTGAGAATAGTGGTCTCATCCGGAATCGGCTTGGTTAAACTCAACCCGGCAAAGCGACGCATGGATTCAATCTCATAGAGCGCATCCTCCATCGCTGGATCACTCAGATTGTAGAAAAGCTGCATACAATGAACACGAAGCATGGTGGATAACTCATACGGACGCCTGCCATTGCCAGGCTGGGGATAATACTTTCGTATCTTACCTTCCAGCCTCTTCCAGGGAATCAGCTCCTCCATCTGATCGAGGAACTTTTCCCGGCGGGTCTTACGCTTCTTGTGATTGTATTCTGCCTCTGAGAAACTGAGTTGATCCATATTGTCCACCATTCATGTGATTCCTGGATTATGCCATACGGGTGGACTTAATCAGAGCATCCCTAGTTCTTCAGCGGTCTCGTAGGTCACTTTAAGCAAATAGTCTTGCCCATCCGAGTGTAGTTTGCGCATTTGATAGTATCTTGACCATTCATATTCGATGTCTTCTCGCGCTTTTTTCTTTCCTCGTACAAATTTGCTGTTGTTTTCGATATACAGCGAAACTTCTAAAGTGGCAATTTTGATTTTGGACCTTGAGCCAGGTAGCGGAGAGTCGGGATTATTCTCTTGATATTCCTTTAGTATACGGTAAACACTGGCGATACCTATATCGAGTTTTTTAGAAACGGCGTCCCTGGTTAAACCATCCTTTATAAGAGAGATAACTTCATAGGACTTTGCGCGAGCGGTTGGCTGCCGCCCCTTGTATTTGCCATCTTTCTTAGCTTTGGCAACACCTTCTAACTGTCTTTCTCTGCGAAGGTTTGTTTCAAACTCCGCAAATACGCCTAACATGTCGAAAAATGCTTTCCCCGCTGCATTAGATGTATCGATGGGCTGCTCGATAGTTTTTATATAAATCCCGCTTTTGTTCAAATCATGCACAAGGTTTTGAAGATCTCGCAGACTTCGAGAAAGTCGATCAATTCTGGTTACTATTAATGTGTCACCTTCTCTAAGGTAATCCAGGCAGGCTCCTAATTCTTTTCGGCCTTCTGTTTTAGTGGCACTTTGTTTTTCAGAGAATATTTTGCGGCATCCGGCTTTTTTGAGTGCATTTTTTTGCAGGGTTAAATCCTGGTCAATCGTTGAAACCCGAGCATACCCAATAATTGCCATGAGAATTTACCTTATAGATGATTTAACTATCATATATATCTAAATATAGTGATATTTAACTACCATAAATTATTATTTAATTTATATGATAGTATTTTTAATCATAACCCAAACCTATCATACAGGTACACTCTATTGATAGATTTGATATTAGGAAGAAGTACTCAAGAATTGTTGATAGATGAGGTGGTTGTTTATTGATCAGAAAGTTGGCCGTTATCGCACGGTAGAGTGTACTGGGCCAACAGGGAGTGAATTCACAGGATATTATCTACTCTGATTTGTTTGATATACGTAACAACTTCAATAAGCCTGTCACAAGTAACTTCATTAATTATTTATGGAGATGCTTATCTAAGCTCGGTATAGTTGCAATCAAGTACGCATTTGAAGGTCAAAGTAAACTCATAGAAACTCTGATAGAGCTACGGAAACTATTTACTACGACAGCCGTCATGGAAATCAAAGGATATACCAACCTCGTTATTTTGGCTGTTAAAGGCGACATGCCGGAGCTTGAGTTGATTGGAAAGAAAGCTGACCAATTTGAAGATATCTATAATCTTCAATTTAAACAAATGCTTGATTCGATAACATGGTTGCCAGAGCGTTTTGATCGCTAAAATAGGCTAGATATAATGTTCAAATCCCCCGCTAGCCGAATATTTCACCAAAAGAAGGAGGCGGAACCGTTTAGCCCTTATAATGTAGGTGCTTTAGCCAAAGAATAAGGACGGTCCTGCCATGACAGAATGTTACCAGAGAGGCCTGGAATTTCCACGTGTTAAACGGTCGAATATTAAGGTGAATTTTGGAGGCGGGGAGATCACCTTTGATGGGGGAATGCTGCTGTTTAGAAGCGTAGATCGCAAAATTGGATTGACCAAGGCGTTGGATAGGGTACTGAAATATCCTCGGGTTCAGGGTCGTTGTAAACACAAGCAGCTAACGCTTTTACGCCAGCGGATTTACGCCATGGAGGCAGGCCATGAAGACCTGAATGACCATGAGGCATTATCCAAAGATGTCGGATTCCAGACGGCCGTTGAGAGCGATCAGTTTCTCAGTAGCGCCCTTACATTATGTCGCTTGGCGCAACGGGCAGACCGGAAGACAGCGATCGCCCTGCACGAGGTTTTAGTCGAGCAATTCATTGGCAGCTTTGCCGTAGCGCCGAACCAATTGATCCTGGACTTTGATGCGACTGACAACCCTGTTTATGGGGGTCAGGTGGGTAAGTATTTCAAGGGGTTTTACGATGGCTACTGTTTTTTACCCTTGTATGTGTTTTGCGATCTATGCTACCAGACCCTCAGCCACACCAACCGTTGCCCGACTCTCGTACAAAACTGAGAGGATGAGCAAGATTACACCCATGTAATCTTGGGGTCATGTTGCTGTCAGGCTGTAGCGGTATGCTCTCCATAACGGATATGACACGAACGTGGGTTATGGGATATCAATGAAACGAAGTCCTTGGGTCTTATGGTTTTTGCTGATAACACTCCTTGCGAGACCGGTGTTCGCGGTAGCACCGGTGAGCGATTTTACACCTGACATAGACCTCTCTGTAGCCAATACACCGGTCAGCGCCGCTCACGACGGCGAACACTGCGACATGAGTAACGAAAACGCCATATCAAGTAACAAGCTGGCATGCTGCGACGAAGGGGGCTGCGGTATCGACTGTTCGATGGCGGGTTGCTTTATGGTGACATTGCCGATCTCCGCTTTACTATTCCATGCATCTTTTCTGACCTTATACGATGGGGCCACCTTATCAGCCAGTCCTGTTGCATTTCACTTTCCTATCCTTCGTCCTCCGATCGCTTAGTTAAATTGAGATATCACGTTTCTCAGGACAACCACATCCTGTGGCCGATAGCGGCGTGCGTGATTGAACCGTTTCCGTTTCTGACCTCTTAATCCATTAACATCACCATCGGAGTCATCTACATGGACATTTTAAAGCGTCTAAGAACCCTATTGGGTTTGCTCTTATTATCTTTATTGACTGCCTGTACGGACACAAATGAATCAGCCGAATCTCATCAGACGGCACAAAGTAGCCCCGCTGAACAACTGATTGTCTATAAAAGCCCTAAGTGTGGTTGCTGCAAGAAATGGATCGATCACCTGGAGGATTCTGGGTTTGATACACAATATAAGCATCCCAAGGATTTAGGTGCGGTCAAAGAACGGTTTCAAGTAGCTCAAGCAATCCGGTCCTGTCATACCGCGGTATCGAAGCAAGGTTTTGTGTTTGAAGGGCATATCCCGGCACGCTATATACAGCAATTTTTGGCTAATCCCCCGGAAGGGGCGTTTGGCTTAGCCGTACCGGCGATGCCGGTCGGTAGCCCGGGAATGGAGGTGAATGAGCGATTCATGCCGTATCAAGTGCTGTTGTTGAAAAAGGACGGCAGCACCGAGGTATTTGCTGCTGTTGAAAACGCGGCACAGCAATATGAAGAGGCGGATCAGCCATGAAACGATGCCTATTTCTGTTGCTGAGTTTTTATGCGGTTTTAGCAAACGCACAGGACATTGATGGTCCTCTGGTGCTCGAAGCCGCCATTCAACAGGCGATTTCTAATGACCCCTGGTTAAGCGGAAGCTATCACCGGCAAGAAGCTCTTAAGGCCGAGTCTGTGTCAGCGGCCAGCCTTCCTGATCCCAGGGTCAGCCTGAGTGCAGGCAATTTCCCGGTAGACACTTTTGACCTCAGCCAGGAAGCCATGACGCAACTGTCTGTTGGCATCAGTCAAATGTTTCCAAGGGGCAGCAGTCTGGCGCTATCGAGCCAACAAAAACGGAAGCTGTCCCTCCAAGAACCATTTTTACGCCAGGATCGTATGGCCAAAGTACAATCCATCGTTACGCGTCTGTGGTTGGAAGTCTTTAAAGCCCAGGAAAGCATACGGTTGATTGAGCAGGATCGTTCCTTGTTCGAGCAGTTGGTGGATGCAGCTAAAGCCAGTTATTCCTCAGCGATTGGACGGGCGCGGCAACAGGATCTGGTGCGAGCGCAACTGGAACTGACCCGGATAGATGATCGACTCACCGGGTTGCGACAGCAGAAGGAAGCCAATCTACAGCGGCTGTCTGAGTGGGTTGGCAGCCTACCCAACGTCAGGCTTCCCGCCAATCTCCCCGAATTGGGCGCCCACACTCTCCCGGTGAGGGAAAAAAGCTCCATGCAGGCACTTTACGAGCAAGTCTACCTGCACCCCGCCTTACGGGCGGTGGATCAGCGCATTGATGCCATGGAAACCGGTGTGGATCTGGCACATCAGAAGTACAAGCCTGAATGGGGGCTAACTGCCCAATATGGCTATCGCGATGAAGATCCCATGGGGCGTGAACGGGCGGATTTATTTTCGGTTGGTATCAGTTTCGATCTGCCAGTCTTTACCGCCAACCGGCAGGATAAGGAGGTCCGTGCTGCAGTGTCACGGGCCGAGGCCATTAAAACCGAAAGACAGCTGATAGCGCGTCGATTGGTGGCGGAGCTGGATACTACGATCAGTCAACTACAGCGTTTGAACGAACGCTTCGCACTGTATGACCGGCAGCTATTGCCGCAAATGGCGGAACAAGCTGAAGCTTCCCTCACAGCCTATAACAATGACGACGGCGATTTTGCCGAAGCCGTGCGCTCCCGTATCGCTGAACTGAACGCCAAGATCGATGCGCTGGGTATTGCAGTAGAGCGCCTGCAAGTGATTACCCACATGAAATATTTACTGGCGGGTAAGACCAATGCCAACGCCCCCACGGTTAAATGAATGCACAGGAGCAAATCATGAACGCGTTAAACAAAACACTTGCCGGCGTTGTTATCGGTGCTTTTTTCGGCGCTTCGGGCGTCTGGCTTTTAGGCGTAGGCGAGCCCTCCAACACCAGCGCCGATGCCAATGACCGTAAACCGCTTTACTGGGTCGCCCCCATGGACCCTAACTACAAACGTGATAAACCGGGCAAGTCCCCCATGGGCATGGATCTGATTCCAGTCTATGAGGAGCAAGGGGCAGACGACTCGCCAGGCACAATTACGATTAATCCCGATGTGATTAACAACCTCGGTGTGCGCACAGCAACAGTTCAGCGCGGTAAAATGACCAACACCGTACAGACGGTGGGATACGTGCAGTACGACGAAGACCGTTTGCTACATATCCATCCCAGAGTGGAGGGCTGGATTGAAAAGCTTTACGTCAAAGCAGCGGGCGATCCGGTCGCAAAGGGCGAACCCATCTATGAACTCTATGCGCCCACATTGGTAAATGCTCAGGAAGAACTGCTACTGGCGCTTAAACGCAATAACCCCACCCTGATACAAGCAGCCATCGAACGCCTGGCCGCGCTGCAGGTTCCCCAATCGGAAATCGACCGCGTAAGAAAAACAAGGCGGGTCAGCCAGACCATTAAGGTGAGTGCGCAGCAAACGGGCGTCGTGGACAACCTGATGGTGAGAGAAGGCATGTTTGTTAAACCTGGCATGAGCCTGATGGCGATTGCTCAATTGGAGCATATCTGGGTGATTGGTGAAGTGTTTGAACGGCAGGCTTCCCTGGTGCGCGTCGGTGATGCCGTGCGGATGAGGTTGGATTATCTACCCGGTCGTGAATGGCTGGGGCAGGTAGACTATATCTACCCATCGCTCAATACCACCACTCGTACGGCCCAGGTTCGGGTTCATTTCAACAATCCTGACACCTATTTAAAGCCAGGTATGTTTGCTCAGATGCGCATTCAGGCCGAACCCATGGAAGGCGCCTTATTAATTCCGCGAGAGGCTCTGATTCGCACCGGGAACCAATCCCGGGTGGTGTTGGCGTTGGGAGAAGGACGTTTCAAGTCTGTTGCCGTTAAGGTGGGACATATCACTGACGAACAAGCGGAAATCACTTCGGGGCTCGATGCAGGTGATCGCATTGTGACTTCGGCTCAGTTCCTGATTGATTCTGAATCCAGTAAAACATCGGATTTCCGCCGCATGAACCACGGCTCTGACGATGAAGGCGGCATCGCACAGCCGAAATCGGTATGGGTGGGCGCTCATGTTAAAAACATCATGGCTGGCCACCGCATGCTCACGCTCAAACATGAACCCATTGACGACTGGCAATGGCCGGCCATGACCATGGATTTTGCCGCCGCAGAAAATGTTGACTTAACGGGCCTGAAGCCCGGTATGAGCCTGCATGTGGAAGTCACCAAGAAGGGTGGTAACGACTATATCATCAGCCAGATCCACCGCCCTGACGGTGCTAATAGCATGCCCATGCCCGAAGCTGATTTACCTATGGACCACAGTCAGCATCAGGACAGGGATCACCAGGGTATGACCATGGATCATAGCCAACATCAATCCATGCAGCATGACAGTAAGGAAGTGGATCACGGCCGCCATAACATGGAGGACAAACCATGATTGAAGGTATTATTCGCTGGTCCGTCCACAACCGTTTTTTTGTGTTACTGGCGACATTGATCCTGGTGGGGATTGGCGGCTGGTCACTCAAAAACACACCCGTTGACGCGATTCCCGATCTGTCCGATGTACAGGTGATTATCAAAACCAGCTTCCCCGGCCAGGCACCGCAAGTGGTGGAAGATCAAGTCACCTATCCGCTCACCACCGCCATGCTCTCCGTGCCAGGGGCCGTCACGGTAAGGGGATATTCCTTTTTCGGGGATTCTTATGTCTACGTGATTTTTGACGAAGACACCGACGCCTACTGGGCCCGCTCGCGAGTGTTGGAATACCTGTCGCAGGTAGCGCCAACCTTACCTCCCAACGCACGACCACAACTGGGGCCGGACGCCACCGGCGTGGGCTGGGTTTACCTTTATGCATTGGTGGATCGCACGGGTCAACAAGACATCAGCCAGTTACGCAGTCTGCAGGACTGGTTTCTCAAGTACGAATTGCAAACGGTACCCGGCGTGTCGGAAGTCTCCGCGTTAGGGGGCATGGTAAAGCAATACCAGGTGAAAGTGCACCCGGACAAGTTGCGAGCCTTCAACATCCCATTGTCCCACATTCAGATGGCGATCCGGCGGGGAAATCAGGAGGTAGGGGCTTCGGTGGTGGAAATGGCCGAAGCTGAGTACATGGTTCGGGCCTCCGGCTATATTCAGGGGCAAGAGGATCTTGCCAATATCCCGCTTGGTCTGAATGTGAACGGGACACCGTTGTTGCTAAAAGACGTTGCTGATATCGAAGTCGGGCCACAGATGCGACGGGGCATCGCTGAACTCAACGGTGAAGGCGAAGTCGTTGGCGGTATTGTGGTCATGCGCTTTGGCGAGAATGCGCAAAAAACCATTGACGGTGTCAAAGCCAAGTTGGAAACCCTTAAAGACGGGCTGCCTGAAGGCGTTGAGATCGTGACCGTGTATGATCGTTCCGGCCTGATCGAGCGTGCCATTGACAACCTCTGGCATAAGTTATTGGAAGAATTCATCGTTGTTGCCTTGGTGTGCGTGGCTTTCCTTTTTCATGTCCGTTCCAGCCTGGTGGCTATCATCAGTCTGCCGGTCGGCATTTTAGCGGCTTTTATCGTCATGCATGCCCAAGGGCTCAATGCCAACATCATGTCATTAGGCGGGATCGCCATTGCCATCGGTGCGATGATCGACGGCGCCATAGTGATGATCGAAAACATGCATAAACACATGGAGCGAACACCCTTAACGAAAGAGAATCGTTGGCAAATTGTCGCAGAATCCGCTGCGGAAGTGGGGCCGGCTCTGTTTTTCAGCCTGTTGATCATTACGGTAAGTTTCGTGCCGGTGTTCACCCTGGAAGCCCAGGAAGGGCGCATGTTTTCGCCCCTGGCATTCACCAAAACCTACGCGATGGCGGCCAGTGCCGCGCTGGCAATTACCCTAGTGCCGGTACTGATGGGGTATTTCATCCGTGGTAAGGTGTTGCCTGAACACAAAAACCCGCTGAACCGGGCGCTGATTGCTGTGTATATGCCCGTATTGAAAACCGTACTCCAATATCCCAAATCCACGCTCGTACTGGCGCTAATCATCACGGTGGTGGGGTTTTGGCCGGTGAACAAGATCGGCAGCGAGTTCATCCCGCCGCTGGATGAGGGTGACCTGATGTACATGCCAACCACCTATCCTGGACTATCTATCGGTAAAGCGCGGGAGATTCTGCAACAGACCGACAAGCTGATTGCTACGGTGCCCGAAGTAAAAAGTGTTTTCGGCAAAATCGGCAGGGCAGAGACAGCCACCGATCCCGCGCCCTTAACCATGATCGAAACTTTTATCCAGATCAAACCGAGAGATGAATGGCGTGAAGGGATGACCACCGACAAGCTCAAAAAAGAGTTGGATGCGCTGGTGAAATTTCCCGGGCTGACGAATGCCTGGGTGATGCCCATCAAAACCCGTATCGACATGCTGGCCACTGGCATCAAAACCCCGGTGGGCATCAAAGTGGCCGGCCCCGACCTGAAAGAAATTGAAAAAATTGGCAAGCGCCTGGAGCAGGTCTTAAACGATGTGCCGGGCACAGCGTCCGTTTACTCTGAGCGGGTGGCAGGAGGGCGCTATATTAAAGTGGACATCCAGCGTGAAAAAGCCGCACGTTACGGGCTTAACATTGCAGATGTACAGCAGGTGGTTGCCACGGCGATCGGTGGAATGAATGTCACTCAAACCATTGAGGGGCTTGAACGCTATCCGGTGAACCTGCGCTACCCTCAGGATCTTCGCAATTCCCCCGAGCAGCTCGCCTTACTACCGATTGTGACCGGCACTGGCCAGCGTATCGCATTGGCTGACGTGGCGAATGTCTATGTGGAAGACGGACCGCCCGCCATCAAAAGTGAAAACGCGCGCCTTAACGGCTGGACCTTTGTCGATATTGACGGGGTTGATATCGGCAGCTATGTCAAAGAGGCCATGGTTGTGGTGGCCGACCAGGTTGATTTACCGGCAGGCTATTCCTTGAATTGGTCAGGGCAGTACGAATACATGTTACGCGCCAAGGCGAAACTGACTTATGTGGTGCCTCTGACATTAGCCATCATTATTGTGCTGCTCTATTTCAACTTCCGCAGTTTTGCCGAGGTAGCCATCATCATGGGCACCTTGCCCCTGGCCATGGTAGGTTCGATCTGGCTGATGTATCTGTTGGGATACAACTTCTCAGTCGCGGTCGGGGTAGGCTTTATTGCGCTGGCGGGTGTGGCTGTAGAAATCGGCGTCATCATGCTGGTGTACCTTAATCAGGCTTATCAACATATGGTGGAAGAGTGTGAAAAGAAAGGCGTGGAGCCGAGACTGAACACACTACGCCATGCTGTACTGCATGGTGCCGGATTACGGGTGCGTCCAGTGATGATGACTGCAGCAGCGATTATCGCGGGACTGTTACCGATCATGTACGGCACAGGCACCGGCTCTGAAGTCATGAGTCGCATTGCAGCGCCGATGGTGGGCGGAATGATTGGCGCGGTCATACTGACGTTATTGGTCCTGCCAGCCACCTACCTGCTTTGGAAACGATCCAAAGTAAACGTATCTTGAATACATTTACGCGATTTTTTTGATTTGAGTCAACAAAACTCCCCAACATTACACGCGTGTAATGTTGGGGTAACCCCAGCGTAAGCGTCTCCCCATTAGCATAAACAACTGAAATCGATGGTTCATGCCCCATCACAAATGCTGCTTGAGCTGTGTGCAGGACATAGGTGTATAACCTCGTTCCATACCTTGATTTTACGGAATCAGGGACACTCCCTTCAATCAATAGTCTAAAACGACAGGCAGCTTGTGGCGCCAAGTAAGGATTGGTCAATGAGATATGGGAATACGCTAAAAGTATTGGATATCGGCATCGACACCCATCAAGAGCCGATAGTGTATATGCGCGCCGATTGCAATATTTGCCGCTCTGAAGGCTTTACGGCTAACAGCCGTGTCTTGCTGATCTACAACACGAATCGAGTGATCGCCACGATCAATGTCGTGGATGAAAAGGTACTGGCACCGGGTAGCGCAGGGCTGTCTAAAATCGCCATGGAGCGATTGGGTGTTGCCACGGGGGACTCGATCAGCGTTAGCTATGCGCCGGTGGTGAACTCATTGGGCGCGGTGCGCAAAAAAATCTTCGGTCATAAACTCTCTGACAAAGAAATCGGGGCGGTTATCAAAGATATCAGCGCCCATCGCTACACGGATATCGAAATCGCCAGCTTTCTCAGTGTATGTGCGGGGAGCCGCCTGGATGTTGATGAAATAATCGCCTTGACTCAGGCCATGGTTGCCTGTGGTAAACGCTTAACCTGGCCAGGCACTGCCATGGTGCTGGACAAGCATTGCATTGGCGGATTGCCGGGAAATCGTACCACGCCGCTGGTAGTCTCCATGGTCAGCGCTGCCGGGTTAACCATACCGAAAACATCGTCGCGCGCCATCACCTCACCGGCAGGGACTGCCGACACCATGGAGTCTTTGACCAACGTCAATCTGGATCTCGCCAGGATTCAAGAGGTGGTCGCCGAAACACACGCCTGCCTTGTCTGGGGCGGGGCGGTGAATCTCAGTCCTGCCGATGATCTTTTGATTCGCATAGAACGCGCTCTGGATCTGGACGGCGAAGGCCAGTTAATTGCCTCTGTGCTTTCCAAAAAGATAGCCGCGGGTTCGACTCACGCCGTCATTGATATTCCTAAAGGTCCTACTGCTAAAGTCCGAACCCACAAAGATGCCGAGCGACTTGCATCATTATTTACTCAGGTTGGAGCTGCCTGTGGCGTACACATCCGCTGTTTAATTACCGATGGCATACAGCCTGTTGGCGAAGGCATTGGCCCTGTGGAAGAGGCGAGGGATGTATTGGCGGTATTGCAACGAGCAGATACCGCACCCAAGGACCTGCGCGAGCGAGCGCTTATAATTGCGGCGCAATTGTTTTCAATGGCCGACGACATTTCCTATCCGCGAGGGCTGATCAAGGCGACCGATATCCTTGATAGCGGTAAAGCCTGGACGCAGTTTCAGCGCATTATGAAAGCACAAGGCGGCTTGAAACCATTGCCCGAGGCCTACTATCAACACACCGAAACCGCAAGAACAACCGGAGTATTGCAGGGCATTGATAATCGTCGGCTCGCCAGGTTAGCAAAACTGGCGGGCGCACCGGCCACTGCTGCGGCGGGATTGCGATTACATAAGCGTGTTGGCGAAACGATACACGAAGGAGACGCCTTATTTACGCTGTATAGCGATACCGAGGGTGAGCGGCAATATGCGCTTGCGTATTATCAGCAGACGGATATTTTTTCCATTGGGGAAACATCATGAATGATTCGCAAAAAAAGACATTTGATCATTGGCCGCTTATATTTGACCTGGTTAGTCACCCCTTGACCGATTCATTGGGTCGAGCCATCGGAGCGTACCCAGGTGAGCTTGATACCCGCCAATTTCCTGATGGCGAATCTTACTTGCGAATACTATCTGATTTGGAAGGTCGCCCTTGTATTGTCGTTGCTGATCTGTCAAACCCTGACCCCAAGTTTTTACCCTTACTGTTCTTACTGGAAACACTGCGAGAACTCGGTGCCTCGCAAGTAGGATTGATCGTACCTTATCTGAGTTACATGCGCCAGGATCGGCGTTTTGTCGAAGGAGAAGCGCTCACTTCGCGAATTTTTGCCCAGGCACTTTCAAAGCATATCGATTGGCTGGTAACTGTCGACCCTCATCTGCATCGCTACCACTCACTGGATGAGATTTATTCCGTACCAAACCGCGTGGTGCAAGGGGCGCCAGCCTTGGCGCAATGGCTGAAGACGCAAAACAACCTGTTACTGGTGGGGCCAGATAGTGAAAGTGAGCAGTGGGTGTCGAATATCGCCGCTTTCAGTCAACACCCCTACGTGATTGGAGAAAAGCAACGCTACGGTGATCGCCATGTGGAGGTGACGCTTCCTGATATTGAAAAATATCAGGAACGAGCTGCCGTTATTATTGATGATGTCATCTCAAGCGGCCAGACCATTCTCGAATGTATAAAAACCCTCAGATCCAAGGGAATAGGCAACATTCAATGCGTGGCCATTCACGGTATTTTTGCGGGCGACTCTGATCAAGCACTGTATGAGGCTGGTTTGAATCAACTGGTAACCACCAATACCGTTCGTCACTCATCAAATGCCATTGATATAACACCACAGCTAATTCCGCCCGTCATCAGCTTACTAAAATCATCTGGATTGCGATCATGAAAATTACTTTTCTAGGCGGCACTGAAACAGTCACGGGATCGAAATATTTACTGGAAACAGACAGAACCTCAGTGCTGGTGGATTGTGGCCTGTACCAGGGATATAAGTGGTTACGCGAGCGAAACTGGCAATCGTTGCCACTGGATATCACCACGTTGGATGCAGTTTTGCTCACTCATGGGCACCTGGATCACTCTGGTTACATACCTGCCTTGTATAAACGCGGTTTTCGTGGCCCGGTGTATACCCATCACGCCAGCAAAGCCCTGTGCCAAATATTGCTGGCTGATAGCGGTCATCTTCAGGAGGAAGATGCCAAATACTACAGTAAACATAAGCTAAGCAAGCACAAGCGACCGGAACCACTTTACGACCGTCAAACCGCTGAATCAAGCATGGCGCTGTTTCGGGGAATTAACTTTGACGAACTGATTGACCTGGGTGATATTCGCTTTTATCTGCAACCGGCGGGGCACATCTTGGGTGCGGCAAGCATTATTGTTGAAGCAGAAGGTAAGCGTGTTGGTTTTTCTGGGGATGTGGGGCGTTTCGATGATGTACTGATGCTCCCGCCGCGCCCCCTACCGGAGCTTGACCTGTTGCTGATGGAGTCCACCTACGGTAACCGACCGCATGCTCCTCACGATGCCGCACAGCAATTGGCGGCAATCGTAAACCGAACAGCAAAGATAGGTGGTGTGTTGCTCGTGCCGGCTTTCGCTGTCGGTAGGGCGCAGGCTTTACAGCACCTGCTGGCAAACCTTATGGATATGGGTACCATTCCGAAGCTCCCCATCTATCTCGACAGCCCGATGGCTATCAAGGTAGCGGACGTTTTTTGTAGATTCAGCGACCAACACCGCTTAAATCACGACCAATGCCACCGCATGTGTGATCTGGTGACCTATACCCGTACAGTGGATGAATCCAAGGCTCTGGCGGGTCAGTCTTTTCCCCACGTCATTATTGCAGGCAGCGGTATGGCCACCGGCGGTCGTATTCTTCATCACTTTAAACGGCTACTTAGCGATAGCAAAACAACCGTATTATTTACCGGCCATCAAGCCGGTGGTACTCGCGGAGCGAAAATGATAGCCGGTGCGGATGCTGTAAAAATACATGGCGGCTGGATCCCTGTGAGGGCAAAAGTCGATGTAATTTCCGGCCTCTCTGGACATGCGGATTATCTAGAATTAACCGAATGGTTGTTTCAATCCAAATTACCCAAAAAGACGCCAATAAAGCTGATTCATGGCGATCCAGAGGCGCTGGACGGATTGCGCATGTATTTACAGGGACACACTGAATTCCACGTAAGCGTGGCCGGTTATCGCGATATCCTGCGACTTTAATTAAACAATCAGCACCATCAGATGAAAAACCAAGTACCACCAGCGGCTCATTTCCACAACACCGCTTGTGATGAAGGCAGCGGTCAACACCGACAATCAAACAAGACAGGAGTGGATTTATATGAAACTGCATGAAGTCAAATTTGGTACAGCCTGCGCAATCACCGCAGCACTGCTCTGGGTTCTTTGTACCATTCTCGTGTTGGCGATGCCGTCGTTAATGCTTTCCTTGACCGGGGCTATGGTGCATATGCAGTTGCAGGATATGGGATGGCACCTGAATCTGGCAGGCGCGCTTCTCGGGTTGCTGGCATGGGTGTTAGCGGCTGGTTTCTCCGGGTGGTTGCTTGCCAGTGTTTATAACCGGTTGCTGAATCGATAAAGGTAGGTACATGAACGATGTCAATGAACGCCAGCGTCGGTTTCTGATTGGCGCTACTTCATTTTTGATTATTCCTCGGCATCAGTACCTTGATAACCACGTATTGGAGATTGGCACCGATGCTTCAACTAATTAAGGCCGCCTGCTACAAGTACGATAGCGAAAGCACGCCCAAAAGGAGATATACATGAATGATAATACTCACCCATCTTTACCGGATATACCGGCTACGCCTCGTCAGATTGCGCTTGGTTTGATAGTCGTGCTCGCCGTTTATCTGGGATTTAGTAGCTATTACACAGTGTCGGCGGAATCTGTTGGTATTGTTCAGCGTTTCGGACACTATCACTATGTCGTTGATCCGGGTTTACATTTCAAAATTCCATTTGGCGTTGATCAGATAACGCAGGTACCCGTAAAACGCCAGTTAAAAGAAGAATTTGGCTTTGGCACACCGGGCGCGACATTCAAACAACAGATGTCAGACCCTCGGGAATGGCGACTGGAAACCATCATGGTCACCGGCGATTTGAACACTGCTTTAGTAGAGTGGGTTATTCAGTTCCGTATCGAAGACGCATTTGATTTTCTGTTTAAAGTACGCGATCCCGGTGATGCGCTGAGGGATATTTCTGAGTCGGTGATGCGTGAAGTGGTGGGTGATCGCACAGTGGATGAGGTGCTCACCATTGGTCGTCAGGATATTGAAGCCAATGCGCAATCAAAAATGCAGGAAGTGGTGAACATGTATGAGATGGGACTTCGCATAGATCAGGTTCAGCTAAAAAATGTCAACCCGCCACAGCCTGTCCAGGCGTCGTTTGACGAAGTCAATGAAGCTCAACAAGAGCGGGAGCGCATGATAAACGTGGCACGCGGTGAATACAATAAAGCCGTACCCCGTGCCAAGGGTACCGCGGAACGTACCATTCAGGCTGCGCAAGGTTACGCCATTCAGCGTGTCAATCAGGCGGAAGGCGATGCAGCAAAATTCAATGCGCTGCTGGCGGAATACATTAAGGCTCCTGATGTAACACGTCGCCGCCTTTACCTGGAAACCATGCAGGAAGTGATGCCTGTGGTAAAAAATAAAATCGTTCTCGATGATAAGGCGGCATCGGTGCTGCCTTTACTCCAGCTCAACAGCATGCAAGGAGGTACTCAATGAACCGTGGTATCTATATCGCACTGGCGATTCTTTTTCCCTCGCTGATTGTCGTTTATGAGGCCTTCTATACCGTTAATGAAACCGAGCAGGTAATCATTACCCAGTTTGGTAAGCCGGTTGGCAATATTGTCGAGGAAGCTGGCTTGAAGCTTAAGATACCCTTTATCCAGGAAGTTAACAGGATCGAAAAGCGTATTTTGCTGTGGGATGGTTCAGCGAACGACATGCCAACCAAAGACAAACTTTATATCACCGTTGATACCTTTGGGCGATGGCGAATCAAGGATCCCTTGCAGTATTTTTTGCGTCTGCGTGATGAACGAAGTGCACAGTCACGACTTGAAGACATCCTGGGAAGTGAAACGCGGAATGCCGTTGCCAAACATGAGCTGATCGAAATTGTTCGTAGCACGAAAGGTAGATCGCCTGCTATCGATCCGCTGTTAAAGAAGGCGGATGTAGGTAAATTACTTCCTATAACGCGGGGTCGCCGACAAATCGAAGAGGATATTTTGGCTGCAGCGTCGGTGAAATTGTCCGAGTTCGGAATTGAATTACTGGACATTCGCTTCAAGCGGATCAATTACAACGAAAGCGTCAGGCAAAAGATATACGCGCGAATGATCAGCGAACGTCAGCAAATCGCCGAACGATTCCGATCCGAGGGGGCAGGGGAGGCTGCCAAGATTATCGGTAATAAAGAGCGGGATTTACAGCGCATAGAGTCAGAAGCTTATCGAGAAATCCAGTCAATTCAGGGCGTGGCCGATGCCAAGGCCACCGATATTTACTCTGCCGCTTACAATCGGTCACAAGCAGCACGTGAACTTTATGATCTGGTCAAAACACTGGAAACCTATAAAAAAGTGATCGATCCGTCAACGACACTGGTGCTGACAACGGAAAGCGAGCTCTATCGGTTGATGAACGGTGTCAATCAGCCCCGAAAATGATAAGCCCCTGGAAACATAATGCTTGTTGCTTGCGCACGGCCAACGAGTTCATCCAAGGGGTGTAAACCTACTGCAACGAGGTGAACGCTGAGGAAAAAGATATGGACAGAGAAAAGCAATTAAACCTCGTGTATTTGTTTGTTGCGATATGGGGGGTTGTGCTCTTTCAAAGCTTCCTGGGCCATACCACGCGTCAGGTTGAGCTTAGTTATAATGAATTTGAGCGCTACCTGGAACAGGGGTGGCTTAAAGATCTTGCGGAAAAGCTGGCACCCTATAACGTGAACTATAAAGGCGTTATCACTGGTGGCCCCTTGGCAACATTGATCGGCTGGTTTGCGGCTTTGGTATTCTTTCTGGTGTGGTTTCTGCTGTTTCGCAAAAGCCGGCTGGGCGCCCGTATCCCCAAAGGTATACTGTTGGTGGGCCGCCCGGATAAAGCCGGTCGGGAACAGATTTTGCGCGTGCATTTGAAGAAAATTCAGGCCGATGAAGCCGTCAGTATCTCAGCGGTAGCATCGCTTACAACCGGGTTTAGCGGTGCGTTTCAGATCGGATCCAGAAGGCAGCATTCTCGCGTTATCGCTCAACGGAGGACGCTTGATCTACCAGCATTCCAATAAGGTGTCACTTGTCTATGTTCTCATCGGCTTGGTAACCGTATTCTGGTTAGGGGCTTGCTGGCAAGACTGGCTGAGCCATCGTGACCTGGAATACCGGCCGGTAACGGCTCGCGGTGAACTGGGAGCGGAAGAGCAGAATACGATTGAAGTGTTCCAACAGGCTCGGGCATCCGTCGTGTTTATTACGACGCTATCTCAAATCGTCAATCCCTGGAGTCGAAGCGTGTTCAGCGTGCCGGCGGGCACGGGCTCCGGCTTGTTATGGGATGCCAAAGGCCATATCGTTACCAACTACCATGTTATCCAGCGCGCCAGCGGTGCCCAAATCCGATTGACTGATGATCGCACCTTTAATGCGACGCTGGTCGGCGTTAGCCCGGAACATGACCTGGCAGTGCTGCGTGTACAGTCTACTTTGGGGCACCAGCACCCATTCCATTGGGCAGCAGTAGCGATTTAAAGGTAGGCCAAAAAGTCTACGCCATTGGCAATCCGTTCGGTCTTGATTATACGCTAACCACCGGCATTGTTTCCGCCCTTGACCGCAGCATCGGCGAAACCAGCGGACAGACCATTCGTGGTGTGATTCAGACGGATGCTGCCATCAACCCAGGCAATTCGGGCGGCCCGTTATTGGACAGTGCCGGCCGGCTGATTGGTATTAATACCGCCATTTATTCCCCTTCAGGAGCGAGCGCCGGAATAGGCTTTGCCGTGCCGGTGGATACCATCGCCAGCGTTGTGCCACGACTGATACATGAGGGTCGTTACGGACTGCCTGACCTTGGTAGTAAACTGGATTTGGATGATGGCACGATTCAGGAGTTGCAGTGATGACTGAGAAGACTCGAATTGTGATTGTCGGTGGCGGTGCCGGGGGACTGGAATTGGCGACGCGGTTGGGGCGTAAGTTCCGTCAGCAACCCTCAATCTCTGTGTTATTGGTCGACAAGCAGCCATTTCACGTTTGGAAACCCCTGTTCCATGAGGTTGCCTCTGGTTCACTGGACATAGATATGGATGGTGTTGATTACCGTGCCCATGCGGCCAATCATGGCTTTGAATTTCAATTAGGGGCACTGGCAGGGCTGGATCGCGTAAACCGCAAAATCCAGTTGTGTCCGTTGATCGACGACAACGGTGACGTGTTCGTTCCTCAACGGACCATCAATTACGATATTTTGGTGCTGGCAATCGGGTCGGTATGTAATGATTTCTCTGTCCCCGGTGTCCGTGAGCATTGCTTTACCCTGGATAGTGCCGCAGACGCTAATCATTTTCACGAGATGTTGCTCAATCACTTTCTTAGAATGAAGGCATTTGGCCGTGAAGAGCCCCTCAGTGTGGTGATTGTTGGCGGTGGGGCGACTGGTGTGGAGCTTGCGGCTGAGCTGTACAAAATCACCGATTATTTACCTGTCTATGGTTTTCCGACAATTGACCGCGGTTCATTGACTGTTCATGTCATCGAAGCCTCGGATCGGATACTTAAAAGCCTGCCCACGCATATATCAGATAAAGCCACCCGGATTTTAACCGGTTTGGGGGCAAAACTTATGACCAACGCGGTGGTAGCGTCGATATCCAGCAACGCTGTCATTTTGAAAGACGGTAAAAAGATATCGGCAGACGTGGTGGTCTGGTGTGCAGGTGTCAAATGCCAGGATGTTCTGAGAAACATTGATGGCCTTACAACCAACCGCGTCAACCAGATTGTTGTTGATCAGGGGCTGCGTTCTGTTGATGACAAATTTATCTATGCATTGGGCGATTGTGCCGCTTTCACCCAAAAAGATGGTTCACAGGTACCACCTCGTGCCCAATCGGCTCACCAAATGGCAGCATGCGTTTACAGGAATATCCATAATCAGTTGAATGGATCCCCCAGCATTCGCTTTCAATACAGTGATCGCGGTTCGTTGGTGTCCTTTGCCGATTACAGTACGGTGGGTGTGTTGGCAGGGCTGGTTGGTAAAACGTTTTTCGTGGAAGGTGGGATCGCGAAATACCTGTATATATCACTGTACCGGCTACACCAGATTGCCTTACACGGCGTTTTAAAAACCGCCTTGCTAGCCTTGGTCGGGCGTATCAACCGCCGCCTGCGGCCACCTCTTAAGCTTCATTAGATTATTGTGCTAAGGAATCAATGAATGAATACGAAAACGCATTGCCATTACCTCACGCAGTATTCACGTTCATCAAAAACGGAGACGCTCCATGAATAGTTCGCTTAGCCGGTACAGGGTCATGCCACTAACGTTAAGAAAATCACTGCTGTGCTTACTGCTTGCATTACCTTTGCTCAGTGGCTGCGGCATTAACAATATTCCTACTTACGACGAACAGGCCAAGGCAGCCTGGGCACAGGTGGAAAATCAATATCAGCGGCGTGCTGACCTTGTGCCAAACCTGGTGGCAACCGTGAAAGGCTATGCAGCCCATGAGAAAGAGACACTGACAGCGGTTACGGAGGCCCGCGCTAAAGTCGGTTCCATTCAGCTGGGAAAGGGACTGCTTGATAACCCCCAAAAGCTGCAACAGTTCCAGGCAGCACAAAGTGAATTGGGTTCGGCGTTGCAGCGGTTGATGGTAGTCGTTGAACGGTACCCGGATCTAAAAGCCAACCAGAACTTTCTGGCATTGCAATCGCAACTGGAAGGTACAGAAAACAGGATCAGTGTTGCCCGCCGAGACTTTATAAATTCCGTGAATCAATACAACCGGGAACTCCGAACGTTCCCAGGCAGAATATGGTACTGGCTACTGTACGACGATATGGAATTACGTGAAACCTTTCAGGCGACCAGTGAAAACACTGAGCAAGCGCCCAAGGTGGATTTTTAATGAGTAGCGTCAGGCTTTGCTGCATTGCTTTGTTTTTGTTGTGGTCGGATTTGGCTAACTCCGCAGACGTCACCTTTCCACCACTATCAGGGCGGGTGGTGGATAAAGCAGGTCTGTTAGACCAAGCCACGGCTACCCGGCTTGAACAGCGCCTAAAGGCCCACGAGGCTGCTACTGGCAACCAGGTTGTGGTGGCGACGCTTAATAACCTCCAGGGCCTCAGTATTGAGGAGTATGGATATCAATTGGGGCGAGCATGGGGTATTGGTCAAAAGGGCAAGGACAATGGCGTATTGCTGATAGTGGTACCCGGTCTTCGCAAGGTGCGTATTGAAGTTGGGTATGGCTTGGAAGGCGTACTGACGGATGCCCTGTCCGGCAACATCATCCAGGCGGTGATTCTGCCGGCATTCCGCGCCGGTAATTTTGATCAAGGCATTGTTGATGGTGCCGAGGCCGTTATCCAGGCGCTGGGCGGGCAGTACCAGTTTAGGTCGCCGCCACCCCTTAATGACGAGTTACCTCCCTGGTGGGTGATCTTCTTTATCCCCCTGATATTTTTACGACGGTTTGGACTGGGCGGATTTTACGGTTACCACGGAGGCCATCATGGCGGTTCGCGGCGCGGAGGGTTTAGCGGCGGCGGTGGTGGTTTCGGTGGTGGCGGCGCTTCAGGAGGTTGGTGATGCAGTTTTCAGAAGAATTACAGAAACGAATCAGCGATGCGATTAGCGACGTTGAACGGCTCACCGACGCTGAGGTGATGTGTGTGCTTGCACCGCGCAGCGATGATTATGACTACATTCCTGCTTTATGGGCAGCATTGGTTGCCTTGCTGTTTCCATTGCCTCTATCGCTGACTCCCTGGTGGGGGCACAGCAATACGCTGTCGCTACTACAGCTGGGGGTTTTTGCCTTGGCCTGGCTGGGCTTTCGCTGGCAGCCGGTGTTCCAGCGCATTATTCCCAAATCCGTAAGGTACTGGCGCGCAGGCAACATGGCTCGACGACAATTTTTGCAGAACGGCCTACATCATACACGAGATGGGGCCGGATTTTTGATTTTCGTCTCGGCACAGGAGCGCTACGTGGAAATTCTTGCTGATCACGGCATCGCAGCAAAGATATCGGATGAGCAATGGCGGTATATCGTTGCCGCCTTCGTGTTGCAGGTGAAGCGCAACCAGATAGCCGATGGGTTTATACAGTGTATTGAGTCCTGCGGCGAGCTGTTAGCTCAATGCTATCCGGCGACTCAGGAGAAGAACGAGTTACCCAACAAACTGGTCGTGCTGCCGGGTTAGGTCAGCCACCGGTAATCGTAATAACAGATATGCGGAACAACAACGAGGAGTTCATACCATGAAACGGTTTGCTATCAATGGTGCCGGCAGGATCGGTCGGCTGGTGATTCGAGAGTACCTGCATCGGAAACCCGATAACCTGACATTAGTTGCGATCAACGATCTAACCGACACGGATACCCTGGCGTATTTATTGGAATTCGACTCTGTGCATGGTCGGCTGGCCGGGCCGGTTGAATCTTCAAATTGTCAACTTCGCGTCTCCGATAATGAAATTCCTGTTTACCACCATTCGGAACCAGAGCGACTGCCCTGGTCCGACCTTGCAGTGGATTGGGTACTGGAAGGCACCGGTAAATTCAGGAAACTTGAAGACGCAAGCAAACATATTACGGCCGGCGCCAGGAAAGTACTGATCAGTGCACCCTCAGAGTCAGCCGATCTGACGATTATTTATGGTGTCAATCAGCACGAATTCGAGCCTGACGCGCACTGTGTTATTTCCAATGGCTCCTGCACGACCAACTCACTGGTTCCAGCGCTGTCGGTCCTGCTCGAACACTATGGTATTGAAACCGCCTCCGCTACGACTATCCATGCCTACACCTCCTCGCAAGGGCTGGTTGATGTCGCATCACGAAAGCGTATTCGAGGACGTGCAGCAGCCGTCAATCTGGTTCCGACATCTACCGGCGCGGATAAGGTGGTTACGGCCGTGTTACCTGAGCTGGCAGGTAAGTTCTGTGCGCTGGCGGTCAGGGCGCCGATCCCTGATGGTGGCCTGACGGATATGACAGTCCGTCTTCAACAGGCAGTCACCGAAGCGCAAATTAACCAGTGTTTAGCAGATGCCTGCCAGGACAAGCTGAAAGGTGTTATGGACTTCACGCAGCAGGAGTGGGTAAGTAGCGATATCATCGGTAATCCTCACTCAGCCATTGTGCATGGATTATCGACCCGCGTAATTGGTGATCGCACAGTCAAGATCCAAGTGTGGTACGACAACGAATATGCCTATGCCTGCCGTTTACTGGATCTGCTTGAAACGCTCTAATTGTAACCGCATACCGCTGGTGTTATGTACTAAGCGACCACTCAAATATAAAGGCGAGATTGATTATGGAACAAACAGTAAGCCATTCCGGAGCCTGGGGCTTGGCTCTCATCATGATAGTGTTTGTATCATGGATATTTTATAAGTACTTTGCGCCCAAATCCTGGCACGAGTGGGCAAGCGCAGGGGTGGTGCAGGCCTTTATCATCGCGCTATACGCGGAAATGTACGGCTTTCCGCTTACGATCTATTTACTTTCCCGGTTCTTTGGTCTGGATCGTGGCGATATGGATGCAAGCTTGTGGTCATCATTGCTGGGCCTGGGTGATACAGGCATGATGGTTTCCATGATACTTGGGTATGCGTTGGTTTTTTTGGGCATTGGGATTTTTTTTAAGGGGTGGCAGCAGGTTCACAGAGCGCGACAGCATTCCCGTCTGGTTACAGACGGGCTCTACAAGTACGTTCGCCATCCCCAGTATACCGGACTTTTTATCGCGTTGTTTGGTGAAGGGGTTGTACATTGGCCAACCTTATTTTCAGTGGGCCTGTTTCCTCTTGTCGTGTTTGCATACTACCTCCTGGCCAGAAGAGAAGAACGGAAAGTGTTGGCTGAATTTGGGGAATTTTACCGACAGTACCAACGCCAGGTGCCTATGTTCATACCAAATAAAAACCAGTGGCGCGAGTTTTTCCAGGCGTCATCTTCAAGCTCTGACAGATGAACCCTGATAGCTACACCACAACGATGGCTTTGTTGCCAACCTGCAGTAGAGGCCTGGACGGTCCTGACATTACAGATGAAACCTTCCAACTCTTTATAGAAGGTGATGATTTATATAATGCGATGTTGGCTGCGATCAGGAAAGCGCAGCATAGTGTGCAACTTGAAAGTTATATCTTTGCGGATGATAACATTGGCCAGGTCTTTGCGCGTGCTCTGGTAGATAAAGCCAGGCAGGGCATAACTGTGAAAGTTCACCTTGATGCGGCCGGTTCCCTGTTTTGGGTATCGCGCCGCCTGGAAAACATGATGCGCCACGATGGTGTTCAGCTACGCTGGTTTCACCGATGGAGTTGGCGCAATCCCTGGCGCTATAATCGGCGCAACCATCGCAAACTATTGATTGTCGACGAAGAAACTGCGTTCCTGGGTGGGTTCAATATCCATAAGGAAAGCTCAAGGCGTAATTTTGGTGAAGCAAGGTGGCGTGACTCGCATGTCAGGGTCGGTGGCCAGCTCAGCCAGATAGCCTCGCAATTATTTGAGGCATTTTGGGAAGGCTCACTGCATTGGTCACCCGTCAGCGCCGGTTCTGGTGATCAACTACTGCACAATCACTCACGAAACTGCAACCACAGGTTAAGGTGTGTCTATATTGACGCCCTAAAACGGGCAGAGCGCTATATTTATATAACAACGCCTTATCTTGTGCCGGATCAACTAATTCTCAGTCAACTATACCATGCCGCTTCCCGGGGCGTAGAGGTGTTCCTGCTGGTGCCTGAAAAATCCGATGTTCCCATTGCTCGCTGGGCAGCGCAGTCCATTTATGCCGGGCTGTTTTCTTCTGGGGTGCGGGTGTTCGAATACTTACCACGCATGCTTCATGCAAAAACCATCGTTGTCGACGATGGCTGGTCCATGGTTGGCACGGCCAATTTGGATTATCGCAGCCTGTTTCATAACTACGAACTGAATCTTGTAAGCACAAGCCCAAATCTGGCTACCAATCTTAAAGCGCAGTTCCTGGTTGACTTAGCGGAATCTGCTGAAATTGGTCAGCAGCAATGGAAAAAACGTGGCCTTGCAACGCGTTCCCTTGAGCGCTTTGCAAGGCTATTTAGGTATTGGCTGTGAACCGTCGATGAAATAGCCAAAACATATATGAGTGCCCAATGAGAAAAATAATGATACTCGGTGGTTATGGTGCCGTTGGCAAACACATAGCCACAGAGCTGGCGAAAATCTACCCGAATCAGATTATCGTGGCCGGTAGAAATGGGGAAAAAGCATCTTCCTTGGCAAGCGCACTGAATAACACAGTGATTCCTCTTGCGTTTGACCTAGATACATTGTCAGAGAATGACGCCAGACTGAATGATGTGGCGATCCTTATTATGTGCATTGAAGCTCGTAATGCACCAACAGCCAAGCAATGTGCGCAGAGAGGCATACATTATCTCGACACCTCTGCCAGCTATGATTATTTGAAAGAGATTGAGCGCTTGCATAACAGTGCTGAAAAGGGTTGCGCTACCTTTTTACTCAGCGCAGGGATCGTGCCCGGCTTAAGTAATCTGTTAGTAAAACATTGTGTGAATACGTGCGGCAACCGAGGCGTTGCGGAAATATATGTATTACTGGGGTTGGGGGAAGCGCATGGCGAAGCGGCTATTCATTGGTCGATTGAGCAAATGAATGCCGAATATGTGGATAGCCTCGGGAATCGTACGAAAAGCTTTGCGAACGCAAAGCAGACTGCTTTCCCCGGAGACCGCTTTGCTCGAAATGCCTACCAGTTTAATTTCTCTGACCAGCACGTGCTTCCCCACACATTATCGATCAGTTCAGCCACCACAAGACTGTGTTTTGAATCGCGCTTCATCACTGCGCTATTTTATTTCATGAGCGCTAGCGGGATAGGAAAAGTATTGAAGCTGCCGTTCGCCCGTAATGCAATGACATATTGCCTGCAAAAGTTCCGTTTTGGTACCGATCGTTTTTCTGTAAAGGTGGTTTATCGGCAACAAGCCACAGATGGTGCGACGTTTAGCTGTTCAATAACAGGCCATGAAGAAGCAAGAATCACGGGTATTACCACCGCATTACTCGCCCATCAAATGATGAAGACTGACTACCCCCATGGGGTTTTCCACATAGAACAGTTATTCGAACCTATGAAAATAATTAATGATCTGAATCAACATGGCATTCAATTCGAGCAAACCAATATGCGGTTTGGTAATGATTAAATCATACCTTATGCTATTTTACCCTTACCTTAGGTATGTACTGGCTCAGGTTTAAACCATGGCGTGTCACGAAAAGGCGCAAGATTCAATTGAACTCTCGTTGATGTTTGGTAGTCTTAATAGATACAGGCGCACAGGACACATATTGTGGAAACAATGTATTCGGCAACCAGAAAACTAGTGATAGTCGGTTTGCTTTTTATAAGCAGCAATGCACTATCGATAACCGTTGATCACACCTATGTGAATCATTTGTCTGTGCCTGTTCACATCCTCCATCACACTTCCAAATCTGATAAACAGGTCGCGACAACGCTTAATAGTAAACGCTGTCACGAAGCTGTAAGACCACGTTTGTGCAGATGTGATAATTGTAATGATTGTGAACTGTTCCATTGCGCAACCGCTCCCACCATTACTTCGGTAATGCTGATCTATCAGGCGATACCGCGATCCCAAACCTATAGTTTTGATTGCTCTGGTATTGCGGCAGCGCATTCCTTGCCACCCTATAAACCACCGATCGCGTGACATTGTGACAATCAATTATTGATTGTCACAATGTCACGCGCTGGCCTCAGTTATAGCGTGTTGTACATATTAGTGATATTGGTGTCGCCCCAAACACATATTGTGCTTGTGACACCTGAGATTCAATATGAAGACTATAAAGATTATATTTTGGAGATAACCATGAAAAACATCGCGATTAACATCATTCTGGTATTGATGGCATACTTGACTGTTTCCACGAATTCTTATGCCGATGATCCATTGAAAGAGCAGATGCAGGCGCAGCGATCAGCATTGAAAGCTTTTGAAGGTAGCCCAAACCTGTCAGCAGCGAAGTTTGCCGCATTGGAAAAGAGCATTGCACTCATCAAGAAACGCCAACAGGAGAAGAGAGAAGAGAATATTGCCTGTCTTGAGGCTGAAAAGAACCTGCCAACGGACATAGAAACATGCTTTGAAGTGGAATCAACCGACGATGCGCAACTCAGCTTGCTGGTGTTGGCGGTTGAACAGTTAGTCCAGGCGCAGCAACAGTAGGCGAATGGGGTAGCTCCCCTCTATAGTTACAATTGCTTGCTATAGAGGGGTAAACTCACAAGTAGTTGTACATGGCTGGTTGGTCTTAGTCTGCCATTGTGTGTTTCGAGCCAAGTGGTTGATTCGTCGTTGTAGCGACCAGTATAATAGAGGCAATAATCAGACCGATACCAGCCCACTGGTTGAATGAAAATGATTCAGAAAAATAGGTATACCCAATTGTTAGCCCGAAAACCGGCGTTAAAAAACTGAAAACGTTGAGCTTGTAAAGGGGAGCCTTGTCCATTAGCCAAAACCACAAAATCAAAGGTAGCGCAGTCCCCGGCAGAGCCAGGATAAACAACACCCACAGGAATTCACCAGACCAATGTGCCGACTGTTGATCCTGAATTAAAGTCAACAGCCCTAATGGAATAGAGCCCAACACTAACTGGAACCCCATGGCGTAAAGTATATCGATTTTGTTGACCACCAGTTTTAGTAAAATATTGCCAATGGTAACCCCAAGCGCTGCCAACAAAATGTAGGCAATGCCTAGCAGAGAATGTCCTGTCCCTAGTAATGTATCCACGCTAATCACAACGATGCCAGAAAAACCAAGTATAGCACCCACTACGGCTGGCTTGTTCATTCTCTCGTTAAGAACATACCACCCCAGAACGGCAGCAATCAGTGGCTGTGTATTCGATATCACGGTGGCTAAACCTGGGGCAACGAGTGTACCGGCATAAAACATACCCCAAAAACCTAAACTGGTGGCTGTGAGCCCAATCGCCAGAATATACACAAAGTCTCTCAGCGTTTTCGGCACTGGACGTTTAAACAGAACGGCCACGACGATTAAGAGGATGCCAGCAAAAACAGCACGTAGGGTCGCGGTTAGCATAATCGGCGCATAGGGCTCGCTTAACGTTATCATAGGATAACAAATCGCCCAGCCCAACATGACCATTGAGGCTCCCAACCCAGTCAGTTTCAATGCCTACTCCCTCTTAAACTTTTGGTTCGAGATTTCCATAGATATTCAATATGAAAAGCAGATATAAAGGGTACGGATTCAAGCCTCATCGTTTTTTGGCTACGCCCACAGATTGAGTGAAAAGTGTTTCATGATACCCGTCAGTATATCACTACGTGTCAATATACCGTGCAATGTACCACTATCTACGATGGGCATGGCACCAATACGACGCTCAACAAAAAGACGTGCAATATATCGGGCATCTGTATCCGGGCTGGCCGTTAGCACCTCCCGTTTCATGATGTTCACAATCGATAGGTCGGGGCTTGGTGATTTTTTGGGTGGTAAGTCCATGCCCGATAAAAAGTGTAGTGCATCACGATCGGATAATATGCCAGTGATAATCTGATTATTCCCGAGTACAGGCAAATGACGAAAGCCAAAACGTTTGAATAGATTGAGCGCATCCTGAATAGAATTCCGCGTGCTGACCGTGATCACAGGCGAAGACATTAACTGCTTAGCCGCGATCAATGATTGCCCTTCAGTCAGCTTGTCAATGCGTGCGTATACCTGCCGGGAGTGACCTCGCTGATAAGATTGGGGCGGCACTACATCAGGGCCAGTCGGGCGCAATTTGCTGATTTTTTCCGCTGCTTGTAATTGAGGTTGTTTGAATAATTTCTCAAGTGGCCAGTGATCGGGGCCGCTCATACTATATACGGTAAAAGTCACTTTAAAAAGCCCGACGTTTTCGTCTGTTTGCTGAAAGTATCGTTTGATGGCTGGCTAACCTCCAGATGATAGCTTTCAAGCACATCAGCAATCTCTATAACGGTTTCGGAAGCGGGTGGTTTAACGCCTGTGAGTTCATAATGCTCGCCCAAAGCAGCCCATTTATATTCACCTAATGCATGATAGGGTAAAAGCTCAACTTTCTCGACGTTTTTCATCGGACTCAGGAATCGTCCTAACGCATGCGCCGATTCTAAATCCGTCGTATATCCTTCAACGATTACATACCGAACCCATACCGGTTTTCCGCGCTCTGCAAGGTATTCTGCAAATGCCAGTGTGGGCTTGTTGCTCATTTTAGTCAGTTGTAAATGGCGCTGGTTTTCCATTTGCTTGATATCCAGTAAGACCAGATCGGTATAACGGATTAATTCATGAATCGGCTCTGTCAAGTGAGCCGCATAACCATTGGTATCCAGGCAGGTATGAATACCGTAGCGAAAGCATTCCTTAAACAGCTCCTTCAAGAACTCCGCTTGCAGTAAAGGCTCACCGCCAGACACTGTTACGCCACCACCACTGAACTTAAAGTAGGCTTGATACTCCAATACAATGCGCATTATATCTTGAACGGTTTGTTGTTTTCCGCCATGCAGATCCCATGTATCCGGGTTTTGGCAGTATTTGCATCGCCACAAACAGCCCTGCATGAATATCACTAATCGTATGCCCGGGCCATCCACTGTGCCGAAGGATTCGAGCGAATGTATGTGTCCGTAAAGAGTGGATACTGCGTTTTTACTTGTCTGATTAGAATGATGCTGTTCTAAAGCCATCACTATAGTGACTCGCTAAAAGTGCGCGCGATCACCTCGCGCTGCTGCTCTTTGGTTAATGCATTGAACCGAACGGCATAGCCTGACACGCGGATGGTTAATTGAGGATAAAGGTGTGGGTTGTCCATGGCATCAATGAGCGTTTCCCGGTTCAATACATTGATGTTGATGTGTTGGCCTCCTTCTTGTTTTTTATCGTTATAAAAATACCCATCTAACAAACTGATGAGATTGGTGGTTCGCGCCTGACTATTCGGCCCCAGTGCATTAGGCACAATGGAGAAGGTATAGGAAATGCCGTCTTGTGCGGAGCTGAAAGGCAGCTTGGCAACAGAGGTTAGCGACGCCAGCGCTCCATGGTCATCACGACCGTGCATGGGATTAGCACCAGGTGCAAAGGGCTGACCTTTGCGCCTTCCATCGGGGGTATTACCGGTTTTTTGGCCATACACAATGTTAGATGTAATGGTCAATATAGATTGGGTCGGAACTGAATTCCGATAGGCTTTTTGCTGCCGGAGCTTATCCATAAAGAGCACCACCAAATCCCGGGCTATGGTATCGGCCCGAGGATCGTTGTTACCGAACGCGGGGTACTCTCCTTCAACCTCAAAATCAATAGCCAAGCCTGTTTCATTGCGGATCGGTTTCACGCTGGCGAAACGAATTGCCGAGAGAGAATCCGCGGTTACTGATAACCCCGCAATCCCGCAGGCCATCGTGCGATAGACATCTCTGTCATGAAGCGCCATTTGCACAGCTTCATAACAATATTTGTCGTGCATGTAATGAATACAGTTCAGCGCGGTGATATATTCTCTGGCTAACCAGTCCATCTGCTGATCCAGTCGCTGCATTACGTCATCAAAGACCAGCGTATCGCTTCTGATAGGCGGCTTTAATGGCGCTACCTGCAAGTTAAGCTGCTCATCCACTCCACCGTTAATCGCGTAGAGTAACGTTTTTGCCAGATTGGCTCTGGCGCCAAAAAACTGCATTTGTTTACCGATCACCATCGGACTGACACAGCAGGCGATACCATAATCATCGCTACCGAGCTGTTCTCTCATGAGATCGTCGTTTTCGTACTGAATAGAGCTGGATTGAATCGATACTTCGGCACAAAAACGTTTAAAGGTATCAGGGAGACGCTGCGACCAAAGCACGGTAATATTGGGCTCCGGACTCGGCCCCATAGTGCCCAGCGTGTGTATGAACCGAAAGCTGGTTTTGGTTACCAGTGGCCGCCCATCCAGGCCCATGCCGCCAATGGATTCGGTCGCCCAGACCGGGTCACCGGAAAATAGCTGATCATAGTCCGGGGTTCGAAGGAAACGAATCATGCGCAATTTCATGACAAAATGATCAATGATTTCCTGAGCTTCCTTTTCAGTGATCAACCCGTTCTTTAAATCCCTTTCGATGTATATATCAATAAAGGTTGTAATCCGGCCAAGCGACATAGCCGCACCATTTTGACTTTTTATAGCCGCCAAATAGGCAAAGTATGTCCATTGTATCGCTTGCTGAGCGTCCTTAGCCGGGCGACTGATATCGAAACCATAAGAAGCCGCCATCACTTTCATTTGCGTTAACGCTCGCGCTTGTTCTGCAATTTCCTCGCGTAGCTGAATAATCTCATTAAGGTGCTTCCCGTTAGCCAAGTCGGCATCCAGACTTACATGCTGGTTGCGTTTATCTGCCTGAAGGCGATCAACACCATAGAGAGCCACACGCCGATAATCACCGATAATTCGCCCGCGACCGTAGGCGTCTGGCAAACCGGTAATGATACCGGATTTACGGCACAAACGAACCGATGCCGGATAGACGTCAAACACACCTTGATTGTGCGTTTTCCGGTATTCGCTAAAGATGGTTCTTATATTCCCATCAAGTGGTTTTCCATAGGTGTTGCATGCCGATTCTACAATGCGAATACCGCCATTGGGTAACAAAGCGCGTTTAAATGGTTGGTCGGTTTGAAGGCCTACGATCTTTTCCAGTGATTGATCGATATATCCGGCCGAATGGGACGTAATCGATGCGACAACTTCGTTATCGAAATCTAACGGTCCGTGTCGATTGTTTTCCTCAATTATTTTTGACGAAACTCTGCTCCACAGCTCAATTGTCGCTGGCGTAGCGTTTTCAAGAAATCCGTTATCCCCAGTATAAGGAATATAGTTGCGTTGAATAAAGTCGCGTACATCAATATGCGTAGACCAGGGGCCATCCAAAAAACCTTTCCAGGCGCTGGATTCTACATCGGCGCTGTTCGATGGTTTTGCCATTGATAGAATACCTTCTGGTTGCAGTCGGATGGGTCCTTCCTGGCCTTGAATTTACACGTTACAGCTATTTTAAACCCGTATAATGACCAATACATCTAAGACGACTGCATTTACTTTTCAGAAAGTTGCGAATTTATTTCCGTTTCAGCTTCCAGCCAATCCATTAATTTTTCTTCATCACAGCCACAAAACTGGCGCTTTTCCGCTTTGTAGTAAGCTGCCTCAGCAATCATTTGTGCCTTTTTACTGTCAGTAATAGTAGCATCATTGAGCTCGTTGTGGGCTGCTGTCGTTTTACTGATTTCGTTTTGTGTGGTTTTTTTAGATTTGTTTTTTGAGGCAGACATTTACGGTTCCTTTTGAATGTAGTCACTGTTTTATTCTGATCTGTGTGGTGATCGTACACCTATGCCCAGGACCTATGTCAACACAACGAACATCTACCTCTATGAGGAAAAAGTTAACCAGGTGACGACAATCCAGGGTATTTGCTCTGAAGCTAAACCGATCCGTTGAGATCATTCGATAAGCGCTATCACAGCTCGCCGCGTAACCGTGCGCTACTTTCTGATTTTGCTTCCTGTTGCCAGTTATAGCAGGGAACTATTTGTTTCTCAAAATATGTTTCTCAATATAATCGTCGATGCATTGCATTGTTTTTTTGAGTGTCGCTGTTGTCGATGTTTGGTAAAGGATGTGAGTGGGGCTGCGCACCGCCAACTTTATTGACGCAAATTAAAAGAATGAGCCATAGATTACAGATCTGTAATGTTGGCGTAATTTGGGTGACAGCGAGGCTTATTTACAATGATGATTGACAGGAAAGGTGTCACTTGCCCCTTAGGCACTTGATTGAATCTGCCTTATCGCTTTAAACATCCAGGATTCAGGAGCAACTGACGAAGTCTGGCAATGTGTTTATGCAAGGTGCTTGACCTATGTGCGGGACATAGGTGTAGGGTGGAACACCAGGCAGGCAACTGGGTTTCGAGCCCGGGTTCTGCAAGGTACGACAACGCAGGCATCCACATGTGATCCAGGAGAAAGCCTATGAAAGTATTGGAACTGGCAAAACAACTGGGTGTGACGGCGGAAACCGTGCGGTTTTACACACGGATAGGTGTATTGAGGCCGACCAAGGATAGTGCTAATGGCTACAGGATATACAGTGATAAGGATCTGAGGCGGTTGCGGTTTGTACTGAACGCCAGGCAACTGGGTTTCTCCGTGGACGACATCAAGGAAATTCTCGCTCATGCGGACAGGCAAAGATCACCCTGTCCTACGGTGAGGCGGCTGATAGAAAGACGCCTCCATGAGACCGAGCAGCGATTTTCAGAGACGCAAAGGCTTCGAAACCGCATGCAGGAGGCTGTAACACAGTGGAGTAGGAAACCGGACAAAGCACCGACAGGCCATATGATCTGTCATTTGATCGAAGAGTTTGCCGAGGGGAATTGAGCATGGCAACACCGAAAACGGAAAAAGAAATGAACTCAAAGAATTGCTGCTGCGCAGACAAACCGGACAGCGCCGGCACTCACCCGAAACCACAGGCTAATCGCGATACTTCAAAACCTTCGCAAAGCGGCCAGAATGCGACAGCTCAGCTCATTGTACCCGGTATGGGCAGCAATCATTGCGCTGGCCTGGTCAAGACCTCGATCGAACGATTACAGGGCGTTGCCACGATTCAAACGAATATCGCCAGCCACCAGGTTGATATTGTGTTTGATGTGAACAAGACGAATCTGGATGAGATTCGAATCGCGGTGGAAAGCGCGGGTTATGACGTTGCTGATGCCCAGTTATCGCTCAATGGCGATGCACAAAAGGTGGCGATGACGGTGCCCGGGATGGGAAGCAACCACTGTGCCGGGTTGGTGCGCACATCCCTGGAACGGCTACAGGGAATTGTGGATATTCAAACCAACATCGCCAATCATCAAGTGACCGTGAGTTTTGATCCTGGACTGGTGGACCGACAGGCACTGAAAGCGACGGTGGAAAAGGCCGGCTATGATGTGGCCAGCATTGAAAGCGCCTCCAGCGACTCGCACCAGGCAGCGGAGGACGCAGAAGAGCAATACCTTGCGCAGGCGTGGCGCAACCTGTGGTTTGCCGCGATTCCAACAACGATCATCATGTTGCTGATGATACCGGAAATGTTCTGGCAACCTATACCCGGCTACCTGGCAATCGTAGCGCTGCTGGCATTCCCCGTGGTGTTTTTTAGAGGCGGGAAAGCCACTCACCGATCAGCCTGGCGCTCCCTCAAGAATCGAACTGCCAACATGGATGTGCTGATTTCACTAGGCAGCATGCCGCCCTATCTTATTGGCTTAATTGGCTTTTTCTATCCCATGACGTCGTTTATCGAAATGGCCTCGACCATCATGACGTTTCATATGCTGGGCCGCTACCTGGAAACGCGCGCAAAAGGCCGTGCATCGCAGGCAATCAAGCGACTTATCAATCTGGGTGCAAAAACAGCCATTATCATTCGAAACAACACTGAGCTGGAAGTGCCTGTTAAAGAATTGATCATCGGCGATGTAATGGTCGTCAAACCCGGAGGCAAAGTGCCGACCGATGGCGAAATCGTGGAAGGGAACAGCCATCTGGATGAGTCTATCGCTACCGGTGAATCAGTACCGGTAGAGAAGGGGCCGGGTGACCTGGTTCTGGGTGCCACCATCAACAAAGAAGGGCTGTTAAAGGTTAAGGCGACCAAGATTGGTGCGGATACCTTTTTATCCCAGGTTATCCGACTGGTTGAGCAGGCGCAGGGTTCCAAGGTGCCGATCCAGGAATTCGCTGACAGAGTCACTGCGAGCTTTGTTCCCGCGGTGATTGCAATCGCACTAATGAGCTTCGTGGCCTGGATAGTATTTGCCGATACGTTTCGTCCGATACTGGAATGGGGCGCCACGTTTCTCCCTTGGGTAGATCCGTCACTTAGTCCGATAATTGCCGCTACACTGGCGGCCGTTGCTGTGCTTGTTATCGCATGCCCCTGCGCCTTAGGCCTGGCCACCCCAACCGCCATCATGGTCGGATCCGGCATGGGGGCAGAAAAAGGGGTGTTAATTCGCTCAGGGGAAGCCATTCAAACTCTAAAGGACATAAAAGTCGTAGTACTGGATAAAACAGGCACCATTACTGCGGGTAAACCTTCGCTCACCGATGTGATACCCACATCAGCCTTTTCCAGTGAGGTATTGTTAGCTGCCACGGCAGCGGTCGAATCTGGTTCAGAGCACCCCTTGGCGCAAGCGATTGTGCAAGGCGCTAAAGAGCGTCAATTACACATTCCCCCTTTGGAGAATTTTCGGTCTATCACCGCGCGCGGTGTAGAAGGGGTCGTCAATGGTCAACTCGTCCACGTGGGCAGTCGCCGACTGCTGAGTGAGCAGGGTGTCGATCTGGGTGAACTGGATGAGACCTTAAGATCACTCGAAGTTCAGGGTAAAACCGCCATGCTCGTTGCTATCGATAAACAGGCAGCAGGTGTTGTCGCGGTGGCGGATACCATTAAAGAAGACTCCAAATCTGCTATTAAAGCCATGCATGAACTGAATATCCATGTGGTCATGGTGACTGGAGACAACGAACGAACCGCCAAGTATGTGGCGGATCAGGTGGGTATCGACCAAGTATTGGCCAATGTGTTGCCCGAAGGAAAGGTGGACTCGGTTAAACAATTACAAGCTAAATACGGTAACAGTGTGGCCATGGTGGGCGATGGCATTAACGATGCACCTGCGTTAAAGCAAGCCAATGTCGGGATTGCGATAGGTGCGGGTGCTGATGTGGCAATAGAAGCGGCCGATGTCACCCTGGTCAAAGGCGAATTAACCAAGCTGGTGGAAGCCATACTCTTGTCGCGGGCAACCTTCAGAAAAATCGTACAAAACCTGTTTTGGGCCTGGTTCTACAATCTTGCGGCAATCCCCGTCGCTGCGGTGGGGTTACTACACCCGATGATTGGTGTCATTGCAATGACGGTCAGTTCGCTCTCCGTTATCGGCAATTCTATTCTGTTGAAACGGGCGAAAATCAACGTTAATTAGTCGGAGGTCATCATGGCTCAGCAATCACAATCTTTTTGGTTTACGCCCAAAGGACTGGCGGCTTTGGGGCTTATCGGTGCCGTCAGCTATTTTCTGCTGATGGAGCACCGCGAGCATCTTTTTCAATTCTTACCCTTCCTGATTCTGTTGTTGTGTCCGTTAATGCATCTCTTTATGCACGGCGGACACGGGGGGCACGGAGATCATACTGATCATAGTGATGAATCCGAGAAAGATGCTTATCAACAGGGACTGGAAGACGGACGCAAGGAAAGCCAGCACCGCCATCATCATTAGAATAACGTTACCAAGGGAGAACATACATGCACGGTGATTCCGCTTACGGGCTCTGGACGTTAGTCGTTATCAATTCAGCCATTTTCATTTTCTTTGCGTTCAGCTTTACCAAGCCGCAAACAAAAACAGACTGGCGCAGCCTGGGTGCTTTTTCAGCCTTTGTCATTGCTTTGTTTACAGAAATGTATGGTTTTCCGTTAACTATCTATTTCTTGTCCGGCTGGCTCGCAGAAAAATACCCCAGTATTGACTTTTTATCCCATGAGAATGGCCACCTGTTACATACACTGATGGGGTTTGAAGGTGACCCGCATTTTGATCCACTGCATATCGCCAGCAATCTATTCATTGTGGTGGGTTTCTTTCTGCTGGCTTCCGCATGGAGTGTATTGCACAAAGCCCAGCAAACCCGGTCACTGGCGACAACCGGGTGGTATGCCCGGTGCCGGCATCCTCAGTACGTCGCGTTTATCCTGATTATGTTTGGCTTTTTATTGCAATGGCCCACCATTCCCACGGTGGTGATGTTCCCCATATTGGTGGTGGTGTATGTGCGCCTGGCAAAACGGGAGGAACGTATAGCTATAGAAGAGTTTGGCGATGAGTACCGCCGTTATATGGCGTCAACGCCCGCATGGATTCCAAAACTCAGCACCAGTGAAACAGCTTCAAGCGAGTAACAACAACTCTACAAAGCAAAGTAAACGAGACCAGCACCAAGAGGAAATTCCAATGAAAAAATTGATTCCAGCATTAGTCTTCGCAGCCGCAATTTCGTCACCTGCCTTTGCCGAGAAAGGGCACAATCATGACGATGGTAAAGAAGGTGCCATAGGCGGCATGATGATGGGTATGATGAGCCATGATCAAATGATGGCGATGCATAAACATATGCAGGAAATGCATGATCAAATGGCAAAAATCAAAAGCGAAACCGACCCGGATAAACGCCATAAGTTAATGCAAGAGCACATGGAGGCCATGCAAAAAGGCATGCAGATGATGAACCATGGCATGGGAAAAGGCATGAACATGGCCAAACACAAGAAAGAAGGTATGGCGGAAAAAATGGATGAAAAAACCATGATGAAGCGGATGAATATGATGGAGCAACGCATGAATATGATGCAAATGATGATGGGGCAGATGATGGATCACGAGTCCGAGAGCAGAAAAACACGGCGTCACCGTCATAAGAAATAGCGGGTTTAAATCCTCCGATTCATCGCAATAATGCACCCTACCAAGGAGATTGGATGAAAGATCAGGATCGTACCACACAATACGATGAGGGCAGTTTGACGCTGACCGGAACCGTGATGCTCGGCACCGGCGTTATGATCGGCGCCGGGATATTTGCCCTAACCGGGCAGATGGCCGAAATGACTGGCGCCCTGTTTCCGCTGGCATTTCTGGCTGCTGCCGTGATCGTTTCATTCAGTGCCTATTCCTATATCAAGATTTCCAATGCCTACCCCTCAGCCGGGGGCATCGGCATGTATCTCCACAAAGCCTATGGGGATCGGTTACCCACGGCCTTTAATGCCCTGTTAATGTATTTTTCGATGGTTATTGCGCAAAGTTTTCTGGCTCGTACCTTTGGCTCATATACCATGCAGTTGTTCGGCGGCGATGAGTCAGGCCGTATGGTGCCGATACTCGGCGTTGTATTAATTATCAGTGCTTTTATCGTGAACCTGCTTGGCAATCGGTTGATCCAGGGAGTTGCCGGGCTGATCGGCATCCTGAAAATTGGCGGTATTTTGATTTTTGGTGTTGTCGGTGTTTGGCTGGCGGATAGTCTGGCGGTTGATTTCAACCGTGTAGGGGAAACCGGTACGATGGCCAATTTCCTTGGCGCAACCGCCTTAGGGATTCTGGCTTTTAAAGGCTTTACGACTATAACTAATAGCGGTTCGGAAGTCATCGATCCTCATAAAAATGTTGGCCGCGCCATTATTATTTCCATCGCGGCCTGCGTGCTGATCTACACGCTGGTTGGTTTTGCGGTTGCCAGCAATCTTTCTCTGGCTGAAATCATCGAGACCCGCGACTACTCGCTGGCGGCTGCGGCCAGACCAGCGCTCGGTGAATACGGTGTATGGTTTACGGTTGCCATTGCCATCACGGCAACTGCCGGCGGTATCCTTGCCAGTATCTTTGCCGTTTCCCGTATGCTGGCGATGTTGACGGAAATGAAGCTGGTTCCTCATCGGCATTTTGGTATGCCGGGAAGCATCCAGAAACACACATTGGTATATACGGTTGTTTTAGGGCTGATCCTGACAGCGTTCTTTGATCTTTCTCGTATCGCCGCGCTGGGGATTATATTCTATCTGGTTATGGATTGTGCGATTCATTGGGGTGTCATTCGCTATCTGAAAGACGATATCAACGCTAAAGGCTGGATTCCGGTTGTGGCCATTGTATTGGATCTGTTGGCGTTGGTTGGGTTCTGCTGGGTGAAGTTAAACTCGGACCCGTTTGTTTTGGTAGTCGCATTAATCACGATGGTGCTGATTGCTCTGGGTGAGGTTTGGTTCTTGCGATCGGCTACACGAAAGCAGGAACAGCATGAGAGCCACTCCCATGAGCACCATCATTCGTAATGGGTTATACGGTTAGGGAGCATTAAATATGACCGGTAAAAAAGAACATCGTTTAGGGGTTTCTGAAGTAAACCTAGTGGTTCGTCATTTGAAGCTTGAACCGGCGGACGGCTCCCGCTTGCTCGATGCCATTGCTGAAATTGATGAACTTTACGGATTAGATGATATTTCCTTTGACGACAGGTATCACGTACTCAACATCGCTTACGATGCATCGCGGCTTTGCCTTGATGGGGTTGAAGATGTCCTGAAAAAGCATGCGGTTGAAGTCAGCCATGACTGGTGGACGCGTTTTAAAACAGGCTACTACCGGTTTGTCGATGATAACGTAAAGGACAATGCGGGCCATGAACCCTGGAGTTGCCACCAGTCGCCACCGGGCAATAAACGCAAAAACTGATCATTTTTAAAGGGCAAAAATATGCAGATTGAAACTCTAAAAGATGTGCTCCACTGGACTCAGCAGTTTCATCACAATTTGAGTGAATGTTTATCTCATTGTGAAGACAAGAATGTAGATGAGAGAGCCAGGATAATGTTGGATTATCTGTCTGAGCACGAGAAAGTGCTAAGCGGTGTCGTGAGCGGCTTTGAGAAATCAGGAAACGAACATGCACTCAACACCTGGTGCTATGAATTTGTCAACCGGCACCCGATTACCCAACACGTACACTGCGACGCGCCGTTCGCCGAGTTGGATGCCACCCAAATCATGGAAGTGGTGTCAGACCAGCACCAACAGGTGATTGAGCTTTACCGGCATCTTGCTTCGCGGGCTGATATACCCGCAGCCAGAGAACTGCTGGAAACACTCCAGGCACTGGAAGAGCATGAAATGATGCGCATGACTCATGCGTCCAACCGGCTTGAAGATTACTGATCGGGCCCTTACACGTAACGCATCCGATGCTCAAGTTTGTTATAAAGCAACTACTACACGACAAAGCCAATACCTTTATTACCGTGTTGGCGCTGTCTGCTTCTATTGCAGTGATTGTGGTATTGCAAGGTTTCGAGCAGGGGCAATATGAACAGCTCAAGCTTGCCTCCATTAATCGTGGCTCAGACCTGATTGCCGTGCAGTCGAAAGTGAACAATTTCATGGCCACTCGCTCGGTGATTCCACAGTTGGCGCGGGAACAGATCGAAGCTGTTCCCGGCGTTAAGGCTGCGCACCCCTTAACCACGCTGCCGGTCATTTACCGGCATAAAAGCATGCAAACACCGATTTACCTTATTGTGTTTGATACCGCCGGTGGTCCATCGAATTTGCTGGCGGGCGAAGCAAAGAACCGAGGCCAAGGCATTGTTATCGATCGTTCTTTAGCCAAAAAGTACGACCTGAGCATCGGCGATGAGTTCATTGTGGCGAATTTTGCGTTCAGCATATCTGGGATAACCAGTGAAGCAGCGTTCATGACACCCTTTGCGTTCATAAACTATGATGGATTGATCGATTTTTTTCTGGATTCTGATATTGCATCGGATTTGAGCACCTTTCCGTTGGTCAGTTTTTTATTGATCGAAACGGATCCCAAGGCACCATTGGAAAAAATACGGCAAACTATCGAGGGCGAGGTGACCTCGGTTGATCTGTTCACGCTTTCGGAAATGGCAAAAAATGACGTGAAGCTGGGCCAGGGATTTTATAAACCCATCCTAGGTTTGCTGGTGAGCGTGGGGTTCTTGCTGGGGTCTTTGTTGATTGGCCTGTTGATGTTTTCGGCCGCTCACCGGCAACAAAGGGATTTTGCAGTCATGTTGGCGTTAGGCTTCAAAGCCCATCATTTGTTTGGTTTCACTTTATGCCTATCCAGCGTATTGCTGTTGCTCTCGGCTGTACTTGGCTTGTTGCTTGCCGACTTTATCGGTCATTTAATTGAATCGGCGCGACCGGTTTATTATTTTGCTGTATTTCACCCTCAGGTACTTACTAAGGCAGGCATTATCGTTGGGCTCTTTGCCCTGCTGGGCGCCGTGGCCCCCTATGGGCTTATCCGCAAGTCTGACCCAATAACTGCGCTTCACAGGGCCTCCTGAAAGATGAAAATGATACTGCGATGGGGATACAAAACACTCACTATGCAAAAGGCCGCAACGCTGGCCAGCATGGTTGGTATTGCGTTTTCGTTTTTACTTGCTTTGTTCTTTGCCGCGGTATGGCAGGGTGAAACTCAGCAAATTGTCGCCTATCCCAATAAAATGAATCCCGATCTTTGGGTTATGCAGGACGGCGTATCCAACATGCACATGGCATCGTCCTTTGTTTGGGACTGGAAAGGGGAGGCGATCGCAAAGATGGCAGGTGTTGAGCAGGTGACGGGGTTTTTATATCTCAATACCGTGATACAGGTCCAGGATAACAAGCTGTTCGGTTTTGTGGTGGGGTTATCTGATGGAAAAGATCGCGCTGGGCCTTGGGCATTAAGTGATGGAAGGCACCTGGAAAACCCGGATGAGATTATCGTTCCTGATACTCTGAGTTCTGTCTTTGGTCTGGCGCAGGGCGATACGGTTCGGATAGTGGACAAGGGCTATCGGGTAGTGGGGTTTTCCAAGGGTACATATTCCTCAGCAAACCCGGTTTTCTTTGTGCTCAAGGATAGATTGCAAGCTTCTTTGTCATCCGATGGTACGCTTTCCTATTACCTGGTGGATACCGAGCCTGATGTCGATATAAAAGCGCTTCAGCAAAAGATCATGACTGAGATTGACAATATCAATGTGGTCACTCAAGCGGAATTCATTGCCAATGACTACGAAATGGCAACCCAGATGGGCGCCGAAACCATTCTGATCATGACGCTAATCTGTAGCACTCTGGCGGCGTTGATCATAGGATACGCCTGCTATTCCTTGGCGATTAAAAAGCGCAAGGAACTGGCCATTATCAAGGCTGTGGGCGCCAGGGATTACCAATTGGTTATAGTGGTTTTATTGCAGTCGATAGCCGTCACTTTACTGGCGTATCTGTTAGCTATTAATTTCCTGGTGCTGTTGAGTGTGGCGATGCCCTTGATAGCACCACAGATCACGGTGGCGCTAACGCCGTCGCTAATACTAAAACCAGTGCCATTGGCATTCGTAATCGCCGTTATCGGGTCAGTCTATCCGGCGATTAAGTTGATTAGCCTGGATCCGGCCCTGGCCTACAAAAATGGGTAATCGATGAGCATCATTTTAGAAACACGCAGTATTTCCAAATCTTTTGGGGTTGGAGCTGCTAAAGTTAGCGCCGTCGACCAAATTTCGCTCCAGATCAGAATGGGTGAAATATTACTTATTATGGGGCCGTCTGGCTCCGGCAAAACAACCTTTCTGTCAATGCTGGGGGGCCTGCTGAGTGCCGATGAAGGTGAAGTGCTCATTGATGGGGTGGATATCACGCAGTTGAAACCTTCGCAGTTACCGGATATCCGGGCCAAAACCATCGGCTTTATCTTTCAGTCCTTTAATTTGCTGGATGCTCTAACAGTCGAAGAGAATATTCTGTTTCCCGCGTCACTGCTTGATGAGAAAACGGACTCCGTAAGGCAACGTTGCGGCGAACTGATTAGAAAGTTAGGGCTACAGGATCGCCGAAAAGCGCTGCCCCAAACACTCTCAGGCGGGGAAAAACAACGTGTTGCCATAGCCCGTGCACTCATCAATCAACCGAAGGTGATTTTAGCTGATGAACCGACCGGGAACCTGGATTCCCAATCCGGCCAGGAAGTCATGATGCTGTTGCATGATGTCGCTCGGGATCAGGGTGTGGCGGTGCTGATTGTTACTCATGACCCAAGAGTAGAAGATATCGCAGATCGGATATTATGGCTTGAAGACGGTAAAATTATTGACCGCAAGGCCGAATCCCATCAATGGATAAAAGACCCGGTTTGCGGTATGCGGGTTGATGAATGGCGCGCCTTACATTTTGTGGATTATCAAAAGTCACGCTATGCGTTTTGCTCCCGCCGATGCCGTGAGCGATTTGTTGAAAATCCAGAAAAATACGTTGAGTAATGCCCGTAGTGAACTTAGTCCAGCAGCACTTCGGCCTGTTCTAAGGTGTTTTTGAGCTGGACGATGGTGTCGTCGACGCTTTCCATGTAGTCATATTTGTACTTGCTCATTTTTTCTTTGATGTGTGGGTAATCGCTAGCCATCAGGTTTCTCAGGACTAAGAGTTTGCGCTCTATTGTTTCCACTTGAAACTGTAAATTTTTTAATTGCTCTTCAGGGTTAGTCGCGGTTTGAAAATCGGACTGTCGCTGCCGCACATCACGATTATATTCCTGAATGTCTTTAATCGGGTCATGAGCCGAGTGTGAAGATGCTAATGTGGGAATGAATAGCATGCCCGCTAATGTAAACGCATGGAAAGACATAGACTTTTTCAACATAAACTCCTTTCAGTCTTTGAAATAGAAATGGGCGTCACAGGTTAATCATATGTATCAGGCATGGGTCGCCATTTAATATCAATGTTCCTCAGGCGCGCCTCGGGCAGTCAATATCTGGTATTGCGCCTCAGAGAGGGTCGGCAAACGTTGCAGGAAGGTCACCATATCCCAAATCCGCTCGTCACTGTGGGTCGGCCCCCAGGCCGGCATGCCCGATGCTTTGATGCCGTGCTTGATAATCCAGAACTGACGTTGTAACGCGGCTTCACTGGAGCCTGAATGGTTGCCATGGTCATGACCATGGGCATCTGCGGTTACCGTCAGGTTAGGCGGTGAGGGGTATAATCCGATTGAAAAATCGCTTTCGGTTTTGCCGGGCTTCAGGTGGCAGCCGGCGCACATGTCGTTATAATCAGCGCCACCGGCAAGCAAGCGTTCTGGCGAATCCAGGTTTGTCGGTATTTGAATATCACCGGTAGCACGGGCAACAGACCGCTCCCGCAGGGTTTCCAGTAGCCAGTAGGTTACTTTGAAATGGGGTACGTCTGCACCAATGGGATAAAGACCCGAATAAATAAACGCGCCCCCCGCAGCCAGTGCAAGTACACCGGCAATCATCAAGCTCTTGATAAAGTCAGCAAGCGTTGGCATGTGAATATCCTTGATTTATACGTTAGTGCCCGTGATCCAAATGCTGCTCTCCAGATGCCTTTTTGTGGCCCCGGTGATTCGCTTTGACATCGGTATCCTCTTGATGGTGCGTATCAGCCATGCATTTTTTCATCATGGCCTGCATAACGGGGTCATTGCGGTCCATTTTGCTGTGATCCATATTATTCATGGCAGCACAATCCGGTTTCTCCGCATCTTTCATGTGTTCTTTCGGGTCATGGGCTTGCGCCAGCAATGGCAAGCTCAATCCAGCAACCAATAGCATATATTTAACTTTCATGTTGTGTTCCTTTTAAGTTATTAGTGGTGACAAACCGATGCTTAGAACCAGAATTTCAACCCGGCAACAGCTTGAGTCGTTGAGCGATCTTCTCCTGCGGCACGTCGGTAATCGGCTGTATCGCCAAACGCGCCAGTCCATTCAACACCCACATAAGGCGCAAACTGGCGGCTAATTTCATAACGCAGGCGCAAGCCCAATGCGATGTCTGACAAGCCTGAGCCAATGCCATTTTCGGCATCATCCTTGCCATACAGACTCAGTTCGGCCCGAGGTTGCAACACCAACCGTTGTGTTAACGGCAGTTCGTACTCTGCTTCAGCAGCGAGTGCCGTTCGGCTGTTGTCGCCTATATAGGCAGTGATATCCAATTCAAACCAATAAGGTGCCAGCCCCTGAACGCCCAACGCCAGCCATTGACGGTTCTGGCCTTCGCTCGATTGATCGAGGCGAATACCAACTTGCGTATCGAAATAGCCATTCAGCGCACGGCCCCATAACAGATCAGTTGAGCTTTCCTCCAGGGTGTCGTCTGCGATATCGCCTTCTGCCTTGATCACCAGGCGATCATAGGTGGTGCCGTACCAGGCTTGCAGGTCATAGACGGTGGTTTCGCTGTCTTTCTGGTATTCAATTCGGTCACCCAACACGGCCCAGAACGCATGTTCATCAGCCAGTGTGAGCTGTCTCGGGCCGGGTAATGCGTAAGGGCCCTCGGTGAGGGTGTATCCTCCTGAGTAAGCATGGGGATCCCGGGCATCCGGCGGGGCGCTGCCACCTTGCATTTGCCCCATGTCATGCGTCTGAGCGCCATGATCCATTTCGGCCAATACGTAATTTGCTTGCAGATAACTAAAGGCGAGTGCAAGAGCTGGCAAGCATTTCATCGGTTTCAATCTCATGACACCACCACCTCGCGGAACATCCCCGCATCCATATGAAACAGAAGGTGGCAATGCCAGGCCCAACGCCCCAAATCGTGTGGCGTGGTTAAAAAGCTGATACGTTGCGCCGGTTGTACCGGAATGGTGTGGCGACGCACCCGCAGTTCACCCTGGTCGGTTTCAAGTTCACTCCACATGCCGTGCAGGTGCATGGGGTGGGTCATCATGGTGTCGTTCTGGAGGATGATCCTGACCCGCTCATTATGGCGCAGGGAAACTGGTGTGCTCTGTCCGAATTCAAGCCCGTCGAAAGACCAGCTATAGCGCTCCATATTACCAGTCAGATGCAATTCAAGCTCCTTCGCAGGGGGCCGACGATCAGCAAGGATACCGTCAATGGATTTGAGGTCCGCCAGTGTCAATACCCGGTGGCTTTTCGGACGCAACCCCTTTTGGCGTAGATCACGCAAGCCAATACCCGGATCATCCAGGTTGGTCCGGGGCATATCCACTCGCATATCCACGGACGGACCATACTCGGTGCGTGCATGACGAACAGTGGAAGACGGCTTTTTCAGCTGGTGTTTGCCCTGTGTCATATCATGCATATCAAGGTGCTGATGTTGGCCGTGATCCATCTGACTGTGGTCCATTCCACCATCGCTATTTCCGTGGTTCATTGCGCCCATCATATCCCTCATGGTCAACCATTCGACCGGATCCAGCTCGGGTACCGGTGCATCCAGCCCCGGCCGAGTGGCCAGCGTACCTCTGGCATAACCACTGCGATCGATACTTTGGGCGAAAATGGTATAGGCGTCTTCCCGCGGTTCGGCCACCACATCGTAAGTTTCGCCAGGGCCAAACCGGAATTCGTCCACCGTAACGGGTTCCACATCCTGACCGTCGGCCTGAATGACCGTTAGCTTTAAGCCGGGAATACGCACATCATAAAAACTGTTACTGGCTGCATTAATAAACCGCAGGCGTACCCGGTCACCTTTGTTAAACAGGCCGGTCCAGTTCCCGGCCGGTGCAGCTCCGTTCATCAGAAAGGTCATGGTAGCTGCAGACAGATCAGCAAGATCCGTGGGGTTCATCCGCATCTGGTTCCACATTCGGCGTTTTCCTAAAGCCGCCTGTAGCCCCATGCTGGCTACATCTTCGGAAAAATCGAAGAAGGTGGGCTGGCTGAAGTTATAGATATCACTTTGTACCTTTAATTTGCTGAAAACGTGCATCGGGTCTTCATCTGTCCAGTCTGAGAGCTGAATCACGTGATCCTGATCGGCAGGGTGCCGTTCACCTGTTCTGGGCTCTATGATCAGTGCTCCGTACATCCCTGTCATTTCCTGAAACCCGGAATGGCTGTGATACCAGTAGGTGCCACTCTGGCGGAGCTTAAAGCGGTAGGTAAAGGTTTCCCCCGGTGCAATACCCGGGAAACTGATGCCGGGCACCCCATCCATTTGATAGGGCAACAGAATGCCATGCCAGTGAATAGACGTCGGTACCGATAATCGATTGGTAACCCGAATAGTTACCTCATCACCTTCGCGTAACCGTAGGGTAGGGGCGGGGATTGATCCGTTAATGGTGGTTGCCATTCGGGTTACGCCGGTGAAATTGACCGGGTTTTCGGCAACGACCAGATTGATCTCGCGCCCGCTAAGGACTGGCGGGTTGTTGTGACCTCGTAGCGATGCTTTAATTTGGGCGCCGGCCTGCAACCAACCGGGCGTTAAACCCAGTACGCCGCCGATCGCCACCCCCTGCACGAAGCGGCGCCGCGTCAGGTGGTCAGGGATCCTGTTTAACGATTTGGTCATAGCGTGTCCTCTAAAGCCTCTATTCATAGTGTCACACTCGTAATGCGTACATTCTAGGGACTGAAAACTGTCAGCAGCATGACCCCAGCATGACAATGCGGTAATCCGGGTGGTCGCTACCCCAGCAAAGCCGGCTTAACGAGCATCCAGATCGCCATGCCCAGCATCATGAGATTTTCAGTAAGTGAGATAAAACCCAGCGGCACGTTGCTCTCGCCTCCCACGCAGGCACACTTCAGCTCTCTTTTGTCGATGTACACCGCCTTAAACACCGATACGGCACCGACAGCTCCGATGAACAGCGCGATCGGTATGGAAACGAAGGGCAGCACCCCGGCAATCATCAACAGCCCAGCCATACCTTCTCCATAGGGGTACACGTATCCGTAGGGCACCCATTTTTGCGCCAGGAGATCATAGTTGAGAAACATGGTGGAAAAGCCTTCCACATCGCGTATTTTCAGGTAGGCGAGACCACACATGGAAAACGCGATAAACCATTCAAAGGTGCGTAGAGATAACCATTGACCCTCGACCACCGAAGCAGCACCGGCTGCCATTAAAAAGGTCATTGAAAACAATGAGATAACTGGCCAGTAGGTGGTTTCATCCTCGCTCTTTGATGGTTTGCCAAAATAGGCTTGCAGCTCATCGAAACCGCCAATCCGATCGTCATTAATAAAGGTTTGGGGCGTGGTATCTACATTATGCTCGTTCTTGAACGCGTTGATCGCTTCACGGCTTTTCAGGTGATGATCATCAACCTCATACCCCTGACTCTCCAGCAGATGCTTGGATTTCAGTCCGTAAGGGCAGAGATGGTCGTCCATCACCATACGGTACAGTTGCGCGGTTTTAGGTGCTGACATCTTGTTTCCTCCTTAAATGGTCGCCCCCTCGCAATAGTTATTGCTAAGCCAGGAGTGTTTTCGGATAGACCGCTCATATTAACGGCAGGCAGCTTTCCCCGACATGACTCCAAGATTACAAACATGTAATCTTGGAGTCATGTTCCTGTTGGAATACAGCCGATAAGCTTAGAGCAATGTTAAAAAATGCTGGAATTTAAGGCGGTAAAGCAATGCGCTTGCTAGTGGTCGAAGACGAGGTCAAAACGGGCGATTATTTGCAGCAGGGCCTGAGAGAGGCAGGCTTTATGGTCACGTTAGCGCGTAATGGGCTGGACGGACACCATCTGGCGATGACTGAAACATTCGATCTACTGGTGTTGGATGTCATGCTGCCGGATGTTGATGGCTGGCGCATCGTCGAGTCGATCCGCGAGGCCGGGCGCCAGACGCCGGTGCTCTTCCTGACTGCTCGCGACAGTGTGGAAGACCGGGTGAAAGGTCTTGAAATGGGCGCTGATGACTATCTGGTGAAACCGTTTGCCTTCGCCGAGCTGCTGGCCCGGGTTCGCACCCTGTTACGTAGACGCACAGCGCCGGTGTTAACAGATCAGATCCAGGTGGCGGATTTAACCCTTGATCTGCCGCGCCATCGAGCAACTCGCGCCGGACGTAAAATCAATCTGAGCCACAAGGAGTTTTGCCTGCTGGAGCTGCTGGCCCGCCGCCAGGGCGAGGTATTGCCCCGGTCCCTGATAGCATCGCAGGTGTGGGATATGAACTTTGATTCCGACACCAATGTCATCGATGTGGCAATCCGCCGTCTGCGAGCCAAGATCGATGACGACTTTGAGCCAAAGCTTATTCATACGGTGAGAGGCATGGGGTACAAACTGGATGTCGAGGACGATTATGGCGAACGTTAGCCTGGCAAATCGTCGTCCGCTATCACTCAACAATCGTGTGATGCTATTCGTTGCCATTGCCATTACCCTAAGTTTGCTGTTGATTGGTTACCTGGTGCAAAAAACGGTAGAACGTCACTTTGAGGAACAGGATGCTGATGAATTGGTGGTAATTACCCATGCGGTGGAAGAGGCGCTTGAAAAAGCCAGTAAAGAGCGAGTTACACCGGAAAGTATTCTCGATAAGGCTGTCTCAGGTCATCATGGTGTGTATTTTCAGGTTTGGGATGCAAACTATCAGTTAATTTTTGGCTCAGCCGATTTCCAGCCACCAGCACATTTACCGACGCTCGCACCGTTAAGTCGCATTCATGCTGACAACTTATACCAATGGGAAATAGAGGATAAAGTGTACCGTGGTGCAATATCACTCCTGCATATTGGTGATGCTCGTTATCGGGTTGTCGCTGCTATCGACATGGGCTTCCATATTCATTTTCTGGAGAGCTTTAGCCACACGCTCTGGCTCATTATGATCCTGGCAGGAGTCGTGACTTTACTGGCTGCCTGGTTCGGAGTCCATCAAGGCCATGCCCCACTACGCGCTTTAAGTGAGGCCATGCGGGATATTCAAGCTGATCGTTTAGATGTGCGACTGGATACGGACACGGTACCGGCGGAATTGATCACGTTGGTCGATTCCTTTAACCGCATGATCAGCCGGCTTGAGGAAAGCTTTGAAAAATTGTCTTACTTTTCGGCGGATATTGCCCACGAATTACGCACACCCCTTACCAACTTGATAACCCAAACCCAGGTGGGGCTTGGCAAGTCAAGAAGCCTTGAGGAATACAGGGAGTTACTGTATTCCAATCTGGAAGAGCAGGAACGCTTGACAAAGATGGTCAACGATATGCTATGGCTTGCCCAGAACGACAATGGTTTACTCGATCCCGATTGGGAATCGTTAGATTTGGTGCAGGAAGTCAGAGCCACCTTTGAATTCTTTGAAGCGCTGGCAGATGAGAAAGGTGTTCGCTTACAAGTCGAGGGTAAGGCCAGCTCAATGACCGGAGATCGAGCGATGTTGCGACGGGTATTATCGAATCTGCTTTCCAATGCTATTCGGTTTACACCCCGTGGCAAAGACGTGAGTGTAAGAGTATCGGATAGCACTGCATCAACGAACTTGGTTGTTGAAAACCCTGGTGCCGAAATTCCAGGTGAACACCTGCCACGGTTGTTTGATCGGTTTTACCGGGTTGATCCGTCACGAAAGCGGGAAAGCGAAGGCGCAGGACTTGGCCTAGCGATTGTCCGTTCCATTGTGGAAGCGCATGGTGGCACCGTTGATGCAAATTCCCAACGAGGACGAACCTCATTCAGCATTAGCTTCCCCCGTAAAACATCTAATTGATCAGCAAGTTCTTGCTTTATCAACGCATGGCACTTAAGCAAAAGGGGCTTTGTACGTTGGGTATTACTGGATAAAGCATGTGTTAAAGTGGTCATTCGTGCCGAGTTTTTCGCAACGGTTCAAGGAGTTGTGGCATATAGCCGACAGGATAATCTGGCTCAGATGCAATACCCAGATCGTCGCTGCCTATCACGCGGTCACCATCATAGTACCACGTTCCTAACAGGTGGTCGGTAAAGGTTGTGAAAAGACCGAAGTTTACATCGCCTTCTTCTGCAGTGTTCAAATGGTGGAAGCGATGCACTGCGTTGATTGCCAACACAAACTTTAAAGGACCCGCATAGTAAGCAACGTTGGAGTGTTGCAACAGGAGCTGTAGGGTGACCGCCGTTGCGAGCAATACCATTATCTCCGTTGGTGCCCCCATTAACAGCAAAGTAGCTACTCCGGCGGTTGTTTCAATTAGCTGATGTAGTGGGTGCTTCATCAGCCCATTAAATCCGTACATTCGCTTAACGCTGTGGTGAATCGCGTGTAGCCGCCACAGTACGCGAAGTCGATGACTGGCATAGTGCGCCAGCGTAATCCCGACATCTGCGATCAAAATAGCTAGGATAAACTCCAATGCCAGGGGCCAGTCATTCGGCCAGATGGCCCCCAGAGTTAATGAGTCACCGACCAAAGGCAGGCTAAAAAGGCCTGCTATAGTTAACGACTCATTAATAGTGGCATGCAGGGTGTCGCGCTTCTGATCCCCTGCGGGTGTATTGAACGCAATGTCATAGGCTGCCAGTTGTTCAGCCAGAAAGGAAAAACCGATAAAGATTAAAACCCAGGCTACCAGCCAGGGTTTCGAATAACCCTCAGATATCCAGTAGACGGCGACGCCGTTGCCTATCAAAAGGAAAAACGGCAGGTACAGAGTGCGTACCAATAATTCAATGGTTTGGCGCATCGTTCAAAGTTCTCTTGGTTCACATTGACTGATTTAGTGTGTCAGAACGATGGGCAGAAACATTGAACGAAACTGCTAATCTCAAGTAAGAAGCCGCATTATAGTGCGTGAACTGACACCAAAGGCTTGCGTGACGGTACGACAAAAATGGGCCTGATCAGAAAACCCTGCGGAGACTGCGGCAACCGCCAACGGCATTTGACGCGAAAGTTCGAAGCAGACGATTAACTTTAGCCATTTTTTGTAGCTTCGCAGAGGCAGGCCCGTTTGTTCCTTAAACCAATGAGAAAACCGGCTAGGGGACAGGCACACTAGCCCTGCTAAATCGTTTAGGGGGCTGTTCGAGCCGTCAATAACATCCTGTTTCAACCGAGATAAAACTCGAAGCAACCGATCATTGATTTCTATCTTTTCACTCTGCTGATAGTGGGCCTGAAAGGCGTCCAATGCCGATTGAAGATTGTCTGCCTGATAAACACATGACGTGAGCCGGGCGGCTATTGATGGGTGTACCANGATAACGGATTTGTCGCTCGCTAGAGAGGAAGAAGCACGTAGCGTAGGGCAGAGAAGGTGGGTAGGATCGATATACAGACTCACCACTTTACCATGCCCAAGCTGATGAGATAACCCCGCTGGAATCCAGAGCCCATCGCCCTTATGCCGGATGCCATCAACAATGATGTCGAGATTAGCGTCGAGACCAACAACCAGCTGGTGCGCCCAGTGCTTGTGCGGTTTATTGTCCCCGGACGTGCCATAGAACAGGCCAATTCCTGCCGACAATGACACGCCACCAGCCCATGACTGCTGAGTTATCAAGGTTTCCATAGCCCCAAGTTCCTATTATTCATCACCAGTAACGTTTTCGTAAGGGTCGAGGGTTGATACGACCAGCAGAGTCAGCTATTGCTCCACAGAGCAAGCGTTATGCGTCAGACTGTAAATCAAGTAACTAAAAGTATCTGGATTAATCCATACTGGCAAATTTCAAATAACCTTAAATGGACCAGCGGGGGCATTTGAACGAAAACCTACGGTTTTGAATCCTGTGGCACCCTCGTAACCGTAGGTTTTCGTTTGATAGCCGTTAATCCCTGTATTTGAGGTTCGGCTGCATTCGGCCGGTAAAAGCGTTGAATTTAGCCACAAAACCTATAACACATTGATAATATGTAGGAATATCAATATTCTTTTTCCACCTGACGTTTGTCGAATCGATGCTTCTCCTTGGCCTGCAGGGTCTTGTGGAAGAACCGACAAATTTGCCAAGTTTGCTCGTTTAGGGGCTGGCAACGATTTCTGCATTTGCAGCCAGACGATCAAAACACATCCATTAAATCGTTATAGCGAACTTTGAAGCTGTTTAAACTGCCCTTGGATCACTGCTTTTTCCTGAAGAATCACCTTATTCTCATCGGTCAGAAATGCCACTTTATCCTGGGCGGTTTTCAGTTCGGCTTTGGTGGTCTCCAGTGCGTGGGATAACACGGCCACTTGCTTATCGACATCTGCTTTCTGAGTGGTGAGCGCGGCCATGTTTTCCGACAATTGCTCATTTTTATGCTGGTATTCCCGGCACCTTGTCACGGCTTCTTCATACTCGTGTTCCAGGTTCTGGATATCTTCCATCTTTGCGTTCAAGTCGCTATTTAGCGCCGCATTGGCCCGTTTTAATTCATCGGCATTTCGTTGTAACTGCGCGTTGATGTCGAATAGCTCGGACGCTCTCGACTCAGTCTGTGCGAGCCGGTGTTGCAGATCCTGAATCTGATCATTTAACCCCTGGTTAACTATACGGAACTGTTCGCGCTCCTGCTGGCGGTCTTCGGCAGTGCGCTGCTGGTAATGTTCGAAATGATCGCGAATATCCCGGTTTTCTTGCCTGAGTTCACTGACACTCTCCTTCAAGTCGTTGGCTCGCGTAAGAGCTTCGTCCCGCTGAGACTCGGCCTTTGCCAGCCTGACGCGTGCGTCTTCCAGGGACTTGTCTTGCAGGCTTTTTTCCTCGGTAATTCGTGCTATCTGGTTCTCAAGGTCCCGTTGTCGGGCAGTAAGTTGCGCGATGGTGTTGTTGGCATAGGTCAACTCTGTGCGGAGTTCTTCCTTTAAAGTCTCGAATTCCTGGCGAGCTTGTTCGATACGGTGGTCGGCCATCTGCTGTACCCGCTCATGCAGGGACTTTACCACCTCGATGAGGTCGTTCGGCAGTCCACTGACATCGGCCGCCTCCCCATTGTCTGACCGCCAACGCTTGAGCAATGGCGCGATGGTGCTTTTGCTGCCGGTGCCCAGATGCTCGCGCACCCTATCCACCGTGGGTTCCTGGCCATGTGTTTTAATGACTTCAGCTGCTTTAGCGATATCGTGATAAGTGACTCCGGCACGGGCCATGGTGATTCCTCTCGGATTATTTAGTAACATATTACATAACACGTAATATAACATTATATATGTGTTTTTCAAGATCGCTTGAATTCAAGATACTAACCACCGATAATCTACCTTATCGTAGGTTAATGGATCTTGACGTAAATTTTCGACTTGTAACGCCGGTACATAGCCGCCTTTTGAGCGACATCGAAGGAAATCCTATTCATGAACAACAAACCGCCAAAACCGGCTAGCAACTTGCCATTACGTAATGAGGAATCGACCCTGATTGAACGTCAGGAAGCCGAATCATTGCGGCACTACCTCCAGGCAGCGACGTCCGACAACACGCGCAAAGCCTACCGCTCGGCCATTCGCCAATTTGAGAAATGGGGTGGTCGCCTGCCCTCGGATCGGGATACTGTGCGGTAAAGCAGAAAGTGAGCAGATTTCCAGATAACTTGAGCATATTGTTCCAAAAAATAAAACAATTCCTATTTATTTTCTTTGGATTGTTTCGCTTGATGTTGTTGATTCATTGAAATCTAACGCGATAAAAATCGTCATTAATAATACATTTTATCGAATTACTTATTATTTTCTCTAACTGAAAGTTATTTAGTAGGCAGGTTAAGATGAAGATGCACAACTAGGTAATAGTTGCCCGCCTTATTTCCTTATTCCCTTGCCTCAGGAGGCTTACCTAACCTCAGGATTGGTTTTCGCTTGGCGCTGCAGTATCGGCGTTGGCAATCCCCCATGATATGGTCATAATCGACATTTCTTTCGGTCCAGGCGAGCTCCGCATCTCCTCGCGTTCCGAGTAAGTCGTCAAGGTAGGTCTCGATTTTCTCTATTCGAGATTTTTCCACTGTCACATACCCAATCGGTACTGTCACTGCACTCGCGTTATCAGGCTGAACATGATATTGAACTACCGCTAGTTGGCCGGGAATGAGGAATATCTCAACTTGCGTTTGCAGATCCCCTCCTTTGTATGCAATGCCATTTGGAATTCGCGTATGAAAGGTTGTCTTCAAAGCCCCAAGATCTTTCATATCTTCATAGGGCATGATTGCAGTGACTGGCCCACTACCTTGGCGATCTTCCGTGAGGCGCCGGGACATCTCATTGCTGAAGTCACTCATAAGATACCCGTTGGCCCCCCAGAGTGGCGCCGAGCTCGACAACCAGAAGGCCCTGTGCATCTCGTTTCTCTTCCAATCCTTGGACACCTCTTCAAGCATCCGGTCGATGGTTTTCTTGTTGTTACGGTCGAAGATCGGGCCAATTATCGAACGTGTTGCCTGCGTGCCATAACCGGTCTTGCGGTTGGAGTGGTCTATGAGCCAGAGGTTCAGATCCAGGCCTCGCTCGTCGATATAGCGATGAAGTACTTGGTCATCGAAGATGGTGCAGTAGCGGCTGATGCTCATCCCCTTGCTTGGCATCTTAAGAGTACTTAGGTAGTCGGAAATCTTTGCTTCGACTTCCATGGACAACGGGCGGTGTCGACCGCTGCTAACCTTCTCGGCAACCTTCTTGAAGATTTCCAGATCTCCTTCCTTGGTTGGGCGTATCCAGATCTCAAGGTCTACCGGGATCTGCATGAACTTGCCGTAACTGCATCCATCCACCTTGTACAGTCGGGTCTTCTTCGTCTCGACTTCTGGGCGGCGCGAATAGTCCAGAAATGCCCGATACTGCCTGCCAAACTTTTCGGTGACCATCCCTGGCGCCGGACTATGGTTCTCCTCAGGAATTGGGAGTTGTGGCAGACCGTAGCGGCTGCGGTTGTAGGCGGTCGAAGGCATGACAGATACCGTCAACGCTTCAAACACCACTGTTTCGGTGCGAACCTCGTACTTTGTAAGACTGGGGACTGTGTCAGGGTTGCCTTTTGTCCTATCCATTAGCATGTTGGTGGGAATGAGCATTCCCTCATTTGAGTAGGTGACGAGCTTGCTCTTGTGCAGATTGTCGATGAGCACGTCGCACTCGCGTTTGCTCAAACCGAAGTACTGCTGCACTTCACTAGGAGTAACCTCTTGGAGGGCAATTAGCAGCCTACATGTGAACTCCTCAATCGCTGGCAGCGGGATTTCCTGCGTCCAGGCGCAGTTGATATCATAGCTGTAGGCTGGGATCAGCAGTGAGATGGTGTTGCACAGGCGCACGCCATTGGTTTCGATCATCTCGGTTTCGTCATGCATTTCGTGCGCCCTCAATGACGGTGGTTCCGTCCACAATCTCATAGTTTTCGTTTCCAGATGAGGTTTGCTTATCGATGAAGTTCAACACATCTGCCAGCGACGAATGTTTATTTTTTGCATGCCACATGCTCTTGGAGCCAATCACTACCAGACGCTCCTGAGCACGGGAAAGGGCAACGTTGATACGGGAGGTATCTACTAAGAAACCCTGCTTACTCTCTGGGTTATTTCGAACCAAGCTGAGAAGAACAATAGTCCTCTCTTTCCCCTGATACGCATCCACTACATCGATATGACAAAGGTCGCGAAGCGGTGCCATCCACTCAGACCTCGATAGCTCAGCCTCCAGCAATGTCTTCTGTGCCCGGTACATGACTATGATGCCAATTGGGAACGGCTGCTTCTCCGACTTGTTGGCCCGCAGTTTCTCTAGGGAGTGAGAGGATGCAAGCTGGCGGAGTATGTGCGTGACGACCGCCATCTCGTGCCGATTGGTGATTCCACCTCTGCCGTCGTCATCCTCATAGGTAGCGCGATCACCGGTACCACTGTCGATCCAGGTGACTGGCTTGTTGAGTGGGTATGGAAGGTCAGAGAACCACTCAGGTGCCTGCTGACGATAGCTCTTGAGTTGCCCATCGTAAAAGCAGTGCGAAATAACTGCTCCGATCGGCTCGATCATGCGGTATTGAGTGTCCAAGGCGATACCGTCGTTGGCTATAAAAGCACGCTCGAAGTCTGTCTTCCTAACTACTGCCTCATCCACTCCAAGTTTGCGTGAGACATGGCGAATGTGCGAAAGCTCGTAATGAGGTGGAAGCTGGCGGTGGTCACCTACCAACAGCACACGCTTAGCGCATTGCATCGCAATCATCAACTCGGAGGCCTGGGCCCTGCCTGCTTCATCAACGATGACCCAGTCGAATTCCTGCTCTTCGATGTTGAGCCATTTAGCGCCCATGCCGACCAGGGTTCCAGCTACCAACTGGCTTGATTTCACGAAGAATCGGTCGAAACTCGCCGAGCCTGATGCCAGCACGTCAATCCAATCCTTGCTGATTTCGATCAGGTGATTCAGTCGCTGGATGGCCAACTGATTTGTCACTCCATGGCTTATGGCGATCTGCTGAATCAGTTCGCGCCAATAGCTAGGGTCAGTGACCTCTGGCAAATCGAACTCATAACCACGGGTCTGGATATTGTTGTTCACAATCTGAGTGCAGTCTTCCAGACTGCGCTTGAATTCATCAATGCGTGTTTGGCGATCAGGGCTTTGATCGCGGCGCTCACTTAGGTTGTTGATATTATTCTTAAGCACCGAGATGCGCGAAAGCAGTGGGCTGATGCTGCGGTGTAGCTTTGCAATGTCTTCAACGAAGGCCTGATCTAGCAGTAGCCGAGTGGCTAGGGCGTTGATGCGTTTCTCGTACTCGCGTTGGAACTTGTGGCGCATCTTGCGCTGAATGGCACTGGAGTGGCACTGCAGCAGCTTCTCATCGATCAGATGCTCTTGTCCAAGGCGTACGAGGCTGATTTTGTTTCCCATATCTTCGCAGAGCTCCTTGGCCTTGATCGCCACGGTATCTACAGATGTGTGGGACTGGCCGACTAGAAGGATATTGCCTGCCAAACCATTTTCGAAGAGGTAGTGGATCAACTTGCTGATGAAGGCCGTTTTACCAGTACCCGGTGGGCCTTGGAGAACTGAAATAGGAGCTTGGCTCACTACCTTTTGGAAGGCTACCACCTGTTTGGGGTTGAGCTTTTCGTTCGAGCCATTGAAGTTATCGTAACGACTCCGGATTTCGTCTTCGGTAGGCACCCTATATTTAACTTTGGAGCATACGGCTCCATCCTCATCGAAATATCCTGACAGGTTTTGAATGCGTGAGTTACCCGACAGTACTCTGTCCATGGCCTTCTGCCGACGGAAGCGGGAAGCATGGCTTCGTTTGGACTCAAAGAAGAGCTCTGCCCCCTCAGTGATGCGCTTCTTGAAAGCAGAAAGTGATTCACTCTGGGGTTTAACCGCCAGAATTTCATCACCAGATTCTTCGGGGATCACCCAGCCAAACTGGCGGTTATCTTCGGCCAGATAGATCCCGATTTCCTCGTCATCATCGACCGGAAACTCCAGCTCGTTGCCGGCTTTCAAAATGCAGGGGATTAGCCAGGCACCCGACGTGCTCTCTTCAATCTCGTTACTACGCACTTCCACCTTGAGGCGCTGTTCGCCCTCGGTTTCCATGAGGGTCTGCCAGATATGATGAGGTTTGACGGTCTGCTCAACCGTTTCCTGTGGCGATTCACCTTTATCGTGCTCGATTTCTTTGGTGCCGAACATGTCTTCTAGCAGATCAAGTACCGCATCCTGGCTCATCATGAATTCGATGAAGGAGTTGGGCTTGTTGGTCGGCACGATACCGCGCTCAACACTGATCGGAGTGATAAAGCTGTATTGAGCGCGCTGGGCTGCATGGGCGTAATCGCTGAGTCCAGAGTCTTTTATCCAAGCTGAGGTGATCTTCCTCTGTTCGGGGTTGATGATCACATGCAGCTTTTTATAGTGCGCCGTTATGACACAGAATAGCTCCTGCTTGTTCTTATCTGAGATGCTTACAGTCAGGTGATACTCAAGCCCCTCTTCCTGCAGCAGGCTGGCCTGGGCAGGCAGTTTCATATCTTGATGGATCAGACAAAGTGTCGGCTGAACCGGCTTAGCTGGCGCCGACAGGCGATCAAGCTCGGCCTTCAGACAATCACGTAATGGTACGAGATCGACCGGGATGCCATCGGGCTGTTCGGAAGCGGCATTGAGCTCAGCACGAAGCTCGCTTGATATCGATTCGCCAAATAGTTCTTCCACTATACGGTACACAGCGAACTTGTCGCGACCATAGCCGTCCGTGGATGCAGGGTTAGCCGGGCCATATTCGGTGTTGTAGGGGTCGGAGGTATCTCCGTAGTCCAAGGCGTCGATTAACAGCATCTGGGGAGCAGACTTGCTCTCGTGATCTACGTGGTCTACGACAGCCCGCACTAGGATATTCCCCGGATGCAGGTCTCCATGGGAAAAATCGGCACTATGGATCTGGATGATCAGATCGCACATCGCAAGGGCGCTGTGGAGCTTGTTTTCAGTGGTAACTAGTGTTTTAGCGTGCTCAGACCAAGTCGTGCCTTCTTCGAAACGAGTTAGGATGAAAAGCCCGGAACCCTCGCCAAAAAGGCCGAACTGCATCACTCCCGTGATAGGCAGGTCTGCCTCGATCGCCTTTTCGATACGGCGACGTAAGCGAAGCAACCTGCGGTTTGCGCCGGGATTTTTGAGATCAATGGCGGCTTTCTGCCAGAACTTGAGCACCCCCTTCTCGCCATCAACCATACAGCGGTAGACAATTTTCTCACCGAACAATGGCGGAGCCTCGCCGGGCACGGGAGGGAAGTGGCCCATCAGAGCAAATGGACTGAGGTCTCGTTTGATGAAGTCACCCTTGCTCAACTCAAGAATGACAGTATGTGCGTCATCGTTAGGTTCGTCTTTGTCCAGAGAAATCGCGTTGAATTCGGCGTGCATCTCTGCGGCGTTGGCAAAGCGGTTCTGATTTTCTAAATCCATTGCCTTGGAAAAGAAGTCATTCAGCTTACCTTCGAAGGGGTCGTTTTCTACTGGCGTCCAGATGGCCAGATCTTCGTCTACTTCGATCTTGTGTTTGGGGAAGCAGATCTTGTGAGCCACTATAGCGAGAAGGTAAACGTCTCGGGCGAAGGGATTCTGAATCTCGCCATCGCTACCATAGACGTCTTCGGGGGTTAGCGAGGAGGAACTTTTGATAAGTGTACTTAGATCTTTGACTGTGCCTTTCTCGGGCAAGAATGATGCGTGAAAACCACTCGTCTGGATGTAGGCACTGTCCTCGGAGTACCAGAGATTCTGCGGATGGATGTCACGGTGAGCTGCCCCCATGCTGTGCAGCTCGGCGAAAGGTGCCAGCAGTGCACGCACGATATCGAACTTCTGCTCAGGGCTCCATTTATGAGCATTGAGTGCAATGTAGTCACCTAGGCGACGGGTGTTGTTCTTGACCTCGTACATGGCCACGCAATCGGCTGAGATGTTGTCTTCGTCGGGAGATTCGATAGGGCGTAGCATGTACTGCTGCAAGGGACTATTGGTTGCAGAGGCCATCCGATACAGGTGATCTTCACGGGTGACAAGCTTCTGCCAGATGCTGTCCTCGCGGTTGATTAGCCCCAGCACCGTCAGATCCCAACGGCGAATCATTGCGCGCTGGACGTGGTACTTTTCATGGGTTGCAGGGTACTCAGCGAACAGATTGTTCTCATGCTGATAATCAGGGAACTCTGCGGCTTCGTAGCCCTTTACCTTGAAACTAGCGAGTTCTACCCGACTACCGCGAAAGAAGTCGTCAAAGTGCTTACGATTTGTCTCATCGTTCGGGCGAAAGCGATTAACATTGTCGAACTTGACCTTTTGCGGACCAGTGATAATCGCATCGTATCCGTCGGGATCTCGGATTTTCATGAATTCGTCCAAGGTGTGGACGAAATTTCGCTCGCTGGCCGGCAAATTATCCGGAGTCGCCTCGCCACACAAAACGACGTGGGCTTCGACAAAGGGGTAGTAACCGAGTTTGTGCTCGAGTTCGGCACGGAGGATGTTGACCAAGCGGTAACCCTGATCTCGTTTAGTATGGTACGGGCTCTTGGAACGGAACTTACCGTCGATGTACCAGTTGCCGTCGTAGGACGTCAGATTGCCTCGCCAATTCTTCAACTCCACGACCAATACGCGATCATGGGTGATGATAATCAGATCGAACTCCATTGAGCCTTGAGAGTCGCAGATTAAGACTGAAGCATATGCGTGCCATGAATCACGAAGCTCGGCTTCCATGCGGCTGACTGCTTTCGTTTCACTTCCGTGCAGCCCCATTCCCTTGACAATAATCTTCATACCGCAATGTCTTCCTTTATCGATATAGGGAACAATAAACTAGTCGCAATTTACGCGCAAATTATGAAAAGGAGTTGTGTGCTGGATGTTTGCTTCTTGCTTTTGGGAATGATTTCGGGCACTTAGGTCGATGCTAACAGTAGTGGTTTGCCTAATGCTCGCTTCTCCTTATAGATTGGATAAACGTAAGCTGGGCTCCACTACCGATTCGCGTCACTCTGCGATGAACAGTCCGTCAGTAAACTGGCCTACTTCGATATGCCCATCTGGGTAACAGGCTTCCAAATAACCTGGTCTCGACAGAGAGGCTTGGTAGCGGACAGAGCCTGAAGCGATCGCTTCGGCTAGTGCCCCAGACCTGCACTCTCGGTCATGGACCTTAAAAACTTCGTCTGGATCTACAGGTGAAGTTACTGCGTGCTCTATACGAAGAACCGCTAGCCCTGCCTGTACGGCCAGCAGGGTCTCAGGATCAACAGTCTTCGCAACCTTACGGCCGATATCTGCCCAGTATTCAATCTGCTCTGCGGCAGTGCGTTGCAGGGGGATGCCAGCGGCAGTTGCAGCACTCATCAGGCTACTTTTCAGTCTTACTGGGGACGTGGCTTTAACCATGACGAGTCACCAATATAACGGTACTTGAGTTTTTCAGGGCTGCTGACATCGAGTTTGTTGTACTCCTGATCCAACCATGTCCAGCTCTGGTCATGGTTACCTTATCTGACGGTAAACTCTACTGCTGGCCTGACTATCAGACCACGCTGTGTGGTGTCTCGCTCAGAATGTCAGGCAGTTGGTCACTTTTTCTTGAAATGACCAAGGTACTGTTTCACTAAGAGAACGATTGGCACGCCGATAATAAGTGTGATGATAGCAGTCATTTCTGGACTCATCGTGCTGGCCCTCTTTGAGTCGTTTGTTACTCCAGTCTTGCCAAAACGATCTTTCCAGTCAACTGGTTGGTCGCCTCCCGATAAAGCTATACGACTCTCCTACCTACAAGCTTTTCGCTGTCGATTAATATGTGTCTGTTTCTGTTTGTTGGAAATTTTTCCAATTCTTTTTCAATGCGTTTTTTAAATTAATTTCGACGAAATTTAATAAAGTAAATAAGTGTCGGTTGTAAGGCTGTTTTAGAGTAAATGAGAGGTTGTAAGGCACTGAAAAGTAAATGAAAAAATTTCTAACTTTTGTTTTTTAAGTTGGTGTATATTTTGACAACTGTTTGTCTTTTTTTGGTTCATCGTTTGAAGATTTCTATTCAGGTGATTTTATGACGCCGTTCGGTATCGCATTGAACACATTGAGACGATCGAAGAACATCGACCAGAAAGCTTTGGCGCAGATGATCGGTATGCATCATTGCCATTTGTCATCCATTGAAAATGGAAGGAAAAGTCCACCGAAGTCAGAGACGCTTAGCCGATTGTGCTATTCATTGCGGCTATCGGATGCTGAAACTGAGTATCTGCTGGATGCTGCTAAAGCTTCCAGAAAGACAATCAAAATTCCAGATGGCATCAGCCTTGATGAATACAAATTTGTTGCCGATCTCATTCCAAGATTGGGATCGTTAACGAATGAGGAGTTGGAGGCTATGAACAATATCCTCAAACCTGAAAATCATTGAATGGAGATCTAACTTCATGATTTAGAAACAATAAAGCCGAAACCAATTGCTTGATTCCGGCCTTAAGGGAGGCGATGCCTCGGCTTCGATACCCTAAAGTATCTCCCCCCTTATTTCCGACGTCAAGCACCTGTAATCGAATTTTTTATGTTCGAGGCCCCAACTCGCTTGTTAGTCAGCGAGGACCGGCCAAGAGCAGGGAGACACTCACATGTTAGGAAACCTGAGATACCAGCAATACCTCACGTCGGAACACAAGCTGTCGACACCAGCCATTGAGTACATCAACCAGACCAGGGCGTCTGAGCCTGCGCGTGCGGTAGGCATTCATGCCCGCACCAACATTGTGGCTGCAGAGGTCTCGATGAAGATGGGTTGCACTATCACTAGTGAAAGCCATGCAGAACGAGCTATCGCGACTCAGTTTGAGCTCGACCCAGAGGTTTTCGAATACTGGGAGCAGCCACCCACGATTGAGATTCTCAAGACGGACAAGCGCGGAAGTCGCCGCCGCAGGCCTTATACAGCGGACTTCCTTGTTCTGTCTTCGACAGGCCCTGTCGTTAAAGAGGTCAAAACTCTCGAAGAGGCAGAGCAGCTAGTTAAGTCTGAGTCTCAGAACTGGGCCAAAACGGAGTCCGGCTTTGACTACATACCCGCTCGTGAGGCTTATCAGCTCCAGTACGGGCTGCGGTTCGAAGTCGTAGTTGTTACTCGCCGGGATCAAAGAATCGCCGAGAATATACGCCTTTTACTGGCTTCTCGGGATGCTCCTCAATACGACCCGATTCTGGGGCTGAGAGTTGAAAAACTCCTGACAGAGCAACCTGTCTGGCGGTTAGATGAGCTCGTGATCGAACTAGCTCTGCCTGATTACTCCGCTGCCATTCAGATGATTGACGCGGGGCGTATGTCGTTCGATCAGGCATCCGCGAGTCTCGCAACACCAGAGCGTTGCTATGTAGCCTCTAAGCCCGCGCTGTTACTTGGTACTGTGCATCGCGAGTCGGCTGTTTTGGCAGCTGTTCAGGCTACCGATGAAATGGCACCAGTCTCGACGGAGCTGATGCCCGATAGTCGCGTAGCTGAGCGCATTTTTAAACGACTACAACGCATCGAATCAGGGGAAAAAAGTAGCTCTGTTCGTCGATGGAAGGCACAGATTGCCGAGGGGCGTAAAAAAGGCCTGGTTCCATTCCAGGCTCTGGTCGATGCAGACAGAAATCTGATTGGTCGAAGCTCTAAGCTTGTTCCGGAAGTTAAAGACTTTCTCGACTACTTCGTCGATAACGTCGCCTTGTCGATGAGAACGGAGTCGTCCCTTCAGATTTACTACGAGTACTGTTCGCAAGCCAAAGAGGCGCATCCAGATCATGCTCCAGTCAGTACGCAGACGCTGTATAGCCGACTGGCGCAGATAGCTCCCGAGCTGGTTGGCCAGGCCAAAGGTGGCAAGCGCATGGCGCTCGCTATGGCGGCACCAACCGACCCGACTAAACGGCACCTCACTCCACTACTTCCCTGGATGAAGGCCGGTGTTGACCACTATAAGGTCGACTTGTTTCTGGTGGTTTTTGAAGATGGTGACAACATCTATGTTGCTCGGCCCTGGCTATCGGTCATGATCGATGTGGCCAGCTCAGAAGTGCTGGCGTTCGCTATCTCGTTTCAAGACCCTTCCCGGAGGTCTTGCGCCAAACTGATCCGCGAATGTGTGCGTCGCCATGGCAAGCTGCCACGGGAAATACTGGTCGACCACGGTTCGGATTTTACCTCCGTCTATTTCCGATCGCTTCTTGCTCACTATCGCATTACCCATTCTTTACGTCCCGCCGCAAATCCCCGTGCAGGATCAGAAGTCGAGCGCCTGTTTGGTGAGTACCGTCAGCAATGGCTTAGTCAGCGGCCAGGGTTTGTGTTTGGTCTGAAAACGCTGCGGGCAATCGATGGTAAGTATGCACCGGACAAGTCTGCCGTTCTTACTCTCGAGGATCTCCATCGGGAGTTAACGGCGTTTCTAAACTGGCGATCTTCTAAACCGCGTGGTGCTGCCAGTCAGTCTTCTGAAGTGGTTTATAAAGAACTGATCGAGAAATTTCCATTCATCCCCATTGGAGTCGAATACAACGATGAATTTGTGCTGGCGACCAGTGTTGAGTCGTCCGAGTACAAAATCGATTTCCAACGCGGGATTCATATTAAAAACCTTCACTACTATTGCCCTCAGTTGCGGGAGCTTCAAGGGATTAAATCCCGCGCCGAGGTTCGGATCGATCCTGAAAATCCGTTCGTTATTTACGTCCGGATTAACGGGAGTTGGTGTCCTGCCTATAACGGAAACTATAACCGCTACATTGAACATTCACTGCAGAAAAGAATTGCCCAGGGTATTGAGGTGTACGAGTGCTCCGCAATGAAAAGGAATATTAACGTTGGTAAGGGTATTGGCCTTGTCGATATACGCCGAGAATTTGATCAGAGGACAGAAGGTCGAATCGCGGAAAGTGTGACCGCCGAACCGAAAGTAACAGTGGACCCAGTGACTGAGCGTGAGCCGATGGCAAATAAATTATTGAGCGATCAGTTTGAAACCCGTCAGATTCCGACAGAGGAGTGGTAAGCAATGATTAACCTTGATGTGAAGATCCGCCACCGGAACTGGGAAGAGGCATTAAACATGCTATTCGCACTGTTGATTTCAGCGTCACCTGGTGAGGTGGTTTGTATTACTGGCCCTGCTCGAACAGGAAAAACCAGAATGATTGAGGAGCTTCAGCGTTTGCTCAATGGCCCTGATGCTCTTGAGGGAAGTATGGCTACAGCCTACGTGCTGGTCGATAACGATGGGCATAATGGACGATTTACAACCAAATCCTTTATCTGGGATGCGCTGGTCGCTATACGCCATCCGGATTTTTATGGGCTTCTGGATACTGAAAATATCGCGAGAAAATTTGATAGAACATCTGAAGCGGCTATGAAAAAGGCGTTCATTATTGGTGCGAAACGGAGAAAGGTGAAATATCTTTTCTTCGATGAAGTCCAGCACGTGAACTATGTGGCGCGTGGTGCTGATGCGCCTCATATGGTATTAGACTCGTGGAAAAACATGGCGAAGCAGGCTGGTGTGGTTTTAGTTCTGGCCGGAGCCTATCCAATGCTCGATACGCTGAGAAACTCACCTCATCTGATTGGTCGTCAATACAAGGTTCACCTACCTCGATACTATGACACGGATGAGGAGCTCAACGAATTTGCTTCCATCGTGAGTCAATATATTACGCATTTACCCAGCGAAGTGATTGATGAAAATCTTGTAAACCACACTCGCTACCTACATGCCTATTCCTATGGATGCATTGGTGTTCTCCGTCGCTGGTTGCTGCATGCTGCTGTGCACGCCAAGTTACATCGTCTACCTATTAATCGGGATATTCTCGAGCTAACGCGCGCTACCGACGATGACCTCGTGAGTATTGGGAATGAGATTGCTNCAGGGGAAGAGATTCTGTTTCGGGATACTGATTTTTCTGCTGCCTCAAGGCTTAACAAAAAGGAGTCATCGCCAGATATACCAGGNAAGGCAGTTAAAAAGTCCAACATAAGGCCCTTTAAGGCAGCACCAAGNCGCTATAAATCTGATGANAGGAATTCAGATTGATGGTGAACCCACTTTTTTCTATTCCCNTGATGGGGCTTGGCACGGCAGAGGTGGAGTCTCTGCCGTCGTACCTGCATCGCTGCGCTATTGCCCATGGCAGCGATGTAGGNCTATTCATTCAAACGGTGAATCGTCTGNTTCCTGATTCTAATTTNTGTGTTNNGGAGCAAGTCAAAGCGAAGCATTTTAAACCCCATGAGCTGGTGCGCCCTGGAAAGCTGGCTGACTCNATNATNGCTTCTCTTTCNGAGGCAACTGGCCAACGNTTAGAGTCNTCGGTGCTTTGGATTCTGCGTACTGTATTGGGNAGGTCNGCCGAGGAGGTTGTTAAGGGATTCCGCTGGTGTCCTGAGTGCCTGGCAGAATGCCANAGTCTTGGTATAGAACCGNANTTCAAACTGATCTGGCATATGTCGTCNGTGACCGCTTGCCATATCCACAGAACGCCANTNATTCANGTCTGTGAATTCTGTGGGTGTGATCAGACAACGTATCGGAAGCAGCATGATNTCGGTTTTTGNCAGGAATGCGGNGAGAGNCTGGCNANNCGGAAGAANAAGATCNNNTTCNGCGATCTNACCTCATCNTGGGAGGATCTCGGGAATGANGTTGTTCAGCTATTCAGAGATCTTGCACGCATTGATCCACGATCCATATCAGAAGATGGGCCATACAAGTCCATTAATGATCTGCTTGATTACTACTGGAAGGCCAATCGGGAGGATGTGTTTTACGGTGCTCTTACCCGCGACGAGATGATCTCACTGGCATGTCGCGACAAAAAGGTGAGCTTACTCACTGCCAGGCGGGTCGCTTTTCGGCTTGGGGTGCCGCTATACCCTTTTCTGGCCGGAGAGGCATCGCAGACTCCCGGTGTACTTGATCATGGTATGTTCTGCACTTTGCCCGATGGGTATCTGGATGTGCGGCATAAGGCCCGTAAGGACCATATGACGATACTGCGGAAAATCAGGCAGGTAATCCGAGGCTCTGATCATCCACTTACCGCAAAGGATGTTTGTGAGCAGGCGGGGGTATCAACTGGCTACTTAGCCTATCGCTACCCCATTTTGTACAAAGGGATCGTTGAGAAACGGAAGGCTTATGAGGAAGAGCAACGCCTGAAAACCATCTACCGGGCTCAGGCTGCAGCCCTGGAATACTTCATTAGCGAGAAGTACGCCGAAGCTCCGAAATCCCGTAAGCAAGCCTACCGGCAGCTGCGGGAGGAAACCGGGCTGCCGAAGTGGGTGCTGAAAAAGGCAATTCAGACGGCTTACGCTGCATTGCATGTTGGGCTGTAGTGGCGCCCGGCTATTGCTCAGGCATTTAGCCGGGTTATTGAAGAGCGGCATCGATTTGTTCTAGCGACGAGATAATGAGCCCCACAGTTTGGCGATCAAACTCGCTACGATCATTCTCTTCATGTGTCCCCTTGTTTAAATAGCGCCATTCTCGAGAATCACCACTACGGCTCAGAAGCTGATTAATTGGGCCAAAAACTTGGTCTTTATTCTGGTCAGCAAAATCAGCCTTGCCAATCTTACTGCGTAATTGCTCGGTAAGGCCCCTCAGCTCAATAGGGGAAGATGGTGAGTGGAACTTCAAGCTTAAGTAGCCATCACCGTACCTGCTTACATAGCGCCAAATTTTTCCCTTTGTTAGCGCCTCCAATGCTTGCCGTGACTTTGCTAGAGCATCTCTTACTTCGTTTCTATTCATATTCTCACGAGCGGCCAAAATATAGTTTCTAGGCGCGCAATTAAAATCAACGCGGACATGCTGTTCACCTAGTCGTGGTAAGAAGCTCAGAAGTTTAGCGTTACGGGCGTCCTCCGCTGATAGCAAATTTTGAATGTCCTTGAAAAACTCCTCACCATGGCATGTCAAAATAATCTGTTTGTGTGAGAAATATTGGTCCTCGAATAGGGTTCGTCTTATGGACTCGCGGTGATCGTCATCAATTGCATTAACGGGGTCATCAAAAACTAAGACTGGCGCTCGCTCTTTTAAATTCTTCGCTATCAATATGGCTAAACCCAAGCAACGTACGTGCCCTTCACTTAGGATATGTAATGCGTCAAATAGCTGTTCAGGTTGATGCTGAAAAGCTATTCGCAATCGTTGGTTCGGTGCTAAAGGCAGTTTCACGTCTGCCAATAACTCAGCTTGAGCATCATTTCGATTGAATGCATTGTATAATTGAACAACTAACTCACCTAGGTCAGCAACTAACTGTGCCGGCAACCTGTTACTGTAGTCTGTTAGCTTTTGAACAAATATTGAATATGCAGCGACTATTTCTTGGTTTCGTGCAATGACAGGCCTTTCAGCTTCTGCGTTTTCAATAAGCAGTGCGTTTTCGTTTTGAAAATTATCAATCAGTCTCTGAGCGTTAGCTTGATTACCCAAGGCTGTTTGCTTCTGAGTTGTCAGTACTGTTATTTGTTGTGCGATAGTGCGGAGGCTGTTTAGCTCTGCCTGTTTATTGACCCTGTTTCGAATAACTTCTTCCGCTTGCTTATCTTTTGTCTCGAGCTGTTGGATTTGACTGGTTAAGTGTTGCCATGCCGTATTTGCATCTGGCAATGGAGTGAATAGTGAATTCCACCACTGTAGCCCTAGCTGAATGTTAACCAATTCAAATGGTTTTAAGGGGTTATTCATTGAGAAATATTGCAAACAGGTATTCAGCGATTGCCCAACTTTAAAGATTGCTTGTAATGCGCTTTGTTCAAGTTGAACCACTTTTTGCTGAAGTTCACCTAACTGCTGCAATCTGGTTAATTCTTGACCGGCGTTTATGTATGGATTTACCTGAACTTGTTGCAATGGAGTCTTACAAGCCGGACACGCATCAGGGCTGGTCTGTTGAAGCTGAACCACAGCTTCATAGAGCTGTTTAAATGAAACTTGTTGGCTTACTCCTGCCAGTTGCTGTTGGCCTTGCCTTAATTCGTTGACTAACGCTGCCACATCGTTACCCAGCGCCTCAAACGTAGCAATACTAAGGTTACTTTTCGGCGGCGGTGGCTGCTGTAGCTCAGCTTCTAACAGTGCAATACGGCCTGGAGCCTGAGCATTACCGTTCAGTTCAACGATCAATTGTTCAAAGCTAATACCTGGCCTATAGCTGTTGGCTAGCGCTGACTCTTCTGTTGCTATTCTCAGTAGTTCAATGGCGCTTGCTTGTATCTGCTGACGCGCCCCTTGTAACCCTTGTTGCTTTTGAGCTAGACGCAATGCAAGCTGGCCTTGCAAATCGATGTATTGAGCACCAATTTCTGACGTGAAGTTACGGACAAATTCTGTAAAGGCTTCAAGGCCAAATAGGGTTGCTATAAGCTCGGTTTGCTTTGCTGGGGCTTGTGCAGCTATCCGGGAAAAGCTATCAATACGGTTCTTTTCGACAAAACAAAAGCGAAAGGCTGACTCGTTAGGAACGATAGCAATATCGTTTCCCTGTGTATCGGACGCCACCAATGAAGGGGCTACAAGCTCATTTACAAATGCATTCCGCAGGTATTCGTTTTGATCGCGAAATCGTTTGCTATCGGCTTCGGCAACATTACCTAACAAAGTATACTCAAGTGCCTCGCAGAAGCTCGATTTCCCCGTTCCGTTTGGGCCATAGATCAGTACCAGCCGGCTATTGAGATCAAATACTTCCTGTCGTGCAAACCCTCTAAATGGCCCAACAGTCATAGTTTTCAAACGAGAAAGCGGCACTTCAGGTGCAACCTCCTGATCCAAAAATGGTGGAATATTGGTTGGTATTCTGCCCCAGCTGGTTTGACACAGTTCAACCATCTTCCTAATACGTTGTCCCTGGTGGGTGCTTAAAGGCAGCAATTCATCAAGGTGGGCTGAAACTATGTTTGCTACCTTGCGCACAGATTCTGTTGCATTTTGGCCCTGCAATGTTTGCATGAAGCGTTGATATTCAGCCCTAATCATAATAATTCCTTTTATGTCACAATTATCTGGCCGTTCATTAGTACAGGGAGAGGCCAGTCTATAGTCGCTGAAAGGCGTTTGCGCTCATCTGTTGCTTTTCAAAGGCTGGAGTCGCCATCACTGAGAACTTCTCAACAGCAGAGAGCTCTAGGGTGATGGCAAAGAGACTACCATAGCTTCTCTTTCACGTCGTTTTTGGTTGGAGCGCATTTCTACTCGGAGTGCGGTAGTGTGCGGCGACCTGCTCAAGTTATCTAGAAACTCAGCATTGGTGCGGCTTGCAGGGAGATTTGGTTTTCAGGGATGAGGTTGGTGTGCTCAAGTTATCTAGAAACTGAGGCCAAATCTGGCAGAATGCTCAAGTTATCTAGAAATTTGCTCACCAAGAGCATCACCGCACAATGCAGAATTAACTGTGAAGAAAATGGTGGGCCTGCTCGGACTTGAACCGAGGACCTAACGATTATGAGTCGTGTGCTCTAACCAACTGAGCTACAGGCCCATTTTCTGTGTCTGTGTCGCGCTGGTATTGGCTGCCTGTGTGGCATTCCGTTGCGTTACAGCTCTGAGGCTTGCAAAGGAGGAGCTCAATGGCTGAGCCTTTGCAGAAGGCGCATTATAAGCAGGTGTTACTCTGAGCGCCACCCCTTTGATTTTCCAATAAAAAAGCCCGCACAAGCGCAATGCTGTTCACTTAAGACTTGAAGCTTGGTGGACAGCAACTGAAAATCCGGACAAGTTCTCTTGTC
>NZXG01000069.1 GCA_002701845.1 Pseudomonadales bacterium
CGCCACAGACCATATAATATAATACCTGTAGCGTTCTATGTTACTTTAGAGGGGAAAATCCCTAGAACCCCATGAACTGTGCCATGTGCCCGATCACGGTCAAAAAGGCACTCACCAAGGTCCAAGGCGTAACAAAAGCCGAGGTCAGTTATGAGCATAAGCAAGCCGTAGTAACCTTTGAGGATTCCCTGACCAACGCTGACAGATTGGTCGAAGCGACCACCCATGCCGGTTATCCATCGACCATCGTGAAAACGGAAACACCATGATGCCAGAGGTGATTTTGCAGTCAGTGCTGACTTGTCCCGAATGCGGCCATAAAAAAACAGAATCCATGCCCACCGACGCGTGTCAGTGGTTCTACGAGTGTGAGCAGTGCCATGTTTTATTGAAGCCGAAGCTCGGTGACTGCTGTGTCTACTGTTCCTATGGCTCGGTACCATGCCCGCCGATACAGTTGTCACAGGGCAATAAAGACACAGGAACCTGTTGCGGCGGTTAAGTGGACCTCGCAAATCTGCATGTCACTCACCCGGTTAAGTCGATGATTTTCCAGTATCAATCCACCTTCAATGATCTCTGTAAGATTAAGGAGCGAGCCTTGGTAAGGCCTCTCTATCAAAACGGTTTCCAACCGACTGTAATTTTTACTTCTCTTGACTCTATAGCGGCTATAGAGTTTACAATTGCGATCAATAATCATTAGCGATTCATGAATAAGAGAACACCGAGATGTTTGATTGCAGATTGCAACGCCTGAAACGAGCCACCCTTCATGCCATCATATTTCTGATGCTGCCACTTTCTCTATCTGCCGGGGCGAATGAAGCTGAGATCCCAGACAACGTTACTCAACTCCGGCAACTGGCACAGCTCGCTGAATACATAGGCGTTGATTATGCCGAAGCGGTGAAAAACGGTCAGGTAATTAATGACAATGAATATCAGGAGATGGTGGAGTTTTCACAACTGATTGTTAGCAAGAGCTCGCTGGCCGCCACTGCTGATGCAGAGTCACTCGCAGTGCAAGCAATGGCATTGCAGAGGGCCATCCATGATAAGAAAGGTGTTGATGAGATCCGTCAAATGAGTGCCAGCCTACGCGGCACATTGTTGGGATTGATGCCACATTTATCCCTGCCGGAACGGATATTACCTCAAGAAAAAATCCGGCCGGTATTTGAGACTAACTGCGGATCTTGCCATGGAGTATCTGGTCAAGGTGACGGAGTGCTGGCAGCACAACTCGATCCCGCACCCACGGACTTTACCGATAAAGAGCGGGCATTAAATCGATCAATTTTGGGTTTATACGACGCCATTACCAATGGCATTGACGACACCGCCATGCCATCTTTTCAACAACTAACGGAGCAAGAGCGTTGGTCAATGGCATTCTATGTCGGTGGACTCGCTTTTCAATCCAGCGAACCTACTCACAATGATTTGAATATTACCAAACTGCAGCTGATTAATCACAACCCACTGCAACTGGCAGCAGCACGCCCTGATATAACCCTACAAGCTTTGGAGAGTTTACGCGCTAACCCCTCTGCATTATTCAAGGCATCCCAAGATCCCTTGGCAATCACATGGAATCGACTTCAAGCCGCCCAAAAAGCGCATCAGAAGGGAGATTTTTCAACCGCAAGTGAACTCGCCGTCAGTGCTTATCTGGACGGTTTTGAACTGATTGAAAACAGCCTCGATGCGCATGACAAAGCACTGCGCCAATCCATCGAGTCCAACATGATGGCACTACGACAATTGACCAGCCGCCCCGACGTAAACGGAGAATTGGGTGCGCTAATGGCGGAGACGCGGCATTTGTTGGATGACGCACAACGTTTGTTATCAGAGTCCACCTTGTCCGAAGGAACTTTATTCACTGCTAGTCTGGTCATATTGTTGCGCGAAGGCCTGGAGGCATTGCTGGTTATCATTGCCTTAACGACGGTTTTGATAAGAACCGGGCGTCGGGATGCGCTTAAATATGTCCACATAGGCTGGATTGCGGCATTACTTGCCGGTGGTGCCACCTGGATCGCCGCTCAATCGTTGATCACGATCAGTGGTGCCAATCGTGAAATCATGGAGGGAATTGCCGCTTTATTGGCCGCGTTGGTACTGCTCTATGTTGGGATCTGGATGCATAGCAAAACCCAGGCTGCACAATGGCAAGCCTACATTCAGCAACATGTCGATACCCAACTTAAGTCTGGCACCTTGTGGGGGCTGGTGGCGTTGGCATTTGTGGCGGTTTACCGGGAGGTGTTTGAAACCGTATTATTTTATCAATCGCTGTTAACGCAGGCGGTATCAACCCAATATTCTTCTGTTGGTGGTGGCTTTGCGCTCGGTTTGTTGCTGTTAGCCATATTGGCGTGGGTGTTGATTCGCTTTTCCGTCAAGCTGCCGATCGCCAAATTCTTTTCAGCCACCACCTACTTGCTGCTAGCGCTGGCATTTGTCCTGATGGGCAAAGCTGTGTCGGCATTACAGGAGGCGGCCATCATCGGTATGACGCCATTACCTGTGAGTTTTGAGATTGACTGGATTGGCGTCAAATCCACCTGGCAAGGCGTGCTTGCGCAACTTTCGGTACTTCTGGTTTACCTGGTATTTTTAATACTATCCAAATCAAAACGCGCAACATCACCGCCGATAACACAGGCGTCCGATTTCAAGCGCGTAAGTGTTACCGCTTCTGATGCTGATTAGTGGTTAACGTTTGCAAGATGCCGCACTGTTCGATCGTCCTTTCACTGGAGCAGCTGCGGCGAAGTACTTTCAAATGCTCGCGCAGCTGAACCAGCTCCTGAATGCGCGTTTCCACTTGTTGAATGTGCGTATCCATCATGCGATTGACTTGATCACATTGCGCACCCGGTGAGCGTTTTAATGTGAGTAGCTGGCGGATCTCGGACAAACTGAGATCCAGGTTACGGCAGAGCTTGATAAATAGCAGCTGTTCGACAGCAGCTTCATCGTAAAGTCGAAAATTGCCGTCACTACGCTGTGTCGTGCACAGCAACTGTTCTTTTTCATAGTAACGGATAGTTTGCACCGAGCAATCCGTCTTTTTTGCCAGCTCGCCAATCTTCATTTATTCAATCTCTGTGCTTGACTCTATAGTAACTATAGAGTTTAAACTGCCCACCTTGGATAGAACAAGGGTTTTTTATGACGACCACATGCGGTGGCAATTGCCAAAATAACGCGACGGAGAACACTCCCCAAATTGCCGAAGTACACGACGCTTCTCATGGCGGCTTTGTTAGTGAGTATCATGTCCCCAAGATGGACTGTCCATCAGAGGAAGGCATGATCCGTATGGCATTGGACAGTACGGAACCTAAAGTCACATTGGAATTCGATACCCCCAAGCGCAAGGTGCGTGTCTACCATGGTGATAACGCTGACCTTATTGAAAAAAGAATGCAATCAGTCGGTCTGGGCGCGAGGCTGGTAAGCACAACGCCCGTCGCCAGCGAGCCCCTCGTCCGTGCACAGGCCTCCGCAAAGCAGGAGGCAGAAAGAGAAGCTGGTATTCTCAAGTGGCTACTGGCAATCAATGGCATCATGTTTGCCATTGAAATCACCGTTGGCTGGTGGGCACAATCCACTGGTTTGATTGCGGACTCCCTGGATATGTTCGCTGATGCCGCCGTTTACGGCGTGGCGCTGTATGCCGTAGGGCACAGTGTGCGGATGAAGTTGCGCGCAGCTCATTTTTCCGGTTGGCTTCAGATCATTCTCGCCTTGGGCGCTTTGGGCGAGGTGGTAAGGCGATTGGTATTTGGTAGTGAACCGGTTTCCACTTTGATGATGAGCTTCGGCCTTGTCGCCTTGGTGGCCAATGTGACCTGTCTGCTGTTGATTGCTAAAAGTCGGGATAATGGTGCCCATATGAAAGCTAGCTGGATATTCTCCGCCAATGACGTGATTGCCAATCTAGGGGTGATCCTTGCCGGTGGATTGGTGGCTTGGACCGGTTCTCGCTATCCGGATCTGTTGATTGGTCTCATTATTGGTGTCGTTGTCCTAAACGGAGCACGACGTATTTTGCAGCTAAAATCCTGATTAAAAATGAGCATTTGGGGAATTCTTCTATAATATGATAGTCTCTATCAGTGTTTTGAACCGAATAACATAAGGGCTCCACAATTCACATGAACATCCGCCATTATTTAACCTTGTTGTTAGCCGCACTGATTGCGTTGCAATCCGTGGCTGCCATGGCGGACGCCCACCGATTTCATCAGTCTGGAACAGAACACCTAAACTTCGATCATGAGCATGATTCAGCTCCTGCTGATTCAGTCAAGAAAACCTCCATGGAAGCAACCAAGGCCGCCGATCCCGCCAGCTCAGTTCTCCAGGATTGTCATCACTGCTGCCATTGCCATGGCATGACGTGTTTATATCTGGGTGGCCATCCGGATAACCTGGAACTCACAACGTTAGGTAAAGGGAGCTCGGACTACCGCTTTATCTACCATTCTTTCGCCGGAGCACCGGATAACCCCCCTCCCATTGGCTAGTCGAATACTCAGGCATTAATACCGACCGGACTTGTTGTCTCGGTTATCGACTTGTTCAATTGTGAGGAACGAACCATGAAAAAATTTCTTGTCTCCCTGTTATTGGGTTCTTGTGTTATTGCGTCTGCTTGGGCGGGCGAAAACTATTCTGTTGAAATTGTCCCGCAGCCAGATCAGGAATGGCGCTTCCAAAAGCTGATGGCTTATTCGGCCGATGCCTCCACCAAGGTATCGGGCCGCCTGACATCCAGCCTGCCCATGGGATTGCCCCGCGGCCATGTGGATGTAGCAGCTTATTCACAATCAGGTCAACTCATCGCCGAAACGACGACAGATTACGTGCCTTCCATGCTGACCCATACCATGAAGAAAAAAGGCGGCGTACAGTTTTCCGCAGTATTTGACAAGCCATTACCTTCGGATGCCGTGGTCAAAGTGGCTTTTCACCGTGATCCGCCCAGAACCGAGGTAAACCCTTCCCATAGCGGCAATATCGCCAAATAAAGGGTGGTTCTCTGTCCTCTACAAGCGGACAGAGAACCTTATTGCCAAACCGTTGAAAGGTTTACCTATGTTAAAAAATTATTTAGTGCCACAGCAATGGGGTGCTGCGCTGATACTTGCCATGAGCTGCGCACTCATCTCGTCATTCTCCTATTCAGCAAATACACAACAAGCGCTGACATTACAAACGGCTATTGAAAGAACTCTGCAACAAAATCCACAGTTGCATCAGTTTGAGTTTGCAAGCCAGCGCTTGGCATCGGAGCGCGAAACCTCTGATTTGAAGCCCGCGTATCAGTTGGGTGTGGAACTAGAGAATTTCGCGGGTACGGGTGAGGTATCGAGCTTCGATAGCGCTGAGCTGACCGTAGCCCTTTCTTCGGTAATCGAGCTTGGAGACAAGCGACAATCACGCGTTGCCTTAGCGAATGCAAGAATGAACACGCTAGAACTCGAACGACAGGCGCAAACCCTTGATGTCCTCGGAGAGTTAACTGGCAGCTTCATTCAACTTATGTCCACGCAACAGGAGCTGAAACTGGCAGCAGAAGCGGTGGAACTTTCAAAATCGTTGCACAACACCGTCAAAAATCGCGCCCACAGTGGCGCAATATCGGACGCTGAAGTGATGCGTGCTAAGGCCATGCTCACCCAATCCAACATCCAGCAAGAAAATTTACGCCGACGCCTGGAACGGCAGAAGATCGCACTCGCGCGTTTCTGGGGAAGCACGAAGATCGAGTTCTCGAGCGTCGAGGGAGATCTGTTCGCTTTTGGTCAGAGCCAAGCTTTTTCTGACCTATACACAGCGGTTCAACAATCACCGGCCATCATGGTTTTTGCTTCTGAACAACGCTTGAAAGACGCCGAAGTACGTCTGGCACAGACTCAGAACCGTGCCGACCTCGGTTGGCAGTTTGGCATTAGACGCTTCGAGGAGACAGGGGACTCAGCGCTCACGCTCGGCTTTTCCATGCCCTTGTTCAATGAAAGTCGTAACAGCGGTACCGTAAAATCCGCGCTGGCAGAACGCAATGCACTGGAGTATCGGCGCAGCGACCGGTTATTGGCGCTGCATAGTCGGCTTTATAGTGCTTATTCGCAACGTGAGCAGTTTATTGCGGCCCATCAGCAGCTGAAGCAAAGCGTGATTCCCGATCTGGAAAAAGCTCTGACGATCACTCGCCAAGCCTATGATCGGGGACGCTTGAAGTATCAAGACTGGATTACTGCGCAACAGGAGCTACTGAACGCCAAGCAGCAGATGATTGAGACGGCAACCGTCGCACTGTTGAATCAAGCGGTCATCGAACAGCTTACGGCGCAGCCGCTGACGGAATAAACCTTACTCGCCGCGCTGTTCAACATTTGCGAAACGGTGCGAGCAAACCAGACAGGATTTTTTAATATGAAATTGACCCTGATATTATCCGCAATACTTGTGGGGTGGCTGAGTCAGAACCCTGCATTTGCCGCTGAAACACCGGACAAAAAAAGCCACTCACACGCAGATCATGCGCCCCAAACCAGCCATCAGGAAGGCGAAGAGGTTCACGATGACGAAGCGCACCACGAAAATGAAACGGATCATACGCATACTGATGAAGAACATCGCAATGATGAAAAGGATCATGACGATCATGAGGGAGAACATGGTCACGGTGGTGAACACGGAGAAGAACAAAGTACCCGTATTGATGATGTCATGGCCGCCCAGGTGGAAATCAAAACCGCCAGTGCTTCGTCCCAACTGCTGCGCCAGAGTATCGTTGCCTACGGCCGTCTCACCACCGACGCCGGACAAATCAGCCATGTGAGGGCGCGTTACTCCGGCCTGATCAAATCGGTTAAGCACACCATCGGTGACGCCATCAAAAAAGGCGATTTACTTGCTGAAGTGGAATCCAACGAAAGCCTGAAAGTCTATCCGATCCAAGCTCCTATCAGTGGGACCGTTATCCAGCGCCACGCCAACACCGGCGAAATGACACAGGATCAAGTGCTGTTTTCCATCGCGAATTTCGACACCTTGTGGGCGGAATTCCGCATTTATCCGTCACAACAATCCGTTGTCAAGGCAGGCCAGTCAGCGCACATCGATGTGGATGAGCGAGAATTCAGTGGCCAGATCCAGCACATCATTCCTGCGCTCGACAAGCCTTATCAGTTGGCGAGAGTAAAACTCGATAACCGCTCCAGCGGATTGACGCCCGGTTTATTGGTAGAAGGACAAATTATCGTGGGGGAATTCCGAGTGGATCTGGCGGTTGAGAAAGCGGCCATTCAAACCCTAAACGAACAGCCGGGTGTATTTGTCAAAAACGCATCCGAATACGGCTTTGCGCCGTTACGACTTGGTCGTGCTGATGACCGTTACGTCGAAGTGTTATCAGGTCTGAACCCCGGGCAGTCCTATGTCAGCAAGAACAGCTACCTGATCAAGGCCGACATCGAAAAATCCGAAGCGGAACACGAACACTAAGAGGCGCATCATGATCGAGTCCATCTTGCGCCTTGCCATTGCGCGGCGCTATTTATTCCTGAGTCTGACTCTGGTGATCCTGGGCATCGGGATCTGGAGCTATCAACACCTGCCCATCGACGCTGTGCCGGACATCACTAACGTCCAAGTACAAATTAATACGGCGGCTCCCGGCTATTCGCCGCTGGAGGCCGAGCAACGCATTACCTACCCAGTGGAAACCGCGCTTTATGGGTTGCCGAATCTGGCCTATACCCGATCGTTGTCACGTTACGGCCTGTCGCAAGTAACCGTGGTCTTTGAGGAAGGCACCGATATCTACTTCGCACGCAACTTGATCAATACTCGGTTGGGCGCGATCAAGAGTGTGCTGCCACCGGGTATCGAGCCTGAGATGGGGCCAATCTCCACAGGCCTGGGCGAAATCTTCATGTACACCGTGCAAGCCGAGCCGGGTGCTTTGCAGAGCAATGGCAAACCCTATGACGCGACGGCGCTACGTGAAATCCAGGACTGGATCATCAAACCGCAGCTGGCCCAGGTGAAAGGCGTGATCGAGGTCAACAGCATCGGGGGCTATAACAAACAGTATCATGTGCTGCCCGATCCGAAAAAACTGTTGTATTACCATGTCAGCGTCGAGAACCTGGTGCAGGCCCTCCAAGCCAATAACGATAACCGCGGTGCCGGCTACATCGAGCGCAACGGGCAACAACTGCTGGTGCGTTCCCCAGGCCAGTTGGCGACGCTGGAAGACATCGGCAACGTCATCATTACCGAACACGACAATGTGCCCATTAAGATCCGCGATGTTGCTGAGATTGGCATCGGTAAGGAACTGCGCACCGGGGCCGCAACCCAGGACGGCCAAGAAACAGTACTGGGTACAGCGATGATGCTGATCGGAGAAAACTCCCGCGCGGTATCAAGGGACGTGGCCAAAAAGCTGGTGGAGATCAAGGCCTCGCTACCGGACGGCGTGGTGGCTGAAGCGGTCTATGATCGCACTGCATTGGTCGATAAGGCCATTGCTACAGTGACCAAGAATCTGCTTGAAGGGGCGTTATTGGTTGTTGTCGTACTGTTCCTGCTGCTTGGCAATCTGCGTGCCGCGCTTATCACCGCTGCTGTCATTCCACTCTCGATGCTAATGACCATTACCGGGATGGTGAAGACCGGAGTATCCGCCAACCTGATGAGTTTGGGCGCACTGGACTTCGGGCTTATTGTGGATGGCGCGGTTATTATTGTCGAAAACGCGGTGAGACGCCTGGCCCAGGTCCAGCACAATGGCACCATCCAGTCCTTGCGAGAGCGGTTGAATACCGTCTATGAGGCCACGGCTGAAGTGATTCGCCCCAGCCTGTTTGGTGTCGCCATCATAACGGTGGTGTACATTCCCATCTTCTCGCTGACGGGTGTCGAGGGCAAGATGTTCCACCCCATGGCCGCCACCGTGGTAATGGCATTGCTGTCCGCCATGGTACTGTCTCTGACCGTAGTACCGGCAGCCGTGGCCGTATTTTTGCGCGGGAGGATCAGCGAAAAAGAAAGCGTTTTTATCGGTGTCACCAAGAAGGTCTATGCACCGCTGTTGGAACTTGCTCTGAAGTTTCGCTGGCTGGTCGTAGGGATGGCGACCTTGTTGGTCGGTTTGTGTCTATGGCTGGCCTCGACGTTGGGCTCGGAATTCATTCCGCAACTCAATGAAGGCGATATCGCCTTGCACGCCATGCGCATTCCGGGCACTGGCTTGGAGCAAGCCGTTGAAATGCAGGAGATTCTAGAGCAACGTATCAAGTCGTTCCCCGAAGTGGACAAAGTGTTTGCCCGGATTGGCACAGCTGAAGTGGCTACCGACCCGATGCCGCCCAATGTGGCCGATAATTTCGTGATTCTAAAACCGCGCAGCGAATGGCCGGACCCGGCCAAAACCAAGACAGACTTAGTCAGGGAGATGGAGGAATCCCTGGAGGAGTTGCCTGGCAACAATTACGAGTTTACCCAGCCGATCCAGATGCGCTTCAACGAGTTGATATCCGGCGTGCGGGCCGATCTGGGCATCAAGGTCTTTGGTGATGATCTGGATCAATTGGTTGTGACCGCCAATCAGATCCACCAAGTCCTGAGCAAAGTGCCGGGTGCCGCTGATGCCCGCGTGGAACAGGTGACCGGTCTGCCGACACTCTCGGTCATTCCCGATCGCACCGCGCTGGGCCGCTACGGGCTGAACGTCGTTGAGCTACAGGATTGGGTATCAGCGGCAATTGGCGGTGAGTCCGCAGGCATTCTCTACGAAGGCGATCGTCGCTTTGAATTGATTGTGCGGTTACCTGAAACATTGCGTCGCGACCTTGAAAAACTGGCTTTTTTGCCGGTGCCTTTGCCCAACGGAGAGTACGTCCCGCTTGAAGAAGTGGCGGAGCTGGACATTTCACCCGCACCGGCACAGATCAGCCGTGAAAACGGCAAGCGCCGGGTGGTAGTGACGGCCAATGTTCGTGGGCGGGATCTGGGCAGTTTTGTTGAGGACGTCAAGGCGCAGATCGCCGAGCAGGTTAAGTTGCCCGCCGGTTATTGGCTGGATTACGGGGGAACCTTTGAACAGTTGGAATCGGCCAGCCAACGCCTCGCTATCGTGGTGCCCATTACTTTACTGCTAATTTTGGGCATTTTGGTGATGGCCTTTGCCTCGTTGAAGGACGCCCTGATCATTTTCAGTGGCGTACCCTTGGCACTGACCGGTGGTGTGCTGTCGCTCTATTTGAGAGGTATGCCACTGTCGATCTCTGCGGGAATTGGTTTTATCGCCCTGTCCGGCGTCGCAGTGTTGAATGGTCTGGTTATGGTCGCATTCATTCGTGATCTCTGGCACGAAAAGGGAGATCTGGTGTTGGCCGTAACAGAAGGGGCTCTGACCCGTCTGCGTCCCGTGCTGATGACCGCGCTCGTGGCTAGCTTAGGTTTTGTGCCCATGGCGCTGAACACTGGCACCGGGGCCGAAGTGCAACGCCCGCTGGCGACGGTGGTGATCGGCGGCATCATTTCCTCAACCCTGCTGACCCTACTGGTGTTGCCGGTATTATATCACTGGGTGCACCGACGCGATGCTGCTGAGCGAAAACCAAAATAGTATCCTGATTGCGTCGTTGCTCTGAGCAGCGACGCAATCTGTGGGAGTATTCATGTATAATCATGACCATTCCAGCAGTTCAAAGCGAATTGGCTGGGCGTTTTTCCTAAACCTGATCTTCACGATTATTGAATTTATCGGTGGCTGGCTGACCAACAGCACCGCCATCATGGCCGATGCGGTGCATGATCTTGGCGACAGCCTCTCCATTGGCAGTGCATGGCTCCTGAACCGTCTGGGCCAGAAATCCGTCAATCCTGAATACACTTATGGTTATCGACGGTTGTCGCTGTTTGGCGCCCTGATTAATGGCCTGGTGTTAATCGCGGGATCGATCTGGATACTGGTCACGGCCATTCCTCGCTTGGCAGACCCCGTCATGCCACATACCGAAGGAATGTTGGCCCTTGCCGTGCTGGGCGTGGCGGTGAATGGCTACGCCGCCTATCGCCTTAGCCAGGGAAAAAGCTTGAACGAAAAGGCGCTCAACTGGCATTTGCTGGAAGACGTGCTGGGTTGGGTGGCTGTGCTGATTGTGGCGACGGTCATGCAATTCGTCGACTGGCCCATTCTCGACCCGCTGCTGTCGATCGGCTTCACCTTGTTTATTCTGATCAACGTACTACGTAATCTATTGGCAACAGGGCGGTTATTTTTTCAGGCAGTGCCTGATCCAGATTTGCTGGAGAGCATTCGCGAGTCCCTGATGTCACTCAAGGAAATCGACGACGTACACCATTTACACCTCTGGTCCCTCGATGGAGAACATCACGTATTGACAGCTCATGTTAAAGCCGTGCTGACGCAAGATCTGGCGAGATACGCACAGCTCAAGGCCATCATCCAGTCAGCCCTGGAAACGTACGAGCTGGCTCACACCACAATTGAAATCGAGCTGGCAGAAGAAGCATGCAGGGATCAACCCGTGCCCAGCCAAACGGACCAGCACTAATAAGAGAACTTCGTATGTCCATACTCTCCA
>NZXG01000031.1 GCA_002701845.1 Pseudomonadales bacterium
CTTTTCTTCAATGGCTTCAAAAGGTAATTTGCGGGTATCTATTTTTTTAGTCATCCGCGCATTATATCAGAGATATTACTAAGCCGGGTTAATAGTGTTCCTACAAACCATATTAATGCAGATACTCGACGCCGAATGGTCTTCGATAAGACATACTGTATGAGGAAAATAAGCCACAATGCGAAGGCCTCAACAGCAAATTGAATGTTTGCAGGTAGTGGTCTAAGGTAGTTTTCGTTATAGGTCACCAAGTTATCAAACGCCATTGCATGAGTATAAACTCCTGCCAAACTGCCATGCAGAGGATTAGCTTTCCGGTCCGGGTGCAACCCAATATCCACCCCCAAAAATACGTAATTATCCTTGATCAGCTTTTTTACCCAGTATTCTTGATCACTAATACGTTTTGTACGGTAGTCAAGTACTGAGGCTGGCACAGTCGATATCGCAACGCAGGGCTCGTAAAGTGAAAATTGCTTAGGACGACCAAGGAACGAACCTACGAATTGGATTCTACTATCAGCTGATATCTCAGAACCTTCTTTCTGGGAAGGTAGTGGTGTAACATGAGCGGTTGAAGACGAACCCGAGAGTGAATACCTCAGAACGTAGAATGCGTCGACTAAGGCCTTAAACGGTTTTCCTGACACATAATCAATACGCTCGCCAAGGCTGGATCCAATATTTTGACATACAAAATAATCAATCTGAGATGGGGGTTCCCCAGAAACCGTTAATTTTTCTTCCTCATTTCTAACTAATTCGCCAAGAAATCTCTTGTAATTATCTCCCAGTTTCGAGCGCCACTGAACGTACATTGGATCAATAAACGTATTATCAGCACTGTCGGTATCAGAATTTTTTTTGTCAGAAAAATTTTTTTCATCGGACTTCCGTAACAAATCAGCTTTGCACACAGCATTATCTTTCTCGCAGAGGTAATGCTGATACATTCGCATGGCAGGGCTCGGGGCATTCTTAGCAAGATACATAGGATACAGGTCACCACACCCCCGACTACCTAAGTAGGCTTTAACAATGTCTCTTTCACGAAACTCTTTATGTAAAGGCTCCAGAGATACCATCTGCTCTTCTGGATCGTCTTCCCCTATCGTGGGCAATTTTTCGGGGTCATTACAATCATAACTTGGATTTTCAATCAGCTCAGGAATTATCACAAAGCTGGAGTTTTCCTCCATCAAGGCTGCCAACCATTGCGGAGAATCGCAAACTTCGTGCGTTTCTTTGTAGAGAAAATCCATAAAAACAGCCGCCGGCTCATAAGTCAGTATGTTTTCCAGAAGGCGACGCTGTTCGATATATGGAATGGGCCAGTGATCTTTTAAATCGACGGGGTACTGGTTTTCACGAGACTGATAACCCTCGCATTGCGGAACGTTATCTCCCCCCCTGTCAACTGTCACCTCCCGCCGAAGGCGCATGAATTGATCATCAATAACTACGACCGTAACTAGGCTTTCCGCCTTAGATTCATAGAGCGGACCTGCGATAAAAAGTTGAAGAATGTCACTGGAAATTTTCTCGGTAGCTCTTTTGAAACCAAACGGATCGAAATTAATCAGTGCCGCCAGCAGGCTTGCTACGAGAAGAAACAAAAGCCCAATCTGAATCCATTGACTCCAACGTGCCCAGCGCTCCATCAGCCGGTCCCCTTTTGCACAGAAGTTCCATCACAATCCGAAAAACCATCTAGACAACCTGGCGACAGCCCCAATAACGTCCAGGCATCTAAAAAAATAAAGCTAATAAAGTACGGTTAATACTGTGACCAAGCTCTCATTACATGTCAACACGCTTCACGTGGGATTTGACGCTGCCCCTGGAGGGCGGCTCCTGAGCCTCTCGGTTACGGCTAACCGATTGATGATATTGAGATATTTACTCCAATCGCCTGCAGATGAGTCATATTCTATTTATGACTCGATTTCGCGGATTCAACGGTTTATTATGGTCAATGTGCTGGAAAATGATGGCCACAACCCAGCGCTTTATCCGACAAGGCCTTCTGAAATCATTAGCAACAGCCGAATAACAACAAAAATGAGGGAGCCCACCATGACTGCATTCGAAGATCAGGCGATCTACCCCAGTGCCGAACTGTTTCTAATCAAGCAATTTATGCAACGGGAAGGCTTCCGCCCTCAGCAACGGTTACTGGGCACCGGCCTCAAAGAAGAACAGATCTGTAACCCGGAAACCCTGGTCTCACTGCGCCAGTTCGATATCATTTATCACAATATCTTTCGTATCACCCAGCGCCCGGATGTGGCGCTGGCCCTGGGCAGCAGTCTGAACCTGTCGCGCTGGGGGGTGTTATCCGTGGCCATGCTGTGTGCCCACACCCTGGGTTCCGCGCTGGAAACCGGCAATCGGTTCCGCAGTCTGGTGCGCAGCCGCTTCAAACTCACTCCGGTTTTCGGTAAAGAAGTCACTGAAATTATCATCGAGCGGCAGGAGGGTATGAGCTTTCCATTATCCGCTCACTTTTCCCATGAGTTATTGATCAGTTCCATGCAAACCCTGATTCGCTCGCTGGTGAAAGAGCAGCATGTGCTGGAAGAGATACAACTGAACTACGCACCCCCGGCCCACTATCAGCAATACGCCAATTATTTCGATTGCGCATACAGTTTCAATCGTGAACACAGCAAACTGGTGATCGCTAATCGGGTGATGACCCGGCCCCTGGCCACCGGCAACCCCATTACCGAGCAGCAGGCCATTGCCGTATGTCAGCGGGAAGTGGAGCGGGTGGCGCAGGTACAAAAAGGCGATCTCACCTGGCTGCTGCGGGAGGAAATCGGCCGGCGCGAGGGCCCACTCCCCAGCCTGGATGAAATTGCCCAACGACTGAATGTGACTCCGCGCACCCTGCGCCGCAAATTACAGGAAGCCGGCACCAGTTACCGCCGCATCTGTCATGAGCATCAGCTGCAACTGGCCTTGCACTATCTGGCCGACCCCCGCTTGAAGTCCACGGTGGTGGCCCAGAAGTGTGGTTTCAAGGACGCCGCCAGTTTTCGTGAGGCCTTCAAGCGCTGGACGGATATGACACCGCAGGAACACCGCAAACGTAGCCGCAATGGCGAGACCGCGCAGGTTTTAAAAACACCGCTGTTACGCAACGTGGCCGCCTGACAAACAATATTCGGTGGGCGCATATCATTCAGCAAAAATGCAAAAAAAGTTACAGAGCGCTCATTACGAATTTCATAACGCTTAAGTTTCAAGTTTTTTAATCTTGCTGTGGGTCCCGCTGGAAGCAGGGCTCGCTTACATGGATTGATGGCCCCATTCGCGGGGGGCCTTAGCTGAAACAGGAGCTCGTTATGAAACGGCAAATCTCGCTGGCTGTCATGGTATTGACGGCCTCATTCTCTGCGTTCGCAGCAGAACCGGTAACAACCACTCCACCGACCAAAACCAGTATAAATAAGGTGGCTACCGCTACCGACCAATCCCCCACAAAAATGACCCTGAATGGCCATACCAAAGCAGTGATTGAGGCCAATGGTGAGCGCCACAGAATCGAGGGCCGGATCAGCGGTTATCTGCGCGGTGATGCCAAACAGATAGCTGCCGGACAGTTGCAGGTGGGCGGCCTGAACCTGGTATTCAATGAGGTGCCCGTCAGCAGTCTGAGCGGTGAAAAAACCGAAAACACCGCAGGCCTTGGCTTTGCCATTGAGCCGGGTCAACAACTGGAATACGACGCCAAGCAGGGCATTATTAAGGGCCGGTTGAAAGGGCAACTGGACACCGGACACCTGCTGCGTTACGCCAAGCCGGAGCCGGATGCCGAGCGGGAAGATGATCATCGGATTCCCACCCAATCGGCACGAGTCAATGTGGAGATTCAACTGGCGCGGCCCATCGATGAGAAAACCGGTACCAGTGACGTGGAAACCCTGGGGGCGGAAATGCGCCTGACGCTGGATGCCGATGCGCTACCGGATTATCGGTTGCAAAATTATCGTATCGATATCACGGCCACCCCGCTGGAGCTGGAAGTGGTGCAGTTATTTTGGATTGCGTGGAGGTGTTCTTTACCGACAGCTACGTGCCCAGTGATCGCTACGGCGGTTGCTTTACCGTGGGCGGCGGCACCAGCAGCACCAAAATTGTTTCCTCCGACGAGAACGCCGATAACGGCATCGACCTGACCCACCTGGCCCACGAACTGGGCCACGCCATGACCCTGAAACATCCCGGGTCCGGCTATCCCAATGCCAGCGCGCCCCACCGGGTGGACGGCAGCTCCGGCACCCTGATGTGCCCCAGCGGGTTTATGAATGATAACCCGGCGGTCAACAGCGAATGGAATGAGGACAGCGTGGCCAACCCGTTGTTCACCTTTAGCCTAAAACTGGCGGGCGCCGGCCCTGACTGTACCAATGACGCCGATTGTGGCGCCTGTCCCTGAACCATACCTTTCCTCATCCAGGGCCCGACGCCGGTCGGGCCCTCCACCTCATCAGGCAATGTGCTATAGTCCTGCTTCGTTTACGTTCTCCGCTTCAGCGAGCAAGGATTTTGGTATATGGCAGAACTGGTCAAGATCAGCGCCACCCAGGCCGGTGATATTATAAAGCTGTTTGAACTTAGCGAAGAGGCGCAGGACCTGGAGCTGAAAGCCGCGCTTTCCCCGGCGGATTTTATTCAGCAACTGATTCAGGCCCAGCTCAGCTTTGATGCCATTAAATTCCTGGCCCATGCCCTGCCCAAGCGTGAAGCGATCTGGTGGGCCTGCCTGGCGGTGAAACGCACCCTGCCGCAGGATGCCACCGCAGCGGATCAGGCAGCCCTCAGCGCCGCCGAGCGCTGGGCGTTGCAGCCCAGTGAGGAAACCCGGCAACAGGCCCGGGCCTGGAGTGAAAAAACCCGCCAGAAGTCCGCCGCCAGCTGGGCCGCCACCGCCGCCTTCTGGAGTGGCGGCAGCCTGTCCCGCCCCGGGGAGCCGGATATGATGGCGCCTCCCCACTTATACGCCCACGCAGTGGCCGGCGCGGTGTCCATGGCGGCCTATGCCGGCGACCCGGAGCAGGCGGCCGATTACTATCAACTGTTCCTGCGGCAGGGCCTGGACCTGGCCGCCGGCGGCCGGGGTGAGGTGGCCTGACACCCGCGTGTCACCGGCGTCACCCTTTGTCACTGCCCCCACGGGTGACATGTCACTTCCCAGCTTCCTGGCTGCATACCTGAACCAACCCCGTCAGATTCCCACCCAATAATAATATATTCTATATAAATCAATAGGTTATAAAGTTGGCACAAGGTTTGATTAGATACGGTCAAGCAACACCAAACCGCAGTTAACGAAACGACCCATATCATTCTCAGGAGCATCAAACCATGGCTATTTACATGAACTTCAACAACAAGAAAATCAAAGGCAACGTCACCGCCGCCGGTTATGAAGACTGGATCGAAGTCGATTCCATTCAGTGGGGTGTCGGCCGCGGCATCTCCATGGAAGTGGGCAACATGGCCAACCGCGAAGCCAGTCGTCCGTCACTGAGCGAAGTGAACGTTACCAAAATGATGTGCAATGCCTCCGGCGGCCTGCTGAAGGAATCCCTCACCGGCGTGGAAGGGGTGCCCGTGGAAATCCACATCGTGCAGACCGGCGCCAAGCAAGTGGAGAAGTTTGCCGCCTACAAACTGACAGACGTATTGATCAGCTCTTACAGCACCAGCGCCAGCGGCGGCAGCGCCCCCTCTGAAATCCTGAGCATGAGCTACTCGAAAATGGAAGCCGACCTGCAGGGCGCCGACAAAGCCAACAAAAACGGCCAGAACATGAAAGTGGGTTACGACCTCACCACCGGTAAGCCGCTGTAAACCCCACCCCGCTCGGGCGCTTGCCGCGCCCACCCCAACGCCCGGATGCCTCTGGTACCCGGGCGTTTTCCGTTTAAGGGCCAAACCCATAGTGTCACCAACCAGGTGCCGTGACTTGTCACCAGCGTGAGCCGCCCACCACAAGACGTGTCACCCTGTGGCCGGTGCATCCAAAACACCAACAAAAACCTAAAATACCTATATATATCAGTGCGTTAAATAGTTGGCACAGGGCTTGAATAGATACCGTTACCAACCACCAGAAAGTATTTAAAAATCCAACGAGGAGAAAACACCATGGCTATTTACATGAACTTCAACAACAAGAAAATCAAAGGCAATGTCACCGCCGCCGGTTACGAAGACTGGATTGAAATCGATTCCTTCCAGGTGGGCGTGGGCCGTGGCATTTCCATGGAAGTGGGCAACATGGCCAACCGCGAAGCCAGCCGTCCGTCACTGAGCGAAGTGAACCTGAGCAAGATGATGTGCAACGCCTCCGGTGGCCTGCTGAAGGAATCCCTCACCGGCGTGGAAGGGGTGCCCGTGGAAATCCACATCGTGCAGACCGGTGCCAAGCAGGTGGAGAAATTCGCCGCCTACAAGCTCACTGATGTACTGATTACCTCTTACAGCACCAGTGCCAGCGGAGGCAGCGCCCCGGTGGAAAACCTGGGCCTGAGTTACTCCAAAATGGAAGCGGATCTGCAGGGCGCAGACAAAACCAACAAGAACGGCCAGAATATGAAGGTGGGTTACGACCTCACCACCGGTAAGCCGCTGTAAGCTAAAGCGGGCGGGCACGGCCCGCCCGGCGCTTTTTCGTTTGTTGCAATCATCAGGGTACTCAGGTCATGCCAGTCAGCCAGGACAACCGTTTGCTTTCCATCGATGCCAGCTTTCTCAAGGGCGATGCCATCGTCACTGAACTGCAGGGCACGGAATACTTTTCCCGGCCGTTCACGCTGATGGTCACCATCCTGTGCGGCAACCACAACCTCACCAGCGCTGATGTGATCGGCCAGAAGTGCGCGGTTACCCTGAATCACCAGGACACCAGCAACCCCCGTTACTTTCATGGCCGCATCAATGGCATCTCCCTGGGCGGCCTGGATGGCGATCAGCGCCAGTACCGATTACGTCTGGTGCCGGGTTTTTGGTTTACCTCCCAGGCCCAACATCAGCGTATTTACGAAGAGATGTCCGCCAAGGACATTATCAGCGCCATCCTCAGCGATTACGGCGATTTCTGTCAGTTCGAAGACAACACCAGCGCCAGTTACCTGACCCGCGAATACTGCGTGCAGTACGGCGAGACTGATTTTGAATTTGTCAGCCGGCTGATGGAAGAGGAAGGCATCAGCTACTACTTCAAACACGAGGCCAGCCAGCACACCATGGTGCTCTGCGACAGCACCAGCGGTTACACCGATTGCGAACAAAAGAATGCCCGCCTTAATGTGGGCTCGGATTTCGATAGCAAAGCCGGCATCCTCAGCTGGCACCGGGAAATGAATTTTCATTCCGGCGCCTTTGAAATGACCGACTACAACCACGACACACCGAAGAATTTCTACAAGCAAACCCTGGCCACCAAGCACCAGTTTGCCCAAAGCCCGGCGCAAAAAACCATGCACGAATTCGCCGGCTATCAATTCAGCGGCAGCGGCCAGGCGCAACACGATTTCGACGTCAATGCTAACAAGCATATCAACGGCGTTCGCCTGGAGAGCCTGGAAGCAGCTCATGATATTGCCCGGGGTTCCGGCTACTGCGGCAGCTTTTTCGCCGGCGGTCGGTTCACCCTGGATCACCACATCAAATCCGAAAGCAATACCTATGTAATCACTGAGATCAGCCACTCCGCCCACAACAAAAACGACCAAATGGGTGAGTACCGCAATCAGTTTTCCTGCATTCCCGCCGATGTGGTGTTTCGCGCGCCTCAGAACACCGTCAAAAAAGTGATGAACGGTCCGCTCACCGCCAAGGTGGTGGAGCTGAATGCCTCCACCTCGCAGACCGACGCCGACCCCCATCGCATGATCCGGGTGGAATTCCCCTGGTCCGACCAGGCCAAAAGCTGCTGGCTACGAGTGGCCCAGGCCTACGCCGGCGCTGGCTGGGGTGGCAGTTTTGTTCCGCGCCTGAATCAGGAAGTACTGGTGGAGTTCATCAACGGCGATCCGGACCGGCCATTAGTGGTGGGCGCCTTGTATAACAAGGACAATCAGGGGCCGGCCTATACCAGCACCCAAAGCGGCTTCAAAACCGCCAGCAAGCAGTTCAATGAACTACGCTTTGACGACAAAGACAGCGCCGAAGAAATCTATGTGGAAGCCGGCAAAGACTACAACTATCTGGTGCACAATAACGACACTGGCACCGTGCAGAATGATCAGAGCCTGACTGTGGGTAATGATCGCAATACCAGCGTCGGCAACAACCACAGCGAATCCGTGGGCGCGGACCAAACTGTGGATGTGGGGGGCAACCAGGACACCAGCGTCGGCGGCGATCAATCCATGGCGGTATCCGGCAACCAGACCATGTCCATCACCGGGGACCAGTCCCTTACGGTCACCGGCGGTCATACCCTGGACGCCACCGGCGCCATCAGCACTACATCCAAGCAATCCATCAAACTGCAGGCCAACATGTCCATTGAACTGGCGGTGGGGGGCAACAGCATTAAAATAGACCCTACCGGCGTCACCATCACCGGCACCATGGTGAAGATCAATGGCAGTGCCATGACCGAAGTGAAGGGCGGCGGCATGTTGAAAATGCAGGGTGGCATGGTAATGATTAACTAAGGTTACGTACCAGGAGATCGAATTATGGGACAACCAGCAGCCCGGGTGGGCGACATGCATGTCTGCCCCATGGTGACCCCGGCGCCGGCGCCGATTCCCCATGTGGGGGGCCCGATCACCATGCCTTCGGCACCGACGGTGATGATCGGGATGATGCCCGCCGCCGGGATGGGCAGCCTGTGTGTGTGCGTGGGGCCACCGGATGCCATTGTCAAAGGCAGCGCCACGGTAATGATCGGTGGCCGCCCCGCTGCCCGCATGGGGGACAGTACCGCCCACGGTGGCACCATTGTAGTGGGTTGCCCCACGGTGCTCATCGGCGGCTGACATAGCAATTTCCCACGCTGCTCGTTACAATCCCAGGCAGCCTTTCGCCATAACAACAGCAAACCTGTGAGCCGGGAATGAGTAACGACACCACCATGTGGGGAGCCGAGCGGCCGGTCAGTTTCAGCAGCCAGACCAGCCTCTATGCAGTGACCATCGCCTACCACAGCGACTGGAAGCGCATCGGCGCCACGGTGTATCTGGATGACCTGGCCAAGGGGCGCCCGTTTCAGCTTTCCCGGCTGGAACCGGAATTCGCCACCCCCTACAGCAAGGATCGCTACTGCCTGGACGACCGCTACGTCAGCCGCAAGCCCATCACCATTGAACAACTCAACGGCCGCCTGTTAATAACCCCGCATCCGGAAGGTACCGAAGTCCGCATCGAGGGCTCCCACGTCCGGGGCCCCTATTACGTTTACGAGGAACAATTGAAGGAAGGCGTGGTGCTGGAACTGGCGGGCCGCATCATCCTGGTGATCCACAGCCTGTCACCGGACCGCCGCAGCGGCCATATGCACCGCATGCTGGGGGTCAGCGAAGGCATCGAAAACATCCGCCGCTCCGTGGACCGGGTGGCGGACCTGAACGTGCCGGTGCTGATCCGGGGGGAAACCGGCACCGGCAAGGAACTGGTGGCCAGCGCCCTGCACAACGCCAGCCCCCGCTGCACGCGCCCCATGCTGGCCGTTAACGTGGGTGCCATCCCCGAAACCCTGGCCATCTCCGAACTGTTCGGCGCCAAGAAAGGGGCCTTCACCGGCGCCACCAAGGACAAAGCCGGCTACTTCTCCCAGGCCAACAACAGCACCCTGTTCCTGGACGAAATCGGCGACGCCTCCGACGAAGTCCAGGTGGCCCTGCTGCGCACCCTGGAAACCAGCGAAGTACGCCCCGTGGGCAGCAGCGACGTACTCAAAGTGGACGTGCGCCTGGTGGCCGCCACCGACGCCGACCTGGAAAGCAAACTGGAAAGCCAGGATTTTCGTAATCCCCTGCTGCAACGGCTGACGGGCTTCGAAATCTGGATTCCCCGCCTGGCCCAACGCAAACCGGACATCGGCCTGCTGTTATCGGAATTCCTGCGCTTCGAATTCGACGCCATCGCCGAACAACGCCACTACCAGGAACTGGACCCCACCTCGGAAATGCTCTGGTACCAGTTCTTCCGCCACGCCCTGGCCTTCCACTGGCCCGGCAACATCCGCCAGATGCGCAACGTGGCCCGCCAAGTGGCCATCCATAACCGCCTGGCCAGCTTCACCAGCATCCCCCCGCGGGTGGAAGCCATGCTGCTGGAAGAAAACCAGCGCGCTGCGGAAGAAGCCGCCACCGGCCATCAGTTTGAAAGTGAAAACACACCGGCCCCCGGCAGCGTGATTCATCACTACGCCCATGAGCAAAACGACGACCCGAACCCCGCCCCCCAGCGCCGCAAACCCAGCACCATCGAAGAAACAGAATTAATGGAAGCCCTGGAGCGCCAGCGCTGGGATTTGAAGAACACCGCCGAGGATCTGAATATTTCCCGCGCCGCGCTGTATAAAATGATTGAAGCCAACCCCAACGTGCGCAAGGCGGGGGATATCAGTGTGGAGGAATTGACCCACTGTTATGAACAATGCAGTGGAGATCTGGAGATGATGGTGAGTCAGTTACAGGTGTCGAAGGCAGCGTTGAAGCGACGGATTAAGGAGCTGGCGATTGGGTGAGGGGTTTCTCGGTGCTCATCGCATAAATGGATAAACTGAGAACCGGGAATTGCGATCTATGATTCTTGAATTATTAAATTTGGCTCGACAACAACTTATTAAAATTATGAACAATTGCATAATAAAATAGAATCCCGCCCAAAAAATCAAAAAACATGCAAGTTATCATCCTGTAAAGGCGAGCTACTGTTAATTTTAATCCCTGCCATTTGCTATTTCATGGAAACGTTTTCCCCATAGCTACCTAATGCATTTAACAACCTACCCCCATCTCCTCGCCGGCTTTAAAGCCTCATTAGCATAAGCAACAACCGCATCTATGATCTTATTCTGATCCCGGGTAGGGGAACCCTCCAATTCAGCGGCGCTCTTCATCATATCCAGCAGCGACGAAATCATGTCCGGATCAAACTTCGAAATGGAGGGGCTTAAGATATTTTTTACCGATTGGTCAATATTCATCTCGTCTTTGATCAAGTGGGAGGAAGCGGAAAACAGTTCGACGGCCTCCTGCTCGTTCAGATGAAACCGTCTTTCAAATAACTGGATTACGCCCTGCTTTTGCTCCCGGGTCACTTCCCCTTCCTGTTTAATCAGTCCTACGATAAGAGCGCCCGCAGCATCCATGGGTTTTTCGAGATTATACAGTGGCTTCGCGCCATACAGTTTTTCCCATTTTCTGCTCCGCGCCCAGGTGAAAGGATTAAACGAATTAATATCGACTCCTGAATTCTGTAGTGAATGAAGCGCCCAGACCAAACCCGCAATAGCGGTAATTATCCCTATTATTATGTGCATTGTTTTCCCCTTTGACTTGAGTACGTCCCCAATAACACCCGGCCGGCCAGTTACTATCCTTGCTGCAACCAAAACCGGGCTTATCCAATTTTCTACTAATTATCAGCAGGAGCTCACTGCATAATCGCGACTAAAGCAGACGCGATTTTCCTTTACTAATATTTCAGTTCAAATTATTGATCAGGCGGAGGTGTCGATGTCGGCCCAAGGCCCCGCAACCTCACCCCCCTCCAAACTCAACGACCGCAACTCCCCCACCACCACACTATCCTCGTCCCGCACCGACCGGATCGGCATCAATCCATATTGCAGCAACGCACCGGCGGTATTATCGGTCATGGCAATTTCCGCGCAGGGCATCACCCGGCTTTCCCCGTGTTCTTTATACACGTGCAGGGGCAGTTGAGTGAGGCGGCAGCCATGGACAGCGGTTTCATCCCAGCCGCCGCGTGCAAAGTCATTACCCAGCTTCGCCGCCAGCAGCCAGGCGCCGTTACCCCAGAGGTAATAATCATGCTGACCTTGTTCCGGCAGTTCTTCAAACTCGAAACTGTCCAGGGGGCTGGTGCGGTCGCCGTAGGGCAAGCGCAGCATAAAGCGCGGACAGGTCAGGACAACGTGCCGGCTATACTCCTGCTCCCGGATGGCGTTCCACATCAGGTCGAAGTCGGTTTCACTCTGCTGGCGCAGGTACCAGTGCTCCGGGTAGGGAATCTGAGCCAGGCTGGGGCAGCCGGCGATGCGTTCGGATACACCGCTCAGCAATAGGGCGTGAGAATCCGCGGCGACACTGGCCAGGTTGGCCAGGGCCTCGCAGTGTTCCACTTGGTCCTGCAGTTGATAGTCCGCCACCATCAGGCTGAAGGGTACGGAGCCCTCCGCCACCCGGTGTTCCAACAGCAGTTTGTGGAGTGCGGTGGTTTGGTCCTCGTGGGCTTCGTTGTCGGCGATGATTTCGCTGAGGCTGATGTCCACCAGGAACAGCCGCAGATTGGCGTCCAGTTCCAGTTGTTTCAGCAGCCAGTACAGGCCGCGCCAGCCGGACTCGATATCCTGGAAGGCACTGCTGTGGAGAATTTTGCGCATCAGGTGGCTGGTGGCCTGATCCAGGGTGTTCAGCAGATCGGCCTTGCGGGGATCTTCCGCCGGCACCACATAGGGAGCAACGATTTCCTGAATCAGACTTTGTACGGAAAACCCGGTTTCCTGCTCGGCCCGGGGGGAATGCAGCAACATCTCCAGCACATTGTCCTGGCTGGCCTGGTCGGCGGTTGGGTCGGGCGTTGTTGGCGACTTTTGAGATGGCGTTGGCGATGCAACACCCCAGCTCTGAATTTCCCGGGCGGCGGCTTCAAAGCTGTCGGCTTTGTTGAGCTTGCGTTTGAGCGCGCGAAACTGACTGAACAGCTGGTCAACCCGTTCGTAGAGATAATCCGGATGCAGGTCATCGTACTCCTGGAATACGATGGGCTGATCCGCCACCGCCAGATCCAGGGTCACTTTCAGGCGCACGAAAACGTCGTCGAAGTTATCCCGGGTGATTTCCCAAAGCTTGCGTTCGGTAAGCGATGCCGGATCATCCAGCCCCCGGTGACTGCGGCCGCTGAAATCCCCCAGCACCAGTATATGGCAGGGGCGGTCACGCACGGGCTGCGGGGCCTTTTCGTCCGGGCAGTCATCCTGGCCGGATGAAAAGGTTGCACCGCCGGTGTTCATGGTTGGCCTGGACATCATCATTCCCCCCTGTCATTTAATCCTGTCATTTAAGCCCGTCATTCCAACCCCGCGTTAGGCCACCTGATAGGTAAAGTCGCCCTCTTCCGTCACCCCCACATGAATTTTCTGCACCGGTTCTTCCGTGGCCATATGGTGCAGGCATTCACTGGCCAGCGCCGGCAGCAGGGTTTTATTCAGAATGTTTTCAATATTGCGGGCGCCGGTTTCCGATTCCTGGCAGCGAGCCACAATGTGCAGCAGCACATCATCGTCATAGCCGAACTCCGCACCGTAATGACTTTTCACCCGCTTCTCGATACGCCGCATATTGATGGCGGCGATTTTCATCAGGTCTTCGTCATCCAGGGGGTTGTAGGCTATCAGGGTTGTACGCCCCAAAAATGCCGGTTTGAAGTGTTGCATCAGGTGGGGGCGGATATTGTCCAGCACCACATCGGGATCCGGCCGTTCCTCCAACTGGTTGAAGATGGCGCGAATGGCATCCTCCCCGGCGTTGGAGGTCATAATGATAATGGTGTTCTTGAAATCGATATCCCGGCCTTCGCCGTCCTTGATGGTGCCTTTGTCGAACAGGTTGTAGAAAATATCCTGAACGCCCTGATGGGCTTTTTCCATTTCGTCCAGCAGGATGATGGAATAGGGTTTGCGGCGGGCGGCTTCCGTCAGCACGCCACCTTCACCATAGCCCACATAACCGGGGGGCGAGCCCAGCAACATGGAGACTTTGTGCTCCTCTTTGAATTCGGACATATTGATGACGGTAAGGTTGTGTTCACCCCCGTACATAATGTCCGCCAGGGAGAGTGCGGTTTCGGTTTTGCCCACGCCGCTGGTGCCCACAAACAGAAACACGCCAATGGGTTTACGGGGATCGGTGAGTCCGGCGCGGGAGGTACGCACCGCTTTGGCTACCGCTTCCAGGGCGTGGGGCTGGCCAATCACCCGTTCTTCCAGGCGATCTTTCAAATTCAGCACGGCATTGATTTCGTCGCTCACCATCTTGCCCACGGGAATCCCGGTCCAGTTGGCCACCACTTCCGCCACCGCCTGTTCATCCACCGAGGCCTGCATCAGCGGCTGCTTGCCCTGAATTTCCCCCAGCTGGTGGGTCAAATCCTGTAACTGGGTTTTCAATTCCGCCAGTTGGGTGTCGTCGATCTCCCGGTCCTCACCGCTTTGGCTGCGCAAAAAGTCACCCTCGATCTGATCGCGCACCTCTCGAATCTGGGCAATCAGTTCCTTCTCTTTATCCCACTGGGCCTGCAGGGTTTCCAGTTCCTGTTCACTGGCCTCTTTACTGGCTTTGAGTGCCGCGATGCGCTCGTCGTGCACGCCGGTGGCGGAGTTTTCCCGCTCCAGATTGGCGATGTTGGCGCTGTCCTGACGAATCTTGCGCTGGCAGTCCTCAAGGGCCGAGGGCGTGGCGGTCTGGCTCAGGGCCACCCGGGCGCAGGCGGTGTCCAACAGGCTGACGGACTTATCCGGCAGCTGGCGACCGGGGATATAACGGTTGGACAGTTTCACGGAGGCTTCGATGGCCTCATCCAGGATGCGCACCTTATGATGATCCTGCAGCACCTTGGAAATACCGCGCATCATGTTGATGGCCTTTTCCTCATCAGGCTCTTCCACCTTCACCACCTGAAAGCGGCGGGTGAGGGCCGGGTCGCGTTCGAAATATTTTTTGTATTCCGCCCAGGTGGTGGCGGCAATGGTGCGCAACTCACCCCGCGCCAGAGCAGGCTTCAACAGGTTCGCCGCATCCCCCTGGCCCTCTTTGCCGCCGGCACCGATCAGAGTATGGGCTTCATCAATAAACATAATGATGGGCCTGGCACTGCCCTTCACTTCTTCGATCACGGACTTCAGCCGGTTCTCAAATTCACCTTTGACGCTGGCGCCGGCCTGCAACAGCCCCAAATCCAGAGTGTGTACATCCACGCCTTTAAGCGGTTCCGGCACGTCGTCACTGGCGATGCGCAGGGCGAAGCCTTCCACCACCGCGGTTTTGCCCACGCCGGCCTCGCCGGTGAGGATGGGGTTGTTCTGCCGCCGGCGGGTGAGAATATCGATGCACTGGCGGATCTCGTCGTCACGCCCCAGCACCGGATCGATCTTGCCTTGGCGGGCCTTTTCCGTGAGGTTGATGGTGTACTTGTCGAGGGCCGGCGTTTTGCTGGGCCGCACCGGGGCACCGCTGTCCTCACCGCTGCCAGTACTGCTGGCGGGACCGCCGGAGGCGGATTCACCGGTGGTGCCAATGACGACGCGGGCGGTTTCCCGGATGGATTCCGGGGCGATGTTCTTCAGTTCCGGGGCGGAATCCAGCAACGCCCTTCGCGACTGATCGTCCAGCAACAGCGCCGCCAGCAGATGGCCACTGGTAATCATGCCATGGCCGTAATCCACCGAGCTGATCATCCAGGCATTTTTGCTGGCATCGACGATGGCCGGTGACAGGGCCGCCGGGCGGGAGCTGCCGGATTTGAATTTTTCCACGCTGTTGGTGAGTTGCTTGTTGAGATGGCTGATATCAATCTCGTGCTTTTCCAGCAGCAGATTAAAATCGGTATCCACGGTTTCCAGCAGCTTCAGCAACCAGTGCTCCACTTCCACATTGTAGTGACTGCGGCCGATACACAGCCCCGCTGCCCCCTCGAGAGCATCGCGTAAGGTGGGGGACATCTTGTCCACCAGGGATTTGAGATTGACGGTAATCATGATGTGCTTCCCTGTGTTGTTAATTGTGTCAGTTAAGTGTGTATGCCGTGTTATTCGCTGACCCGAATCCGGATCAACCCGGAGTCTTTGCCGGTGGTGGCCGCGGCCGCCTGCAGGCTGCTGTTCCAGCCCAGCATCAGTTCACCCCCGGGAATGGGCTCGTCATCAATGCGGGCCACCTGGCCCAGGCCCAGTTTGGGCAACTCCCCCTGCTGAATACTGATTTCAATATCGAAATCGAATTCTGTGCCCGCCATAAACCGCACCAGGCTTTTCAACGCCTGCATTTTAGCGGAGCCCGGGGCGATACTGATGAACTGCTGATAGTTCAATTCGGCAATCTGTATCCGAAACTTGCTTTGGATATCCCAGCACTGCCGCCCCAGAATCACGTTTTCCCCCAGCCGGTTGTTCTGCCCCAGGGGCACTGCGCTGCCCGGCAGACGGCTCTGCATGTCCCAGGGCAGAGGCTGCCATTTGCCCACGAACTGCTGCACCGTAATGGGCAGTTCGAAGTAGTGTTTTAATACCCGCGCCAGGGTCGGTGCCGAAGGTGTGCCACGACCCAATAATCCGGCCAGGCCCAGCAGCGCGTCGTCTGGCAGGGGCAGCCGGTTACGCAAACGTTCGGAACCCAAGCCAACAAATGCCGCCAGCAAATGGCTGAACAAATCGTTGCGGTTCTGACCCTCTCGATGGGCCCGTTCGTAAACCAGGGGCAGGCGGTACTTGTGCCAGGCCTGGTAGTAAAGTGAGGTGCTGCGGTGATTCAGCACATCCAGAAAGTTCACCAGGGAGCGGTCTTTTTGCCGCAGGCGCTGAATCACAAGTTCGCTGATGTGGTAGGGCAACACACCGTTACTGCCGAACAGGCCGAAACTGTTCACCAGCATCTGCCACTGCTTTTGCGGCGCCTCACTGTCATCGGGCTCGATGGTTTCATCCACCGTCACCCGCTCCAGGTCCGCGCCCTTGAACGCCAGGCTGGCCTGGGCCTGAAACCGGATACTTTCCCGGTTGGGGGGTGCGCCCCGTGCCACCGGCACCCGGGCGAACTTTTCGCCCCCCTGGGCCCGGCTGCGGGCCGCCAGCTCCAGCAGCCTCACCGCCTGGAAAAACTCAAAGCGATAGGGCGCCTGCTGCAATTGTTCGGTCAGAGCAAGGCTTTTTCGCCGGCGCGCGGTGGCCATCGCTTTAACTCCCCCTCGCTGTTGCTGAGCCGGACAATTAACCGGGTAAATGAATTCAAACTGCAATACAGTGCCAGGAACCGTTCCAGCACGCTGGCGAACAGATAAGGTGAGCCGCCGGCCACCAGCCGTGGGTCGAATTCCATCTCCACCTGAGTGCCACGACACAAAGCCGTGCCCCGCCCCGCCTTGATGGGTGCCATTACCGGGCGGGTATCAATGCGGCGGATGGAATCAATCATTTTACGGGTACTGTCGGCGTTACGAAAATTGTAGAGCCTCAGGATCTCTTTTAAACTTGCCCCATCCTGATCGCCGGTCAGTGACAAATGATTCAGGTTCAAATGAGAGATCAAGCGCCAGTAGGCCCGGTTACGCAGCGGCGGCCGCAGGGTCTGGGTGGGTGGCGTCACGCAATGAATGGACGCCACCGGGGCATCCCCCTCCACCATATTCAGTCGCGGCTGGTTAGTGCCGGCGGGTAACTTGGCCGGCAGATTGCGATTGAAACAGGTCAGCCGCAGGTCCAGGGTTTCCGCGCTGGGCACGGTGGGATCGAATTCCAGATCCACCATGCTGAGATGCAACTCGGAGGCCTCTTCATTGCGGTTCTCCCCTTCGATGACGGATTCCCGCCGTGAGAACCAATAAGTGCCGTGATTGCGTTCCGTATGTCGATGCTGGATACCGTAAAATGGGGTGTATTCAAAGCGCCGGCCGGTGGCATCGGAGGCATTCACCTGATCAATAGAGTAGATCTCCAGGGCACCGGTGCGGCGGCCGTCGGCAATCACCCGGTATTCGGAACGACTGTGATCCGGGGCAATGGGGTCCGCCGTATAGGAAAACAGATTCACCGCCGGCGTGCAGCCCAGCAGGAAAACACTGGCATTGATGTAATGCTCCAGTTCCGAGTCCGCTTCCCGCAGGTAAATATACAGATGCAGCTCATCCTTCACCGCCGCGGGCAGGCGGGACAGATCCACATCCACAAACAAAAATTTTTGCGGAAAGACAAAGTACTCCGTCAGCAAGCGGTAGCCTTCAAAGGCATTGGCCGGATAAGGTAACAGGCCTTCCTCGAGGCCGAACCCAACCGGTTCGATGATATCCGGCTGGCGAATCAGGGGCTGGCCATCGGTTTCCCCGGTGGCCAGCACCACTTTGGCGGCGCCGTTCAGCAAATGCTCGTATAAAGGATAAATATGCTTGGCCTGACCCCGCAAAAAAAACCGGACTTTGCCTGGCTGCAGTTCCGTCATACTGAGCCCCGGCGAGAGGGTTTTCAATACAATCTTCAATACGCCGTCACCACTGATGCGGTCCGCGGCCGGCGCCACAAAGGGCCGCGCCATCAGCTGGGCCGAATCCACTTTCAGCGGGGCAATTTGCACCGGATAGCAGGTGCTAAAGCGGCAGCTCTCACCGCCGAACGTATCCGTGTCCAGTTCGGTTTGCGGCGGCATGGTGACGCATTCATCCAGCGCCTCCGCTGCCTGAAACTGGACGATACTCATGGACGGAATGGGCCGCTGGTAGTGGGGATAGAGGGTACCCAACACACCATCGGTAAGCTCTGGAAAATCATCCCCCAACTTGTCCTGGATGCGGGCGTTGAGTAACGCCACGCCGTCCAGCAGGCGCTCCACGAAAGGATCTTCCGGGCGCTCATCGGAAATGCGCAACCGGCTGCCCACCTTGGAGTGGCGGTGGGCGAATTCGGACATGGCCTTCTGTAAAAAGGCCAACTCCTTTTCGTAGTGATTTAGCAGTTCATCACTCATTTAAAGCTCTCCGACACGGTAACCGATCGGGTCACCGGATTGAGGGCGGAATCAAACACAATTACCTCATCGGCACTCAACGCGTGGAGCGTGGCCTCCACCCGAAACCGGATACTGGGATCTTCCGGATCAAAGCTGGATTCGGTCAGCACTTTGACGTTGCGAATCCGCGGTTCATAACAACGCACGGTCTGTTCCACCGTGCGGCAGAATTCCTGGCGCGCCTTCTGCGAACTTAGATTGAGCGTGGCGGCATCGGGCAAGCCATAATTGGGCAGGGCCTGCTGCACCGCGTTCAATTGCTCCGGCGGTGCCACGCAACACTGACGGGTATTGAACAGATCCTCCAGATCCCGCCGCACACTCTCTTTCAATTGATGCAGTAACAGGTGCTGTGCCCGCTCGCTTTCCACCTGCTCCTGGGGATTGTCATCCAGCAATCGATCCAGCAGGGGGGCTACCAGCTTTTGATCCTGATCGATCATGGTTAGCTCCTGGCTCCAATACCGGCCTGGGACAGTTCGGTGGTCAACTTCAGTTCCGACACCAGGTTTTCCGCCACATAATGGGGTTTCAGGTAAATCACGCAGGTAAACTGACCGGGCCGGCCGGGCATCTCCTTCACTTGCAGTCGGGCATCCCGCAACGGGTAGCGGGCCCGCATTTCCCAGCTCAGATCGTCGCGCCCGGTGGTGTAATGATTCAGCCACTGGGTGAGCCGGTGTTCGATGTCTTTCTCGGTGGTGTAGGAACCCACTTTATCGCGAATCATCACCTTCAGATAATGGGCAAACCGCGACGCACAGAGTACCTGTTGCAGCATGGCGCTGATACGGGCATTGGCCGTGGCGCTTTTGCTGTCAAAGCGTTTGGCCATATGCAGTGACGGATTGCTGTGGAAGGCCGCCAGGGGCACGCCGTAACACTGACACAGCGTCATAAACCCCAGTTCACTGAGTTCCCGTTCGATGCTGTCGGTGATCACCACATCCGTAAGAATATGGTGCGCGCCGGTGCCATCGGGAATGGGCAGCGGCTGGTAACCGGTAACCACCCCCCCGGCCAGCTGATCCCGGGGCACACCGCGAATCTGGGCGAACCAACCCACAGTGCCGTATTCCCGAATGATCACACTGGCAAAGGCGAAGGCGGCATTGCCCCAGAGATAATCCCCGGGCCGATGGCATTGCTCCTGGAACGGCCACTGCCCGGCGACACTGCGGTGGGGCTGCCGCAGGATGATGCGGGGCAGGGTCAGGGCCACAAAACGGGCATCCTCCTGCTGACGGAAAGCACGCCATTTGATGTATTCCTGCTGCCGGAATATGGCCTGGAAATTCAGATGGCTGCCCAGGGTCTGATAATCATCGAGCCCAAACAGTTGCGGTGCCGCGCCACAAATAAAAGGCGCAAACGAGGCCGCGGCAATCTGGGCCAGCCCCTGCAACACTTCCAGATCATTGTACTTGTGGCCCCGGTAAGGACGGTGACTGACATAATAGTCGCCCACTAACAGCCCATAGGGTTCCCCACCGGGGGTGCCAAATTCGTCATTGTAGATGCGCTGGAACAGCTGGCTCTGATCAAATTCCTGGGCCTTGGTGATATCCCGGCACACCTCCCCCCAGCTCACATTCAACAGCCGTAATTTGATATCCGGCACCGGATAACTTTCCTGACACAGCTTGTGCAGACTGCGCCAGGAAGCCTCCAGCCGCTGCAGCCGGGGATGATGTAAAATGACATTGACCTGCTCGGCAATCAGTTCATCCAGCAAGGCAATTTGTTGCGCCAGAAACTGACGCAGCGGCGGCTGACCGGAACCGGGGTTGCCCAGAATCTGCAGCCACAACTGCAGGGCGTCGAGGTCATCGTCCGCCTGCAGAAACCTGGCCAGGGGGGATTCCCCGGCGCCGGATTCGGTGGCTTGCAAAACGTCGGCGAAGTCGACCTCAGTCATGAGTGAGACAACGGGCCTGGCAGGATGCCACATTCACCGGCATGACCCTGGGCCACACCGGCGAATGCAACACGCTTACCCGCCTTAGCCCGCTTTGGGAATACTGGCCACCATGCGCAGGGAGGTGGTCAGTTCTTCCATCTGCAGCCAGGGGCGCAGATAGGCGACGGCATTGTAAGAACCCGGGGCCCCGGGGGTTTCCTTCACTTCGATACGCGCTTCCGCCAGGGGATACTTGGCTTTCATTTCGGCGCTGGCATCGGGATTACTGTTGGTGTAGTTGGCAATCCAGCGATTCAACCACTGTTCGCAATCCTTGGCCTCCATAAAGGAACCGATTTTGTCGCGGGCCATGACCTTGAGGTAATGGGCGATACGACCGGTGGCCATAATGTACGGCAGTCGGGCCGAGATAGCCGCGTTGGCGGTGGCGTCGGGATCGTCGTAGACCTTGGGTTTCTGAGCGGTCTGGGCGCCGAAAAACACGGAGTAGTCAGTGTTTTTGTAATGGCACAACGGCAGGAAGCCCTGGCCGGAGAGTTCCGCTTCCCGACGGTCGGTAATACCGATTTCCGTGGGGCACTTCTGATCCACATCGCCGTCGTCGCTCTTGAACAGGTGCGACGGCAAACCTTCCACCTTGCCGCCACCTTCGGCACCACGGATGGCCGTGCACCAACCATTTTCCGAGAAGGAGCGGGTCAGAGTGGTGCCCATCACATAGGCGGCGTTCATCCAGGTGTACTGGTCGTGACCCACGGCCTTGTGCATTCCGGATTCGTCGGCGTCGAACTCTTCGTAATTGAATTCCTCCACCGGCTTGGTGTTGGCGCCATAGGGCAGCCGGGCCAATACCCGGGGCATTACCAGTGACACAAAGCGGGAGTCTTCGCTGTCGCGGAAGCTGCGCCACTTGATGTATTCCTGGGAGGCGAAGATGCCGGAAAGATCCCGCGGCGTGGACAGTTCAGTGAAATCATCGAAGCCGAACATCTGGGCGCCGGCGGCGCTGATAAACGGACAGAAACCGGCGGCCGCCACGTTGGACATATTAGACAGCAGGTCGATGTCTTCCGGATGGTTGGAAAACTCGTAATCGCCGATCAGAGCCCCATAAGGCTCGCCACCGGCAGTGCCGAATTCCGATTCGTAGATCTTTTTGAAGATCTGACTCTGGTCGAACTCCACCGCTTTGTCCAGGTCCTTGAACAGCTCCCGCTTGCTGATGTTCAGCATGCGGATTTTCAAACCGGTACCGGTTTCACTATTCATCACCAAATGATGCAGTCCACGCCAGGAGCCTTCCACTTTCTGCAGTTTTTCATGGTGCATGATGGCCGCCAGTTGTTTGGAGATGGCGCTATCGATTGCGTTAATGGCGTTGTTGATGGTTTTGGTGAGGTTGCGGTCCCAGGTCACGGTCCCTTTCATCACCTGTTCGGTCAGGTTGGACAACAGATCCTGGGCCTCATCCCGCTCGGTCTGCTTGGTGGCGCCGATGGCCATCTCCAGCAGACTGGCGGAGGCTTCCGCCGCTTCGGCTTCTGCGCCTTCGGTTTGGGATTGTTCTTCAGCCATTATTCTTCTCCCCCTTCTTTCTTATCCAGGCCCAGCTCCTGGGAAATGGACGTCACTTTATCGGTGTTCTGCAGAATGTCCTCCAGAATACCTTCCAGCTCCTCGGAACGGTCCGCCTTGCTCATCAGATCCCGCAGTTTGTTGCGGGCTTCCAGCAGCTGCTTCAGAGGTTCCACCTGATTAACAATGGCGGTGGGGTCGAAATCGTCCATGCTCTTGAAGGAAAGATCCACCGCCATTTCGCTGTCGTCCCCGGCCAGGGTGTTTTCCACCTTCATGTTGACCTTGGGATTGATATTGCCCATGACCTGGTTGAAGTTATCCCGATCGATGCCGACAAACTTGCGCTCTTTGAGGGACTTCTTGTTGTCGGTATTGTCGCCGGAGTAGTCGCCCATGACTCCCATCACAAAGGGCAGTTCCTTGGTTTGTTCCGCGCCGCCGGTTTCCACATCATAGGTAATGTGGACGCGGGGCTTGCGAACCCGTTTCAGTTTATCGTGGATACTTTCAGCCATGGGTCTTTCCTCCGTTGGAATTCATTGGTGATACTGTCTGCTTTGGCTCCTGTGGAAGCAGATTCTGTTCCAGCCCCACTCAGCCGGCGCTATAGTGTTAATTATTCACGTTTGCGGAGCCGTCACCAGCTCATGCCATTATCGTTATTATCGTTGCTGTCATCGGTGGCCGTGCCGGTGTTGTTGTTTTCGCTGCTGGTACCGGCGGTGGCCTGGTAGGCCTGGGTTGCGTCCTCCTCCCCTGCGCTGAGCTTAGCACCGGTGAGGTGCTGGTAGAAGGCACGGGCGGTGGGATCCGGCACCAGCTCCAGAATCAGTTCGTTCATGGGCATGCGGCCCCAGCGCACCAGGCGCTCGATGCCGGTGACCAGGGGCGTGTGGGGTTCAGTGGCGCGAAAGTAACGGGCCACCTCTTCCAGCCGCCGCAGGGCCTCTTCGCGGCTGGCAATAGGGCCACTGCCACCGGCCGTGGTCACTGTCGGGGCGGGGCTGCCGCCGGCGCTGGTCCCGGTTTCCACCATGGTCTCCTCCTGGGGCTCCGGCGCAGCGGCCGCCAGTTTGTCTTTAGCCAGGAACCGCACCGCCCGCAGGATTTCCTCCAGGGTGTCCAGCACCAGGGTGTAGGGGGGCGCGTCGTGGCCGCAGTGTTCCCGCAGGCGCTCGTTCATGGCCTTGAAGTCCGCCGCCGCCTGCTCCAGGTCCTCCACCAGATTGGGATAAAAGTCCGCGCTGGCTTCCGCCACCGCCGCTTCAATGGCGGAGAGGTTGAATCCCAGGCTGGCTTCTTTTTCTTCCCGCTGTTCCAGGTCATTGATTTTGGAGGCGTCCCGGGCCTGCTGATACTGCCAGTAGCTGAATTCGCCGAAGGAGGTCTGCGGCGTGATGGGGGCATTGCGCATGGGGGCCAGCAGCGTGCCTTCGCCACTGTCGCCGTTCAAACCCGCCAGGGGTGCCACCTTGGTTTCGATGCCGTCCTCGTCGGGCTCCGGATAGAGCCCGTCCCAGAACTGATCCACCAGCCCCTGTAACAGGGCAAACCCATCCCGCAGACCCGGATGCCCGTGGCGCCGCAACAGCGCCTCCACCAGCCAGCTGGCCACTTCCAGATCCTTGGCCTGTTCCTGCAATACGCCGGGAGCCAGCTCCAGTATGGGCTGCCAGGCCCCCAATACATTGCCGGCCTCCTCCGGATCAAACAGGCTGGCGCGCTCCGCCGCCCGGGCCGCGCCCCGGGCGTCTTTAATCTGATAATAGGGTGAGCTGGGGGAAGAATCCGCCCGCAGGTCCTGACCCTGGGGCTGATCCCCAGCGATGGGCTGCAGTAATTCGTCGATATTCAGGATCTGAGGCGATACCATACTGGTCCTTAATTAACGCTGTTTTAATCAATTTTTGTGTGCGTAGCGACCCGGTTGATCTTCCCTATTCTAGCCAAAATCCCTCTCCCTGTTACGGGGTACGCGGTAATTTGCGTAATTTCTCCGCTTCCAACTGCCACATCTTACGCTTAATCGATACGGTTCCAGCCGTATTCCTGCCACTGGCCGGTAAGCATGGCGCCATAACCCAGCGGGTCCGGCAGCGATTCACTGTGCAACAGATGGTCCGGCTGCCCGCCGCCGCCACTGCGAAACCAGAGGCTGAAACTGGCATAGTGCTGACGCAACAGGGCTTCATTTAAGGTCAGGCTCTGTAAAAATGACACGTCACCCGATTCCGGTTTCACGTCACCGGCCACTGATAGTGACACGCAACTGCCCAACGCCGGTATCTGCGGCGGATGCAAACGCCAGGGCCGCAATTGAGGCTCCCGCAATGCCGCCAGCACCTCCACCACCGCCTCCACCGTGGGGGATTCTTCCAGGCAGGCCAGGCCAATGGCCTGCAGGCGCTGGAACCAGGCCCCGTTGTCACCCAGGGCCGCCGCCAGATTGACGCCTCCGCTCATGGGCAGGGCGATGGTGAGGGGGTAATAGCGCCCCACCCGGTCCACGCTGGGCAACAAAATGCCCAGCCAGGCGTTGTCATCCACACAACCGGTGGACAGGGCAAACCGCCACAGGGGCGCGTGCAGGTAGCTGTCCAGCCAGTGTTCCCCCAGCATCTGCCGGCTGCCGGCCAGGGCCCGCTGCAACCACTGATCCCAGCCCTCCACAAAGGGCCGGGGCAGATTGCGCTCGATAAAATCCCCGTACCCGGGCAGCTTGCCGAAAAAACCAATGTCACTGGCCATGACGCCCCCTACAACCCCTGGGGGCAACGGTAATTGCGGAACAGCGCCAGGTTGAGGCCGCTGAGCCGGCTGCTGGAGGTAAGCTCATACTGGGCCTCGCGACCGTCGGTATTGAAATTGGCGCGATAGCTGGTGGACCCGGTCTTACGGGCATTGGCATCGTCCAGCAGCCGGTACCAGGCCCAGGTACCACTGTACTCCCGGCGGTGCAGGGTCTGATTCAGATCCTCAAACAGAATCCGGATCTTGTTATCGCGGCCGGCTTTCCAACTGGCGGGGTTATTGAGTTTGGGGCCGTGGGTGTAAACAAACCGCTGATCCCCCAGCTGTAGCTCAAAACGCCCCACCGCGGTATCCAGGCTCACCGGCCGCAGCCGGAAGTCATAGCCGGGGCTGTCACCACTGCGGTACAGGGCCCGGCGCAGGGCATCGGCGCCCCGCAGTTGCCCCAGACTGGCGTCGGTGAAGCCCACGCTGATGCCATCCAGGGTCTTGGGATTCCAGTTACGATCCAGGAAGGGTTTGACGTTCTCCGCCACAAAGGCCGCTTCCACGCCGCCAGGTGCCAGGAACTGGTTGAATTCATCCAGGGTGGCCTCGTTACGGGCCCGACGCAGGGGATACCGGCTGCCCAGGGTGCGCTCGTACACCGCGTACACCTGCTGATTCCAGGCCCGGTCCAGATGGGCCTTGGTGCGCTGCAGAATCACCTGCCAGCTGTGGTCCGCCAGTTCCGTGAGCCAGGTGCTGACCGGCGCCGGGGTGTTGGAGGCCAACAGCCGCAGCTTGCGAATGGCATCGGCGCTGTTGCCGGTGAAGCGGGCCTTGGCGGCGGCGAAGGCGGCGGCATCCGGATCCGGCGCCACCGTCATGTTATTGAGGTAGCCATGCAGGTCGCGAATGCCCGCCAGGATGTCATTGATGGGGGCCGGCCGTTGTTCGTTCTGGGTGGTGAGCTCGTTGATATCCCGGAACGCCACGTCCACCGGAGTGGGGGTCACCACTTTGCTGACCGCCCCCTGCACCGCATCGGTCAGTGCCGCCGGCCCGCCGGGGGGCACCGGGGGCGTGGGCCAGCCCGGCGTCAACGCGGTGTTGTCCCGGGTCAGACGCAACCAGGCCACCAGGGGCGAGAACGCCGGATCGGCCATTTGCTTGCTGACCGCAGTGGCCTGGGTCAGATCCTGGAATGGCGCCAGATGCAGTTGTTCCAACAGGCTCTGCCAGCGGCTGCTGTAGTCGTTGAGATAGAGGGCTTCCAGATCCTGGGCCAGTTTCTTTTTATCCGCCTCACTGAAATCGTCCACCTCGGCATCACCGAACAGCCAGCGATCCTGTTCCAGTCGTTGCAACAGGGGCGAGTCAGCGCTGAAATCCAGGGACTTGTAACCGGGTTTACTGTATAGCGCCGGCATCCGCAGGGCTTCCGCACCGGCGCTGTAACCAAACACCGAGGCTGCCTGACCCCCCACCTGGGCATACAGGTCCAGCTGCTCGCGGCCCAGGTCGCCGGCTTTGATCTGGCTATACAGACGCTGGGACGCCGGGATCTGTTTCAGCTTGAGCACCGTGCGATCCACCACCGACTGGTTCAGTTGGATATCACCGGGGCCCCCTTGCAATAGCGTGGTCAGGTGTTGCTGCAGGGCCTCCTGCTTGGCGGCGGCGCCGGGCAGGCGCTGTTGCCATTGTTCGCCGGTCCATTCCAGCACCACCCGGGCGTCGAACTCCTTGGGCGTTCCCAACATTTTATAAGCACGGAAGCTGTCCATCAGATTGCCGTCGCTGGCACTCATGTTATTCAGCTTCTGCTCCATAAAATCCAACAGCCGGGGCAACAGTTCCGCCCGTAACGCATTCCGATACAGGCGGTCCGCCGCCTGGTCCACCGACGCGTCATAGAGCCCCACCCCGGACAACCAGGGATGGGCTTCCTGGTTATAAACCTGTGATGCCTGCTGCAGGGGCGCCAGCACCGGCAGGGTATTCACCGGGTCCCGATCCCGTTCACCCAGGTTGGCCCTGGCGGTCTGATACTGGGCCACCAGGGCTTCCACCTGAGCCATATAGTCGTTGTTTCTGCTCAGGGTTACCGACCACACCGCGATCAGACCGATGAACAACAGGCCCAATGCCACGAACACACCACGGCGGAACCACAGCAGACCGGTTTCCAGTTTTCTGTTGCTGCCCACCAGCTCCTGCTCGGGAAACACCACATCCCGAAACATCCGGTTGATAAAAAAGCTCTTGCCAGTACCCGGTTGATTGCGCTGTGCTTCCCGCCCCAGACCAAAGTTAGCCGCCACCGCCGTCATCATGCGATCGATGGGCGTGCCTTCCTGGGTACCGCTGCAGAAATAAATGCCCCGCAACAGGGGCTGCTCACTATAACGGTTGCCGGCAAAGGCTTCGCTCAGGAAACCCACCAGAATAGGCTTGAGGTTTTCCACCTGCTGGGGAAAGGCCTGGATCAATGCCCGCTTGGCCGGGTCCCGTTCATTGTGTCCCCGCCACAGCACCCGGTCATTGAGACGGCTGATCAATTGATCCAGTTCCGCCGGCAACCGGTTCAGTTGCTGCTGGGATTCAATATTAAAGGTGGTGCCCCAGATCTGTTGCCGTTCCGGCTGGGTCAGGTTGGCAAAGAACTCGGTGAAACCCGCCAGCAGATCGCATTTGGTGATCATCACATAGATGGGAAACTTCACCCCGAAACTTTTCTGCAGCTCGTCGATGCGTTCGCGAATCAGCTTGGCATTGTAACTGCGCTGGGCCGGTTGCTGGGTCAGCAGATCCTGCACGCTGATGGCAATCAGCGCGCCGTTGATGGGACGCCGGGGCCGATGTTTTTTCAATAGATTGAGGAAGCCCTGCCAGGCGGAGCTGTCCACGGTTTTGTGGCTGTCCTGGGTGGTGTAACGGCCGGCGGTATCGATCATCACCGCCTCGTTGGTAAACCACCAGTCGCAGTTGCGGGTGCCTCCCACACCGCTGAGGGCATTCTTGCCGTGACTTTCCGCCAGGGGAAATTCCAGCCCGGAGTTCACCAGCGCGGTGGTTTTGCCGGAACCCGGCGGGCCGATAATGATATACCAGGGCAACTGATACAGGGCCACCTTGCCCTGCCCGGTATCGAAGCGGGCCCGTTTGAGAATGGCCATGCCCTCGGTGAAACGCTGATTAAGCGCCGCCACTTCTTCATCGGCGCGCTGGGCGTCCTGATTGACCGGCTCCGCCTCCATTTCCTGCAGCATGCTGCGGTTTTTGCGCTGGGTGAGCCACAGGCTGATCAATTGCGCCAGCAACCAGATCAACAGCACCGCCAGCATCAGGAACAAACGGGCACTGTTGGACAGGGTCTCATTGTTGGCGCCGAATTTTATAAAATCAGCGCCAAACCAGATCACCAGCCAGAGTGCGATAACCCCCAGCAGCCCCAGAAAAATTTTGTTGGTTATAATACTTTTAATGCGTTTCATGCACGATTCCCGTGGCACGAGATCCGATAAGCGCGGGTTGGGGGTCGGGAAATCAGGACGTCAGCGGCCATGGAAGGCCGCTGTCGAGCGCACATGGATGTGCTTGTAGCGTTCCTGATTTCCCGACCCCCAACCCGCGCCAACCACGATCTCTAATTGCTGTCGTTTCTTAACACTTCCGTCCCCAGGGTTTGCAGCCGGGTGGCCGTGGGTTCGGTGGCCTGAAAAATCCACACCCGAAAGCCGCTGTACACCACCAGAATCGCCGCCAGCACCACCGCCGCCACCACCCACAGTGGCAGATACTGCATCAGGCCCCGGTTGGCTTTGACCGTGGTCTCCCCGTTCACTGACAGATCCGGATTAAACTCGCCCCGCAGTTTTTCGACGGTGTTGTATAAATTGTCCCGCAGGGTTTCCAGTTGCTCCCGGCCCCGGGGGGCAATGCGGTATTTACCCTCAAACCCCAAACTCAACAACAGATAATCCAGTTCAATGATATCCAGATTACTGCTGGGGGCCTCCAACATTTTACTCAAAATGGCAAAGAACTTTTCACCGCCGGAGGTTTCCTTGTGAAACATGCTCAGCAAAGAACGCTGCGACCATCCGGCCTGGGCGCCCCAGGGGGTATTCATCACTGCTTCATCCAGGGTGGCACAAATCTGATAGCGGGACGCCAGGGCAATTTCGGGGCGGATGTTATCGCTTTTCAGTTTACTGTCGAAGACTTTGATCTCTTCCACCAGATTGCGATGCAAACCCGCCACATCACTGTGCTGAGGTGTGTTGCGTAATTTACTGGCCACCGCCAGCAGAGTGGACGCGGCACTGACCACCGGGTTCAGCCCCCGCTCCACCTGCAGCAATTCGGCGCCGCCGGCAGGCGGTGGTGGCGCCGGGTTGGCGCCGGCATTGGAGTTGGCATTGTGGTTGGCATTGGATGATGGCGTGGCGGCGCGGCGTTGGGCGCCAGGCTTGGGCACAAACACCGTGCTGTCGTTGTCGCCGGGGGCGGACTGACGCTGGCCCGGTGTGAATACGGTTTTGTCGTCGTCGTTACTCATTACTCACTTCCGCCCTCAATCCCGGATGCTCCAGAGTTCCATGGTCAAGCCGGGAAAATCCCCGCCCAAATGCACTGCAAAACCACCGGAAGACTGCATCAGTTGCCACAGTTCGCTGCTGCGATCCAGCTCAAAATAAGTGTAGCCCGCATGATAGGGAATCTGTCGCGGCGCCACCGGCAGCGCCTGCAGGCCGATGCCCGGCAGTTGCGCGCTGATGAATTCCCGAATCCGTTCCACCGGGGCAATCTTCACCTGGGCGGGAAACGCGGTGCGCAACTGATTGGTGGGCAGATCCGCTTTCACCGCCAGCACGAACGCCGCCTTGCCGATCATGGAATGATCGCTGACGGGTGCCACGTGAATACCGTATTTGCGCTCGGTCAGCTCCAGGGATACGGCGGTCTGCTCCAGCACCGTGCTCAGGCACTGGCGCAAGCCGGCCACCACCGCGTCGAACACCGGCTGCAAATCTTCATGTTGATAACGGGGGAACTCCGGCGGCCGTTTGCTGCGGGTGGTGAAAGTGGCCAGTTCCCCGGCCATCTGCACCAGTTCGGTAAAGCAGGCCAGGGGATGCAGTTGATTGATGGTGCTGATATGGGCCACCAGGGGCTCCATCCGGTTCAGCGCCTGCAGCAGCAGGTAATCCGCGATTTCCGCCGAGCCGGCGCGACCACTGTCCGCCAGCCGCCCGCTCAGGGCCTCGGCCCGATGGTGAATCAAACCCAGAATTTCCGTCAGATGACTGCTGATCACCGGTGATTTCAGGCAATCCAGCAGCGGGGGAATATAGGTGGTATCCAGTACCACCGCTTTATCGGCAATATATTCTTCGATACGGGCGATACCGATTCTGGCATAGCCACTGAGATCCTCGGATCCCAGCTTGAGCATGGCGTTGAGCTGACCCACTTCGATATCCGTGGGCTCCCCCTGCTCCCCCACGTTATCCCGCACCTCGATCTCACGGCTGTTGTGGCGGGCCAGAGTGGCATGGCCCAGCTCCCGGGCAATTTCCATGGCCCCGGGCCGGCGCAGGGGCAGGCACAGATACACCATTTCATTGCTGGTGTTTTCCGGCACACTGAGCACCGGTGGCAGTTCGTCGTTATCCGGAAAGCTGAACGGACTGCCATCGGGAAACACACCCCGGGCCTGGGCAATACCCACTTTGCCCAGTTTCAGCAGCTCGCTGTCCAGCGCAATGTCCAACAGCCCCCAGAGATAACCCCCGACAGCCTCACAGCGGCCATCGATGTAACGCTCAAAATAGCGGTCCTGCTGCTGGAAATGCTGAGGCCGCAGAAACAGCCCCTCGGACCAGACCACTTTATTATTGATTGTCATTGCGGACTCCTTAAGGGGCGCAACCCCGATGCCCACCCAACACCCAGTGCCGGCTCCGCTGTCCACGATACAGGTCCTGCCGGCGTTGAGGTTCGGCGGCGAATCATCATCAATCGGTAACGTCGATATTCAGCTTTTCAATCCGCACCCGGACATCGTTGCTGGCGTGGGCGGTGATGGGGATCACCGCCTTGGCATCGGCCTCTTCGTATTGAATGAATTCCCCCAGGATACCGATGAACTTCACTTCCGGCGTCAGGCTGAAAGTTTCCACCCGGCTCTCACCGGGGGCCAGCTCCTTGAGCCGGGTAATTTCGATCAGGTCATTGCCCAGCCGGCCCTGAGGATCCTCATACAGATTGAGAAAATCCTCCTGCCGGAACTGACGGGCATCCCGCAACTTGATGACCTGAATCACGATGGGCGCGGCCCGCCCGTCGGGGGTTGGGTTCACATCCTGGCTGGCCACCAGCTTGAGTTCCGCTGTGGTTTCCAGGTTGAGCACCTTGCGGGTGGTGCCGCAGGCGCTGAGGCCCACCAGCAGTATCAGGGTGCAAGCGAGCGTTGCCATGAATCGAAAAGGGGTTTGAAGCGACGTTTTCATATTAAGTGTCTTGTCTTATAAGCAGTGGTTAAAGTCAGTGACTGGCGGCCATCACGATAATCAGGCCTTTCCTTTGCCGGAATTGATCTCCGCCACCTGGTCCTCGTATGCGTTTGCAAACTCCTCGCCAAACAGACGATTGAAGCTGGTTTCCGGATCCTGCTGCAGTTTATCAAAGTATTCCACGTAGGCATCCCAGAGCCGGGCCTTTTTACCCCCCAGCAGGGCCTTGCCGCCAGCCTGACCCAGCCGTTGTTCCAGGGCCGCCGGATCAAACTGGGCCAGCATTTTTTCATAGGCGCTGCGCATGCCCGCCAGCAGCGCCATCTGATGACCGGCGATGTCATTGAACGCCTCGGTGACCGCCCGGGTGCCGGACATGTAGGCCCCGGAATGCTCACCGAACAGGTAACGCAGGGCATCGCGTTCAGTGAGGGCAAACTTCAGCGGATTGTTTTCCACCGGCTGAATCATGGTGCGGTCCAGCCGTAATTCATTCTTGATGCTGCTGCGGGCCCGTAACAGCTCCAGCAAATGGCCAATGGTGGTTTTCAGTACCGCCACCACCTCCGGGGTCAGATTATCCAGCTGGGTTGCGTCCAGGTTGCCCAGTTCCAACATCTGTGCCAAAAGTTGGGCCGTGTCACCGGCGACGGCCGTATTGCCCCCGGGCACCGACGACACCGGCGGTGCGGAGGGTGCTCCGGCGGCGACCTGGGGCTTTGCCGGCTCGGGTACCGGAGTGGATTCAGCGGCGGGAACCGGGCCCGATGCCACATCGGCAGGCGGTTCCGGCGGCGGTGACATGACACCGGTGGCCTCCCCGGGCGGCTCGCCCCAGTCTGGCATGTCAGCTTCCGCCGCAGGGGCTGTGGATGCCGCTGGTTTCGAGTCGAAGGGGTCAGGGGCAGCCGGCGCGGGGGCGGGGTCGTCGCCCAAACCCAACAAGGCATCCAGATCATCGGCATCATCCACCGCGGGCTCCGCCGCCGGCAACGGGGATGCTGCGGAGAGGTCATCTTTCACCCGGGGCGGTACCGGCGTGGGCTCGGCGGCAAAGTCCGCCGGCGCCGGGCCACGGGGGCCGTCGAAGGCCTGCTGCAGTGGGTCACCATGATCGCTGCGGCTGCCCTTCCACCAGTCCGGATCGTCATCCGCCGGCGCCCCCGCAGGGTCGGCGTCAAACCAGCCACCCTGGGGTGAGTCCGAACGCTGGGCCCGCTCTATGGCTGCCAGGGGGTCCTGTTCGTCACCGTAATCCGGCGTCGCCTGCACTACGTTGGCCGCCCCCCACAGGGGCGCTTCGGGCTGGGGCTCGGCGGCGGGCTCCAGCCATTTGTCCAGATCATCCAGGTCGCCACCGGCCGGGGGCGACGGCGCCGAGTCGACCGGTGTGGAGGCACCCGGTGTGGAGGCACCCGGTGTGGAGGCACCCGGTGTGACAGCACCCGGTGTGGCACCCAGCTCATCCAAAAAACTGCCACCGGCAGGCGGCGGACTCTTATCAGCCAGGACCTCCACCGTAAATAAGTACTTACCCATGGCCACCGAGTCCCCGGCCTGCAATGGGGTGGAATTGTTCAAGCCCAGGGGGCTGGGGCTACCATTAACAAAGGTGCCATTGGTACTGTGATCCGTGATCACGAACTGGCCCAGCTCATGGGCAATACTGGCGTGACTGGAGGATACGATCCGCTCGCTGTCGGGTAACACCCACTGGTTGCCGGCACCCCGGCCCAGGGTGGCGCCGGCCACACCAATATCCAGTTGCTGGCCCAATAGGGGGCTGTCCGGCGGGGCGCTGGTTACCGTCAATCGCAAGGTTGTCATAGGCGCTCGGCAATCTAATTACTGTGAATTCAGTATATCGCAGACCAGCGAAGTGACAGGTTCCGCCGCTGCTCGAACAGTTACTTGAAATATGGTGCCAACATAACGGAAAAGGCGCATGTTTGCCACGGGCCAGGCGCTGATCCGGGGTACAGACTATGATTTAATCGATTTCTGACGATGAAATTGTGACAAATTGCGGGTTCACCCCCAACCTGGCAGCAGCTGGCCGGAAGTTTGCTCACGAGCTTTCACCAAGCATCACCGAAACAACAGCAGTCATCACGCTTAACTTCAGAGGGCCAACCAGTGACCGATCAATATTACAACAATATCAGAAATGCCATTGCCAACAAGGTGAGCCAGGGCGAGGACCCGGAGGACGTAGTGTGGGCGCTAATAGAAGGGGTGGCAGCCGTGGTGGACGGCGCCAGCGGTGGCATGGTCGGGGGCCTGGTCAGCGGCGGGTTGCAGACCGTGTCCGATGCGGTGAAGCACAATAAGGGCGGTGGTGGCCTGGTGCCCAACCCCTGGTTTGTGTTCAATCAGCATGACGACCAGGAGTCGCCCTATACCAAAAAGTACCTGCGCAACCGGGGCCGCAAAAACCTGGCCAGCGGCATCATTGGCATCGGCGGCACTGTCAGCAGTCAGGTCACCCAGGCGGACATGGCCGGTATCGTCCAGCACAGTAACGCCACGGGCAGCACCGTCGCTCACCTGTATAAACTGAAGGGCCAGGCGCAGAACTTCAAACAAAGTGAAACCCTCACCAAGTGGATCGATCTGCTGATCCAGATGAAAACCGTGAAGACTGCGGTGCGGGGCACCCAACTGGCGGGCTCCGCCATTCCGGTGGGTGCGCTGCAGGCAGCTACGGGGCTGGGTGCCGCCGCCGCCAAGCTGGGCATCAAACTGCATTACACCAACCTGTGTCTGATTACTTCCGCCGATGTGCACTGGCGGGCGTTTCAGGAGCAGGCCATCAGTGGCGGGCTGCTGGGCAAACGGGGTAAGGTGGGCCCCGCCTCGAACATGCTCTACGAACTGTTTACCCGCCGTGGTTTCACCCGGGTGTTCGGCAAGTATGACGTGGACAAGATTATCAGGGAGCCCGCCGGCTGGATGGCGGTGAGTGACAAGTTATTGCTGATCTGATACCGCAAGCCCGCCACCGATATCGAGCACGGTGGCGGGCCATTCACACTGACGGGTCAAATTAGCCGCGGATAAAACCATCCACCTCCACGATTTGCGGCGGATATTCCAGACGGGCATCCTCACTCAACGGCTGAAAGTTGAATTCATAAACCACCTCCAGGGTTTCCTGGGCCACGTTGCCCGCCCGTTCCTTATAGCCGAACTGCCAGTTACCCAGCTTATAGTTCTGCAGATCACCGGCCTGTTCCCGGGCTTCCGCCAGGGCCTGATCGAATGGCTTCACCGGCAGCTGCTGCACCACCTCGCCCAGTTCTCGCCAGATCTTACTGGCGGCGAACACGGTGCCGTCGTTGTTGAGTTGCACCTCCAGCACACCCCCGGCACCCAGCACCGGAATCACCGCGTTACTGCCCGCCACAGGCACGATACGCTTGTACATTACGCGCACATGCTTTTGCCAATCCTGCAGCTCACCGTCAGGTCCCTGAGTCTGAATATTCATGGCATTGCCGAAAGGCTCCGCCACGCTGGACTCATACAGCCCCTGCTGCCGCAGGTAAGCGGTGGCCGCCTCCACGTAGTCCGTCTCTTTTAACGGATCGGCGGTCACTTCCGGTTTGCGTTCACCCAACACCGATACCGCGCCACTCAGGGTACTGATCCGAATCCGGGCGCCGCGGCCATCAATTTCCTCCGCTGACACCAGCAGGTTTTCCAGCTTTTCAAACTGAAGGTTTGCATAAGGGTCGGGAATGGGCAAAGGAATCAGGCGATACACGGGCAAACGCTCGGGAATTTCAAAGACAAAGTCCGGCGCGTTATCGCGAAAGTTACTGAGAAACTGCAGATGCAGATAATCCCCGTCACCCACCGGGTTGGGTTGCGGAGTGAAGGTCTGATCGAACAACGGCGTGGCCGTGGTGCTCAGGTTACCGCGGGTGATACAAAGCGGTACCACGTTGGCACGATTGCCGGTGCTGCGGTGCAGACCGTATATAAACGAATCCGCCACATCATAGGATTTGTTGTTGTAGTTATCCCAGATGCGGTTGGTTTCCGATTCGTGACAATAGGCGGCGGTGGAGGCACCGCAGGCCATCCGCAAATTGGGCCCCAGGGCCGGCCCCCAGCGTTCATACACATTGCGCATGGCAAAGGAATCCGCCGAGCCATCAAATTCCTGCGGACAGCTGTACTCGAAATCGGTACCGCTGCCGGCGGGACAATCGTGGGGGCCATGGGCAAATACATCGCAGGAACACTGCCAGTAGTAACGCAACAGACCGGGGTTGATTTCACTGTAATTGCCGAGCAGCATATTGCCTTGGGAGGCGTTATTGCCCAAGGTGTTCCACAAAGTGGGCGCGCCATGGCCGGCGTAGAAAAATAACATGGCGCGGTCGATGCCGTCGGTGGTGTCGGTGTCCTGGCCACTGCCGATTTCATCAGCGTCATAATAAAAGCTGTTCATATTACTGCCGCCAACATGCATATGGCGCTTAACCCAGGTATCGGGCACATGGTTGGCCGCGGATGCGGTGCCATCCATTTCGGTACCGTATAAAAACTCTTCCGCAGTATCGATGTGCCAGTCGGTATTACCGTGGGCAGTGATGACCGAGTTGCCGATGGGATTGCCCTCTTCACAGGCGGCGAGAGCCAACAGCAAACAACCGGCCCCCAGCAACCTGACCATGGGTGATTGGAAAATTTTCATGGTGCAGTCCTTTTTTATTTACGAATGGAAGTCGTTACGACTTTTTATCTGTGCCCCAATGAGCGGTTTCAGTCTGAACCAGGGCCGACAACAGCAGAAGGCAATACTTGGGACTGCAACCGTGAATATTGAAACTGCAAGGCAACGCTGTTCATAAATCGACCAAGAGCACACAGCATTCGCCGTCTTATTTTACGCGACTGCTGATAGTTTTGATCTGTGGCAATTTTCCTGATTCCTTCACGGCAGGATGACCACCATAAAGCGCTTGCAGACACCAGCGCTTTGTTTTAGCCTGATCGAAATTACAACATAGCAATGCACCTATCGTGTTCCCTTGGTAAGCCGTCGGCGATACGGTGACAACTTCATTACCAAAGTTGCTGTACTGTTGCTGCGCTTAAGTCGCTGCACTTTGGTAATGAATTGCACAGACAACTGAAACGCATTCCAAAACAATAGTTATCTGCTGTTGCCACTGGCGCTGCATGCGGGTTGTTATTGCCCGCGCGCAACCAAGGAGAGTGAATGGCTTCGTACAAAGGCGTGCAGGGTGCACTGACCGCATTGGAAGATTTTTTCAAGGGCCGACTGCCTGCGGATCTGAGCGCCGGGCCCACCAATGCGCGGGTAAGCCTGTTGGGCAGCGCCGACATCGCCAACAAACTCAACGGCAATTTACTGGGCATCTACCTGCACCGACTCACCATTGATGACCACGGTCGGGCCCGTTATTTTGCGCCCCGGGGCACGGACAACAGTGGCCCACAACCGGAGCTGCCGGTGAATTTGCACTTTTTGCTGATCGCCAATGCCGGCAGCGCCACCGTGGAAGCGGACCTGATGAGCTGGGCCATGGTGGAGCTGGCCAACCACAGCCAATTGGATATCTCCCACATTCAGGACATTGATGACGAATGGGGGCAGACCGAAATTCTCACCATCACCCCCGACGAAATGAGCACGGAAGACCTGATGCGGATTTGGGATGTGTTTGAATCCCCCTACACCAGCACCATGGCCTATACCGCGAAAACCGTGCGCCTGCGGCTGAACCCACAACGCTCGGAGGGCCCGCCGGTGGTCACCCGGGTATTCCCGGGAGGTCGCCGTGCCGACGATTAAGGTGCTGGAAACCAATGTGCTGCATGTCAGCGACGTCATCATCTGGCTCGATGGCAGTAGCGCCGAAGCCACCACGGATATGAACCGGGTTCCCCACCCCTTGCACTGGCAACTGAGCCAGCGCCCCGGGGATCTGCAATGGCGGCACAGCGCTGGTAAAACCGCCCTTTGGCAACGACCCGCGGAGCCCATGATCAACGGCCCGGCGGACACCGCCGACAAAACGTTCAGCGCCGGCCCCGGCTTTACCATCAGCGGCGTGATCGAGGATCCCAAACAGTTTTTCAATCCCCGGTTGTTTTCCCTCACCGCCGGCGCCAGCGATGTGCCGGTGCCGGGGCAACCGGTGCCATTGTATCCCTCGCCCCTGGGGACCCGCTTTGGCAGCGCCGGCGGTTTGATCGCCAACCTGCGCTTCAACGCCACCGGCGACCCGGTGCCCTGGGCCCTGCTGACCCTCAGTGTCAGCGTGCCCGGCGGTACTACCCAGACCTATCGCGCCCAGGCGGATGCCCGGGGGGACGTATTGATCCCCCTGCAGCGGTTGCCGCCCCTGCCGGAAGGCATTGAGCATTACAACGCGCAACTGGCGGTCCGCGCCCTGGCCGATGCCGACCCCGGTGAGCCCGTGAATCCCGACGACCTGGAGGCCGTGGAGCTGGAAAGCCTCACCACCCCCGGATCGTTTGTCGACCCCATCGGATTACAGGTAGTACCCGGTGAGATTCAATTAATCCGATCCGCCAGTCAGGATCATTTAGCCGTGCAACCCAGTTGACCGTGATAACGAGGAGAAGACCATGCCTGAATACCTAGCGCCGGGTGTGTATGTAGAGGAAGTCAGCTTTCGTTCCAAATCCATCGAGGGAGTGGGCACCAGCGTGGCGGGCATCGTTGGCCCCACCCGCTTCGGCCCTTTGCAAGGACGGCCGGAGGTGGTCACCAGCTTCGCCGACTTCACCCGCATCTATGGCGACGTGCAGAACCTGGCACTGGGTGGCAGTGACCTGCTGAACCACACCGCCATCGCCGCCAAGGCTTTTTTTGATGGCGGCGGCAAGCAACTGTACGTGTCGCGGGTGGCCAACTACAACCTGCCCACGGACGGCTTTGCCAGCGCCGCCGACAGTTCCGATCATGTGACCTTCCAGGCCCGCTTTCCCGGCGCCATGGGGGATCTCACCCTGGAATTGCAGTGGCGGGACAGTGAGAACCTGATGCAGTCCACGGTCACCACTGCGCCCCAGGACGGCGACATTGTGTTTATCGACGCCAGTGGCCTGCCTCAGGAAGCAGTGGCCAACGGCGGCCTGCCGGCTTCCCATTTTCCCATGGCCGTGCGGGGCGTGGTGCAACGTACCGGCGACCACCTGACGGTGCTGGATGATCTGGTGGAGATCACCGCCGACGATGGCGCCACCCTGGGGGCCGGAGACCTTGCCAGCGCCGATGGCCATCTGGTGCTGGCCAACCTGGTGAACGATGCCGATACCAGCATCAGTTACACCCATGTGATTGCCCGCCGCCCCACCAGCGGCGCACTGGCCGACGGCACTTCCGCGGTGCTGACCCTGAGCGAGGAAACCGATCTTTCCGCATTTCACAGCGGCAGCCACTGGGGCACCCTCACCACGTTGCGGGGCACATTGAACGCGGCCGGCACGGTATTTACCGTGGACGGCAGCGGCCTGAATCCCGGCGTGGGCAGCGCCATCGATCTGTATCTGGCGGCCCTGGCCGCCGCCCCCGGCAGTGTCAGAACCGTGATGGTGCAACGGGCGTTTGATATCAATGTTCGCAGTGGCGGCGCCAACGGCCCGGTGGTGCATACCTATGGCAATCTCACCTCCGCCCCCAGTGGCGCCACCAGTCTGGCCAGCGTCATGACCGCCAGCCCCAGCGCCCGTTACGATCAGCTCACCAGCCCGGTGCAGTGTGAGCTGGCGGACAGCATCAGTGGCGAGCAGGTGATGGCGGCCCTGTTTGAACTGTTCGATTCCGCCGCTCTGAGCCCGGGGCCCAATTCCGTGGACGGCCCCCGCTATCTGATTCATCTCAGCGGCGGCAGCGACGGCGCCGCCCCGGAAGCGGTGCACTATGGCGGCAGCAGTGATGAAGTGAATGGCAGCAGTGGTTTTGCCGCGCTGGAGGATATCGAGGATATCGCCATCGTAATGACGCCGGCGGCGGCCGCCGACATCACCCACCATCAGGCCATCGTGGTGGAAATGCAGAAACACTGCCGCAAAATGCGCTACCGGGTGGGCATCGCGGACAGCCGGGCGGATATGGCCCTGTCCGAAGTGCGTCAGTTCCGTTCCCAGTTCGACGATTCCCGCCTGGCCCTGTACTACCCCTGGGTGGTCACCGCCGATCCCCGGGGCATCGAGCCCAGCATCAACGTACCACCCGCCGGCTTTATTGCCGGGGTCTATGCCAACACTGATGTGCAGCGCGGGGTGCACAAGGCGCCCGCCAACGAACCGGTGATCGGCGCCCTGGGTTTCGCCCAGGACATCAACCGGTTCCAGCAGGAACTGCTCAATCCCGATGGCGTCAACTGCCTGCGGTCGTTCCCCGGCCGCGGCCATCGGGTGTGGGGCGGTCGCACCCTGTCCAGCGATCCGGAATGGAAATACGTCAATGTGCGGCGCTACTTCCTGTACCTGGAGCGCTCCATCGAGAAGTCCACCCAGTGGGTGGTGTTCGAGCCCAATGGCGAACGACTGTGGGATAACGTGCGTATCAGCATTGAGAACTTCCTCTACAACGAATGGGTCAACGGCCGCCTGCTGGGCAGCGCCAAAACCGCCTACTTCGTTCGCTGCGACCGCAGCACCATGACCCAGAACGATCTGGATAACGGCCGCCTGGTGTGCGAAGTGGGTGTGGCCGCGCTGAAGCCGGCTGAATTCGTGATCTTCCGCATCGGCCAGAAAACCGCTGACGCCTGATTGAAGGCAGACCCAAGACGTCAAGAACGAGGAACAGGAAATGGCACAGTTTCGAGAAACCCCTTACAGCGTTTTCAATTATCTGGTGAACCTGGACGATGGCAGCGAAGGGGGCGTGGCCGGCGGTTTTTCCGAGGTATCCGGCCTCAATGCCGAGGTCACCGTGGCTGAATACCGCAATGGCAATTCGCCGGTGAATTACGTCACCAAGATTCCCGCCATTCACAAGGCCGGTGATGTCACCCTGAAACGGGGTGTGATCGGCGCCGACAACATTTACACCTGGCTGGAACAGATCCGGGCCGGCGACGTGGACGCCAAGCGCAATATCACCGTCAAGCTGCGCAGTGAAAACGCCGCCAATACCGTGGTCACCTGGAAGTTGTTCAACGCCATGCCCATCAAGTGGACCGGCCCCACCCTCACCGCCAAAGGTGGCAGCGATGTGGCCATCGAGGAGCTGGTGCTGGCGGTGGAACACATCGAGCAGGAGTAAGGCAGGCACCATGCAACAGTGGCTGGCATCCCGCGTTAACCTGACCCCCAGGCCCAGGCCGCGCCCCAATGTGGCGCTGGCGGTGGCCATGCTGGGCCATTGCCCCGGCCCGGTACGGGTGGAACGTTTGCTGGCCATGGCCGACACCCTGACCGAAATGCGCCAGATCGGCCTGGGGCCGGTGTTGCAGCGGCTGGGCAACGGCACCGCCAGCAGCGGGGAACAGCAGCTGCAGCAGCTGCCCATCCCCCTGCAGTCGCGGGCTGAGTTCCACGATATCTTCCCCGCCGCCGGCACCACCGACACCGAGTACGTCAGCCTGCTGGCGGGGCGCCGGGCCTGGCTGCCCCGGGCGGTGGATGACTTTTTTGCCAATGGCGGTGAAAAATTATGGCTGGTGGCCATCCCGGAAAGCGAAGGGCTGAGCGGTTTTCTGCCGGCCCCGAACACCCTGCTGCATGAGCCCGCCAGCCTGCGGGGCGTGGCCACCGTGGCCGCGATACCAGAGGTGGGTAGCCTGGCTCTGCCGGACCTGGAACGATTGCAGGTGCCGGCGCGACTGGCGGACGTGCCGAGGGTACGGCTGGACAATCCCAGCCCCCGGTTTCTGCCCTGCGGTACGGTCATCGACGATGATCACCGGGAACGGCGCAACAGCGGCGAGATGGAGCTGAGCCAGATGCCCGATCCGGCGCCTTTCAATCAACTGCTGCAGGGCATCCTGCCATTTCTCAGTGAGCACCGGCCGGATCTGCAGATCCTGCTGACCCTGCCCCTGGCTTACGCCGCGGAGCTGGATACCCCGGCCCCGGATCCCGCCGCTCTGCAAACCCTGCGGGATATTCGCGACGGCGACAGCGGCCACCGCCTGCGGCAGATGCAGTTTGTGTTTCCCTATTTACGGGGCGCGGATTATGCCCTGCACTCTCCGGTGGGCATCATCAGTGGCCGGCAAAGCGCCCGCGCCCAGCAACAGGGCCCCTGGCGTTCCGTGGCCGGTCAGCCTTTGCAGACCGATGGCCTGCCCTACCCCGCCCAGTCGGTGGCCGCCACCGTGGCCCTGCGCAATGATCCGGGTATCGGCATATTGCGCGCCCGCCAGGGGCGGGTAACCCTGGATGACGAACGACTGGTGATGCCGGCGCTGCATCCCCAGGACTATGCCCACAGCAATGATCTCAGCCGTTTCGATGGTTTTCGGGCCGCGGAAATCATGCGCCTGCTGGGTTATCTGCAACGTCAGCTGCGGGCCCTGGGGGAACAGTTGCTGTTCACGGTGGACTATCGCGATCCCCGCCCCCGGCTGTTGCTGGAGCGGTTTTTCCGCCACCTGCAGCAACAAGGGGCGTTGCGGGGCGCCACCGCGGAAGAGGCCTTTCACATCGAGGAAATCCGCTCCCGGGAGGGCCAGATGATCTATGAAATACGCATTGCACCGGCGTTCCCCATTGATCAATTGCGGCTCACGTTCAGCAATCTCAATGGTCAGTGGCAGGGCCGGGTAAATCCGGGAGGCATCAGCCATGTCTGAATTCGTGCCCTTCCGGTTTCGGGTCAATCTGTATAACAGCAGCAATAACCAGTTGCTTTGTGCCGGTGCCTTCAGCGAGGTGAGCGGTTTTGAGCTCACCATGGAGCCCAAGGCGATTCAGGAAGGGGGCCGCAACTGGGGCGAGCTGCAACGCAGCGGCATCACCAAATTCGCGCCCATGGTATTGAAACGGGGGGTCACCACCGTGAACGATCTGTGGAGCTGGTTCGATGCCTGCAGTCGCGGCTCCAACTACGGCTATCGCCTGCATGGCGAAATCCTGGTGCTGGGCAATCCCACCACCACGGTGGCGGCGGGCAACGGTCAGGATTCCCATCCCAGTGTCAGCGTCAGTGAAAACCCGGTGATGACCTGGCGCCTGCAGGGGGTGCTGCCCACCAAGTTCAAGGGCCCGGACCTGAACGCCAGCGCCAACCAGGTGGCCATTGAAGAAGTGCATCTGGTGCATGAAGGGCTGGAACTGGAACGCCCCCCCGCCAACAGCAACAGCAGCGGTGGCGCCAGCAATAATGGGGGAACCAACAGTGGTGGCTGATCGCGTGAATCCGAGGGAGGTGAAGCAACGATGAATCCGGAACGGGGCAAGCTGATCCCGGTCAGCGGCAACAACAACAGCCCGGACATGGATAATGCGGTGGACGTACAGTTCAACCCCACCACGCTCAAGGTGAGCCTGTCCAATGAGCTAAAGGAAAATCAACGCAACGGCAACAGCCGCTCCACCCAATACGTGGACAAGAGCTCATCGTCCCTGACCCTGGAGTTGATATTCGATACCACCTATATCGAACGGCCGCCCACGGAGTCCGGCGCCGGCGAGAGTAATGACGGACAGAGCTCCAGCGGGCAGAACCGGATTGCCCAGGGCTCCGATGTGCGGGATCAAACCCGGCTCATCGCCGAGCGGTTTCTGAAACCGGTGGGCAGCGGCAGCCGCCAGCGGGCTCCCAAACGCTGCCTGTTTCAGTGGGGCAGTTTTGAGTTTGTGGGGCTGGTGGAGAGTTACGAGGAGACCCTGGATTTCTTTTCCAAGGAAGGTCGCCCGCTGCGGGCCACTGTGTCCCTGAAACTGAAAGAGGATCGCTTCCAGTTCCGCCAGCGCAATGAGGGAGTGGACGCCGCCACCCAGGACACCCCCACTCTCAGCAGCACTGGCAACACCACTGCGGGGGACAACAATGACAGCCCCACGGGCAATGGTGCCCCGCGGCCCAATCAGAACACCGCGCCGGTGCCGGGCGGCTCCGGCAATCAGCCCGGCAACTGGCGTGACAACGCCCTCTATAACGCCGTGGAAAACCCGCGCCTGCCCGATGCCCCCACCCTGGCGTTGCCCGGGTCCAGTGTCGGCGCGGCGGTGGGCGGGGCCTTGGGGGCCAGTGCCGGCATCAAACTGGGGGCCGGCGTCAGCGCCGGTAGCTCCCTGGCCAGCGGATTGTCAGCCAGTGCCGGGGTGACTCCGGCCTTCTCTTTTGGTAATTCCGCCAGCCTCGGCACCCGGGTGGAGGGGGCCTTCAATGCCAGCGGCAGCGCCAGCCTCAACGCCGGGCAGCTGCGCACTGAGGGCGCACCTTTGACGCCGGACGGCCAGGACCCCGGGGTGGGCGTGAGACTGAGTACCCCCGGCGGCACCCTGGATACCGGGGTGGGGTTCGACTGAATGCAGCCACACCACGCCCTGTACAACCCATCCAGCCGCGCAAACCAGCGAGGACACCAGAATGCCGGTATTGATTGAAGAAGTGATCGCCGACGTGCAACAACCAGTGACCCAACCCCAGGAATCACGTCCCGCCGCCCAGCAGCAACCGTTGTCAGTGGCGGAAGTGGAACTGGCGCGCACCCTGGAGCGAATCGCTCAGCGCCAACAGCGGCTGCAGGTGGACTGATCAGTTATGCCGCCACGGGATGACGCCTTTATCAATGCCCGCCCCAGCTTCGTGATCGGGGGCGAGGAACGGGCCGATCTGCAGGAGGCCATTACCGGTATGGTGATCAACCTGCCGCTGACCGGCTGCGCCCACGGTGAACTGACGCTCACCAACTGGGGCACCCCGGAAGGGCAACAGACACCGGACTTTCTGTTCGCCGACATCGGCCTGGGCAGCGAGGTGGAAATCCGCATGGGCGATCCGCAACCGGCCACTCTGTTCCGGGGCGAAGTCACCGCCATCGAGGAGCAGTATGGCGACGGCGCCCCCACTCTGGCCCTGCTGCTGCAGGACCGGCTGCATCATCTGGCCCGGGCGCGCCAGAACCGCAGTTACGAGGACCAGAGCCCGGATGACATCGTTCAGGCCATTGCCAGCGAGGCCGGGTTGCAGGCGGACGTCCAGGTATCCAGCATCGCCGATACCTGGCACCAGCTGAATGAAAGTGACCTGGCGTTTTTACTGCGGCTGCTGGGGCGCTTCGATATTGCCCTGCGGCTGGAAGGCAACACCCTGCGGGCGCGGCCGGAACAGCCGGACCCGCAGCCTCTGGCCCTGGACGCCCAGGACAGCGCCCTGCAGGTGCGGCTGATGGTCGATCTCAATCATCAGCCCCTGAGCTCCACCAGCCAGGGCTATAACCTGGGCACTGACGCAGCGGTGGAGCACCGCAGCGAGGCCCTGAGCCCGGCCCCGGCGGGCACCGGCGCCGCCGACACCCTGGCGCAACTGGGCTGGCCCGGTGAGGAGGTGGTGCCCCACCCCTTCCCCCGCAGTCAGGGAGAGGCGGATGCCTATGCCGGCGCCCACTTTCATCGCCAGGCCAAGCGCTTCGTGCAGGGGGAACTGGTGTGCCAGGGGGAGCCGGGCCTGAAAAGTGGCCGCGAAATCGAACTGAGTGGGGTGTCGCCCCGCCTGCGCGGCACTTATCAGGTGGTGCACTGCAGCCACCGTTTCGATAACCAGAGCGGGTTTGAAACCCATCTGAAAGTGAATAAAGCCGATTGGAGTCCCAACCCATGAATGCCCATACCCTTGGCCATCTGCACAGCCTGCAACTGGCACAGGTCACCGACAATGCCGATCCGGATCAGCGCGGCCGGGTGAAGCTGCGGCTGCAGTCCGCCCCCATGGAAATGTGGGCCAGCGTGGTGGCCCCCTCCGCCGGCCAGGGCTATGGCGCCAGTTTTATCCCCCGCCTGGACGAAATCGTGGTGGTGGCGTTTCTAAACCCGGACACCCCCCTGGTGTTGGGCAGCGTCTGGAGCGGCCAGGGCAGCGCCCCCCCGGAGGCGGATCCCCAGGAAGAGCACTATGTGATCCGCACCCCCAATGACACCGTGCTGGAGTTCGACGACAACGAACCCAAGGTGGAGCTGCGCACCCGCAGCGGCCACCGGGTGAGCATCGACGAAAGCGGCGGCGGCGAAGTGAAAGTGGAGCTGGGCAGCCAGAGTGTGACCCTGACCCCCTCGGAAATCACCGTGGACAGCGCCGGCCCGGTAAACATCAACGCCAGCACCGTCAACGTTTCCGCCAGCATGGTGCAGGTGGATGCCGCCATGTCCCGCTTCAGCGGCGTGGTGCAGTGCGACACCATCATCGCCACCTCGGTGGTGGGTACCACCTACACCCCCGGCGCGGGCAACATCTGGTGAGGCAGCGAGGAATCAGGTCATGACCAGTGCACAACCCATTCATCCGGTTCGGCTGCGGCCACCCTTCTTTCAGTCCGGGGAGCAGGCCGCCCTGCTGCGCTACCTGGACGCCGACTTTATTGCCCGCTTCCAGCAGGACGTACAACAACGCCGGTTTGAAGAGCCCCAGTTCGGCCAGTGGATCAGTGAGGACACCCGCGCCAGCGACCGTCACCCGGTGCTGCGGCTACCCACCCACCGCGCCTTCCATGTGGTGTGCTGCGAGGTGATCTGCGAGCGCTTCGGCCGACCGCCACTGGATCCGGCCCGCATCACCTCCGCCGGCTTCGTGATCCGGCGCCGGCGCGGCGGCGGCGAACAGGCCTGGGTGCTGGAGCAGGGGGAAGCCCTGGGCTGGCAGGCCGCCAGCGATGCCGGCCGGGACCCGGATCTGGACCGGCGCCTGTGCGCCAACGGCGTGCTGCATGCCCGTGCCAACCGGGCCACTTACAGTGGCGAGCAGACCCATCCCCTGCACGTGCTCACCAGTCACGATGAACAGGGCCAACGCCATACCCTGCTGTTCGGTTACGTGCCCCTGGGGGGCTTCTATTACGAACGCCAGGAGGACACCCTGTTCGACCCGGATTCCCGCCAGCAGGTGGAGCAGTTCGCCGCCCGCAGTCTGCCCTGGCCCTTCGGCTACCGGGATGGCAGTCCGGCGTGGACCGCGGAACACAGCTGGCTCATTCAGCGGGGCGTACCCAGCAGCGGTTGCTTCGAATGGTTGCGCCTGCTGGTGCAACGCTACCATCTGGGGGAGGCCGGCCGCGACGACAACCAGGCCCTGGAGCAACTGGGGGAGGACATCTGGTTCTATCGGGACTGGCTGCTGCCTCATCATGTACAGTACGGCGGCTTTCATGAGCAGATGCGGGACCAGTTCAAACCCGCTCGCAGGTTCAGTCTGACTCAATACCTGCGGGATTGTTTCGCCCGGGGCGCGGACAATCCCCTGGTGCCCTGGATCAGCCGCCAGGAGGACGCCGCCGACCGCGCCGGGGGCCTGGAACGGCTGGCCAGCCTGGAGCCCCTGCCCCAGGCCGATGGCGACGGTGAGCTGAACCTTTCCCTGCGCCTTTCCGCCGCCGACGCCGAGGATCTGCGCCACCAGCTGGGGCAACGGTTCCGCCGCCAGACCCTGACCCAGGCCCGGGAAATTCCTCTGCCCAAGTTCACCCAGGGGGCTGGGGATCTGTATCAGATTCTGCCCTTCGTCCGGGCCAAAAATGATCAGGGCAAGGAACAGATTCACTGGGCCGACCGCGCCTGCCGCAGCCTGCAGTTCCGGGTGGCGGCCCCGTTTGATCCCGAGGCCAGCCGGCCGTCCCTGATCCCCATGCCCGGGCTCAAAGATCTCAAGCGGGGGCTGGCCAAGGGCGCCAGCATTCTCACCCCGGGGGACACCTTCGATCTGATCAACGGCCTGAACCTGAAGAAAGGTGCCAGCGAGGATGTGGTGGGCAGCGGGCCCAAATTCGGCATCCAGTGGATCTGCTCCTTCAGTCTGCCGGTGATCACTCTGGTGGCCATGATTCTGCTGATGATCATGATCTCGCTGCTGAACATTGTGTTCTTCTGGCTGCCCTGGGTGCGGATCTGTCTGCCGTTCCCGAAAATCGATAAGTAACTGAATAAGTGACCATGGACACACCAATGCATTCGGAGCGCCTGTCATGAGCACCCCCATCCCCAATATTCAGAGCTGGCCCCTGGGCGCCATTGACCCCGACGGCAGCCTGCCCTGGTCCGGGTTGGATCAGAGCGTGCGCGAGGTGATGCTGAACATTCTGCTGACCCGGCCCGGAGAACGGCTGCAGCGACCGGACTTTGGCGCCGGACTGCTGAATTTCGTGCATCAGCCCAACAATGAAACCACCCGCAACCTGATTGCCGGCGTGGTACGCAAATCCCTGGCCCTGTGGGAGACCCGGGTGGTGGTGGATCAGGTGGACGTGCAACCCACCGCCCATCAGGCGGAAGTGCATATCCATATCCGCTATCACCTGCGTCACCATCCGGCCCCCCAGGAACTGGGTCTGACCCTGAACCTGGGCCAGTAAGGAGGAAGCCAACCCATGCCATTACCGGTTCCCAATCTGGACGATCGCCGCTTCGATGACCTGGTGGAGGAAGCCAGGGTCCGGCTGGCAGCCCATCTGCCGGAGTTGACCCGGATTGCCCCCGGCGATCCGGTGCACAGCCTGATCGATCTGTTTGCCTGGTACACCGAAACCATCCTCTATCGCGCCAACCTGATTCCCGAGCGCCAGCGCCGGGTGTTCCTTAATCTGCTGCAGATTCCGGTGCGCCCGGCCAGGCCGGCCCGGGGGGTGGTGTGCGTGGACGCCGGCCCCACCAGCGTCAGTCTGCCGCCCCTGCTGAAGGAGGGCAGTCAGTTTCGGGGTGGCAAACAGGCCCTCACCGGCCTGGGGGAGTTGCAGCCCACCTGTCTCAGTCTGCAGGTACTCAGCAAGCGGATTCTCACCATCGACGATCTGGAGGCCCTCAATCTCACGTTGCAGGATCTGCACGAACAGTACGGACTGCGCCGGGGCCAGACCCCGCAACCGTTCCAGCCAAGGCGCTTTGAAATCGGGCGGGAGGTACTGAACCTGGAACGCAGCCTGGATCAGAGCCTGTACCTGGCCTGCATCGCCCCCAAACAACTGGACAGCCATCTGGATCTGCTGCGGGAAAACCTGGCGGGCATCCGTCTGAATATCGCCCTTGCTCCGGCGGACGAGTTGGAGGCGGAGCGGGTATCCGATTTGGAGTCCCGCACCCTGCTGTGGGAACTGGTGGCCGCCGGCCCCGACGGCGAGCCCCGCTTTCTGCCCCTGGAGGTGATGGCGGACACTTCCCTGGGCGGGCGCCAGACCGGGGTGGTGCGCCTGCGGCTGCCAAAGAACGCCAGCCTGTTCGCGGATTTCGCCTACGCCGATCCCATGTTCGACGGCAGCAAACAATATCCGCCCGCCTTAGAGGACGCCGTGGAGGCCTCCCGGGTGGCCCTGTGGATTCGCCTGCGCTGCCCCGATGAGCCGGGGCTGGCCCTGGGCTATCTGGGGCTGAACGGGGTTGAGGTGGTGGCCCAGGGTCTGCGCCGGGATACGGTGGTGGGGCTGGGCACCGGGCTGCCGGATCAGGTGGTGGCGCTGCCGGATCAGCAGATTGATGGCGCCACCCTGCAACTGCAGGTGGAAGAGGAAGGCGCCTGGGTGGACTGGCAGGGCGTGGATTTTCTGGCGGGCCAGGGGCCCTCGGCCCGGGTGTACCGGCTCAACGCCGACGCCGGCTATGTGTATTTCGGGGACGGCCTGGAGCAGGGCCGGCGGCCGCCCCGGGGGGCGCGCATTCGCATCGCCGAATACCGCTACGGCGGCGGCATCGCCGGCAATCTGCCCGCCGGCGACATCAAGGAAATCGTCGACGCCAGCCCCCGCTTCAAGCTGCGCCACGAATGGCCGTTGCAGGGGGGCCGCGACGGGGAAACCGTGGCCCAGGCGGAACAGCGGATTCCCCAGTTCCTTACCCATCGCAACCGGGCAGTCACCGCCACCGATTTCCAGGTGCTGTGCCGTAACAATCCGCTGAATCCGGTGGCCCGGGCCGAGGTGATGCCGGGCTTTCTGCCGGGGGCCACCCTGGCGGCGGCGCAGGAGGAGATTCCCGGGGTGGTGAGCGTCTTTGTACTGCCGCCGGCGGAGGTGGGTATCGGCAACTGGCCCAAACCCACCCGGGGGCTGTTGAAGGACGTGTTTCAGTACCTGTTGCAGCGGATTCAGGTGGGGACCGAACTCTATGTATTAAGCCCGCAGTTCCTGCCCCTGGCGGTGAGTGTTGTGGTGCAGGTGCGGGACCCGCAGACCGAACAGGAAACCCTGAACGCCGTGCGCGCGGTGATCACCGAGTATCTGTGGCCGCTTACGGGTGGCGGCGCGGACGGCACTGGCTGGCCCCTGGCCCAGCCGGTGCAGGCTAACGAACTGCTGACCCAGGCGGCCCGGGTGGCGGGAGTGCGGGCGGTGAACGGGGTGGCGTTGTTCCGTCACAGCGACGCCGGCTGGCAGCGCTTGCCGGAAGCCGAAGCCTTCTCCCTGGCGGCCTATCAGCTGCCGGAACTGATGGGCGTGCGGGTGGCGGTGGGTGGCCCCGAGGACACCCCGCAGCTGCCTCAGGGTATCGGCCCCCTGCAGGGGGCTGCCACGGACAGCGGCGACGGCATTCCGGTGCCGGTGATTCCGGAGGTGTGCTGAGGTGAGCGGGGCTGGAGTGAAAGGTGCCGGAGTGAACGGTACAGAGGTTAATGGTACAGCGATGAACGGGATGGTGATCAAAAGCAATAGCGTGCCGCAGCGGAGCCCGGCGTCATGGATGTGAACCACACCGGCTACTTTCTGCTGCGCACTGAGCAGGAGTTCGAGGAAGGTTCCAGCCGGCTGCAGTGGCAGCCCCGGCGCCAGGCCCTGACCCTGGCCCAGAATCAGCCCCTGCGCCTGCCCGCCAGCGACCCGGCGGCGGCGCTGACGGCCTGGGGCAACACCACCCCCATGGCGGTGGATGCCTATTACCAGGTGGCCCGGCTCAATCCCGGCGGCGACCGCATTGAATACAACAGCGGCCATGGCTGGCGGGTACTGCAGGATGGCGAACTCAGCCCGCTGCAGGCACCGGCGGGCCGGTTCACGGACCTGGCACTGAATGCCGGGGGCTGCCTGGCCGCCCCCTACACCAATGCCAGCGGCGACCCCGGCGACAGTCACGGTCTGGTGCTGTTCCATCTGGGTCGGCGCTGGCGCAGTGACTGCGAACTGCCGTTGGCGCCACGGCGGGCCTGGGTGGACACCCACAACCGGGTCTGGTGCGTGAGCGCGGATCAGTTGCTGTTGTGCGACGGTGCGCCGCTGCCCCTGCCCTATGTGCCCCAGGAGGACCGGTTCGAACCGGAAACCCTCAATCCCCGGGCCCTGGCCCTGAGCTGGCAGCAGGCATTACCGGTAGGCTGGGAGGCCCTGGCCATCACCGGCGATGACCAACAGCTGTATCTGCTGTTACACGACCACAACGGCCGGCAGCGGATCGCCAGCCGCCCCCTCAGTAAGCAGGCGGATCTTCCCCTGCGGCTGTATGAGCTGGAACCGGAGATTCCCTTCGTTATTGATCTGCAATGGGCCGCCCCCGGACGGCTGGCGGCACTGGCGCCCACCGAGGCCGGTGATACTGACTTCCGCCAGCGGGACTGTCCGGTGTTGAGCCTTCACCCCGGTACCGATTCGGAGTTGGAAAACGATGCTGAGGCGGGTACTGCCCGCCTGGTACGGGAGCGCTATCCCATGCTGTCCCTGGCGGTGCCCCGCTTCGCCAGTTGCGCCGATGGCCAGCTGCGCTATCAGGCGGAGCGGGACCCGGACTATCCGGAATTCGACCCCCGGCCCCGGGAGCTGCACGCCCTGCGTCAGCCCCAGTACTATCCGGAAGCCAGTGCGCTGCTGCAGGAGGTGCTGGATTCCGGCGCCCCCGACACCATCTGGCACCGGCTGTATCTGGATGCCTGCATCCCCCCGGGGTGCCGTATCACCCTCTCCGCCCGGGTCTTCGACACCCCGGAGCAACGGGGCAGCGCTGAGCTGATTCCCCAGCCGGCACCGGTGTGGAACCCCCTGCCATCGGAGCTGGCCTACCAGCAGCCCCTGGCGGGCCACGAACCGGGCCAGCGGGGGCTGTTCGAACTGCTGCTGCAGCGTCCCGGCGGCGCCAACCGCCGGCTCAGCGGCCGCTACCTGCAACTGCAGGTGCATTTCACCGGTAGCGGCCGCGCCACCCCGGCCCTGCACGCCATTCGGGTCTACCAGCCCCGGTTTTCCTATCAGGAAGCCTACCTGCCGGAGCTGTACCGCCAGGAAACTCCCTTCGACCCCGCCGCCACCAGCGCTCCGGCCAATGGCGCCGATGTCCGGGAACGGCTGCTGGCCTGCCTGGAAGGCATGCTCACCCCCATCGAAGGCCGCATCGCCGCCAGCGATCAGTTACTGCATCCGGAGGCCGCCCCCGCCGCCAATCTGGCCTGGCTGGCCCAATCCCTGGGGGAAACCCTGCCGGCCCACTGGCCCCAGGCCCGGCAACGGCGCTGGCTCAAACACGCCACCCTGATCCAGCAGTACAAGGGCACCCTGGGTGCCCTGAATCTGGCCCTGGATATCGCCACCGACGGCGGGGTACAGCGGGGCGAAGTGGTGGTGGTGGAGAATTTCCGCCTGCGCCGCACCCTGGCCACCATCCTGGGGCTGGACCTGGACGATCGCCAGCACCCCCTGACCCTGGGCACCGGCATGAGCGGCAACAGCATCGTCGGCGACAGCCTGATTCTGTCAGAAATGAACGCCCGGGAATTTCTGGCCCTGTTCGCCCCGGAGTTACGCAACGCCGACGAGGCGGCGGCGGTGGCGGAATTTTTCGACCGCTATGCCCACCGCCTGAGCGTGATGCTCCATGGCCAGGCCCGGCAGCAGCGGGGCGAGGTGGAGGCCCAGTTGCGGCAGCAGGCGCCGGCCCATCTGCGCTGGCGGCTGATTGAAACCGAACGACCTTTCATTCTCGGCACCTCGCCCCTGCTGAGTGTGGACACTTATCTGGAGCACCGCCCCGAACCGGAGCCGGTGATCCTGAACCAGACCCTGATCGGACAGGAAGGCCTGGTGCGCAACCCGGTGGCGTTCTCGCCCCGGGACATTAATGCCGGCGCCTGAGCAACGTAAATGACAGCCCTGAGCGGCACGTAACAGCCCTGAGCGGCAGATAACAGCCCTGAGCGGCTCATAACAGCAACGAGGAGGCCCCATGAGTGATCTGGATGACCTGCCCACCCTGGAGCAGGACAACCAACTGGCAGAACCCCTGCGCCGGGTAAGCTACGAAGCCGGCATGATGCTGGGGCTGGAAGCCACCCGGGACGAGCAGGCCTATCACCGCCGCCGCCTCACCCGGCACCAGTACTGGCTGCACGGCTATGGCACCCTGGCGGGGCTGCGGGTCAGCCTGCAGCCGGACAGCCACGGCAATGATGTGGATGAAATTCTGGTGCGAGTCCACGTCAGCCCCGGCATTGCCATCGACGGCCTGGGTCGGGAGGTAATGGTGCACGAGACCTACTGCATCGATCTGCGGCAATGGCTGGACGCCCAAAGCGAGGCAGAGCTGATGGAGGGCTTCGATGGCAGCAATCAGCATCTATGGCTGAAAGTGACGGTGCGGCAACAGGACTGCCCCCTGGCCCGGCAACCGGTGCTGAGCCGCAAGCTGAATCTGAGTACCGATCCGGTGCAGCCCAGCCGCACCGCCGACAGTCTGGCCCTTGAGTTGATCCCGGAGCTGCCTCCCAGCGGCCCCGAACAACGCTATGATCCCTGGGGCAGCCACACCCCGGTGGCCGACGCCCTGCCGCCGCTCAGTGATCTGGAACAGCAGACCCTGGACGAACTGGAGCTGAGCAACCCCCAGGCCCACGCCCAGCTCAGCCTGCACACCCGGCTGCTGCATGCCCTGGATGCCAGCGGGCTGGACACGGTGAACCTGGCGGACGAACTGGAAGACGGGGCCCGGCTGCTGCTGGCCCGCATCCGCATCGACGCCAGCGATATCGACAATATTGTGGTGAACCCGCAGCGGATTCAGGTGAACAACCTGGTGCGCCCGTTCCTCACCACCGCCAGCCAGCTGGCCTGGCTTAACCGCCAAACCTGATCACCGCCCGCCACGGGACAAGGAGACATCATGAGCGAGATACTGTTTCAACCCCTGGGGAACCCCGTCGCCGCCGGTGAAAGCCTGGAGCATATTGCCGATATCGATCCCCGCATGACCCGCACGCATTACTTTGATGGCCGCCTGCTCACCGCCGAGGATCTGGAGCGGGATCAGATCTACCTGGATCAGCGCCTGCGGGAAATCGGCAAGACCCTGGGCCAGGGGGTGATCGACGGCCTGGAGCTCAGTTTCGACTCCTTTTCCGGGCTGCTGACCCTGCAACCGGGCTACGCCATGAGTGCCCTGGGCCGGGTACTGCACCTGACCGGTCCACTGATGGTGAGCCTGGGGGACCGGGCCCTGATCTCGCAACTGAACCAGAGCCGCTACCGGCGCTTCAACCGGGCCCTGTACGCGGTGGTGCTGCGTTACGTGGAGGTGGCCACGGATCTGGCGGAAGTGTTCCCCACGGATCTGGCCAACAAGCGGGGGGCCGACTACGCCCTGGTGACCGAGGCGGTGCAATTGGGCCTGGTGCCGTTGCCCTTGCCGCTGCCGCAACAACATCCCCTGCACGTGCGCGCCCGGCTGATGGAGGAACTGCTGGACAAGGATCTGGCCGCGGGCCTGATTCCTGATGACAGTGTGGCCCTGGGGGTCCTGGCGATTCAGAACGACACTCCCCAATGGCTGGACAGCCAGCTGCTGCGCCAGCCGGCGCGGCGGGAGCACAGCCCTCACCGCCCGCAACAGGATCTGGCCCGCCAGTATCAGTCCCTGCTGGGGGATATTCTGGCCCACCGCCAGGCCGGCAGCCTCAACAACCGCTTTGCCGCCAACGACTATTTCAGCCTGCTGCCGCCGGCCGGTGGCCTGCCCAAAGCGGCGGTGGACCCGGTGAACGGACGACAGAATTACTTTCCTGAGCATTTCCCGGTGCACATCGCCCCGGTGCGGCTGGCGGACGTGGAGCTGATTCAGGCGGAATCCATGGCCCTGCCCAATATCGATCTGGGCAGCGGCGAGACGGTGGACATTGTGGTGCTGGCACCCCTGTCCAACCAGGACTATGGCCACTACGCCCGCCAGTTGGAGCGCGATTTCGACCCTGCCAGCCGGCGCCTGCCGCAACTGGATCTGCTGCGGCTGAAACTCTATCCGGTGCAGCCGGTACACAACCTGGATACGGACGCCGCCGTCTGGCAGGCCATCTGGGATCGCATCGACGCCGACCAGGTGCTCTATGTGCGGCGGCCCCTGCGGGCGGCGGAGACCGCGGTCAGCGGCATCGTACTGGCTCTGGGCAGTGAGATGCCCACCCCACCGCCGCCCACGGACACGGAAACCCCCACCGAAAACCCCGGCGATCCCGGCGGCCTGATTGAAGACGAGGAGTCCGTGTTTCTGCGTTTTATCAACCTGGACAGCCTGGGCAAATTGCGCCCGGCCCCGGACAGTGACGGGGACACCGCCCTCAATCAGCTACGCCAGGAGTTTCCGGACGATGCCCGCCTGGTGCAGCAGGTAAACCGGTTTTTGCTGCGGGTGGAGCCCCACTACGACGCCGTGGTCTGGCCCACGCTGCTGCTGCTGGCCAGACAGGAGGCCCTGGAGCCGGTGCTGGAGCGACTGCTGGCCAATACCGAACGTCACCCTTCCGCCAGCGGCAAAATGGTGCTGGAGGCAGCCGCTGAACTGGGGCTGGACAGCCCCCTGCTGGCCCGCTGGGAGGCACTGGTGGGTGAAATCAATTAACGCCGGGCCCGGGAGGCCGTTATGAGTTTTATCGTTCTGCACCGCCCCGTGGCCAGTGATCCCAAACTGGAACGGGTGCATATGTTCCCCGGCCGTCACCTGGGGGAAGAGGAATTCGACCGCCAGCAGGCCTACGCCGACACCCGGCTGCAGCCGCTGCTGAAAACCCACTGGCCGGGGGTGGTGTCCGGGCTCAACCTGAGCAGTGGCGGCCCGGGAGGCCTGCTGGATCACGCCAGCTTCGTGGTGAACCCGGGACTGGCGGTGACCCCCCAGGGTCAGACCCTCAACCTGCAATCACCATTGCGGGCGGACTGGGCGGAAGTGATCGAGCATTACCTCGAGCGCACCGCCACCAGCGACGCCACCGGGGTCTACTACCTGAGCCTGCGGCAGGCCCTGCACAGCATCGACAGCCCGGCGGTGGATCCCTGCCAGCGCATGGCATTCGACCCCACCCGGGATTCCCGGCTGGTGGCGGTCACCAGCGTGGAGCTGAAGCGGCTGGCCATTGATCCCGCTCTGGTGGCATCCAGTGACCCCGCCCAATTACAGAACCGGGTGGCGGCGGACCGGGTGGACGGCGCTTTTCTGACGGGTTTCCAGCAGGCGGTGCCCCTGGCGCTGCTGGCGGTGGTCACCAGCGGCGACCAACACCAGGTGACCTGGGTGTCGGAGGCCGCCGGCCGCTATCAGGCCAGTGGCGACAGCGGTTATCAGGTGCTGCTGAATCAGGTGAGCGCCCGTCTGCGCCAGGTGATGCAGGCCCACAGCCTGCCCGCCAACAGCGGGACCCCCCTGGCAGAGTTTCTGGCCAGCAATCTGCACCTGGATTACCTGCCGGCGGCGGGCCAGTTGCCGGTACCCTGGCTGCGCAGCCCCGCCAGCGTCAGCCCCGGCCTGCACTGGCTGCCCACCCATGTGGGAGTGGATATGGTACCGGTGCCGGCGGACGCGGTGGCGGAGTTGATCCAGCGCCATCTGCCCCGACGGGTCATTGATCTGCGCCAGCCCGCCGGCGATCGCATCCGTCTGCTGCTGGCCCTGAACCGGGCCGATTACCGACCGGATCTGCTGGATATTCCCCCCACGGACACCCGGCTGGAAGCGGACATCTACCGCTTCTACATGCGCGCCTACGATGCCTGGCACCACTGGCGCCAGCAGTTCGACCGGCTCTACTACGTGGAACCGTCCGACGAGGAACCCCTGACCCAGCCGGCGGAGCTGGTGGCCCTGGAGCACCGGGTGCTGGATCCGGAACAGTTCAAACACCTGGACCTGCCCCGGCCGGTACAGCCGCCACTGACCCCCCTGGCACTGTTCCAGAACGTGGCGCAGCGGGCCCGGGAAGAATTGGCGCCGGACAGCAGTGACGTTTTGCCCTATCCCTACGACCGCAATCCCCCGGCGGCGCCGGATTTCTATCAACGCTGGCTGGTCAACGAAGACGGCGCCATGGTGCCACCCCCGGTGCCCGCCCCGGACGAGGACGGCCTGGTGGTGCAGTACGCGGTGGCGCTGGTGGAGCTGGAGGCTATTGAAAACCAGATTCGCGCCATTCGCTCGCGACTGGAGAAAACCCGGGATCTGGTGTTGCTGCAACGGCAGCAACTGGATTCCCAGACCGTGGCCCTGTCCTCCCTGGCGGGGGGCGTGGCCGGCGACGGCAATGGCCTGCAGGTGGCCCGCTGGCTGCCCTACGCCAGTCTCAACACCGATCTGATTCCCGAAGAGCTGACTCCCAGCAACGAAGGCCAGACGGCAGGCAGCAGTAAACTGGTGGGCGCCGCCGGCAGTGCCGCCAAATCCGCCGCCAGCGCGATCACCGGCGGCGATAGCGCCAGCCGCAGTCTGAGCGGCGCCAGCGGCCCGCAACTGTTGGCGGATACCGGGGGCAACACAGCGAAAACCGTTAACTTCAGCGGTAATCTGCTGTCCGCCGCCCTCAATACCAGCACCAGTACCACCCCCAGCTATCTCACCATGAAGCCCCAGAGTTACTCCGCCTTTGAACTGGGGATCAACAAACAGCGGCTGGATCTGCTGGCCAATCTGGCGAAGAGCGCCGTCAGCAAGCCCGCCTACAACGCCAAGCAGTTTCGTTTTGGGGTGCTGGACCATATCAGTCCGGAAATCAACGAATACAGCAAAGCCTACTACGGCATGCAGGATCTGCTGGCCACCCTGATGGACCTGTTCGATCCCACCGACGCCAGCGCCCTACGCGCCAAACTGCGCACGGTGCTGAAGGATCAGGAGCTGCTGTCCCCCCAGGTGCTGGAGGGCAATATCACCAAACGCACCCAGGAAATCCTGGCGGGTTATCCGGAGGATCAACGGCCCAGTTACGAGCACACCCGGGGCCTGGTGGCCAACCAGAAACGCTACCAGGCCCTGTTCGTGGCGGGCAAGGTACTGACCCAGTGGATCGCCATCTGCGAGGCCCGCTACAACCAGGTGGAGCGCAAACTGCAGGGCAAGTTGCGCGAACACACCCGCAAGCTGGCCCGTATCGAAAAGCTTAGCGGCCTGATCCGGGTGGCCCGGGAAACCCTGGAAAACCTGGACCGGCGCTTCGACGAGCAGGTGGGGGATTACGGCGTGGCCCAACGCCTGCTGGAGGAGGACTGGCGCCAGGTTTATGAGCGCAACCGGGAACGCAGCCGCATTCTCACCGACGGGGTGGTGGGGCTGTATTATGTACGGGTGCGACAGACACCGGTCTCCCTGACCCTGGCGGATCCCCTGCCGCTGCGGCATTACAGTGAGTCCGACCCGGTGCCCGGCTGCGACTGGGACACCGATGCCGAGCTGCCGGCGGAATTGGACAATTTCTTCAGCGCCGTCACCGAAATCCCCATGGACGACTGGGCCGGGCTGTACCAGCTGAAACCCAAGCTGCCGCCGTTCCATAAGTTCGAGTATCTGGAACAACTGCGCCGGGCCCGGTTCCAGGCCCGGCCGCAAAAAATCCGGCTTAACAGTGGCGGCGACACCCTACAGGCCCGGCTGCAGACCGTGCATCGGCAGACCCAGAGCCTGGTGCAGCAATGGGCGGGGCTCACCCTGCCCCGATTTACCGACAGCAGTGTGCAGACCCAGGCCAAGGCGGCCCGGGTGCTGTCGCTGGAGGATCTGGCCCAGAGCGGTCAGGGCAGCCTGCGCAAACAGGCCCAGACCCTGCGGGAACGGCTCGAGCAATGTCTGGCCTGCCTGCTGGACCAGTTGGCGCTGCTGCCCGGTTCCATCCGCCTGCAATGGGGACAGCTGGCGGAGGATGACCGCATCCGGGTGGAGCAGGTGAGCTGGTGGCCGGGGCTGGAACAGGCCGAGCAGGATGACTTCAATGCCACCCGCACCCTGGCGGAGCTGGTCCAGTGGTGGTTCGGCTGCCTGCGGGACGAGGCCGACGGCCCCAGCCGCAACGCCATGCGCAATATGATCCGGGCGGCGCTGATCTTTGCCTCCCTGGGGGATCCTCAGGAGATTGTGCGCGGCAAAGTGCTGTTGCCACCGGGCCGGGTGGGGCTGGGGGAACGCTTCCGGGTGAAACTGAACCGGGCGCCCCAGCCGGGGGTGAAGCTGCAACTGCTGGATCTGAACCAGCAGGTGGCGGCGGAGCTGACGGTGGAGGATCACAGTCCCGACAGCACCCAGGTGAGCATCGTCAACCTGGTGCAGCCCGCCATCAAAATCAACACCCAGTTGGCGGTGGTGGGCAATCTGCGCAAACAGCGCTAGGTAACGAGTAGCCTGCGATATCGCAAAACAGTCCGGTTGTGGGCAGGTTGCGAGTTGCGAGAAGGTTGAGAGTCGTAGAGAAGATTGAAAGAGGGTTGAGACAACCATGCTGGAGCGGGATCACACTCAGATTCACCGCCTGCAGCTGCGGGGGCCGAAGCAGGCCCTGGAGCGGGTGAATCGCAGCCTGCAACAGGCGGAATGGCCCCAGGCCCCCGGTGAGTCCTATGTGCTGGTGCGCCGGATTCAGGCCCGGGCCCCGGGCAACCGGCTGGCGGCAGAGGTCTTACAACAGGCCCGGCATTGCGTGGCGGCGGAATCCGATCCGGACAACGTGGTGCGCTTTGCCGATCTGGCGGCGCTGGTGGCCAGCCTGCTGACGGATCTGGCCCGGGGCCGGGCGGCGCAGCGCTGGTACTGGCGGCGCTGGTCCCATCTGTTTGCCCGACCCGCCGGCCAGGCCTGCGCCAGCGTACTGGCGGAGCATTTGCCACTACTGCCCACCCTGACCCGGCGTTTGGGGCAGCGCCAGACCCTGCCCCTGGTCTGGCGCTGCCTGCGAGCGGAGGATGCCGTCACAGTATTGGCGGAGCTGCAGGTGCGCCAGGATTACCGGGTGGCGCTGCCCGCTGACAGGCTCACTGACGGCAACGACGGGGCTGCCCCGGCACCTGAGTCCGGGGGGGCGACCCTGCCCCCTGCCCTGCGCCAGTACTGGCAGCCGGTACTGGCCGCTCTGCCCCCCACGGATCCGCGCCGGCGCCTGGCCCTGGCGGTGGTGGCGCAAAGCTGGCGGCCACTGATGCTGTGGCAGGCGCCGGAGCAGGCGTTACAGGCAGTGGCCCGCAGTCTGGCGCCGGCACCGCCGGTGGATTTCCAGCACTCCAGGGCACCCACTCACGCATCGCCACCGGCAGCGCCGGTCTCCGCCACTCCGGTACCGCTAACGGACCCGGAGCCGGCAGCAGAGCCAGCCCCTGCCGGCCGTTACCCGCCGCCGGCCAGGGAGGGCCAGCCCCCCGTAGGTGCCCGTTCCTTCACCAATGGCACCACTACGGAAGCCAGTACCCCCCAGGAGCCACCACAATCCGTGCCCGTAATGTCGCAGCCCGATCAGCACCCATCCCACCCGGACCCGATCAGGGTGGAGCCCGCTTCCATCCCCAGCGCGGAACCGGCCCCCGCGTCGCCCCACCGCCAGCTGCGGGTGGCCCCGGTGACCACCGTCACCACACCGGATCCCAGCGCGGACAGCCAATGGCTGGAGACCGGACAGGGCGGCCTGTTGTATCTGCTGAACTTCCTCAACCGGCCCCCCCTGCAACAGATTATGCAATGCCACTGGGCCGCGCTGCCCCACGGCTGGCTGTGGCTGCTGCGGCTGGGGCAGACCCTGGACCTGGACCACACCGATCCCCTGTGCCGGTTTATTCTGCTGGATCTGGGGCTGGAGGACTCGCACCAACTGGCGCAATTTCCGCCTCTGCCGGCGGCGAGGGAGATCGCCAGCCTGGCCCGGCAGTGGTATGAACCCCAGGCAGTCTGGCAGCCGAATTTACTGCGTCTGCCGGCGCGCATTCACCACACCCCCAGCCATCTGGATCTGCACGCCGCCCCCCAGCAGGTGCGGATGCCGGTGCGGCTGGCGGGGCTGGATATTAACCCCGGCTGGCTGCCCTGGCTGGGCCGGGTGGTGCAGTTTCACTATGACCTCTGAACGTCCACCGCAAGCCGCCATTCCCCTGTGGCAGGCCCTGGCGGGCTGGCTGCGGCTGGTACTGATCCGTTTCTGGCAGCGGGCCCTGCCCAAGGACGCCGGCCTGCTGCGACTGCTGCGGGAAGAGGCGGACCAGCTACTGCGGCAACGACCCTACGATGCCGGCAGCCTGCAGCAGGCGCTGGCGGACCAGTGGCCACCGCGGGACCGGGATCCCCTCAGCCGGCTGCTTCGCGATACCGGGTTGAGCCCCACCCAGGCGTTGCTGCTGACCCTGTTGGGGGAAACCCAGCGCAGCCATCTGATTGCCCTGGTGGTGGCGCAACTGCAGTCTCCCGGCCCCGGGGCCAATCCCAGTCTGCATCTGTGTCAGTCGCTGCTGGCGGAAGTGACCACCGACACCGATCCGGATCTGTTTACCCTGCTCAATCACCCGTTACTGGAGCTGGGTCTGATTCAGTGCCACGGCCAGGACGCCGAGGAGCCCCTGCCGCTACCCCTGCAACGGCTCAGTATCGATCCCGTTGCCTGGGGCGTGCTGTTGCAGCAATACCGGCACTGGCCCCAATGCCGGCGCCTGCCCGGGATCGACAGACACAGCGCCGAACCTGGGGCGGACAGTCTGGAACTGCTACCGCAATCCCTGCAGGACCAGATCCCGCAACTGACCGCGCTGCTACAGGACGGTCATGCCCACAGCCTGGTATTGCGGGGCCCACCCCACAGTGGCCGCCGGCTGCTGGCCCGGGCCCTGGCCCGCAGCCTGGGCCTGGGGGCGCTGGAAATCCCCGCCGCCCGCTGGCACGGCGATGCCCCATTGCGGCTGCTGTGCCGCTACGGCGGCTGGCTGCCGGTGCTGGCGCCCAACCCGGGGCCCGGGGAGACCTGGCCGCTGTGGCCCGCCGGCGCCCCCACTCTGCCCTGGCACCAGCCCCAGGTGTTGCTGTTGGGCAATGACGGCGCCATTGATGCTGACGGCTGCCTGGAACTGACCATGCCCCTGCCGGACCAGGGGCAGCGCCGGCGCCTGTGGCAGCGGCAGCCGGGCTGCGAGCCTTGGGCGGAAGCCTGTGCCCGCGGCGCCCAGCTTAGCGGCCCGGTGATCCGGCAGCTGGCCGCCGCCGCCGGGCTGCTGGCACAGCAGCAGGGGCAACCCCTGAATCTCGAGCACATCACCCGGGCCCGGGGCCAGCTGGGTGCCGAGCGCCTGCGCCTGCTGGCCCAGTCCGAACCACGCCAGGTGGACCGGGACGCCATTGTGCTGCCGGAGCTGGTGGCCAGCGAACTGGAACGGCTGATCCAGCGGGCCCGGCAAAGGGAATCCCTGTGGCAGGGTCTGGGCCGGACCCTGCGGCAAACCGCCAACCCCGGGGTGCGGGCCCTGTTTATGGGGGAAAGCGGTACCGGCAAGACCCTGGCCGCCAGCTATATCGCCACCCGGCTGGGAGCGCCCCTGTACCGGGTGGATCTGTCGGCGGTGATGAACAAATACGTGGGGGAATCGGAAAAGAATCTGTCGGCGGTGCTGGACATGGCCGCCGCCGGTGACGTGGTGCTGCTGTTCGACGAGGCGGATTCCCTGTTTGGCAAACGCAGCGAGGGCAAGGAAACCGGCGAGCGTTTCGCCAATATGCTCACCCATTTTCTGCTCACCCGCATTGAGACCCATCCCGGCATCGTCATCCTCACCTCCAACAACCGGGAACGGATCGACCCCGCCTTCACCCGCCGCCTGGATCTGATCGTGGAATTTCCGGTGCCCGGCTTCGAGGAACGGCTACGGCTGTGGCGCAGCCACCTGGGGCAACGGGGCCCGGGGGATGAGGTCTACCGGCTGCTGGCCAGCTACTGTGACTTTAGCGGCGGCCAGTTGCGCAATGTGGTCCTGGCGGCGGCGGTGCATGCCGGCGCGGTGCACACCGGGACGGATGACCCGGCCCGGACAGAGCCACCCATCACCGCCGCCGATCTGTTGGTGGGGCTGCTGGCGGAATACCGCAAACTGGGGCGGGAACTGCCGGGCAAGCTCAGCCTGCTGCACAACTGGCGCAGCACCGCTGCCACCGAGGAGGCCACCTGATGCTGGATTATGAACTGGGCCAGACCCTGCTGCTGCAGCCGGAAGTCCACTTTCAGCAACTGGCGGACACCCTGGGGGAGCTGGGCTGGCAGCGGGCGGAAACCGCCGCCGATCCCCTGGCCAGTGGGGAGCCGGAATTTGCCAGCTGGACCTGGGGCGGGCGCAAACCGGTGTTGATCTACAGTTTCAACCCGGTGGTGAAACTGCGGGTGCTGGACGTGGCCACGGTGCCGCCGGGCATGCGCGGCCTGCTGGCGGAACGCCTGCCATTGCTGCAGGACCGGGACGTCAATGATCTGCTGTTCGACCCGGAGCCCCGCCGGCGGCTGCTGGGACTCTGGGCCGCGCGGGAAACCGAGCGCCTGGACCTGCTGCCCCAGGCCCACCGCCTGCGGCATGATCCCGATCCCACCGTGGCGGACCAGGGCCGCAAACTGAATCAGCGGCTGGACAACATTCTGGAGTCCCGGGAATCTTTGCTGGTGAATCTGAAACTGCTGGGGGAGGTGGCGGAGGATATTATCCGGCGCCTGGACGATCCCATTTTCACCCGCCAGCTCAAGCCCACCCCCACGGAACTTGAACAGCTGTTCGATCCGGATCTGACCCCGGCCCTGGTGCCGGCGGTGGACCGGCTCTACGCCAACGCCCCCACCGCGGACCCCGGCGACGGCTATCCGGAGCTGGCGGTCACCGCCGCCAATGCCGGTTTGTTGCGCTGGCCCAACGAGCTCAGTGACCGCTTCCCCCGGGGTTATCGTAATGTGGCTGGCTGGCTGCAGCCGCAGTGGATCTGGCTCACCTGGCGCTGGCACAACGAGCCCGGCACCCTCAATCCCCGCTCCGGTGTCCACTACGACGGCCTGGTGTGGGTGGAAACCCGCTGGGTGTGGCTGCCCCACCCCGACGCCCTGGTGGCCGAGGCGCTGGAGCAGCAGACCCCGGACACCACCGTGCATTAGCGCCGGGGGCCGCGAGCCATGACCGATAACCGCTTCACCACCCGCCGCCCTCAGCCATCCCGGGACGCCCCCGGCAGCGGCCGCGCCCTGCGCCGGCGCCAGGCCGGCGTGCCGCAGCGGGAGCCATCCCGGGGAGAGCTGCCCCTGTGCTCGGTGCCCCGCTATATGAGCACGGACTTTCAGATCGATGATCCCCGGCTGGATTACAGCAGCTGGAATTACCTGCAGGACCCCGGCCAGGTGGCACCGGTGCGCTGGGTGGAGGCCACCCCCACCCGGGATGCCAATGCCATTGCCGAGGGGGAGGAGGCCAACGCCACGGGCCCGGAACCGCAGCAACCGGCCAGCCCCGATGCCACCACTTCGGCGACCGGCGAGGCTGCAACCGGTGGGCCCGGCTCCGGCGACACCGGCGCCGGCGGCCTGCACCAGATGACCCTCACCGCCGACGATGGCCGGCGCGCCCGCCGGGGCCGGGGGGATGGTGAGGAGGGCGCCGGCGGGCAGCAACCGGACACCGTGCAACAACAGGACGGTCCCGGCAGCCGCCAGCAGGAAGCCAAACTGCCGGCCCCGGTGATCGCCCGTACCGGATATATTGTGGCCCCACGGGTGCCGGCGCCGCCCCCGGCGGCGATTAAGCGGGCCGGTGACATCCGCCAGCGCACCGGCTCCCCGCCGGAGCTGCATCACGCCAAGATCCAGCAGGCGGTACTGCGGGTGGTGGACGCGGCCCGGGGGGGCCAGCGCCAGATCGTCTGGCGGACCAACAATCTGGCCCGGGACACCCGGCAGTCCTTTAATGATATCGCCCTGGAGATCCTGGCCTTCACCGCCGGCTGTATCAAACGGGTACGGCAGGCGGTGGCCGGCGCCAAACAGGAGATGACCCGGGCCCTGGACGCGCAACTGGAGCACCTGCAGACCTGGGGCAGCCGCAGCGAGGAGGAACTGAGCCAGGGCCGGGAGCAGGCCCAGCAGGAAGTCCACGAGGAACTGTTCCGCAATCAGACCGAGCTCAGTCAGCAGCACCTGGAACTGCAACAGGAGTTCACCCCCTATCTGCTGGATGCCCAGACCAACATCCTTAATATTAACCAGTGGGGGGAGGCCTACCACATTACCCCACCCCCCTATGGCGCCAACCCGCCACCGGTGCCGGAGGGACAGCCCAACCAGTCCAGCGTGCCACCGGGGCCGCGCAAGAGCCTGAGCACCGCCCACAGCGATCTCACCAGCGCGCTTAAAACCATGGCCGGCAGCAACCCCCTGGGCTTCTACCACGCCGACCGCATCACCCCGGTGCTGGAATCCCAGTACACCCGCACCAACCGCGATATCGAGCAGACCCTGCAAACCCAGGCCCGCTCCCTGGACAGCTTCCGCGGCCAGTTCACCAACTACGCCCTGCGGCTCACCACCCCCATGGCGGAGGGGTTCGCCGAACAGCAACGCCAGGCCCGGGAGCAGCTCACCTACCAGGTGGAGGATGACCGCCACAATCTGGCGGAAACCCTGGGCCAGCACGGCCAGGGACTGATCGACAAGTACGACGGCGTGATCCTGCATCTGGATAAGGAACTGCAGCCAAAACTTGAAGAGGGCCTGCAAAAAGCCGGCAGCCAGGGGGCCAAGAGCTTCCGCGAGCAGGGGGAAATGACCCAGCGCATGATGGACAACACCGCCGCCTCCCTGGCCCTGGCCTACCCGGAGCTGGTGGCGCGAGTGGCGGAGTTGCTGCCGCCGGGGCAGTTCCTCAATGCCGAGGAGCTGGGGCCACAGCTGCGGGCCGCCTGGGACAGCGCCCGCAAGTTGCCGGACCAGCAATACGCCGCCATGGCGGAGCAGGCCGCCCAAACGGTGCAACAGGCCCGGGCCGCCAAGAATAAACAACTGGACTCCCTGGGGGACAGCACCGAAAAAAGTCTGCAGAACGTGGGGGACGTGGTCACCGCCACCCGGTTTGATTTCGACCTCTACACCTACCAGGCCACCGGCATCATGAGCGAAGGGGGCTGGGCCCGGATTCGCAACGCCAGGGAATATGCCGGCCGCATGGCCACCCAGATTCTGGAATCCCGGGGCGACGCCGACGGCGCCCTGGCTAACCTGTTGCGCAGTTTCTGCGGCTCCCTCAACAACGCCATCGACGGCGCCGGCCGGGGTTATTTCAGCGCGGTGGCGGATTTCGAGGAGAACATGACCAGCGGCCGGGGCAGTGTGTTCTATCAGATCAAGGAACGCCTGAACAAGGATCTGAATCAGCGCAGCCAGACCCTGGACGCGGAGCTCACCAAACCGGACACCGCCACCACCACCGGCCTGGTGGTGCTCAACGTGCTCACCCTGGGGGCCACCACCGCGGTCACCGTGGGCTATCTGGTGTACTCCGATGCCGATGACGACGAAGTATTCGCCGCCTTCGGCGATCTGCAGTGGCCGGGCCAGCCGGCCCTGAAGTACTACTTCGAAAAAATCGCCAACAAAGGCGACCTGTTCAAACGCTTCGACGAGTGCCTGAGCGACGCCCAGGCCAGCCGCGCCCGGGGCATGTTCGCTGACGACGCCGGCACCCGGGCCAATGCCCGGGAGAGCGCCCTGCGGGACACGCTCTCGGTGTTCGGCATGAACGCCTTTGCCCGGGAATCCCTGGTGAAGGGCTGGCACCAGAGTGAGCGGGAGGCCGCCGGCGACGCCCGCATCGACGCCCTGGTGCGGGACATGAACGACAGCTGGACCACCCTGTTCACCCGCAGCACCACCGATCGCATGAACGAAGGTTACGTTCGCGGTGATCTGGGGATGGTACTGTCCGCCCGCATGGAGGCCAATCTGAACCAGGCCCGCCAGCGCAGCAGCGACCATATCTACCAGTCGGTACAGAACATTGAGCAACTGGCCCGGGAAGAGCTGATGCGGGTGCAGGGCTCCACCTTTATCAGTGATGAACAGGTGCAGCAGCTTACCGACGACGCCATGGTGGATTTCGCCAGCCGTCACCGTCGCCCCACCGACAGTGGCGACCCGAACGACGTGGCCGCCGCCCGGGAAATCTTTATCCGCGAGGCCACCGCGCCCATTTACGTGCAGCGGCCCACCGTGGACAGCCGGGGCCGCTATCGGGGCGGCTCCCACCATGGACCGCCGCAACGGGTGGCAGTGGATCAGGGAGTGCGGGACTATGTGGAGGCAGTGGTCCGCGGCGGCTGGAACAGCGAGGAGGCCGAGACCGCCCAACAGGTCTACGAGTTCCAGCGCGCCGGCCGCCATGGCCGCCCCTCCCGTTCCGCCCAGGTGCGGATCACCCGGGCATTCCAGAATCAGCGGCTGAACCGGCTGGAGCGGGAACTGCGGGAACACCCGGAGCGCCGGGATCAAATCATGCCCCGGCTGCGGGAGGAGCGGGCCAAACAGGAAGCGCGCATGCTGCGACTGGCCCGCCGCCTGGAGCCGGCCCCCAGCGATGCCGACATCGCCGAGGCCGGTGGGGCCACCCAGTATATGGCCCAGCGCACGGCGCGGCTGTTCGGCGGTGAGGACTATGTGCCGGGGCGTGACAGCGGCGCCGCCCGCAGTGAGGCCCAGGAAAACGCCCAGTACGGCTACGAGCTGATCACCCGGGGCCGGGCCAGCCTCACCGCCGGGGTGCGCCTGGCCACCCGCGACACCGGCACCAATGAAGACCTGCTGCGGATGACCTTCCAGGACCGCAGCAAAGCCGAGGTGGCCCAGGCCCGGGCCGACTGGCAATCCCGTTACGGGGAGAGCATGGACGCCATGCTGGGCATCGGCCGCCACCGGGGCATGTCCGGGGGGGAATTCGCCCTGGGGCTGGTGACCAACCCCGCCGCCACCCTGATGTTCGGTCGGGTCACGGAAGTCTCCGGCGACCTGGCCAACGACATCGAGATACTGGCCCGGGGCAACCCGGAAACCGATCAGGACTACATCGAACTGGCGGCCCTGCGGTCCCAGCACCAGCGTCAGCAGGGCACCGGCCTGCTGGCCCGCATCACCATGTCCGGCACCGACGAGGCCCAGAGCATCGATGCCGAAACCCGGGCCATGGCCAGCCAGCTGCTCACCGAGGCCCAGCGCCAGCGGGGCCTGAAAATAGAGGGCGGCGCCGATCCCGACAGCCTGCCCCTGCCCCGGTCCCCGGACGCCGTGTTCACAGCGGATGGACGTATTGACCCGCGGATCGCCCGGCTGGTGTTTCAGCGCCAGCACCGGGGCGACCGCAAAACCGAACCCCGCTTCACCGGCAACCGTGACGCTCTGCTCACCCGCAGCATGCGGGTGGAGCAGGCCGCCACCCGCTACCGCATGGAAGTGGACCGTCAGGAGCAACTGATGCTGGCGGGGGTCACCGCCCTGGCCATTGCCGCCACCGTCATTCTGATGGCCTTTGGGGTGGGTTTTGTGCTGGCCAGTGTGATCGTCGCCCTGGGCGCCGGGCTGCTCACCATTGCGGTGAAAAGTGGTATGCGGGGCCAGCGCTACGGCTGGGAGGAAGCCGCCACCGACATGGCCAACACCGCCATTGAAGTGGCCGCCGCCGGCGCCGGCGGCGCCCTGGCAGGGGGGCTGGGCAAAAGCGGCATGGTGGTGGGCCGGCTGGCCCGCGTGGGCGAGGGCATCAACCGCGCCTTTGGCCGGGTGGGGGGCGCCATGGTGCGGGAGGCCATCACCGGCGCCGCCAGTTCCGCCGCCCAGACCGCGATTCAGGATGGCACCTACGACGAAGGCGCCGATCGGGCCCTGGGGCGGATTCTGCTGGGGGGCCTGAAAGGCGCCTCCATCAGCGCGGTGAGCGCCGGCGTATCCGAGAGTGTGGGCAACCGGCTGAACCGGGCGCTGGCGGGGCAACTGGACGACGCGGCCAATACCGGCCAACTGGCCCGCCTGGGGTCGCGCCTGGGGCCCACTGGCAGCCAGATCCTCAAGGAAGGGGTATCAGAAGGCCTGGGGGGCATGGCCGGCGAGGCCATGGGTATTTATATCGACCTGGCCAGTGGCCGCTACCAGGGCAGCCTGCAGGATGCGCTGCAACGCATGGGGCAGGCGGGACTCAAGGACATGATCCGCTCCGGGGGCCGCGCCGGGGTCAGTGGCCGGGTGGGGCGCAGCGGCCGCAACCGGGCCCGCTATAACGAACTGCTGGCGGCCGCCCGCCGTGGCGATGAACTCAGCACCCAGGATCTGCAGGCACTGCGGGCCACCTCCATGGCCGCCGGCGACCCCCCCCGCAGCCTGGATGAAATCCGTCAGCAAATCGCTCTGGACCGGCGTAATCTGAGCCTGCTGCCACCGGATCTGCAGGCCCTGGCCCGCTCCATGGACAGCGATTCCCTGGGCCGGCTGGCGGAGATGCTGCACCGGGGCGAACTGGGAGCCGCCGGCCCCGGGCGGCTGGATCTGTTCGCCAGTATGAGCGAAAAAAATCCGGCCCTGGATTTCGCCGCCCTGCGGGACCAGATGGAGCTGCACAGCCAGCGCATGGCGGGGGAGGAAGCCGCCGGCGCCCGGGAGGCCTTCGAGGCCACCGCCCGCCCCCTGCGGGAGCAGCTCACCGCCGATCTGCCCGGACCGGTACGGGACGCCCTCGGCGATATACCGGTGCGGGGTCTGGAACACCTGCCAGCATCGGAACTGCCCCGGGTGGCGGGCATCCTGGCCCGGGGTCAGCTCAACCCCCGGGAAGCGGAAGCCCTGGTGCGGGCGGCCCAACGCCAGAACCCGGACCTGGATACGGTGGGCTTTCTGAAAAATCTCAACAGCGCGGTGCAGAGTGCGCGCCTGGCCCGGGATGCCCATACCCGGGTGCTGGCCCGGCAGCGGGCGGAAACCCTGGAGGATGTGCCACCCCAGGCCATCGGCGTGTTTGCCCGGCTGCCGGACGCGGCTATCGATACCCTGCGCTCCGCCATGGCCGCCGGCGACCTGCCGGCCCCCCACCGGGTGGAGGCCCTGCTGCGTCAGGCCCAGGCCATCGATCCCAGCCTGGACCGGGGCCAGTTCCGCCAGCACCTGCAGCAGGCAGTGGCCAATGCCCGACAACGGCAACACCGACAACAGGCGGCCGCCCGGGCCCAGCGCCAGCAGCATATGACCCAGGTGCCGGAGCATTTGCGGGGGGTTTTGTCAGTACTGCCGGATGCCGGGCTGGTGGAGCTGCACCTGCGGCAGATGGAAGGCAGCCTGTCGCCGGCGGAGCGGCTGCGGCTGGAACAGGCGGCCCTGCGGGAGGACCCCAACCTGGACCTGACCCGGTTCCACCAGGCCCTGGACGAGGCCATCACCCAGGGCACCCCGCTGCGGGCGACCCCGGAGCAGGAGCAGGTGCTACGGCAGAATCTACTGGCCTCGGTGCCCGCCGACCAGCGCCACAAGGTGGCCCGGGTACCGGTGCTGCTGATGCCCGACGCCGCCTTCGCTCACTATGCCCGCTCCGCCAGTGGCAACGCGGTGACCGTCATCCTCCACGGCAAACCGGTGGTAGTCCTGCGCCAGGGGGCGGATCCCGGGGTGCTGCGGGAGGAAGGCATCCACGCCCTGCAGGCCCAGGACCCCCGCTGGCGGCAACATATCGGCAGCCTGGATGAAGCCCGCCTCAGCCGCTGGGACGACCTGCCCCTGGAGATGCAGCTGGCCCTGTACCGCAACAAACTGGAACTGGAAATCGACGCCCACGACCGCATGGTGGACGACCTGGCGAACCAGTTACTGCGCAGCGACGACCCGGCGCAGCAACGGCGCCTGCGGCTGGAACTGGAACTGGCGCAACGCACCCTGGGCAACCTGGAAAACCGCATGGCGGAGGCGGCCGGCATCACCCCTCTGCGGCAGCTGCAGATCCGCGCCGGACTGCAGCCCAAACCCCAATGGTTGCTGCAACCGGCGCGCTTATTCAACAAGGCCAGCGACGATCTGCTGGCCGCCGCCAGTGGCGATATCAAGACCGGAGGCCGCACCGCCCGGGCCCTGAAAACCCTGATTGACCAGCTCGACGCCGATAGCGTCCAGACCCTGCTGGGCCTGGGGCTGAGCGCCGCCCAACTGCGCACGGTGCTGCGTACTCACGACGCCACTGACGCCACCAGCGGCCTGATCCGGGATCTGGCGGCCCTGGCCAGCCAGCTGCCGGCGGGGGAACGCCAGCGCCTGCTGGGGGAACTGGTCAGGCGTCAGGAATTGAGTGACCTGGCCCCTCTGCTCAGGGCCACGGCGGAACTGGCCGGTGACCCCAGCACCGCCCTGCGCCTGGTGGAAGCGGTGGCCACCCTGCGGGGGCATCACCTGGCCAGCGCCCGGCAGATGGAAAGTTACCTGCGGCAGGCGAACCCGGATCAGCGCCAGCGTCTGGCGGAGCTGGTGAGCCGGATCGGCGCCGACGGCCGGGTCCAGCTGATGCACCTGATGGGCGAGATCAGCCGCACCGTGGCGGGGCTGAGCGACGATCCCGACGCCAGCCGCGCCGTGCTGGACGGCATTATCCAAGCCGCCGCCGGTTACAGTGGCACGCAAAGGGTGGATCTGATCCAGAAAGTTCATGAGTTGATGGCCGCCGTTCACCGTCTGCCCCCGGGGGCGACCCGGGATCAATTATTGACCCATGTACTGGAAGGCTTCAGCAGCCGGGGGGATCTGCAACAACATGCCCTGGATGTACGCGCCGCCGCCCGCCGCCTGCAGCGGGGCGAGCTTACCACCGACCTGGCCAAAAGCTTCGCCGAGAGTGTGGCCCGCGGTGACCGCCTCACCGGCGGCGATGCCTTCCTGCTGCACCTGGCGGAAAAAACCGGCGATCTGAACACCCTACTGCAATCCCCGGCCTACCGGGCCTTTGCCGAGTTGATGGACACCGCATTGCCCCATCTGAACCCCGCCCAGCGGGCGGCATTGATGGATATGCAGCCCTGGTTCCAGCGGGTGGTGGCAAGCGATGCCTTTCAGCAGCGGGTGCGGCAAAGCGGCGGTGATGTGGCAGCGGCCCAGCGGGCGCTGTTGCAGGAACTGTTTATCAACGGCCTGCGGCTGGAACTGGATCTGAGCCGACTGCCGGAGTCGCAGCAGGCGGAACTGCAGACCCTCAGTGCCCAAAGGGCCTATATTCTGCAGCGGGCCATGGATCTGCTCAATCAGGGCCGCGACCCGGCCCAGGCCCCGGAGCTGAGAGGCCGCACCGATGTGGCCAACTTCACCACCCTGCGCCGCATCATGGGGGAAGTGCGGGAGGAAGTGGTGACCACCACCGCGGAACCGGATTTCAACCAACTGGTGCGCGACGAAATGCGCCGCATGGGGCTGGACCCGGAGCAACTGCGGCAACGGCAGGAGGATGAGGCTTTCGACCGGCGCCTGCAGCAGGCCCGGCTGCGGGGCGAAGAATTGCCGGAAACCCACCTGGAAAACCTGTTACTGCAACAGGTGCGCTACCAGCGCATGATCGACATGGCCGCGGACATCGCCCGTCAGCGCCACCCCAACGACCCGGCGGCCCGGACCCGACTGGTGAACGAACTCACCGCCGGCCTGCAACAGCGGATCACCGAAGTCACCGGCGAGATTGCCGCCACCCAGACCATGCTCACCCATCCCCGCTATCAGGGCATGAGCCTGCTGCTGGGCTTTGCCGCCGGCACCGGCGTGGACCAGATCTGGGTGCGACGGGATGCCAGTGGCAATATCACCGAAATTCTGGTGGTGGAGGCCAAGGGCCCCGGCGCCAGCATTGCCCGCCGCCAGAAAGGCATGCAGATGGGGGCCCGCTGGCTGGCCACCACCGCCAACCAGATGGTGACCGGCTCCAACCCCATCGTGGGTATGGTGCTGCACGAAGCCATGCGCACCGGCCGACCGCCCATCAGCGGTATGATCGTCCAGGCCCGGGATGAGCACGGCAACCCCCATCAGCCGCAGGGGGCGCCGGACACCAGCGGGCCGGACTTCCGCTACAACATGGACGAGCTTCGCCAGCAGGCCGGCAGCACCGATCCCGAGCCCCGGCAACTGCAGCAGACCCTGCAGCAGCGGCTGGCGGAGGAAGGGTTACAGGAGACTCACGACCTACCCCGCTACAGCGATGAGACTTTGCAGCGGGTTATCGATATGGGCCGCCAGGTGGGGCTTAGTCCCCGCCAGATCGAAGATCTGCTCATGGAGGGCTGCCGCAAAAACGGCCCGGTAACCGCCGGTCGTATCCTGCGCACGCTGGAGTTACACCTGGCCCTGGTACGGGCCCGGGGCTATCCGTTCCAGCTCGACAGCGCCATGGATCTGTTCAGCCTGCTCGGCAAGGGGGTGGAGCCGGACATGCTGGCCAAGGACCAGAACGACGGTATCCTGCGGCGGGGCGTTTATCCCAAAAACCCGCTGACCTTCGAGCTGCGGGACCGGTTGCGGGCCAATGGCCAGATCCAGGAGCAGGACAGCGATAAGGGCGTTCACGGCCGGCGCATGTTCGTGATCGACACCGAGGGCAATGTGTGGATCGGCAAGCGTGATCCCAACGGCGAGATCCGCATGCCCCACCCCACTCTGGTGGGGGGTCGGCCGCCGCAGATCATTGCCGCTGGCATGATCGAATTCTCCAAGGGTAGAATCCTGGAGGTGGATAACGCCTCCGGGCACTTCAAACCCCGGGCCCAGTCCCTGCAGGCGGCGGAGGAGCTGTTGCGGGCGCTCCTGCCACCCGGCAGTTTCCACCGTAAATTCAAAGGTTTTAACCCCGTGGAAGGAAGTCAGTAAGCCCATGCCAACCCCCATCGGCCAGTGCGGCCGCTATCTGTGGTCAGCGGATATCGAACCGGCGGAGTGGATTCACCCCGACGATTACGCCGACTTCACCGCCCAGCATTCCCTGGGCCGGATCTATCATTGTCAGGGGGAAACCCCGCCCTATATCGCCATCCAGGCCAACCGGCGGCAGGCGTTCCGGGTCAATCCCGAAGGCTTTTCGCCGGTGCCGGACACCCCCTATTACATTGGTGATAGCGTGCGCATTCAGGTGGGCTCCCAGGCGGGGGCCGAGGCGGAGATTGTCAGCATGGGCTGGCACACCAACAAACAGAAAATTCTGTTCGGCCTGGCGGTGAACGGCAAGCGCCGCTCCCGGCAGTACTGGGAGGAAGACATTGCACCGGTGGCCTGAACCGGAGCCGGCGCAAAAGCAGGGAGGCAGCGGCCCCCGGCTCAGTTATTCCGACCTCAGCCGCACCGTGTCCCATGCCCTGCGCCACGAACCCTGGCTTTACGAACTGGAACCGGATGCCGAGGGCTGGGTGCCGGTGGCCATGTTGCTGGAGTCGTTGCGCCCGTTGCGGCCGGAATGGGCGCAACTGACGCCGGACCATCTGCGGACCATGATCAAACGCGCCGGCAAACAGCGCCACGAACTGCAGGAAGAACGCATCCGCGCCTGCTACGGCCACACTCTGCCGGGCAGGCTCAGTTATGCGCCGGTCACCCCGCCGGCGGTGCTCTATCACGGCACCGCGCCGGCGGCCCTGACCCGGATCCGCCAACAGGGCCTGCAACCCATGCTGCGGCAGTATGTCCACAGCAGCCCCGACCCGCAGCGGGCCCACCAGGTGGGGGCCCGCAAGGCCCCGCAACCGGTGGTGCTGACCATCGATGCCGGTGCCGCCAGCGCCGCCGGAGTGGGCTTTTACCGGGGCAACGATCAGGTGTGGCTGAGCGATCCCATTCCGGTGGCTTATATCCGTGTTCCCGAGCCACCGCCAGGCGAAGCCTGATCCATATCAAGACCGCCGCCACCCACCCGGTGAAAGCGCAATAATTCACTTCACTTACTGAGGACAAAAATGCTAGCTTAGGTGGTGAGAGCACTACTGCGGTGTGAACAGCCTTCGGGCTCGATGACGGCTGGAACAACTAAGCATCTGCGTGTCCAGACAGTGTCCGCAAGGGGTCGGACGAGGCGTACCAAGCTGTCCCTTCCATGGGCCAGTGCCTCACGGTAAAACTCCGGCTCCCCAGGGACTTCCCGTCAACGGCATCGGCGGTAGGCCGATGGGCCTTCGAGTGCGATTCCGGTTGCATCCCGCCAGCGTGCGCGCGACTCACCGGGTCAAGCTGTCCGCGACCGTCCACAACGTGAGGATCCACCCGAGTGTGGTTCAATGCGAAGTGGTCTCCGGTCCATAGCGACAGTGACACCCACCGAGTTGCCCGCCAGCGGCGTTGATTCAACAAAAGAATCCATTCCGGCCCATCGGCGCGCTCAGATTAGGATCCGTAGCGACCGGGGCTTCGGGTCGTGGGCGGCTTCGGTGGGAGCCCAACTGACCTTCCTGTTTGAGATTGAGGCTATTGTCATGGATTCGCTTTCTCTTTCTGATTCGTTGTCCCCCCCTGTCCCCGGATCCCCCCGTCAGCAACGGCAACCGCCATTGCAACAATTGGAACAACGTCTGCAAACTGCCGGCAGTTACAGTGACTGGCTGCAGCTGGCCCGGGAACACGATCAGCTGTCCGGCGCCGAACGCTGGCGGGAACGGGAGGAATCCCGGCTCTACGATTACGCCGAGGTGCGGGCCCGGCGCAACAAACTGCGCAATCTGCTCAATGCCGGCGCCCACCGGGAGCTGCTGTACGCCCTCAATGAAGGCATTCACGGCAATATGGCTGGCATGGGCCGCCCGCTGCTCTACGAGCGCGCCCGCTGCGGCACCAAGCAACTGATTCACAGTTATGTGGCCGCCATGGTCCAGGCCCTGGAGTTCATCCATCAGGCCCCGGAGGCGGTGATTTCCTACGCGGAAAAGCTGGACTTTTTCCGCCGCGCCAGCCACTGCTATGGCCGCTCCGCCCTGCTGCTCAGCGGCGGCGCCGGTTTGATTTATTTCCACCACGGGGTGGTGCAGGAGCTGATGGATCAGGATCTGCTGCCCAATGTGATTTCCGGCTCCAGCGCCGGCTCCATTATCTGCGGCCAGCTGGGCAGTCAGACCGACGCCGAATTACGGGCCGGCTATTTCACCCACAAGCGTTACGTGGAGCCCACCCAGACCCATCTGCTGGACGTGGTGCGGGGCCGCATTACCGAACAGGAGGCCAAGGTGGCCCGGGAGCGGCTGCTGGACGAAGTGGTGCCCCTGGACCTCACCTTTCAGGAAGCCTTCGAGCACACCGGCCGCTACATTAATATTTCCATTTCCCCCATGGAAAAACATCAGACCTCCCGCCTGATGAACGCCATTACCTCCCCCAATGTGTTTATCCGCTCGGCGGTGTCCGCGTCCTCCAGCATTCCCGGGCTGATGGCGCCGGAGCGGTTGTTCGCCAAGGGCTTTGACGGCAAGCCCCGGCCCTACCTGGCCAGCCGCCGCTGGGTGGACGGCTCCGTGGCCGGGGACCTGCCCGCCAAGCGATTAATGCGCCTGTATGGGGTCAATCACTTTATTGTCAGCCAGATCAACCCCCTGGTGGTGCCGTTCCTGCGGGATGGCAAAGCCCGCCGCAGTCAGGGCTATCGCGGCGCCCTCAACGAGGCCCTGGTGAAGCTGCTGCGGGAAACCCTGGTGAAATCCGAGCGGCTACTGGATCAGCGGGGTGAACTGGGCAACCGGGCGGCGGCCCAGCTGGCCTATATCATCCGCATGCTGGATCAGGATTATCTGGGGGATATCAATATTCTGCTGGATAAAGCCGATATTCACTGGCGCCATATCTTCTTCGATTACCGGCCGGGGGAAACCGATCATCTGGTGCAACTGGGACGTCGGGCCACCTGGTCCAACATCCCCCGCATCAAGAATGCCGCCCTGGTCTCCAAGGCGCTGGACCGGATTCTGGAGGACCTGAATCAAACCGGGTTGCAGGATCAGGCCGGCCATATTCATCATCTTTACACCTGATGATTCTCCACCAGGTTCAGGACTTGAACTGATTGACGATGGCCTGCAGTTTGCGCACGATGCCGGCAATCTCGCCACTTTCCTCCGAAGTGCGGTGGGAACCCTCGGTGGACTGCAGGGACACCGCGCTGATGGCCTGGATATTACGATTGATCTCCGCCACCACCGCGCTTTGCTCCGAAGCGGCGGTACTGATCATGGTGTTCATCTGGCGAATGTTTTCCACCGCGGCGGCGATCTCCCGCAGGGCCTCGCCGGCCTCCCGGGATTCCGCCACGCTCTGATCCGCCTCCTGTTTGCTCACATCCATTTCCCGGGCGGCGGTTTCCGACGCCGTCACCAGTTTCTCAATGATATCTTTGATTTCGGCGGTGGATTCCTGAGTGCGGGTGGCCAGGCTGCGCACTTCATCCGCCACCACCGCAAAGCCGCGACCCTGCTCCCCGGCCCGGGCCGCCTCAATGGCGGCATTCAGCGCCAGCAGATTGGTCTGTTCGGCAATATCGCTGATGGTCTGGGACACGTGGCCAATGCCCTGGGTATCCTGGGCCAGTTGTTTCACCACCTCGGTGGCGCCGCCCACCTGCTGCGCCAGCCGGGCGATGGCCTGGGCCACATGAGTCACCCGCTCAGTGCCGGCGTTCGCATTGTCCTGGGCCTGGGCCGCTGCCCCTTCGGCGTCCGCGGCATTGCGCGCCACTTCATCGGCGGCGCTGGACAGCTCGTTGGTGGACCGGGCCAGCTGCTCCAGCTCCCGCTGCTGCTCGTCCACCCCCTGGCGGGTCTCCCGCGTCACCTGAGCCAGATCCTCGGCGCACTGGGTCAGACTGTCGGTGGTACTGGCCAGATCGTGGATGGCGGGCTGGAACCGGTCCAGCATCATATTGGTGGCCAGACCCACCTGGCGAAACTCGTCGTTGGCCCCCAGGGCCACCCGGGGCCGCAGATCGGCCTGTTCGCCGATGGTCTGCATGGTGTCCTTAAGGCGGGTGAGCGGTCGCACCACCGCCCGCACGATAATGAAGTGAATGATTACCAACCCCACCAGTAACACCAGAAAGTTAATGCCTGCGTTGATCATCAGTTCCCGGTCGATGGCCGCATCCCGGGCCGCCAGGGAAAACCGGATGCGGGCGGCGCCCAGTACCGTACCTTCCGCCACCTGGTGGCAGGCCAGGCAGTTGGAACCATTGCGGTTGCTGACGGCGGGGAAGGGCTCGATCACCGTCACATGACGCTCACCCTCCAGGGTCTCCTCCACCACAATGGATTCCCCGTCCAGGGCCCGGCGATCCAGCTCGTCCACCGGCCGTTCGCTGGGGAAGCCGGGGCCATAGGCCTGATTCACCGCCTCCCCCCGCAACATGCGTACCTCTTCCACCCCGTCGCGGCCCAGTATTTTCTCCCGCAGCATTTCCCGCTTGGCCATGGTGCCGGTGTACATCAGCGTATTCATGGCATCGAAATAGCCATTGAGCACGTCCTGCATCTGGCGTTCGGTCTGATGCAACAGGCGCTGTTTCTGTTGTTCGGCGGAGTACAGGGTGACGATGGCCATGATCACCACAAAGACCAGGGCCATGGGGGCCAGGATTTTCCACTGCACGGAAATGTAATTATTCATGGGAGTGCTGCTGTTTCGACTGCTTACCTTAGCCTAGTCAAAGGTTTAGGGTCTTGCCATCAAAAGCCTTGATTGCGCATCACGGAAATGTTCCCCCAGCCGTGGGCGCCCCGCCAGGTTCCGCCTGACCACCCCCGGGGCTGTTCCCAGTGGCGATGGCCCTGGGGGGCTCTGAACGGTGAAAATTCACAGAACCGTTGTGGCTGAATACCTGGGTCAGGCGACGTTGAGATAGTAGGCTGGAAGAAACTGTCGCCGGAGTATCGTCATGAACCGTTACACCATCAGTTTCCTATTTTGCCTGCTGTTCTCTGCGGGGGTCAGTGCCCAGGCTTCTGACGTGGCCATCAACGGCGTTATCCTGAGCCAGAAAGAACTGGCCCAGCTGGAAAAGCAGCTACGCACGGAGATACTGCCAGGCCGTTATCTGGTGAACGTCAACAATGGCTGCTGGATGAATCTGGACAGTGGCGCCCAGGGCTGCGTACCGTCGGGACAGGGCGGCACCTACGTGGGCCGGGGCGGCAGTGGCGAATGGAACCGCAACGGCGACTGGAGCTATCGCAGCAACCCCGCCGGCATGGGGGTGGGCGGCACCGGCGATGGCTGTATCTACGCCGGTGACTGGTCCAATTGCTGATCCAATTGTTGATTAATCGCGGCCACTGAATTCTGCCCGGGCTGCCAATGGCCCGGCGGCTCAGGGATTTTTGGCCGATCAGGCAGCCTTGCGGCTTGCCTGCTCCAGACGGGCCTCATAATTGGGATCAGCGAGCCGGTCTGGCTCATACTCGATACCGGCTTTGATCTGATCTTCAGTGCGATCAATTTTCACCAGCTGTTGCGGCCAGCTGAGTTCGGCCACTGCCTGTCGCGGCACCACAATACGCTTACCGCCAGGCAACCAGTTGCGGGTGTTGATCACCAGATACTGGATCTGCCAGCTCACATCATCCACCAGAATGTCATCCACGTGGCCCAGATTGTCATCCAGGGCGCGGATGCTGTAGCCATCGATCTCGCTGGCGGAGCGCAGATGGTATTCCCGCTCTTCGGTTCTACCTTCCTGTTCGTCCAGCGCCTGAGTGTCCACCAGCGGTCCCGGGTGGGGGTGGGTACCCCACAGGCCGTTGCCCATCCAATAGAAGCCATAACCGTAGTACTGAAACAACCGCAATTCGTACTCCCGGGATATGGGGCGGTTCTCCTCCAGGGGCGGGCTGTCCTTGATCTGATCCACATTGAGCTTCACCGGAATGGCCTTTTCCTCTTCATGGGGAATCCCCAGCGAAATGGGGCTGATCAAGACGTTGCGTCCCCCGGGCAGCCAGCGATGGGTATCCGCCACCATGTAGCGCACCACCCAGTCGCGGTCATCAAACAGAAAATCCTTGCACCGACCCAAACGGTCATCCTTTGCATCCAGGTGGTAGCCCAACAGTGTTTCCATACTTCGTAACATGATTTTGTGCCTCCTATTAAGTTTGATGCCGTCAGGCTGAAGAGTTCCCCACAGCGGATTCAGTGGCTGTGTTCATTCGGATTTTTACGGGATTTTTGTATTATTCGGGCATCCGCCACATTGCAGTTTTATGCAGAGTTTGTTTTGCTGACCGTTAACCATAATGTCCGGCCTCCAATCGTACTTAAACAACCCTTGGTCACCGATAGCGCAAGGATTGCAACAGTAGGATCAGGATATCGGCATTCAATAATGCCTGAACGAGCCAGGCTGCGAGCGGAAGGAATACTGCAATAATGAATCCGACATCATTTATGGAAACCTGGCACCAGGCTGCCGTCACCACCCTGGGCCTGTTCTGGATGGCGTTCTGGGCTTTTGGTCTGGGTTATATGATCAGCAGTATGATCCAGGTATTTGTCACCCAGGAACGCATGCAGCGCACCATGGGTCACGCCGGTGCCAAAAGCGTGGGGCTGGCGACGTTTTTCGGGTTTATCTCCAGCTCCTGTTCCTTTGCCGCCCTCTCCACCACCCGCGCCCTGTTTGCCAAAAAGGCCGGTATTATCCCGTCACTGGCGTTCCTGCTGGCGTCCACCAACCTGGTGATCGAACTGGGTATTGTGATCGCGGTGTTCCTGAGCTGGCAATTCGTGGTGGGGGAATATGTCGGTGGCCTGCTGCTGATTCTGTTCACCTGGATTCTGGTGAAAATTACCAACCCTAAAAAACTGATCGAAAAGGCGCGGGAGAACGCTCAATCCAAACAGCAGGACTCAGACGACGACGATCCGCCGGACTGGAAACAACTGATTCGCTCCGCCCAGGGCTGGCGCCAGGTGGCCCAGCAGTACGCCATGGAATGGCAGATGGTGTGGAAGGACGTCACCATCGGTTTTACCGTGGCAGGCATCATTGCCGCTTTTGTTCCCAAAGAATTTTTCCAGGCATTGTTTATTGGCTCGGGCAGCGAAGATCCCCTGTTCTGGGAGGTCCTTGCGCAGACCCTGATCGGACCATTGGCCGCTTTTTTCACCTTTATCGGTTCCATGGGGAATATCCCATTGGCGGCGGTGTTGTTTGGCAATGGGGTCAGCTTTGCCGGCGTCATGGCATTTATTTTCAGCGATCTGGTGGTACTGCCGGTGCTGCGCATCAACGCCAGTTACTACGGCTGGAAAATGGCGCTGTATATTCTGCTGGTGATGCTGGCGGCCATCGTGGGCAGCGCCATTCTGATGCACTACGGGTTTGCTCTGGCCGGTATGCTGCCCAGCAACGAAGGGGTGCAACAGGTCAGTGATCGTGAGTTCTTCAAAGTGGACTACACTCTGTTTCTGAATCTGATATTCATTGCCATCAGCGCCGGCTTTCTCTACTGGCAGGCGCGCAAAAGCGGTGGCGGCCACGAGCACCACCATCATGACCACTCCGGTTCCAGTCTGTCGGATAAAGTCTTATTCGGTCTGGCTATCGTCGCCGGCATCTGGCTGGCCGGGGGTCTGTTGCTGGGTTGGATCAGCGGATAAAAGAAACCCCTTGTTGTGAGGATTACAGAAGCATAAAGGTAATGACCCTGTGCGCCGATTGACAACTACGGGGAAGAAGCTGCCAATAATCGCGTCAGCACCTCATCATACAGCGAGATCAAATCCGTTACGCTGTGATCCCCACCCACGGTAAAGGGTAAGCTCACCACCGGAATATCCGCCCGATCGCTTAGCCATCGCGCTGCTTTTTCGTCTTGATAATTGGCGATAAGAATCATTTTCGCTGGGCTATGTTTCGATGCCTTCAGCAGTCTTGCCAGATGCGCACCCGTGGGGGGAATGCCCGGTTTGGGCTCCAGATCCGCAACCGCCTCAATCTTTAACCAGTTCAACAGATAGCTCCAGTTTTTGTGGTAGACGAAGACTTTGACTCCGTTCAGTGGTTCAGCTTTAGCCTCCCAGGTTTTAATCGCCGAGCGGAAGCGAATGACGAACTCCCTGTAGCGCTGCCGATAATGGGTGTCATTGCCGGGATCCACCGTTTGCAGCCGTTGGTGAAAGGCTTCCGCGATGGTCAACAGACGATACGGGTCCCAATGTACGTGAGGGTTTCCATCGGCATGAACATCACCCTGGCTACGATCAACGCTGGCGGGCTTTTCAATCAGCGCCACCTGATCCGCTGCCAGAAAATACCCGGGTTGGTTGGGCTGGATTTTTGAGTTGGTGGATTTCAATAGCAGGATCGGCAACCAGCCCACTTCCAGTTCGGCGCCGGTACAGAACAGCATATCCGCATTCCGAGCCTTGACGATCAAAGAAGGTCGCGCCTCAATATGGTGTGGATCCTGAAACGCCGTGGTAACAGACTCGACAGAGACTTTGTCGCCCCCCAGCGACTTCGCCAGGGAAGCCCATTCCGGTTCACAGGCCATAATATCAACTTTAGCTGTGACGTTACCAACAGCCAGCCAGGCCATGCAGAACAACATTGCAGGTAGTCTGTTAAAATTCATGGGCGCCATGGGCTCCTAGAGACATTACGTATTGCAAGGTAACGGTGTCATTGATTTCATCAAACCCATCACCTTCCTGGGTCGTATACTGCAGACGGATGGCCGAAAAATGAGAGGGTGACCAAGCCAGCATTACATCGGCCTCCTCCAGACTCTGATCGTGAAAGTGATCCCCATGGGCTTGCTTCAGGTCCACTTCTCCATATCGCAATCCCGCCGACCACTGTGAGTGGAAGCGGTACACCGCTGAGGCATACCAGCCCTCATGGTCATCATCATCGGTGGCATGTTCATTCAAATCGTGCACATGGAAGTATTCACCCGCCAGCATCAGCTGGCCCCTTCGCCCATTGCCCCGGGGTGCCCATTTCCACACGGCATCTGCAATAAACATGTTGCCACCAGAGTAAGCGGCCTCATGGGAATGAGCGTGTTCGCCATGATCATGATCCTCTTCCATTTCATGATCAGCATCCTCGTCATCTGGCAGGACATCAAACCGGTGATCCAGCCAGGACAACCCCAGCTGCCAGCTGTTTGACGGGGAGAAGTCTCCACCCCAGCGTGAGTTAACCGTATAAACGCCGATGTCCTCCTCCCCTTCGCCACCAGCCAGTTGACTACCGTTGAAGGCTTCCACCCCGACGCGCCAGTAAAATGGTGTTGGCAGCAGCACATTCAGACGAAGGCCGTCATCAAAATAGTGCGCGCCCAGCAATGCACGATACACCACCGGGCGGCCAGTAAAATGATCACTGTGGGTGTGATGGGAATTCAGATAACCGATCTGTGAGAGAAACCGACCTGCACGAATATCCAGCCCCAGAGGTAAGGCGACAGTATTAATGTAGGCTTCCTCCAGCTCCAATTCGGTCTCGCCTTCATGACTTTCCAGCACGGCAGATAGACTTCCGATAAAGCGATCATCAATTGCATCCTGCATAGTCAGCTCGGTATGACCAAGACCAAATCCCTTTTCATTCTCGAATAATGCCGTATTTTCGGATTTGTAAACACCATCCAGGATCAGGCTGAGGTTGGGGTTAAACGGGTTTGCTGATGCACAACAAACCCATCCGCAAAGTAGACTGGCGGAAAACCATTGCATATTACTGACCCGTTTTCGGCTCTCAATCTTCATGTGCATGATGCTCAGCGAACCCTAACCAAACCAAGGTGGAGGCTGTGAAATCCAGATCCAGAGTGCTGATATTGGCTCCGGTTACGCCGTTAATCGCAGAGATACTTTGTCCACCAGTATGGAGAACATAAAGCCGATCATCCTCAGGCGCTGCCGCCACAACAGGGGTTACATCATCGTCACCAACCGCCTGGGTTACCGCCACAGCAGAGGAAACTGCCCAGTCTGCCGCGACTTCGTATAAATAGAGATTGCCGTCGTTGCCAAGGATATAGAAATGGGTGCCCCCGGGATTGAAACCCTGAGTTACACGGGAAACCCCGTCCGGTAATATGAGTTCCTGATAGGGGTCAGCAGCATTGGCTGGATCCATAACAAAAAACTGGTTGCCCGCCACGCCGACAAATTTCGCTACATCATGGTGGGAATAAACCGAGCCAATACGGGTGTCATCCGCCATCGACGCCGGATTCCCCAGTTTGCTGGCTGGAAAGCCCGGCTGGGTTAAATCCACCACCAGCACACCGTCACTGCAACCAAAGGCAATATAGCTGTCGGTTGCTGCACTGCCGTGGAGCCGGGGGCAGGGTTCTTCATAACGCTGTTCAAAAGTAAACAGTCCGTCCGCATACTGATAGCGTTCGACCGCCGCGGGCAACGTGGTTTCTGTTATGGAAGGGTCGCGATAGGTGACAAACAACTCATTGCCGATCAGCTTGGCCACGCCATGCATGTTATTGGTCAGCGTCAATTCCCCGTCCATCTGCCCTGCCGCGATTCCGCTATCCGATACCACCATCAGCGAAGACGGTAGGCCCGCCTGGGCATCATTGAATATCACCGCATTATCATCGTGCACCGTGTAATGGGTGGGCCTGCTGCCGCTTAACGTAAAATTCAACAACGACGGCGCTTCAGCATATTCGTGCATGTGGTCACCGTGATCCTCCATATAGAACCCACTGTCCAGAAATGACACCAACCCCTCCGTGCGCTGCAGTATAACGGCAAAACGTTGGCCCGGGCTGGCGTACATGCGGGGGGCTTCGCCCACCAGGGTATAGCTGTCTATTACCGCCCCGGAATCCAGCTCCAGTACTTTGATAGCAGCATTGTCCTGGTCGTAGAGCGCCAGCCTGCCAGCGGTTTCCACCTCGGTCTCGGTATGCTGCCGATCTTCGCTATCGTCGCCTGAAGAGGAGCCGCCGCCGCATCCTGTAACCAGCATGCCGCAAGCTGACGCCAACAGAGCGATTTTTCCCCAAATAGTGACTTTACTCATAGTTGGTCTCATAAATTGCTAAATGTATGAAGATTTAACGTGCATCCCGCCGCAACAGACTGCAGCCTCGCCAAATATGATATATCGTATCATTAATGGGAGTAAAGCCCTTGTCCCAACACTCAAAGATCTCATGTTTATCGGTACGTTATACAATGAGCCAAACCACGAGACCGTTCACTTGGGAAACCCACCCAATATCGTCGCCCTCATTTCCGACGACGCTTCGGTGCCAAGAGGCAAGCCTGCTAGGCTTAAAGGATCCCCTTAGCGACACTGAGCAACACCATGCGGGTTCTATCTGTCTTTCTGCTGCTGATATTGCTGGCCATCAGTGCCCGGCCCGCCCTGGCGGCGGGTGAGCCCGCCGTAGCCCCATCGGTGGAGCCGGTGGAACTGGATTTGAATACACACCTTGAATACCTGGAAGACCCGCAGCATGTACTGAACCTTGATGATGTCCGCCAAACCGGTCACCAATGGACGGTCAACGGTAGCTCCGCCTTCAACAGGGGATTCAACGATTCCTCCTGGTGGTTGCGCCTACGACTGACCAATCCCAGCGCCAACCCGCAGCTCCGGCTGCTGGAGATCGGCTATGCGGTACTGGATCACATCCAGATCTACGTACTGGAAGATGACAAGCTGCTGCAACAGTGGTCGTTAGGGGACAAGCAGCCTTACTCCCAGCGGCCAGTGGACCATCGTTATTTCCTGGTACCGATGACCTGGGAACCTGATCAGACCCTGGACATTTATCTGCACATCAGCACCAGTGGAGCGGTTAAGGCACCTCTGGTGCTGTGGAGTTACCAGCGTTTTCACAGCGTGGACTTCGTCAACACCCTGGTCCAGGGTTTTTATTATGGTGGCATGACCTCCATTGCCCTCTATAACCTGCTGATCTTTTTTGTGTTGCGGGATCGCAATTATCTCTTTTATGTGGCCTTTATCATCTCCACGGTGATGACATTGGCGTCTCAATCCGGACTGGCATTCCGGTTTCTGTGGCCCGAAGCCACTGTCTGGAATGATCTGGCGATCATATTTTTTACCTCTTCCACCGCAGCCTTCGCGGTGGTGTTTTCACTGCGCTTCCTGCGTATCGACAGTCTCTCGCGCAATCTTGCTATCGCGATGCGGATTGCTCTGACTCTGAGTGTTGCACTCATCGTAGCTTCGTTCACCATTCCCTATCACTGGGCGGCGATGATTGTGCTGGTGAATGTGTTGATCACTATTGTGGTGGTATTGGTGGCGGGGGTTTTCGCCCTGCGCTCACAGGTACCGTCCGCCCGCATATTCATGTTGGCCTGGACGATTCTGCTGTTGGGCGCCATGGTGGTGGTTCTGTCTCACCTGGGAGTATTGCCGGTAAACGTGCTTACCGAATATTCCACTCATCTGGGCTCCATGCTGGAAGCAGTACTGCTGTCGCTGGCACTGGCGCAGCGTATAAACGCTGAGCGCCGCCTGCGGTTCCAGGCACAGGCGGACGCACTCCAGGCCTCACAGCGGGCCAATGCGGAATTGGAGCAACGGGTACAATTACGGACCGCGGAACTGGAGCAACTGAATATTCGACTGCAGCAGTTATCGGAAACCGATCCCCTGACCGGGTTGGCCAACCGCCGCTTTCTGGAACACCGCTTGCGGCAGGAATGGGCCCGCTGCAGCCGTCAGCAACGGCCACTTGCCATCGTGCTGCTGGACGTGGATTTTTTCAAACAGGTGAATGATCGCTTTGGCCACCCCGCCGGAGACGCCTGCCTGCAGCAGGTGGCTGGTACCGTCCGGGGAGGGCTGCGCTGGCCGGCAGACGTTGCGGCCCGTTACGGTGGCGAGGAATTTTGCCTGCTATTGCCGGAAACCGACAGTGCTGGAGCGATGGCGGTGGCGGAGCGGGTCCGGAAACAGGTTGCCTCGGCATCTCTACAGACAGGGGGAAAGGAATTCTCGGTGACCATCAGCGTGGGAATCTACGCCGGCTTGCCGGAGGCAAATGCCACGCCCGAGGATTTTATCCGGTTGGCCGACGCGGCTCTGTACCAATCCAAACAGTCGGGCCGCAATCAGGTCACTGTTGCAGGCTGAAGCCGGCCTGGGCCCGCTGGTTCAGCCTACGGGAGCCAACACCCGCCAGGGGCAGAGCAAGCGCTGAAGGCAGGCAGGACAACAGCCCCAAAAATTTTAACCGGATACTGGTGTGGCGGCGTTGGGCAATACGCCAGCCATCGGCGCCAAGCACCAGCTTGTCATCGTAAAATCCAACGGCGTGAGCGCCGCCACGACCGCCGGGACCCAGTACCACCGCATCCACATAGCTGCGGGCACTGGCCCGATCGCCATCCAAGTTGACTACGATATTACTAAGCCGGTGCAGCGAGGGGCCGCTGTGAGCCCTGATCATATAGCGGGTGGCCGCCTCCAGGTTGTTTCAACTTCCGAGTACACCGTAGTCCAAGAGACAGTTTTCTGTGAAACAAGCACGAAACAGCGCCCAATCCCGGCTATCAATCGCAGTGGCGTATTGAATCAGCAACCCATGAATCTGCGTTTCATCACTCACTTATTTGCCGCCCCCCATTACTTTTTCATTGGCCTTCGCTATCAGGGAGACAATGGTATTGCGGGAAAACGGAAACAGAAATTTCAGTCCCCAGCGCATTTTGCGGTTGGCCAGCCGGGTGGGCCCCTTGCTGAGATGGACCAGGCAATCTGCCACCACATACTCCGGCGTTTCCGTACCCTTCACCGCTTCATCCGGCGTTTTTGCCAATCCAGTTTATGCCGCAGTCGGCGCAATGCCGGAGTATCGGTTTCTCCAAGAATAAGCCCCAGCACGTCTACACCTTTCGGCTTCAATTCACACCAGAGGGCCTCGGCGAAGACCATATCGAACGCCTTGGAGGCACCGTACACCACCATATTTCCAGCACCGGCGAAACCCGCTCCGGATCCCAGTATCACTATACCACCCCGACCTCTATTCACCATGGCCGGCGCAAGGTGATGGCACAATTGAAGCGGCAGATAACAATTCCGTTGCAACATGGCTTCAGCCACTGCCAGCGGCGCCTCAAGAAAGGGGCTATAGTTGGCGTCTGCGCCGGCACAGTAAACCAGAAAACCGACTTTAATATCCGCTATGGCAGAGACCACCTGTTGTGCCGCGTCCATATTCGCAAGATCAATGGCCAATATGCGGGTCTGCACCCCATAGCGTTGTTGTACTTCTGCACTGAGCTCCCGCAGCAGGTTTTCCCGTCGCGCCAGCATGGCTACATTGAGTCCGCGCTGCGCCAGGGCCTCCACAAAAGCCCGACCCACTCCGTCCGATGCGCCCGCCACCAGAGCCCAGAGTCCGTAGCGTTGGGCGAAGGCCATTAGTTCAACTCCCCAGCGCTGTAAATATACAATAAAGTATCATACTTTTCGCCTTATAACTCCTTGATTTTATTAGAGTGGAAAATTCATCAATATTGGAAAGTATCATACTTTCCAATCCACCCAATCAAAAAACACAGAATTATCAAACAATAAAGTATCATACTATTGGCAACAACATCTAAATAATGGTTGCCAAAAAGCCGCTAAATACGCCATTTAAGAACTTATAACGCTGCTTATACAAGGCACTTGCTGTTTATTGCTTACTGTGCATTTGGCATCCAGTACAAGCCTGTGTGTTATCGTTTAAAGACTTTTAAGTTTAATTTTCTAGGGATGCCCAACGTTCAATTTTAGGCATAATCCGGAGGAGTTCATCATCACTTCTTGCCTTCTTCAGCTCAGTAGCGAGAAACGGTTCAACAACGATCCTTTGCCCCTTCTGCACAACAACATCGCTGTCGTCCAAAATGCGAATATGTTCAAGAGGGTAGCTCAGACTACTTGTTATTTGAGCAAGGTCTTTCAACAAAACTCCATTCGTTTCCTTGCAATATGATACATCCCAAATAAATCGAGCATTGCCAATCGCCCAGGGAAAAACAGCCGTCAGAGCAGCGCTAAGATATTTAGCTGTGCCTGTTGAGTAAATGCCGATACCGAAATTGCTTTTATTCCGGTCCAAAAAATTTGTGAATTCGGCTAAGTGTGGCCGAGGTACGATTACAGCTTTTGGCTCATCCGGAAATCTTCTCGCGTTAGGGAATTCCTTTTTAAGGAGTTTTTGGTAAATGACCAACTCATCCCCATTCACCCCATCGAATAGCACTGTATGAATTAGGGTATGGTCGATATCTAGGACTAGTAATTTTCGGTGCTTGCTCATATTTTATTGAATCGTTGGGTAGATACTAATCTTAGGTTAAGTTAGATCAACCTGTCCTGAGTAAACCCTGTAACCCCAGAATCAATAATTTCATATCCCAGTGCTTCATAACCTTTTTGCCGACGTTGAAACATCCGCTGAAGCATCGGCAGAGCTGTATCGACGTAATCGTAAATAAATACTTTTTCTTTACCTTCCGTTTCGCGGTGAATACGACCAGCGTATTGTGCCAGTGTCCCTTTCCAGGAGATTGGAAGTGCCAGAAACAAGGTATCCAGCTTGGGTAAATCAAATCCTTCACCGATATATTTTCCCGTCGCAATGAGCACCTCAGATTGATCCAAAGACTGCATGGCTGCTTTTCGCTCTTTTGCCTTCATGCCACCACGTAGGATGCTGACACTCACTCCCTTTTCAGCAAGAAGGTCGCTCAATAAGACAGCATGTTCTCGTCTTTCAGTAAGTAAAATCGGGTTTCGCCCTTCTTTCACCATCAATTCAATATCATCAATTATTTTCTGATTACGCTCTTCGTTTTGCATCAACCAGCGGTAGACTTCTGCTATATGAGGTCTAGATTCCGTGTTCGATAATTCACCGGGTGGCAGATTTGAAATCATGGTCGTAACAACGCACTGTTCGAATCGACTTTCTTTTGGTTGTACAACGGTGTGGCGTATGGGCCCGGCATGCATAAATATGATTGGCTGGTGGCCATCCTGTCTTTGGGGCGTTGCAGTTACGCCAACAACGAATTTTGAGTGGATTTCATTGAGTAATCGTTCGTAATTTGGTGCTGATATATGATGGCACTCATCGATAATGATTTGTCCATACTCAAACACAATAGGATCAATCGTATTGTCGGCGCGATTAATTAAACTTTGATACGTTGCGACATCAATCTTTTTTCCTGGCTTTCTTTTTCCACCACCAATAACGCCAATTTCAGCGTCACCCAAAAACATCAACAGACGTTCTTGCCATTGATCGAGTAGTTGTCGGCTGTGAACTAGAATCAGTGTGTTTACTTTTCGCTTATAAATTAAGCCAATCGCGGTCACTGTTTTCCCAAAAGCAGTGGGGGCATGCAGCACTCCTGCATCATGTTGGCTAAGGGCTTTTACTGCCGCTTTTTGATCCGTTCTCAACTCTCCTTTAAAACTAATTCCTTTTAGTTTGGCGCCGGTCTGCCGTTTATCATCAATGTTTAGTTGAATATTTTGCTGATTAAGCAAATTCACCACATCATCAAAACATCCTCGCGGCAGTGAAAGGTAGCCCTGCTCGATATTCGCTAAACATATAAAGCGAGGAATACCATTTGTTGAGAAACGCAACGCCTGAGTTTTAAAGAAAACGGGGTTGGAGAAACTGGCTAGCCATTTTAATCTGGCTATTAATGCTTGTGGTGCATATTCCGGCCCAATTTGATCACCCATTCTGGTTTTACTTGATCACCCGTTCTGAACTTACTTGATCGGCCATTCTGGTTTTTTTTGATCACTTTTTCTGGATTTCCAGAATCGGTGATCAACTTCCAGAATGAGTGATCAAGCATTTCCAGAATCCTCTGTAATGCATTGATATCTATTCCAATTCGGCTAGTCTTCCTGGCTTTTTGCCGGGAGCGACAAGGCCGATGAGATCCAAGAGGTTATCAATGCGTAAAATCAAAGACGTGCTACGCCTGCATTACGAGTCCGGTCTGAGCCGCCGCGGTGTCGCTCAGGCCCTCAATATCAGCTACGGCAGTACCGTGAATTACCTGAACCGCGCCCAGCAGGCCGGGATTAGTTGGCCACTTCCTGATGATCTGGATGAACGGGCCCTGGGGCGGCTGCTGTTCCCCAGCCAGCCACTGACCGGGCAGCGCCGCTTTACCGAGCCAGACTATGGGGCGATTCATCAAGAACTGAAACGTAAAGGCATGACCAAGCAGCTGCTGTGGCAGGAATACCGGCAACAGCACCCGGACGATGGCTACAGCTATGCCCAGTTCTGCCACCGATATCAGGAATGGCTCGGCAAACAACAGCGCAGCATGCGCCAGCTGCATCGTGCCGCTGAAAAACTGTTTGTGGATTACTGTGGCCTTACCCTGCCGGTAGTGAATCCTGATACCGGTGAGGTGCGTCCTGCTCAGGTGTTTGTGGCCGTATTGGGGGCATCCAATTACACCTTTGCCTGTGCCCACTGGACCCAGAGCCAGGCCGACTGGCTCAATGCCCATGTGCAGGCCTTCGAGTTCTTCGGTGGCGTACCGGAGCTGGTGGTGCCGGACAACTTAAAAAGCGGCGTCAGCAAAGCCCATCGCTATGAGCCGGACATCAATCCCGCCTATCAGCAACTGGCGGCTCACTATGGTGTGGCGGTAGTACCGGCGCGGCCCTACAAACCCAAGGATAAAGCCAAAGCCGAAGTGGCCGTACAGATCGTCGAGCGCTGGATCATGGCACGGCTGCGCCATCAAACGTTCTTTACGCTGGCCAGTCTGAATCAGGCCATTCGCGTCCTGCTGGATGACCTGAACCAGCGCCCCTTCAAGCGGTTGCCGGGTACGCGTTGCAGTCAGTTCGAGCAGCTGGATCAGCCGGCCTTGCGACCCTTACCCGCTCATCCCTACCAGTACGCCGACATCAAACAGGCCCGCGTGCATATTGACTACCACATCGAATACGACAAGCACTACTACTCGGTGCCACACCACCTGGTAAAAGAGAAAGTGGAGGTGCAGGCCACCGCGACAACGGTGGCTATCTACCGCCATGGGCAACGGGTCGTCTGCCATCCGCGCAGTTATCGCCAGGGCGCCCACAGCACCTGTGCCGAACACATGCCCCATCACCACCGCGCCATGAGTGAGTGGACGCCTGAGCGCTTCCTTAACTGGGCAGGTGATATTGGCGAGGCCACCCGGGCCGTGGTCGATCAGATCCTTCAGGAGAAGTGCCACAAAGAGCAAAGCTACCGTCGTGTGCTGGCGCTGCTCAGTAACGCCAAAAAATACGGGCGGGAGCGACTGAACAACGCCTGCCGGAGAGCACTGATGATCAACTCACCCACTCGCAGTAGCGTGGAATCCATCCTCAAGCAAGGGCTGGATCAAGTGCCCCTGGAGCAGGGCCACACCGATGCTGTGCAAGAAGAGCAGTTAAGCCTGGATTACCACGAAAACCTGCGCGGCGAAACCTACTACCACTAACACCCACCCTAAGGAGCAATACCATGATGAACAACCAAACCCTGCAAGCACTGCGGACACTCAAGCTCACCGGCATGGCCGACGGCCTGGAGCAACAGCTATCGCAACCCGGCACCCACGAAGAGTTGGGGTTCGAGGAGCGCCTGGCCCTACTGGTCGACCGGGAAACCTGCCACCGGGACAACAACAAGATCAGCCGGCTGCTCAAGGCGGCCAAGCTCAAGCTTCAGGCCTATCCGGAAGATATCGATTACCGTCACCCGCGTGGGCTGATCAAAGGCCAGTTCGCCGACCTGCTCAGTAGCCAATGGATACACCAGCATCATAACGTGCTGATCACAGGGCCCACCGGCTGCGGCAAGACCTATCTTGGCTGTGTGCTGGCCACGCAGGCGTGCCGCCATGGTTTATCGGTGCGTTACTTCCGCACCTCGCGCTTGCTGGAAAGCCTCAGTATCGCTCACGGCGATGGACGCTTCCCCAAGCTGATTCAGCAACTGGCAAAGACGGACCTGCTGGTGTTGGACGACTGGGGGCTGGAAAAAATGACACTCAGCCAGCGCAACGATCTGCTGGAGATCATGGAAGACCGCCATGGCCTGAAATCCACCCTAATCACCAGCCAGTTACCCATCACGCAATGGCACAAGGCCATCGGCGATGCCACGTTGGCTGACGCCATTCTGGACCGACTGCTGCATAACAGCCACAAGCTCAAACTGAAAGGAGAATCAATGAGAAAAACATTGAGTGAATCTGCTGCACTTGATCAGTAAGGTTGCTAATATCCGACCCAATGCATTACGTGGTTGAGGTGATCAAATACTTCCAGAATGACTGATCAAGTTCGCCGGAATATGCAACATGAAAGGAAACAGGGACCAGTATCTATTTTGGGCCAACTATGAAAGTGTCGTAGTCAAGGAAATAAAAGGAATCTGACAGTGCTTCGATACTTTTTGTTATTAATTTTAA
>NZXG01000032.1 GCA_002701845.1 Pseudomonadales bacterium
ATCATGGCCTGCATAACGGGGTCATTGCGGTCCATTTTGCTGTGATCCATATTATTCATGGCAGCACAATCCGGTTTCTCCGCATCTTTCATGTGTTCTTTCGGGTCATGGGCTTGCGCCAGCAATGGCAAGCTCAATCCAGCAACCAATAGCATATATTTAACTTTCATGTTGTGTTCCTTTTAAGTTATTAGTGGTGACAAACCGATGCTTAGAACCAGAATTTCAACCCGGCAACAGCTTGAGTCGTTGAGCGATCTTCTCCTGCGGCACGTCGGTAATCGGCTGTATCGCCAAACGCGCCAGTCCATTCAACACCCACATAAGGCGCAAACTGGCGGCTAATTTCATAACGCAGGCGCAAGCCCAATGCGATGTCTGACAAGCCTGAGCCAATGCCATTTTCGGCATCATCCTTGCCATACAGACTCAGTTCGGCCCGAGGTTGCAACACCAACCGTTGTGTTAACGGCAGTTCGTACTCTGCTTCAGCAGCGAGTGCCGTTCGGCTGTTGTCGCCTATATAGGCAGTGATATCCAATTCAAACCAATAAGGTGCCAGCCCCTGAACGCCCAACGCCAGCCATTGACGGTTCTGGCCTTCGCTCGATTGATCGAGGCGAATACCAACTTGCGTATCGAAATAGCCATTCAGCGCACGGCCCCATAACAGATCAGTTGAGCTTTCCTCCAGGGTGTCGTCTGCGATATCGCCTTCTGCCTTGATCACCAGGCGATCATAGGTGGTGCCGTACCAGGCTTGCAGGTCATAGACGGTGGTTTCGCTGTCTTTCTGGTATTCAATTCGGTCACCCAACACGGCCCAGAACGCATGTTCATCAGCCAGTGTGAGCTGTCTCGGGCCGGGTAATGCGTAAGGGCCCTCGGTGAGGGTGTATCCTCCTGAGTAAGCATGGGGATCCCGGGCATCCGGCGGGGCGCTGCCACCTTGCATTTGCCCCATGTCATGCGTCTGAGCGCCATGATCCATTTCGGCCAATACGTAATTTGCTTGCAGATAACTAAAGGCGAGTGCAAGAGCTGGCAAGCATTTCATCGGTTTCAATCTCATGACACCACCACCTCGCGGAACATCCCCGCATCCATATGAAACAGAAGGTGGCAATGCCAGGCCCAACGCCCCAAATCGTGTGGCGTGGTTAAAAAGCTGATACGTTGCGCCGGTTGTACCGGAATGGTGTGGCGACGCACCCGCAGTTCACCCTGGTCGGTTTCAAGTTCACTCCACATGCCGTGCAGGTGCATGGGGTGGGTCATCATGGTGTCGTTCTGGAGGATGATCCTGACCCGCTCATTATGGCGCAGGGAAACTGGTGTGCTCTGTCCGAATTCAAGCCCGTCGAAAGACCAGCTATAGCGCTCCATATTACCAGTCAGATGCAATTCAAGCTCCTTCGCAGGGGGCCGACGATCAGCAAGGATACCGTCAATGGATTTGAGGTCCGCCAGTGTCAATACCCGGTGGCTTTTCGGACGCAACCCCTTTTGGCGTAGATCACGCAAGCCAATACCCGGATCATCCAGGTTGGTCCGGGGCATATCCACTCGCATATCCACGGACGGACCATACTCGGTGCGTGCATGACGAACAGTGGAAGACGGCTTTTTCAGCTGGTGTTTGCCCTGTGTCATATCATGCATATCAAGGTGCTGATGTTGGCCGTGATCCATCTGACTGTGGTCCATTCCACCATCGCTATTTCCGTGGTTCATTGCGCCCATCATATCCCTCATGGTCAACCATTCGACCGGATCCAGCTCGGGTACCGGTGCATCCAGCCCCGGCCGAGTGGCCAGCGTACCTCTGGCATAACCACTGCGATCGATACTTTGGGCGAAAATGGTATAGGCGTCTTCCCGCGGTTCGGCCACCACATCGTAAGTTTCGCCAGGGCCAAACCGGAATTCGTCCACCGTAACGGGTTCCACATCCTGACCGTCGGCCTGAATGACCGTTAGCTTTAAGCCGGGAATACGCACATCATAAAAACTGTTACTGGCTGCATTAATAAACCGCAGGCGTACCCGGTCACCTTTGTTAAACAGGCCGGTCCAGTTCCCGGCCGGTGCAGCTCCGTTCATCAGAAAGGTCATGGTAGCTGCAGACAGATCAGCAAGATCCGTGGGGTTCATCCGCATCTGGTTCCACATTCGGCGTTTTCCTAAAGCCGCCTGTAGCCCCATGCTGGCTACATCTTCGGAAAAATCGAAGAAGGTGGGCTGGCTGAAGTTATAGATATCACTTTGTACCTTTAATTTGCTGAAAACGTGCATCGGGTCTTCATCTGTCCAGTCTGAGAGCTGAATCACGTGATCCTGATCGGCAGGGTGCCGTTCACCTGTTCTGGGCTCTATGATCAGTGCTCCGTACATCCCTGTCATTTCCTGAAACCCGGAATGGCTGTGATACCAGTAGGTGCCACTCTGGCGGAGCTTAAAGCGGTAGGTAAAGGTTTCCCCCGGTGCAATACCCGGGAAACTGATGCCGGGCACCCCATCCATTTGATAGGGCAACAGAATGCCATGCCAGTGAATAGACGTCGGTACCGATAATCGATTGGTAACCCGAATAGTTACCTCATCACCTTCGCGTAACCGTAGGGTAGGGGCGGGGATTGATCCGTTAATGGTGGTTGCCATTCGGGTTACGCCGGTGAAATTGACCGGGTTTTCGGCAACGACCAGATTGATCTCGCGCCCGCTAAGGACTGGCGGGTTGTTGTGACCTCGTAGCGATGCTTTAATTTGGGCGCCGGCCTGCAACCAACCGGGCGTTAAACCCAGTACGCCGCCGATCGCTACCCCCTGCACGAAGCGGCGCCGCGTCAGGTGGTCAGGGATCCTGTTTAACGATTTGGTCATAGCGTGTCCTCTAAAGCCTCTATTCATAGTGTCACACTCGTAATGCGTACATTCTAGGGACTGAAAACTGTCAGCAGCATGACCCCAGCATGACAATGCGGTAATCCGGGTGGTCGCTACCCCAGCAAAGCCGGCTTAACGAGCATCCAGATCGCCATGCCCAGCATCATGAGATTTTCAGTAAGTGAGATAAAACCCAGCGGCACGTTGCTCTCGCCTCCCACGCAGGCACACTTCAGCTCTCTTTTGTCGATGTACACCGCCTTAAACACCGATACGGCACCGACAGCTCCGATGAACAGCGCGATCGGTATGGAAACGAAGGGCAGCACCCCGGCAATCATCAACAGCCCAGCCATACCTTCTCCATAGGGGTACACGTATCCGTAGGGCACCCATTTTTGCGCCAGGAGATCATAGTTGAGAAACATGGTGGAAAAGCCTTCCACATCGCGTATTTTCAGGTAGGCGAGACCACACATGGAAAACGCGATAAACCATTCAAAGGTGCGTAGAGATAACCATTGACCCTCGACCACCGAAGCAGCACCGGCTGCCATTAAAAAGGTCATTGAAAACAATGAGATAACTGGCCAGTAGGTGGTTTCATCCTCGCTCTTTGATGGTTTGCCAAAATAGGCTTGCAGCTCATCGAAACCGCCAATCCGATCGTCATTAATAAAGGTTTGGGGCGTGGTATCTACATTATGCTCGTTCTTGAACGCGTTGATCGCTTCACGGCTTTTCAGGTGATGATCATCAACCTCATACCCCTGACTCTCCAGCAGATGCTTGGATTTCAGTCCGTAAGGGCAGAGATGGTCGTCCATCACCATACGGTACAGTTGCGCGGTTTTAGGTGCTGACATCTTGTTTCCTCCTTAAATGGTCGCCCCCTCGCAATAGTTATTGCTAAGCCAGGAGTGTTTTCGGATAGACCGCTCATATTAACGGCAGGCAGCTTTCCCCGACATGACTCCAAGATTACAAACATGTAATCTTGGAGTCATGTTCCTGTTGGAATACAGCCGATAAGCTTAGAGCAATGTTAAAAAATGCTGGAATTTAAGGCGGTAAAGCAATGCGCTTGCTAGTGGTCGAAGACGAGGTCAAAACGGGCGATTATTTGCAGCAGGGCCTGAGAGAGGCAGGCTTTATGGTCACGTTAGCGCGTAATGGGCTGGACGGACACCATCTGGCGATGACTGAAACATTCGATCTACTGGTGTTGGATGTCATGCTGCCGGATGTTGATGGCTGGCGCATCGTCGAGTCGATCCGCGAGGCCGGGCGCCAGACGCCGGTGCTCTTCCTGACTGCTCGCGACAGTGTGGAAGACCGGGTGAAAGGTCTTGAAATGGGCGCTGATGACTATCTGGTGAAACCGTTTGCCTTCGCCGAGCTGCTGGCCCGGGTTCGCACCCTGTTACGTAGACGCACAGCGCCGGTGTTAACAGATCAGATCCAGGTGGCGGATTTAACCCTTGATCTGCCGCGCCATCGAGCAACTCGCGCCGGACGTAAAATCAATCTGAGCCACAAGGAGTTTTGCCTGCTGGAGCTGCTGGCCCGCCGCCAGGGCGAGGTATTGCCCCGGTCCCTGATAGCATCGCAGGTGTGGGATATGAACTTTGATTCCGACACCAATGTCATCGATGTGGCAATCCGCCGTCTGCGAGCCAAGATCGATGACGACTTTGAGCCAAAGCTTATTCATACGGTGAGAGGCATGGGGTACAAACTGGATGTCGAGGACGATTATGGCGAACGTTAGCCTGGCAAATCGTCGTCCGCTATCACTCAACAATCGTGTGATGCTATTCGTTGCCATTGCCATTACCCTAAGTTTGCTGTTGATTGGTTACCTGGTGCAAAAAACGGTAGAACGTCACTTTGAGGAACAGGATGCTGATGAATTGGTGGTAATTACCCATGCGGTGGAAGAGGCGCTTGAAAAAGCCAGTAAAGAGCGAGTTACACCGGAAAGTATTCTCGATAAGGCTGTCTCAGGTCATCATGGTGTGTATTTTCAGGTTTGGGATGCAAACTATCAGTTAATTTTTGGCTCAGCCGATTTCCAGCCACCAGCACATTTACCGACGCTCGCACCGTTAAGTCGCATTCATGCTGACAACTTATACCAATGGGAAATAGAGGATAAAGTGTACCGTGGTGCAATATCACTCCTGCATATTGGTGATGCTCGTTATCGGGTTGTCGCTGCTATCGACATGGGCTTCCATATTCATTTTCTGGAGAGCTTTAGCCACACGCTCTGGCTCATTATGATCCTGGCAGGAGTCGTGACTTTACTGGCTGCCTGGTTCGGAGTCCATCAAGGCCATGCCCCACTACGCGCTTTAAGTGAGGCCATGCGGGATATTCAAGCTGATCGTTTAGATGTGCGACTGGATACGGACACGGTACCGGCGGAATTGATCACGTTGGTCGATTCCTTTAACCGCATGATCAGCCGGCTTGAGGAAAGCTTTGAAAAATTGTCTTACTTTTCGGCGGATATTGCCCACGAATTACGCACACCCCTTACCAACTTGATAACCCAAACCCAGGTGGGGCTTGGCAAGTCAAGAAGCCTTGAGGAATACAGGGAGTTACTGTATTCCAATCTGGAAGAGCAGGAACGCTTGACAAAGATGGTCAACGATATGCTATGGCTTGCCCAGAACGACAATGGTTTACTCGATCCCGATTGGGAATCGTTAGATTTGGTGCAGGAAGTCAGAGCCACCTTTGAATTCTTTGAAGCGCTGGCAGATGAGAAAGGTGTTCGCTTACAAGTCGAGGGTAAGGCCAGCTCAATGACCGGAGATCGAGCGATGTTGCGACGGGTATTATCGAATCTGCTTTCCAATGCTATTCGGTTTACACCCCGTGGCAAAGACGTGAGTGTAAGAGTATCGGATAGCACTGCATCAACGAACTTGGTTGTTGAAAACCCTGGTGCCGAAATTCCAGGTGAACACCTGCCACGGTTGTTTGATCGGTTTTACCGGGTTGATCCGTCACGAAAGCGGGAAAGCGAAGGCGCAGGACTTGGCCTAGCGATTGTCCGTTCCATTGTGGAAGCGCATGGTGGCACCGTTGATGCAAATTCCCAACGAGGACGAACCTCATTCAGCATTAGCTTCCCCCGTAAAACATCTAATTGATCAGCAAGTTCTTGCTTTATCAACGCATGGCACTTAAGCAAAAGGGGCTTTGTACGTTGGGTATTACTGGATAAAGCATGTGTTAAAGTGGTCATTCGTGCCGAGTTTTTCGCAACGGTTCAAGGAGTTGTGGCATATAGCCGACAGGATAATCTGGCTCAGATGCAATACCCAGATCGTCGCTGCCTATCACGCGGTCACCATCATAGTACCACGTTCCTAACAGGTGGTCGGTAAAGGTTGTGAAAAGACCGAAGTTTACATCGCCTTCTTCTGCAGTGTTCAAATGGTGGAAGCGATGCACTGCGTTGATTGCCAACACAAACTTTAAAGGACCCGCATAGTAAGCAACGTTGGAGTGTTGCAACAGGAGCTGTAGGGTGACCGCCGTTGCGAGCAATACCATTATCTCCGTTGGTGCCCCCATTAACAGCAAAGTAGCTACTCCGGCGGTTGTTTCAATTAGCTGATGTAGTGGGTGCTTCATCAGCCCATTAAATCCGTACATTCGCTTAACGCTGTGGTGAATCGCGTGTAGCCGCCACAGTACGCGAAGTCGATGACTGGCATAGTGCGCCAGCGTAATCCCGACATCTGCGATCAAAATAGCTAGGATAAACTCCAATGCCAGGGGCCAGTCATTCGGCCAGATGGCCCCCAGAGTTAATGAGTCACCGACCAAAGGCAGGCTAAAAAGGCCTGCTATAGTTAACGACTCATTAATAGTGGCATGCAGGGTGTCGCGCTTCTGATCCCCTGCGGGTGTATTGAACGCAATGTCATAGGCTGCCAGTTGTTCAGCCAGAAAGGAAAAACCGATAAAGATTAAAACCCAGGCTACCAGCCAGGGTTTCGAATAACCCTCAGATATCCAGTAGACGGCGACGCCGTTGCCTATCAAAAGGAAAAACGGCAGGTACAGAGTGCGTACCAATAATTCAATGGTTTGGCGCATCGTTCAAAGTTCTCTTGGTTCACATTGACTGATTTAGTGTGTCAGAACGATGGGCAGAAACATTGAACGAAACTGCTAATCTCAAGTAAGAAGCCGCATTATAGTGCGTGAACTGACACCAAAGGCTTGCGTGACGGTACGACAAAAATGGGCCTGATCAGAAAACCCTGCGGAGACTGCGGCAACCGCCAACGGCATTTGACGCGAAAGTTCGAAGCAGACGATTAACTTTAGCCATTTTTTGTAGCTTCGCAGTTGAGCACCTTTTCGTTCAAGGTTTTTCCCTGGCTAAGGCGATAGGCGGCGTAGCCATTCGCCGCCACGCCCAGCACGGCAAGGGCCAGCATTCCTTCGGTATGTGGCATGACGGGGTCTGCCAAGCGAGGAATGGCCGTGACCAGTATCCAGATCGATCCCGCGATTAACACCAGGCCATTAATCAGGGCGCCAAACAGCGACAACCGTCGATAACCATAAGTGTATTCAGGATTGACGGATTTCTGGCCCAGACGGTTCAGGAGCCATGCACTGCCAATGGAGAGGCTGTCGCCAAGATCATGCACCGCATCGGCCATGATGGCGGTGCTGTTGGTCAGCCAGCCACCGATAAATTCAATAATCGTGAAGATCAGGTTTAGGAAAAACGCCCAGCCAATTCGCTTTGAACTGCTGGAATGGTCATGATTATGCATGAATCCTCCCACAGATTGCGTCGCTGCTCAGAGCAACGACGCAATCAGGATACTATTTTGGTTTTCGCTCAGCAGCATCGCGTCGGTGCACCCAGTGATATAATACCGGCAACACCAGTAGGGTCAGCAGGGTTGAGGAAATGATGCCGCCGATCACCACCGTCGCCAGCGGGCGTTGCACTTCGGCCCCGGTGCCAGTGTTCAGCGCCATGGGCACAAAACCTAAGCTAGCCACGAGCGCGGTCATCAGCACGGGACGCAGACGGGTCAGAGCCCCTTCTGTTACGGCCAACACCAGATCTCCCTTTTCGTGCCAGAGATCACGAATGAATGCGACCATAACCAGACCATTCAACACTGCGACGCCGGACAGGGCGATAAAACCAATTCCCGCAGAGATCGACAGTGGCATACCTCTCAAATAGAGCGACAGCACACCACCGGTCAGTGCCAAGGGTACGCCACTGAAAATGATCAGGGCGTCCTTCAACGAGGCAAAGGCCATCACCAAAATGCCCAAAATTAGCAGTAAAGTAATGGGCACCACGATAGCGAGGCGTTGGCTGGCCGATTCCAACTGCTCAAAGGTTCCCCCGTAATCCAGCCAATAACCGGCGGGCAACTTAACCTGCTCGGCGATCTGCGCCTTGACGTCCTCAACAAAACTGCCCAGATCCCGCCCACGAACATTGGCCGTCACTACCACCCGGCGCTTGCCGTTTTCACGGCTGATCTGTGCCGGTGCGGGTGAAATGTCCAGCTCCGCCACTTCTTCAAGCGGGACGTACTCTCCGTTGGGCAAAGGCACCGGCAAAAAAGCCAGTTTTTCAAGGTCGCGACGCAATGTTTCAGGTAACCGCACAATCAATTCAAAGCGACGATCGCCTTCGTAGAGAATGCCTGCGGACTCACCGCCAATTGCCGCTGATACCCAATCCTGTAGCTCAACGACGTTCAGCCCGTAGCGGCCCAGCGCGGTGCGATCGGGAATGACCGAGAGTGTCGGCAGACCGGTCACCTGTTCCACGCGGGCATCAGCGGCACCCGGCACTTTGCTCAGGACTTGGTGGATCTGATTGGCGGTCACAACCAATTGATCCAGATCATCACCAAAGACCTTGATGCCCAGATCGGCCCGCACGCCGGATATCAACTCGTTGAAGCGCATCTGGATCGGCTGGGTAAACTCGTAATTGTTGCCAGGCAACTCCTCCAGGGATTCCTCCATCTCCCTGACTAAGTCTGTCTTGGTTTTGGCCGGGTCCGGCCATTCGCTGCGCGGTTTTAGAATCACGAAATTATCGGCCACATTGGGCGGCATCGGGTCGGTAGCCACTTCAGCTGTGCCAATCCGGGCAAACACTTTGTCCACTTCGGGGAACGACTTGATACGTTGCTCTAGAATCTCCTGCATTTCAACGGCTTGCTCCAAGCCAGTGCCCGGAATGCGCATGGCGTGCAAGGCGATATCGCCTTCATTGAGTTGCGGAATGAATTCCGAGCCCAACGTCGAGGCCAGCCATAGACACAAACCGACCAACAAGGTCGCCATCCCTACGACCAGCCAGCGAAACTTCAGAGCAAGTTCCAACAGCGGTGCATAGACCTTCTTGGTGACACCGATAAAAACGCTTTCTTTTTCGCTGATCCTCCCGCGCAAAAATACGGCCACGGCTGCCGGTACTACGGTCAGAGACAGTACCATGGCGGACAGCAATGCCATTACCACGGTGGCGGCCATGGGGTGGAACATCTTGCCCTCGACACCCGTCAGCGAGAAGATGGGAATGTACACCACCGTTATGATGGCGACACCAAACAGGCTGGGGCGAATCACTTCAGCCGTGGCCTCATAGACGGTATTCAACCGCTCTCGCAAGGACTGGATGGTGCCATTGTGCTGGACCTGGGCCAGGCGTCTCACCGCGTTTTCGACAATAATAACCGCGCCATCCACAATAAGCCCGAAGTCCAGTGCGCCCAAACTCATCAGGTTGGCGGATACTCCGGTCTTCACCATCCCGGTAATGGTCATTAGCATCGAGAGTGGAATGACAGCAGCGGTGATAAGCGCGGCACGCAGATTGCCAAGCAGCAGGAACAGTACGACAACAACCAATAACGCCCCTTCAAGCAGATTCTTGGTCACTGTAGCAATGGCCTTATCGACCAATGCAGTGCGATCATAGACCGCTTCAGCCACCACGCCGTCCGGTAGCGAGGCCTTGATCTCCACCAGCTTTTTGGCCACGTCCCTTGATACCGCGCGGGAGTTTTCTCCGATCAGCATCATCGCTGTACCCAGTACTGTTTCTTGGCCGTCCTGGGTTGCGGCCCCGGTGCGCAGTTCCTTACCGATGCCAATCTCAGCAACATCGCGGATCTTAATGGGCACATTGTCGTGTTCGGTAATGATGACGTTGCCGATGTCTTCCAGCGTCGCCAACTGGCCTGGGGAACGCACCAGCAGTTGTTGCCCGTTGCGCTCGATGTAGCCGGCACCGCGGTTATCGTTATTGGCTTGGAGGGCCTGCACCAGGTTCTCGACGCTGACATGGTAATACAACAGTTTTTTCGGATCGGGCAGCACATGATACTGTTTGTTATAGCCCCCGATGCTGTTGACCTCGATCACGCCTTTCACCTGGGCCAGCTGCGGTTTGATGATCCAGTCCTGGATTTCACGTAGCGCCGTCGCGTCATAGGGTTTGCCATTGCTCTGCAAAGCACCCGGCTCGGCTTGCACGGTGTACATGAAGATTTCGCCCAGGCCTGTGGAGATTGGCCCCATCTCAGGCTCGATACCCGGTGGCAGCACACTCTTGATCGCGCCCAACCGAGTATTGATCAAGTTGCGTGCGAAGTAGATATCGGTGCCTTCCTCAAAGACCACGGTTACTTGCGACAGGCCGTAACGTGACAACGATCGGGTATAGGCCAGATTCGGCAACCCATAAAGCGCGGTTTCCACTGGGTAGGTAATGCGTTGCTCGGCCTCCAGCGGCGAATAGCCGGGAGCCGCCGTATTAATTTGTACTTGGACGTTAGTGATGTCCGGCACAGCGTCGATGGGCAGGTGTTGATAGCTCCAGATCCCGATGCCCAGGATCACCAGAGTCAGACTCAGGAATAAATAGCGCCGCGCAATGGCAAGGCGCAAGATGGACTCGATCATGATGCGCCTCTTAGTGTTCGTGTTCCGCTTCGGATTTTTCGATGTCGGCCTTGATCAGGTAGCTGTTCTTGCTGACATAGGACTGCCCGGGGTTCAGACCTGATAACACTTCGACGTAACGGTCATCAGCACGACCAAGTCGTAACGGCGCAAAGCCGTATTCGGATGCGTTTTTGACAAATACACCCGGCTGTTCGTTTAGGGTTTGAATGGCCGCTTTCTCAACCGCCAGATCCACTCGGAATTCCCCCACGATAATTTGTCCTTCTACCAATAAACCGGGCGTCAATCCGCTGGAGCGGTTATCGAGTTTTACTCTCGCCAACTGATAAGGCTTGTCGAGCGCAGGAATGATGTGCTGGATCTGGCCACTGAATTCTCGCTCATCCACATCGATGTGCGCTGACTGGCCTGCCTTGACAACGGATTGTTGTGACGGATAAATGCGGAATTCCGCCCACAAGGTGTCGAAATTCGCGATGGAAAACAGCACTTGATCCTGTGTCATTTCGCCGGTGTTGGCGTGGCGCTGGATAACGGTCCCACTGATAGGAGCTTGGATCGGATAGACTTTCAGGCTTTCGTTGGATTCCACTTCAGCAAGTAAATCGCCTTTTTTGATGGCGTCACCGATGGTGTGCTTAACCGATTTGATCAGGCCGGAGTAACGCGCCCTCACATGGCTGATTTGTCCGGCGTCGGTGGTGAGACGGCCGTAGGCAACGATACTCTGGCGCAGCAGTTGGGACGAAGCACTGGCGGTTTTGATTTCCACCTGGGCGGCCATGACATCATCAATACGGGTACTTTGTTCTTCTCCGTGTTCACCACCGTGACCATGTTCTCCCTCATGATCGTCATGATCCTTTTCATCATTGCGATGTTCTTCATCAGTATGCGTATGATCCGTTTCATTTTCGTGGTGCGCTTCGTCATCGTGAACCTCTTCGCCTTCCTGATGGCTGGTTTGGGGCGCATGATCTGCGTGTGAGTGGCTTTTTTTGTCCGGTGTTTCAGCGGCAAATGCAGGGTTCTGACTCAGCCACCCCACAAGTATTGCGGATAATATCAGGGTCAATTTCATATTAAAAAATCCTGTCTGGTTTGCTCGCACCGTTTCGCAAATGTTGAACAGCGCGGCGAGTAAGGTTTATTCCGTCAGCGGCTGCGCCGTAAGCTGTTCGATGACCGCTTGATTCAACAGTGCGACGGTTGCCGTCTCAATCATCTGCTGCTTGGCGTTCAGTAGCTCCTGTTGCGCAGTAATCCAGTCTTGATACTTCAAGCGTCCCCGATCATAGGCTTGGCGAGTGATCGTCAGAGCTTTTTCCAGATCGGGAATCACGCTTTGCTTCAGCTGCTGATGGGCCGCAATAAACTGCTCACGTTGCGAATAAGCACTATAAAGCCGACTATGCAGCGCCAATAACCGGTCGCTGCGCCGATACTCCAGTGCATTGCGTTCTGCCAGCGCGGATTTTACGGTACCGCTGTTACGACTTTCATTGAACAAGGGCATGGAAAAGCCGAGCGTGAGCGCTGAGTCCCCTGTCTCCTCGAAGCGTCTAATGCCAAACTGCCAACCGAGGTCGGCACGGTTCTGAGTCTGTGCCAGACGTACTTCGGCGTCTTTCAAGCGTTGTTCAGAAGCAAAAACCATGATGGCCGGTGATTGTTGAACCGCTGTGTATAGGTCAGAAAAAGCTTGGCTCTGACCAAAAGCGAACAGATCTCCCTCGACGCTCGAGAACTCGATCTTCGTGCTTCCCCAGAAACGCGCGAGTGCGATCTTCTGCCGTTCCAGGCGTCGGCGTAAATTTTCTTGCTGGATGTTGGATTGGGTGAGCATGGCCTTAGCACGCATCACTTCAGCGTCCGATATTGCGCCACTGTGGGCGCGATTTTTGACGGTGTTGTGCAACGATTTTGAAAGTTCCACCGCTTCTGCTGCCAGTTTCAGCTCCTGTTGCGTGGACATAAGTTGAATGAAGCTGCCAGTTAACTCTCCGAGGACATCAAGGGTTTGCGCCTGTCGTTCGAGTTCTAGCGTGTTCATTCTTGCATTCGCTAAGGCAACGCGTGATTGTCGCTTGTCTCCAAGCTCGATTACCGAAGAAAGGGCTACGGTCAGCTCAGCGCTATCGAAGCTCGATACCTCACCCGTACCCGCGAAATTCTCTAGTTCCACACCCAACTGATACGCGGGCTTCAAATCAGAGGTTTCGCGCTCCGATGCCAAGCGCTGGCTTGCAAACTCAAACTGATGCAACTGTGGATTTTGTTGCAGAGTTCTTTCAATAGCCGTTTGTAATGTCAGCGCTTGTTGTGTATTTGCTGAATAGGAGAATGACGAGATGAGTGCGCAGCTCATGGCAAGTATCAGCGCAGCACCCCATTGCTGTGGCACTAAATAATTTTTTAACATAGGTAAACCTTTCAACGGTTTGGCAATAAGGTTCTCTGTCCGCTTGTAGAGGACAGAGAACCACCCTTTATTTGGCGATATTGCCGCTATGGGAAGGGTTTACCTCGGTTCTGGGCGGATCACGGTGAAAAGCCACTTTGACCACGGCATCCGAAGGTAATGGCTTGTCAAATACTGCGGAAAACTGTACGCCGCCTTTTTTCTTCATGGTATGGGTCAGCATGGAAGGCACGTAATCTGTCGTCGTTTCGGCGATGAGTTGACCTGATTGTGAATAAGCTGCTACATCCACATGGCCGCGGGGCAATCCCATGGGCAGGCTGGATGTCAGGCGGCCCGATACCTTGGTGGAGGCATCGGCCGAATAAGCCATCAGCTTTTGGAAGCGCCATTCCTGATCTGGCTGCGGGACAATTTCAACAGAATAGTTTTCGCCCGCCCAAGCAGACGCAATAACACAAGAACCCAATAACAGGGAGACAAGAAATTTTTTCATGGTTCGTTCCTCACAATTGAACAAGTCGATAACCGAGACAACAAGTCCGGTCGGTATTAATGCCTGAGTATTCGACTAGCCAATGGGAGGGGGGTTATCCGGTGCTCCGGCGAAAGAATGGTAGATAAAGCGGTAGTCCGAGCTCCCTTTACCTAACGTTGTGAGTTCCAGGTTATCCGGATGGCCACCCAGATATAAACACGTCATGCCATGGCAATGGCAGCAGTGATGACAATCCTGGAGAACTGAGCTGGCGGGATCGGCGGCCTTGGTTGCTTCCATGGAGGTTTTCTTGACTGAATCAGCAGGAGCTGAATCATGCTCATGATCGAAGTTTAGGTGTTCTGTTCCAGACTGATGAAATCGGTGGGCGTCCGCCATGGCAGCCACGGATTGCAACGCAATCAGTGCGGCTAACAACAAGGTTAAATAATGGCGGATGTTCATGTGAATTGTGGAGCCCTTATGTTATTCGGTTCAAAACACTGATAGAGACTATCATATTATAGAAGAATTCCCCAAATGCTCATTTTTAATCAGGATTTTAGCTGCAAAATACGTCGTGCTCCGTTTAGGACAACGACACCAATAATGAGACCAATCAACAGATCCGGATAGCGAGAACCGGTCCAAGCCACCAATCCACCGGCAAGGATCACCCCTAGATTGGCAATCACGTCATTGGCGGAGAATATCCAGCTAGCTTTCATATGGGCACCATTATCCCGACTTTTAGCAATCAACAGCAGACAGGTCACATTGGCCACCAAGGCGACAAGGCCGAAGCTCATCATCAAAGTGGAAACCGGTTCACTACCAAATACCAATCGCCTTACCACCTCGCCCAAAGCGCCCAAGGCGAGAATGATCTGAAGCCAACCGGAAAAATGAGCTGCGCGCAACTTCATCCGCACACTGTGCCCTACGGCATACAGCGCCACGCCGTAAACGGCGGCATCAGCGAACATATCCAGGGAGTCCGCAATCAAACCAGTGGATTGTGCCCACCAGCCAACGGTGATTTCAATGGCAAACATGATGCCATTGATTGCCAGTAGCCACTTGAGAATACCAGCTTCTCTTTCTGCCTCCTGCTTTGCGGAGGCCTGTGCACGGACGAGGGGCTCGCTGGCGACGGGCGTTGTGCTTACCAGCCTCGCGCCCAGACCGACTGATTGCATTCTTTTTTCAATAAGGTCAGCGTTATCACCATGGTAGACACGCACCTTGCGCTTGGGGGTATCGAATTCCAATGTGACTTTAGGTTCCGTACTGTCCAATGCCATACGGATCATGCCTTCCTCTGAAGGACAGTCCATCTTGGGAACATGATACTCACTAACAAAGCCGCCATGAGCAGTATCGTGTATCTCGGCAGTCTGGGACGTGTTCTCCGTCGCGTCACTTTGGCAATGGCCACCGCATCTGGTTGTCATAAAAAGCCCTTGTTCTATCCAAGGTGTGCAGTTTAAACTCTATAGTCACTATAGAGTCAAGCGCAGAGATTGAGTAAATGAAGATTGGCGAGCTGGCAAAAAGGACGGATTGCTCGGTGCAAACTATCCGTTACTATGAAAAAGAACAGTTGCTGTGCACGACTCAGCGTAGTGACGGCAATTTTCGACTTTACGATGAAGCTGCTATCGAACAGCTGCTATTTATCAAGCTCTGCCGCAACCTGGATCTCAGTTTGTCCGAGATCCGCCAGTTACTCACATTAAAACGCTCTCCGGGCGCGCAATGTGATCAAGTCAATCGCATGATGGATGAGCACATTCAACAAGTAGAAACACGCATTCAGGAGCTGGTTGAACTGCGCAAGCATTTGAAAGTGCTTCGCCGCAGCTGCTCCAGTGAAAGGACGATCGAACAGTGCGGCATCTTGCAGACGTTAACCACTGATCAGCATAAAAATCGGTAATACTTGCGCGCTTGAAATCGGACGCCTGTGGTTTCTCGTGTTTCAATTTGGACAGTATTTAAAAAATACCAGGGAAACCAGAAGCCGTTCGTTTCTGAAAAATTGCGAGCGAATTTAAGCGCCGCAACAGTCGCCTTTGCCCTTACTTTCTGGTGCGAGTTGAATCGGCGGACAAGGCACGGAGCCATAAGAACAATATACACAGCAGTCACCCGCTTTGGGTTTCAACAAGGTTTGACACTGTTTGCACTCGTAGAACCATTGGCAGGCGTCAGTCGGCATGGTTTCCATTTTTTTATGGCCGCATTCGGGACAAGTCAACTCTGACTGCAAAATCACCTTTGGCATCATGGTGTTTCCTTTTTTACGATGGTTGACGGATAACCGGCATTGGTGGTCGCTTCGACCAATCTGTCAACGTTGGTCAGAGAATCCTCAAAGGTCACTACGGCTTGCTTATGCTCATAACTGACCTCGGCTTTTGTCACGCCTTGGACCCTGGTCAGCGCCTTTTTAACCGTGATCGGGCACATGGCACAGTTCATGGTTGGCAGATCCAGCGTGATGGTTTGTGGCTTGGCCCAGGCCGAGAAGCTGGCGATGGTCAATGCGAGACTGAGAATGATTTTCTGTATGGTTAGCTCCAGAGTGTTCATGCGAACAGAGGAATCCAGTAGGCACTGGTAACAAGAACCAGCGCGACGATTACCGCGATCCAGAAAACCATTTGCCGCCGTTTCCGAGTTTGCGGCACAGCGCAGGCGGTTCCCGGTTCACAGACCTCGACCGGTTGATAAACCTGCCAGCCCGCCCAACTGAACAACAACATAACAAGCATGATGAATACGGGACGGTAGGGCTCCAATACAGTCAAGTTACCGATCCAGGCCCCGCTGATACCCAGTGACAAGAGCAGGAAAGGCCCAACACAACATAGGCTCGCGCCGATGGCAGCGGTAATGCCACCGATGATAGGTAGCCTTGTGTTGGTGAATGACTCTTTTCCTGCCATCGCCGACTCCACTTTATTGACCTGATGAAATCAGTGTAAATGCCGTACCAAGGTACGGAGTCAAGCCCAATGCCTTTTATTGACGAGGATCAGGTTGGAGGGATTCAACAATAGGACAAGCCGCATTATCAGGATTGGTCCGGCACTGTGTGACGAGTTCTTCCAACACCTGTTCCAGGCGGTGCAGATCGTTAATTTTTTCACGCACGCTGGCCAGCTTTGCTTCGGCCAGTTCCTGGACTTCCGAGCAATGCGACTCGCCCAATGACAGCAGGTTGTTGATCTCCTCCAGCGTAAAACCCAGTTCCTGGGCACGTTTGATGAATAAAATTCCAGCCAAGGTTGCGTTTGGGTAAGTACGGTATCCCTCGGCGGGTTTGGGTGGTTGACGGATCAAACCACGGCGTTCGTAGTAGCGGATGGTTTCGACGTTGACACCTGCTGCCTTGGCTAACTGGCCAATGGTGTAGTTTTCGTTCATGACCAGAGCGCTCCCAGCGGGACAGCATAGAGATTGTCACCAAAGGCCGTCGTGTGATCACCATCGTAGAGCAATGCACCGATTTTGCAGCGCTCTCCGGCCACACTTTGAAAGCGTTTCAAGCCGGTAAAATCCTTGGCACTCAAGGTTGCCGCAGCCTTGACCTCAATGGCAAAACAGTCGCCCATGGCGTTTTCGATGATCACATCAACTTCCACTTTGTCCTTGTCGCGGTAGTGGTAGAAGTTCAACGGCTCCTCGATCCACACCGCCTGTTTGCGCAATTCGTTGTAGACGAATGATTCCAACACCAACCCAAAATCGCCTGGATGTTTCAGCAAACGCTCCCGATTGAGGCCCCGCACGGCGCACATCATGCCGGTATCGACCGAGTGCAGTTTGGGCGTTTTCACCAGGCGCTTATATTCGTTGGAGTGCCAGGCCGGCAGCTGTTCCACCAGGAACAACTGCTCCAGTAAGGCCATGTATTTTTTGATGGTCAGCCGATCCAGGCCCAGTTTGCTGCCCAGCTCAGTCAGATTAACCAGCTTGCCGGCATAGAACGCGGTGAGCTTGAGCAACTTGGCCATGAGATCTGGGTGATCGATGTGGGTCAGATCGCGGATATCCCGCTGGATCAAGGTGCTCAGATACTGTTGATACCAGGCTTGACAACGCCGCTCGCTGGTCCGTTGTAAAGGCTCTGGAAAGCAACCGGTCACCAAGCGATGGAGCAGATGCTCCCGCACACGGATGTCCTGGGTGGTGGGTACGTTCTGATCCAGCAGTTTGGTCAGAAAGCCCGCTTGCCGACCCTGGATTTCGCACTCCGATAGCGTCATCAGGCGTATCGATTCCATCCGGCCTGCCAGGGAATCCGATAACCGGGGCAACAACAAAGCATTGGCGGAGCCCGTCAATAGAAACCGGCCGGGGGTACGCAGTTCGTCCACGGCCTGCTTGATGGACACAAACAGTTCGGGAAGACGTTGTACTTCGTCGAGGGCAATCCGAGTGGGCGGCAGATTGCGGATAAACCCAACCGGATCAGCCCGGGCAATCTCAAATTGGGCCTGATCATCCAGGGTGATAAAGGTCCAGTTGTCAGCTCCCGTTTCCGTGATCAGCGTTTTCACCAAGGTGGTTTTACCGGCTTGGCGAGGGCCCATGATGAACACCACCGGCGTATCACTCAGCGCCTCTTTGACATTGTGATCAGAATAACGTGGATACATGAATGGGATCCCAGCTAATTGATGGTTGAAAAACGTCTATTAGGTATTTTAATGTCGTCCATTCGTTATTACAATAGCGTCTGATTGCGAAAAGGCTGCCACACGGTCGCTTATCGAAAACTCTAATAGAAACGAGCTATAGAAATTGCCGGCGAAACTGAATACTTGGAATCCCAATGATGACCGCTAAAAACCTGTTAGCCAGACTGCGTCATCCGTTGATGCCACTATCAGCGGAAATCTAAGTCGATGGCAGCCATCTATCAGACAGCCTATCCTCGAATCAAGTCAGATATCACAGAAGACGAATTGGGGGATATTTATACACCTACAACGGAAGATCAGCGATGGGCTTTGCGTCACTGTAGACGGTCAAGCGCCTCTTTTTTGGGATTATTGGTTCAATTGAAGACGACACAACGTTTGGGCCGATTCGTTGGTCTTGGCGATATTCCCAAACCGATTATCGCGCATATCAAAACCCAGTGTCGCTCGCGGGTGACACAGCAGGACCTCCATACCTATTACACATCGGGCGCGAAGGACCGCCATGTAAAGCTGATTCGACGCCATCTCAATATCAAAGCCTACGATGCCGCTAAGACATCTGCATTGGCGCAGACTTGGGCACTGGAAGCAGCGACCACCAAGGCGGCATTACCGGATATTATCAATGTCACGCTGGAATATTTGGTCAAAGAGCGATACGAACTCCCGGCGTTCAGTGTACTTGAGCGTATCTGTCAGGCGGCCAGGGCTGAAGTCAACACTCGGTATTACGATCAATTGTGTGATTTTTTAGAGTCTGAAAGTCGCCAGTGCATTAACGATATTCTTCGATCCAGCACGGGGTTAAATGGTTTTGGTTGGAGTACTCTGAAAAATGAACCCAAACGCCCGACCCCTCGTAATATCCACGCGTACATCCAATACCTGGAGTGGCTGACATCTCTGCAAACCCTTTTACCCACGGATTTGGGGTTGCCGCCGGTGAAACACCAGCAATTTATCAACGAAGCCAAGGCCCTGGATTACGCTGAGCTGATAAAGCTCCGGCTGAATAAGCGATTTGCACTCGTCATCGTCTTAATTCGCCACCAATACGCACAAACTTTGGATAATGCCGCCGATATATTTATCAAGCTGCTGTTAAAAATGGATCGCTCGGCGCAAAAGCTGCTGGAGAAATACCTGGCAGACCATCAAAAGCAAACCGATCATTTGATTTCTGTGCTGTCTGGGACAGTTAAGGTGTATCTGGATAAGCCCGATTCGGTGACGGCCTTTGATCCGGTACTGGGAAAGAACAGTGATCAGCTACTGCAAATGTGCGAGCAATATATGGCATTCGCAGGCAACAACTATTTGCCGTTCATGGTTCAACTCTACAAAAAACAACGATCGACCTTATATCGCACGATTGAAATACTCAACCTGGCATCGGCCACGGAAGACAAGGATTTGCTCAATGCTTTTCAGTTTATTTTGAAGCACAAACAGCGTCGCACGGAGTTCCTGTCCATTCAGAACGATCCGAACGATCCATCTTCCAGGAATGTCATCAATATTCGCTGGATTCGAGAAAGCTGGTGGAAATTAGTCACGGGAAAATCAACCAAATCAGCACAGGTGACTGAGGTTAATAAAAGCTGTTTTGAGCTGTGTGTGTTTGAACGGATCGCTGAAGAACTGAGTACCGGTGACTTGTTCGTTCCCTACAGTGAAACCTTCGATGATTACCGGGAGCAGATGATCACCTGGGAAGAATACGAAGCGCAGTTGCCTACCTATTGCGAGGAAGTAGGGCTCGTCGCCGGTGATACAGAATTTACAAGCTCCCTGAAGAAGTCGATGGAGGAAAGCTGTTGTAAAGCTGACAGCCGATTCCCTGATGACGAACTGGTTCGCATTGAAAATGGGAATCTAATTATTGGAAAGCCAAAACCGGATCAACCATCACCAGAAGTCGAAGAAATTGGAGCGCTATTGCGCGATCGATTGGACAAAATCAATGTGCTTGATGTGATTATCAATGTTGAAAAATGGCTGAACCTGAATAAACATTTTGGGCCGTTGTCGGGTTTTGAATCACGTATCAGTGACCCAGTGTTACGTTTTGTTCTGACCATATTTTGCTATGGCACTAATATCGGCCCCACCGAAACCGTACGTTCGGTGCAGGGCATATCTCGCAAGCAAGTCGCTTGGCTTAACCTAAAGCGCACCACAGAGGCCCGTCTCGATAAAGCCATTGCGAAAATCAATAGCGAGTACAAAAAATACCGGCTCATAGAGTGTTGGGGATCAGGCAACAGTGTGTCGGCCGACGGAAAACTTTGGGATCTCTACGAAGATAATTTGCTATCTGAATACCATATTCGGTATGGCAGCTACGGCGGCATTGCCTATTACCACGTTTCGGACACCTATATTGCATTGTTCAGCCGGTTTATTCCCTGCGGTGTCTACGAGGCGATTTATATCCTGGACGGCCTACTCAACGATGAATCTGATTTTAATCCGGACACCGTTCACGGCGATACACAGGCGCAATCCACACCCGTCTTTGGCCTGGCGTACCTGCTGGGCATCAAGCTCATGCCGCGTATCCGAAATATCAAAGATCTCAGCTTTTATAAACCTGATCGCTCCATGGTGCTCAAGCATGTTCAGTCCTTGTTTAAGGAACCGATCAAGTGGGATCTCATTGAAAAGCACTATGCGGATATGATGCGAACGGCCATGTCCGTTAAAGCAGGAAAAATCACCGCCTCGACAATCCTGCGCCGGTTCGGCACCAAGAACCGGAAAAACAAGCTGTACTTTGCGTTCCGAGAGCTTGGGCGCGTGGTTAGAACCATGTTTTTGCTGGAATACATTACCGACGTTGATCTACGCAAAACAATCCAGGCAGCGACCTGTAAGAGCGAAGAGTTCAATGAGTTTGCCCGGTGGTTGTTTTTTGCTAATGGCGGGAAAATTCCCGCAAACTTAAGACACGAACAAAGCAAAATCGTGAAATACAATCATTTGCTGGCCAACTTCGCGATCCTATACAACGTAAACGCGATGACCGAGGTGTTTAATCAATTGAAGTCGGAAGCGCACAATATCACTCGCGACCACATGGCCGCATTCTCGCCGTACCACACCGAACACTTAGGCAGATTGGGAAGTTTTGAGCTAGATCTGACCAGGCAGGTCAAGCCCATGACTTTTGAGCTTCTTGTTGATTAATGCTTTAAATTCAAATGGTTGCATTCCAAGTGGCTAAATTCAACGCTTTTACCGGCCGGACCTCTTACAGGGATGGGCATAGAAGTGGGTTGAATCCAAAGTGTGGGATGATCTCAAAATTGTCTAAGAGATATTGATAAACGATCAAGGCGTCAGGGCAAATTGAAAACCTCCTACATCGTCAATAGAGATTGAGGGTGATTCCACTACCATTCATGTCCTCTGAGAGAGTCCAGGCGCTTTTGTACTTCGTAGAGCGCCCCGAAGTCCCCTTTCCCGATCAGGCTCAGTAATCAACGTGTACCGCCAGTTGATTAGTTATGGCCGTTAGTTGGGGAAAGGTTCTTTAGCGCATCCTCGATCATCTCTTCAGGTGGCTCTTCATATATAAGCGTGGTTGATGGATTAACGTGCCCCGCTATTTTTTGCGCTATTTTCACCGATTTTTTCTGTTTATGGATCACATTGGTGATTAGCGATCGCCGACCACTGTGAGAGCTGGCTTTTTCTATTCCAGCCCAATCACGGAGCATTAATGCCATATGCTCTTGTAACGTGTTTGGAGAATATGCGCCGCCTTTTTGGGTGATAAAAAGAGGGGAGGAGGGCTTGAGTCGTTCCTCTTTAACCAAGCGAAGATGTAAGTATTCAGACAATGCCTCTCTGAGATCAGCATCAACCATTGGTAAATCTCGAGACTTACCACGATGTTTCTTCACTGGCGGATAAAAGTTTTCTGGATCTATTTCAGCGCCCGATTTAGCAAGCGATTCGATTTGCCGAACCAGTTTATTAAAACTGTCTATATCGAAGCTAATCGTATGACGGTGATATTTGGATTTGGAGCGTTTCATCGCATCAGCCCCCTTTGTATAGGAAGCTGGCAAACTAAGAACCTCGTATAGATGAAAATCCGTTCCGCTAGGATTAAGTCGAGCAACTTCTTTAATCTGGAGGAGCGATATTTCCTGGGCACGAAGGCCGAGCTTAAAGCTAATCTGCATGATGGCCGTGTTCTTTTCAGGGTATCGATGTTGTTTGATAACATCAAACAGATATCGCTGCTGCTCTACGGTAGGAACTCTGGCTTGTCCAGACTTGGGCATTTTGACCTCCGAGTAGGGATAGATTAAATCCGTAATAATAAGATTTTAACGGATTATAGTGATTTCGATAGTGAGGTTTGACATAGAGTTGCAATTTTCCACAATACAACCAATATCATGATTTATCGGGAAAAAACCGGAGATCGAACATGAAATCTGAGATCGATATCGAAGTCGCCAAGAAACTTTTCCATAAAATCGCTAGTGAATGGAGCCTTACAGCCGCAGAGATAAACGCTTTACTCGGTGGCACTGGAGACATCGATGATCGCCAATTAACCGAAGAAGATATATTGAAAATTTCCACGATAGCTGGAATCTACGGAGCACTACAGACCTTGTTTGTTGACGAGAGCCAATGGCGTGGTTGGGTCAGAAAGCCAAACAGCGATTGGAACGGGCTATCCGCTTTGGATGTGATGATCTCTGGAAAGCTTGAAGATATTCAAAAGGTTCGAAATTATCTCTCCGCCTGGGGCGAACAGCACAACCTTTAACTCTCTAGCCACTCATACCTGATATCTAACTCTATCCCAAACCTTAGTAATAGCCATACTTGTGGATCTGGACGACGACATTACTAATTGTCTTGGAAATTCACCATTTGTTCTGGAAATCTTCACTGTTTTACTTGGTCATCCACCGGACATTACTAAACTGCGCTTACACATAGAATTCCGCATAATATATATTATGTTAAATTGCATATATCAGAGATTGTCCGTAATTCACAAGACCCAGATTAATCCATTGAAATAATGTAGTGCCCAGAGCATTCGTACTTAAACGACGATACACTACCCTGCAGACTAAGCCCGCCCAAAATAATAATGAATGGAGCAAAAACATGTTGAAACATGGATCGTTTGACTGCGGTTTTGAAATATCAGACGTAGCCACTTGTGATTTTTCTTCGCTGGAAAAGCTTGATAATGAAACGTTGTTCGCCCGTTTGGGAAAAGGTAATCAAGGCAAGCTGGTGCGTTTTATTGAGCGTACTATGGGGGCTCGTCGGCGATACCATTGTGATCCTGATAGCAATGCGCTGGATCTGGCCCGTAGCGCATTGAGCCGATTATTGGAGCGCAACCCGGAATTGGTCGAAGATGCCGAGTTTTTCATTATGGTGGGTATTTCCAACCCCATGCCGATAACCACCACCAGCGCCTTGCTGGCGGGTGAATTTGGTTTCAAGAAGGTCAGTTGCTGGGATATCAAGTCGGGCTGTTCTGCCGGTGTGCTTGCCTTGATTCAGGCGCTACAGTGGATTCAGTCCGGCGCTAAATCAGGGGTGATTGTCTCTTCGGAAACCCTGAGCAAGTTCTCCAATCCCGAGGTGCTGCAGATGAGTGCTGCGATTGGGGATGGTGGCGCCGCGTTAAAGATCTCGGCATCCGATCGTTGGCGAGTGCGGGGTATGGTACATGGAACGGACCCCAGCCTGGTGCGTACCATGATGGTGAAAGGCACCTTCCCTATCAAGCTGGAAACCTATAACCCTTCAGATTACCTGTTTTCATTTGAGCAAAAAGTTGAAGTGATTGAAGCAATCGGGAAATACTGGATTCAATCGTTGCAAGAACTGCTGGAGGTTGCCGACGTAAATCCGGCCAGTGTGACCCACTATATTGCCCATCAGGTGGATGCATCAAAGAACGCCGCTGTTGCAAACCACTGTGACATCAACCCGGATAACGTGGCCAGAAGTTTTGCGGAATACGGGAATATGGGGGCACCCACCGTGTTTGTTAATTATCACGATTGGGTAAACCGCCCCGGGCATCACTACCAAAAAGGCGACAATCTGGTTTTCCATGCTGTGGGTGGCGGTGTTTCCTGGGCGGGGTTGTGCCTGGAGTATTTGGGTTAGATCACCATTTCCTGACCATTTTCTGACGCATTCTCGATATTGAGCAGACCAAATATAGCTTCGGCTACCTGCATTTCACTAACCGCGGTGGCCTCCAGTTCCGGGTGCTTTCTACGAAGTTTCTTGGTGCGGGCGTTAATAACTACACCGGGGTGTAGCAAATGACAGAACACGCCATTGGCTTGGTATTCGCTGACGATCGAATTTTTAAGGCCTACCAGACTGCTTTTGCTTAGATTGTAGAGTGCCTGCCCCGCCAACCCATGCAGCCAACCTTGCGAACCAATCAATATCAGCTTGCCCGCTTGCCTGTTTCTCATCGGTTTAAGCAATTGGGTGAGCATATAAACAGTGTGTGTGATGTTGACGGTAATGGATTGTTCGATTTGCTCGAAGGTCAGATTGTGCAGTTTCTTTGCACCGTATTCGTGAAAATAGTTGATGCCGACATTCATTACTACGCTCGCCGGCCAGGATTCATGGAGCGTTAACTCTGCAAACAACCGCTCAATATCCTCTTTGCTGGACTGATCGCATTGATAAATATCCACCCGGCTGTTATCCGCCTTGCTCTGCAAAGCCTGCTTTGCCACAGCCAGTTTTTCGGGGCATCTACCCGTAATGATTATATGTTCAGCCCCCTGATTGACGAGCAGTTCCGCACATGCGAATCCAATCCCTGAGCTGGCACCGGTTATCAAAACCGGTTGCGTCAGAACTGTACCCGGATTCATGCAAACACCTCCCGGCCGCTCCAGCGTAAGAGGTGTGCTCCGCCGGTGAATCCACCACCCACCGCACACAGTAATACCAGATCACCGGTTTTCAGCAGGCCCTGCTCCCCTGCTTCGCTTAATGCAATCGGTACAGACGCGGCCACGGTATTGCCCTTGCTGGGAAAGTTCACCAGCGTCTTATGGGGGGCAATGTTCAGTTCTAATAACACGGATTCAAGTAAAAACAGATTGGGTTGATGAAACAGAAAGAAATCGATGTCTTCCAGTGTGTAATCGGTTTTGGCGAGCAGATCCTGGCACAGGCTCGGGATTCCAACGCCGGCGTTTTCTGATATGCGTCGACCATTAGGCATGGTCAGGGTTGCTGTTGTCTGGCCGGAAGATACTGCACTACCTACTGAAGGTACAAATACTGCATCATGGCCACTGCCATCGGCGTACAGATGGCTGGCAATAAAACCTGGCTGGTGTTGATTGAGTTGATTGAGTTGATTAAGCTGATCGGACTGGTTCTGATGCTGTTGACTGATCACCACGGCGCCGGCTCCATCACCGTATAAAAACGCCGTGCGCTTGTTGCTTTTATCCAATGTTCTTGAGCGCACATCCACGCCAATAACCAGTACGTGCTTATCACCGGTGGCGACACTGCGTATGGCCTGATCAACCGCATAGATAAACCCGCTACAGGCGGCCCCCACATCGTATGCCGGAAACCCTTTTCCACCCAGTTTATGTTGCACCACACAGGCAGTGGATGGCGAAAGGTAGTCACCGGTTGAGGTGGCGAGAATCAGTCGGTCGATATCGTTGACACTGAGATTGGCGCAGCGTAAGGCACGTTCAGCCGCCCTGGTAGCCAGATCTGAAGTGCAGGCATCGTCTGATAGAAAATAACGGGTCTTGCTACCCACGTTCTTGTCCAAAAAGGAAGACTTGATGCGTATGGAAAAATCTTCCATTACATCTTCGTTGGTCAACAGTTGAGAACCGGTTTCGTAGCCGTATCCTCGGATTACAATGTTATACGGGGCATTATACATGGTGCCTGTGTTCCCTTAATGCAGCAATCGATTGTACTCTGGTGTTGCCGATTATTTGTTTAAACGCACGCGACGGAATCGGGCGCCTGGCTATTCTGTTGAGGTGCTTTCCCGTCATCCAGGTGGCTGTAATCGCCTTCCAGAAAGCACTGAATGGCCGCAGGCAACTCATCTATGGAAAGTGCCTTGCTTGCAACACCGGTATCGACAATATCCTGGAAATCAGCTTGTTCCCGTTCTTTGGATGCCTGCCATAACTTGAGCATGCGTTTGGACTTTTCCAGCAGATGGGCAATGATGGATTCGTGCATTACACCCAGTGTGGTGCGTTCAAGAATAACGTAGTTGGCCATTGAGCCATAAATTCTGGGTATTGCCAGTGTGTTTGCTCCACCAAAACCACGCCCGATCCACACGCCCATTTTAGGATATGGGTATTCGATGATGGCTCGGTTGGCCTCGATCATCTGTTGAATCACGTCCTGATTGCTGTTGTCCACTCTCGGATCCACGCCGGGAGTGTCCAGGAATGAAACAATGGGAATGCGCAGGGCTTCAAATAAACGCAGGGCATCCTGATATAATTTAAGTGTGCGCACCGTGATCATGTTATTGGAATTCTCTGGCGGATTCATCAGTAATCCAAACAGTTTGCCCTTGGTTTCGATCAGATAAACGCGCATTCTTGAATCAAACCCACTGAACACCTCAAGATACCGGTCAGCGATGGGATATAGGAGTTGAATGCAGGCCCGCTCTACCTTTTGTTGTTGGCGCGGCATGAAATCCAGGTATTTTGATACCCCGGGCTCGGATACCATGGGTAAGAGGCCGGTGGAACTTGAGACAGTGCCCAACAAGGTACAGGCCCGGTTTAACGCAGTTTTCAGATCTTCTGTCCGTTCGTGTATGAGGGTTGTTTTAAGGTACTGCTGGTCTACTGATGCGAATGAAAGAAAATCCACTTTGCTGCCAAAGAACAGCCGAAACACATCCGGCCCGGTCAGGTTGAGGGTGGAGTCCTGACGCACCCCGATGCGATAGTGTGCCAAGCCAAACAGGACTGCGGAAAGGCCCAGGCACTGACCATGACAAACCGAGATAACAAGATTGTTACGGGTATAGTTGTCCAGTGCAGGGATCAGATTGAAAACGTCATTGAAGACTGTGCGGCCCTCGATAAAACGGTAACCAAGGGAATTCATCACCGTTATGAGTGGCAGGCCTTCTTCATTGCAGGCTTCAAGAAATGAGGCGATTCTGCGGGCAATATCCCGACCAAAACTGCCACCATTAACACGAAAATCACTCCAGATGACAGCGAAATCCTGATCAAGCCCCTGGGTTCGAAATAGCCATGTGCCGTCTGAACTGGCACGGCGGATATTGTCGTGATCCGCCACAGGCAACCATGCCTGTACTTTATTAATGCCAAGATCTGAAAGTGGCCGGAAAAAGGAAAATTTGGTTAATTCAAATTCAACCCAGTCAACGTTCATCGGTTAAATCCCTGCTTGTTGTTTTAATGTGGGTTAGTGTTATGTTAAACAAGTTCACCTTCTTCAAGGTCTTGCATTGAATCTTCCTGATCGGCGCTATTTATCAGAAACTGAATCAACTGACCAAGTTTCTCAATACTGGCAAGTTCAAACACCGTTCTCAGCGGAAGTTCGATTTCAAAAGTTTTCTTGATCGCGTTGTGAATCTGTACCGCCAGTAGGGAATCGCCGCCCTGCTCCATAAAGGAACGTGTTCTGCAGGGCTGGTCAATTTTCAGTAAGTTGCTCCAGATCAAGGCCAGTTTCGCTTCCACGGGCCCTATGGGTGGCTGGGTGCGAATGAGCTCATCACCGGCGAATGGTGCCGGGAGTGCCGCCGTGTCCACTTTGCCGTTTGCGGTTAACGGTAAGGCTTCAAGCAGGATGTAATCTGCAGGCAGCATGTAGGTTGGTAAGTGGTCTGCCAACCAGGCGTGGATCTCACCCTTTTTAAAATCAACCCCGGGTTTTGACACAATGTAGGCGATGAGAAACTTGCTTGTTTCCACATCCCAGACATGCAGTTTGGCATCGGCAATGGCGGCATGCAGTCGCATTTGAGCTTCGATTTCGCCCAGCTCAATGCGATAGCCCCTGATTTTAACTTGTGTGTCGTTTCGGCCGTGATAATACAGTAGTCCGTTGTGATCCCAGCGCCCCAGATCCCCGCTTTTGTACAGGCGTTTCATTGGCGTTTGATCGCTGTTTTCAAGGGCCAGGTCAATAAAACGGGTTTGGTTTAACTGCGGCCGTTTCCAGTAGCCCCGGGTTACCTGCCCTCCCCCAACGTAGATTTCACCCACCACGCCTGGTGGTAACAGCCTGTGCTGTTCATCGAGTATGTAGATCTCGGAATTGGGCAGCGGCCGGCCGATAGAAGGTGCGTTCTCTGTTTGATGCGTGACATCATGATAGGTGCCCACTACGGTGATTTCAGTGATGCCGTACATGTTGATTAATTGTGTATTGCTGGTGGGGTTGACCCTGTGCCAGTTGGCAAGGGCCGATGAATCCAGTGCCTCACCGCTGAGTATAATCTGGCGCAAACAGTGGTGTTTTGCGGCCTCAGGTGCTGAGCTTTGCGCTTCAACCAGTGCCTTGAACGCGCCCGGTGTCTGATTGAGTATGTTGACACCTTCATTCTGAATCAGTTGCAGGAATTCTTCACTGTTTCTGGTGGTTTGCTCGGGTACAACAATGAGTTTGGCACCACTGGTGAGTGCTCCCCATATCTCCCATACGGCAAAATCAAAGGAGACCGAGTGGAACAGTGTCCAGGTATCCTCTGCATCATAGTTGAATTGAGCCTGCATGCTGTCGAGTAGGTTGCTCAGTTGCTGGTGCTCTACCGCCACACCCTTTGGTGTGCCCGTTGACCCCGAGGTATAGATCATATAAGCGAGTTGGGAGCCTTGCGGATTACGATTATGCTCTGGATTTTCATCACCATTACTGAACATGGTATCGGCCACAAGGATTCGGGTAACAGCCGGGTCAATCAAAGTGCGCGCTCTTGCTTCATCATTTGCGGAAGTGATCAGGTGCGTTGGCGTGGCATCCTCAACGATGAATCGCAATCGTGCATCGGGCAGGTGCACGTCCAAGGGCAGGTAGCCCGCCCCGGCCTTAAGGGTGCCAATCAACCCGGCAATCAGATCGATGCCACGGTCAAAGTACACAGCAACACGATCATTCGCCTGAACACCCGCCTTGATCAAGCGGTTCGCTATCTGGTTGGCTCGTGTATTGAGTTGTGCATAGGTTAGGGTGTCGGCGCCTGATTTGATGGCGATTTTATCGGGTAAACAATTCGCGGTGTGTTCGAAACGAATGTGAGCCGGCAGGTGCTTGAGGCGGCTGGTCTGATTACGTGCCATGTGTCTTACAATGTTGTCCCGGAATGCGTCGGGCAAAACACTGATTTGGCCTAACGTGCAGGGGGAATTGTGCTGTAGTTGGCTGGCAATTCGGTCCAGTGCAGTTTGGTAAAAGTCCAGTATTAAAGCAGAATTAACTGAGCTTGCGGTTTGTAATGCCAATGCCAGGCTGGTGTCGGATTCGTTGATACTGAGGGCGATGGGATAGTGAGAACTCTGTTCCAGAGCAAGCGGAGTCACGCCCCTTTTGCCCAGTTGTTGTAAGGTCTCTTCCGCGCCTGTCGATTGCTTGTGGCGATAATTCAGCAGGGTATTGAATAAAGGTAATTCCGCTGCCACGTCACTGCAGCGTTTTATCAGGGCAAGCGGTGCGTGTTCATGCAGGGTCAGTTCACTTAGTTGATGATGAAGCCCTGTGAGGGCATCCGGCAGCAGCGGGTTGTGGCCTGCGCTATTATTGATTCGTACCGGTACGGTGTTGATGAATAAACCAACGACACTGTCCGGTGCCGGCCGCCCCATTGCCCTGCCGGACAATACCGTGCCGAATACCACATCACAGCGCCCGCTGCAGGCACTGAGAACCAGTCCCCATGCCAAATGCGCGATACTGGAGAGTGAAACGTTGGCATTTCTCGCCGCTGCCGCCAACTGGTTAAAGCGCATTGCATCAAGGGTTGCTTCCGTTATCTGAATGTCTTGCCTGGGCAGATTGTCTCTGTGTTCATCAAACACAAAGGCTGGCGTGTCATAACCCGACAGCAGCCCTCTGAAGTAGTCTTCATGCTCCGCTCGCGATTCTTTCCTCTGCTGAAGTACGTAGTGGCTGTAAGGAACGGGCGCGCTGAGCTGGTCTTGCTCACCACTCAGGATCAGCTTTATCTCGTAGAATATCTGCTCCAGTGCCTGGTGATCCGCAATAATGTGATGGGCTTGGATTCCCAGCAGGTAACCATCTTTGATTTCAGATACGGCAAGTTCTATTAACGGCGGCTTGGCGATGTCGAATTGCTCAATCGCTTTGTTAAAGAAACCTTGAATCTGTTGTTGTGCCTCTGCTTCGGTGCGCCTGTTTCCGGTGCTTGTGTCCAGATAATGGGGTTTTAGATTTACAGCACGCTGCACCACTTGCAGAGGTTGTTCCAGATTGCGCCAGTGAATGCCGGTTCGCAGGGCATCATGCCGCTCGACGATTTTTTCCAGGGCAAGCACAAACGAGTCTAACGCGGCCTGGTGATCGAGCTTGAACATGGAGCGTAGCAGATAGGGATCATCCTGCTGGGCAATCAAGTGGTGGAACAGGATGCCTTCTTGCAAGGGAGACAGGGGGTAAATCGCTTGAATGTTGTCTACCTCTCCACCCTGTAGCGCCACCAGTTCATCCAGCTCAGCCTGGCTGATGGAAAGGTATGGAAGCTCGGATGGGGTAATCTGGCCCCGCCCGGTTTTCAGGTTTACGCACTCAACAGGGTATGGCGGCAGATCCCGCGGCGGTGTTATTGCATTGGCCTGGGCAGTGTTATTACCCACACGTTTGGCAAGATCCGCCAGATCCTTCGCCTGGAATACCGTTCGAATATCGGTGCTCAAGCCCTTTTTCTGTAACGCAGAAACCAGTTTGACCGCCAACAGGGAGTGTCCGCCCAGGCCGAAAAAGTTATCGTGGCGGTTGATGTTTCCGGTACCCAGTAATGCAGACCACAGCGCTGCAATTTGGGATTCGGTTTTGTTCCGGGGGGGATCAGTCAGGGCTCTGGATAACTCTGCCTGGGTTGCGTCAGGCAGTGAGGCGGTGTCCAGTTTTCCATGGGGGGTAAGCGGCAGTGCCGCAAGTTGGATCCAGTACGAGGGCTGCATGTAATCCGGTAATTCTGCTTGCAGCCTGAGCCTGGTTTGCTCTATCAACGCCTGCTCTGACATTGTTGCATCCGGTGAGGCAACAATGTAGGCAACCAATTGGCTTTGGCCGTTGCCGTTGTTAATCGCTCTGACTACGGCTGCTTTAATGCACGGCTGACTGGCAATGGCCGTTTCTATTTCGCCCAGTTCAATGCGGTAGCCCCGTACTTTAATCTGCGAATCGTTTCTGCCGATGAATTCCACTTCACCGGAATTTGTCCAGCGGGCAAGATCGCCGGTGCGATACAAGCGAGCCAAGGCGCCGTCTGTAGCAAGCCCATAGGGGTTTTCCAGAAATCGCTCGGCGTTAATGTCCGGTCGATTCCAATAACCCCTCGCCACCTGGGCACCACCAACATACATCTCACCCACCACGCCGGTCGGCACCGGCTGTTTGTGGGCATCCAGTATATAGATCTGGGTGTTGTCGACGGGTGTGCCGATGGGAATCGAGGTTTTGCCGCGATCAGCTTCCACCATCCTGTGACAGGTGGCGAACACAGTGGTTTCAGTGGGGCCGTAGTCGTTGATAAAAACCTGTGGCGGGCTGTTGCTTAGTGTTTCCAGCATGGCAACGGGGTCCACAGCCTCTCCCCCCACCAGGCAATAGCGTAACCGACTCAGTACCGGGGCAAGCGAAAGCCGGTATTGGTTAAACAGGGACACCGTAATCATCATGCTGGTGACCTGTTGTCGCAGCAGCTCCTGGGTAAAAAGTTCCGGATTGAGAACCGTATCCGGTGCAATAATGGCGACACTGGCACCGCGACACAATGCACCCCATACTTCCCAGGTGGCGGCGTCAAAGGCGGGGTTGCCACAATGGGCCATGCAATCTTCTGGTGCCAATGGCGCCTGTTGATTGTGGTAAACCAGGTTGGTTATCTGGCGATGCTCTATGATCACCCCTTTGGGTGTGCCGGTTGAGCCTGATGTATACATCATATAGGCCAGGTTATGGGGGGCAACCTCGCCGTTGCTGTTGATCTTATGCTTATTGGGTGAGGTACCTGGATTGATCGTTTCAATGTCGAGCCATGGCAGCTCCAGGGAAACAATATGATCCAGCAGGCTTTGGTGCTGCTCTGATCTGGCCGGATGGGTCAGGATCAATACCGGATCTGCATCCTGTAAGATAAAATCGGCGCGGTTGCGTGGGTAAGCCGGATCGATTGGTACGTACCCTGCCCCGGCCTTGAGTATCGCCAGCATGGCAATAACAGACCATTCACTGCGTTCCATGAGGATGGCAACACGATCCTCAGGTTGCAGGCCGTGTTCAGCCAAGGCCGCCGTTACGCACTCAGCATGATGGTTCAATTCCCCATAGGTCAACTGCTGAGAGCCAATCTTCAGTGCAACGGCGTCCGGTGATTGCAGCACCTGTTGTTCAAACAGATGATGCACGCAAAGATCTGGTATGGTGCGCTGGGTGCTGTTCAGGTGGTAGAGTAAATGCGCTTTCTCCTGCTCGCCCAGTAGGTCAATTCGATCCCACGTACTGTCGGAATCTTCACTAAGTGCAGTCAGGATCCTGTCAAAATAACCGGACCAACGTTGGACGGTGTCCAGATCCAGGATCTCATTATTGAATTCCCATTTAATCTCAAGTCCATCCGCGCTGGATGTGCAATCCAAAGCCAGGTCGAATTTGGCTTCCTGGTTATAGGTGTGGGTGGGATGAACCTGTGCCGCCGCCAGTTCCAGGTTCCATGTATCTTTGCTTTGCAGGTTGATCATCACCTGAAACAGGGGATTGTAGTGCCGGTTACGGGGTGGGTTCAGTTTTTCCACCAGTAATTCAAAGGGTACGTCTGCGTGCTCATAGGCCGTCAGGACGGTGTTTCGGCAAGCATCCATAAGGTGGGCGATGCTGGCATCAGGGGTCAGGGTATGCCGTATTACCAGCGAATTCACCATAAAGCCGACGATTGCGGCGCATTCAGTATGATCCCGGTTGGCATAAGCGGCGCCGATGGCAATATCGCAGCCGTTGGATTCGGAGCCATCGAGGTTGCCGGTCAGCCGCCCCATCAGCATTGCCATTGCCAGCTGCAGCTGCATGTACAGAGTAGCGCCATGACGCTGGCCGGAGTTCATTAATTGTTGCAGACGGGCCGACGAAAGCTGTTGTGTCAGGGTCGCTGCAGTAAAGTGTCCTGAATAGGGCCGATCCAGGGGCAAACTGTGGCGTTCGGGCAAATCCTGTAATTGATGCAGCCAGTAGTCCAGATGGTGCGTTTGCTGATGGCCGTTTGCCAGCTCATGTTTTAACGTCCAATCCGTGTATTGCCACTGCACGGGTTGGAGCGGGGATTCACAACCCGTACGGTAAGCTGAGTAAAGCGCCGACAGCTCCTTGGCCAGTATTTCCACCGACCAACCATCGGCGGCGATGTGGTGCAGGGTCAGGGTGAGGACATAATGGTCCTCTTCCACCTGATACAGAGTGGCGCGCAGCATCAGGTCGGAAGTCAGATCAAAAGGTGTGGACTGTTCTGCCTCTATCATGGATTCCAATGTTGTATCCTGATCTGGCTTTGCTATCAAATTGTGACATTCCAGCCTCAGGTCCGGCGCGGGCAAACGATATTGCCGGGGCTCACCCTCCTCCGTTTTTGTGTATACCGTGTGCAGTATATGATGACGTTCTATCAACGCAGTCAGAGCCTGTTTGAGTGTATCCACGCAAAGGCCTGCAGTGATCTGATAGCGAACACTCATATGATAGGTGGAGGATGTGGGATCCAGTTCCTGCAGCAGCCACATTCGTTTTTGGGCCGAGGTCAATGGTAGGCGGCCCTGCTCATCGTAGGGCAGTGGCTGCTGTAGCCAGTCCGCATCATCCGAACACTGTGTGCCGGTACTGTCCATGTGAGTGGCCAGTTGCCTGATGGTGGAATGCTTGAACAGATCCCTCACCGTGAGTTCTTTGCGAAACTCATCTCGAAGCCTGGAAATCAGGCGGGTGGCGATGATGGATTGCCCTCCCAGGCTGACAAAGTCGGCGTGAATGGAGAGGTTGCTGCGGTTGAGCATTTCCTGCCAGATCGAAATCAATCTGAGTTCAGTGTCGGTGGGTTTCTTGTGGGCGGGGTTTTGTTTCGCCTCGATCGCGGACATAAGCGGGTTAGCGGCGGTCCAATCCAGCAGCAGGTTCGGCTCCAGTGAGCCGTTATCCACCCGTTCGCAACAGTTGATGCGCTGCAATTTTCCGTTGTGGGTTCGTGGCAAGCTGCCTACGTTCAGCAGCACTATCCGTTCCACGTTTACCTGGAACCGTTCATAAACCGTGTCGCAAATGATGCTGATGATGTCTTCATAGGCGGCAGGGTCAATCTCCGGTTTAAGCTCCTGAAAAATTGCCAGAGCTTCGCCCTGAGCACTCTCCCAGGCACCGGCAATGGTTGCATAGGGAACAAAATGGGTGCTGGCCCCGTTCACCACCTGCTCGATATCGAGGGGATGCAGCTTTTTACTGCCGACGATGATCAGTTCCTTGCGTCGACCCACTACGTAGAGATTGCCGTCGGCAATCGTGCCTATGTCGCCGCTGCGGACATAAGGGCCGCTTCCATCACTGGCATACTGGCCAAATGTCTGTGCGGTGATCTCAGGCTTGTTCCAATAACCCTGTGCCACGGTGGGGCCGCAAATCCAGATCTCCCCCAGCTCCCGGTCTGCACAGGGCTTACCGGTATCCGGATTCACGATGGCCACATTGGGCCTGGCGGTGCCGACGCTGACCAGCGTTTTGACCTGACCTGAAGTGGATGCTGCGATGAGGCCGGCTTCAAAGCTGGCTTTATCAACATCGATGCGGGGTACCTCACGATCGTGGTCGGCTCCTGAACAAAACACCGTCGCTTCTGAAAAGCCGTAGGTGGTGAGGAAGGTTTGCGCTGTAAAGCCGGTACGGGCAAAACGCTCGCTAAACTGATCGATCAGGTTGCTCTTCAGTGGTTCAGATCCAATGGCGGCGACGTCCCAATTGGACAAATCGAGCTGATCAAGCAGGCCATCCGGTAAAAAATTGAGACAGGTTTCGTAACCGATGTTGGGAGCACCGCTGTGCGTTGCCCGATAGTGAGACATGGCAATGAACCAGCGCGCGGGATTGACCATGAATTTATCGGTGGGAATTAATACCAGATGGGCACCTACTGACAGGGGCAGCAGGCCAAAACTCAAAAAGCCCATGTTGTGGAACAGTGGCAACCAGGAAACAACGGTTGAATTCTTGTCGATTGCGGCCACTTCCAGCATGAGGTCGATACAGGCGTCCAGATTACCGTGGCTGGCGATGACCCCTTTGGGTGTGCCCGTTGAGCCCGATGTATATTGCAGTAACGCCATGTGCTGGCTCTCGGGCTCGTGAATCTTGCAAACACGTGCTGGATTCAAGGCCGCTTCCAGCGTAAGCCTACGGCCGTTATCCGGATCGATCTCGATGACGCCCTGCAGTGCCGGCAGCAGTGCCTCCTGAGTCAACAACAGGGCCGGGCTGCAGTCGGCACTGATTTTGTTAACAAAATCCACCAGCGCAGGTTGCTGGGGAATTTGCACAGGTACCACTACCACACCGGACAGCAGGCAGCCCCATACCGCAGCAAAGTAGTCGGGCCCGGGTGGCAACAGCAACAGCACTCGATCCCCGGCTGATGTGTTCAGGCGAATACTGCTCGCGATTTTGTAGGCGTGTTGTTTTAACTGGCCGTAGGTACGATTGATCGAATCAACAGGATCACCCTCTGGTAAATAGGTGATAGCAACTTGATCGGGATATTGGTTGCTGATGAGTTCAAGACGTCGAAGAAGCGATAAACCGCTGGTAGTGAAAGGTGTTGTCACGGCACTGCCTTCCCTGCAATGTTGTTATTATTATGGGCAAACTATATCGGTAATTCTGCGCAGTTCCAACGCTGGTTGCTGCAAAATGTGACGGAAGGTGTTATGAGTCATAATTGCGTTTTGACTCAAACTCTTGGCTTATCCAACGATCAGGTCAGGTGGCGCATCGGTCGTTGGGCAAAATGATACGATCGGGTTTGAAATATAGTAAACTCCCGCAAAATATTCTGGTACAGAGGAAAGCATGGCAAGAACTAAATCCACCAGGTCCACCAGAAGCGCCGGGCGACCCACGTCAGAAGACGTACTTGAGATCGAAAATATGCTGATCGAGGCGGCATTGGAGGAGTTTCTGGAGCATGGTTATGGTAGTGCGTCATTGGACAGAGTCGTAAAACGGGCGCGGGTTTCCAAGACAACCCTGTATTCCCGCTATGCTTCGAAAGAAGAATTATTTCGGGCCATTGTGTATCAACAGATTAACCGAATTAATCCTGCCTCGTTGTTACAAGTGGATTCACGTTCTTTCAGCCTTGAAGAAGGGTTGAAATCTTATGCCAACACCATGCTGGAATTGAACCTTAAAGGCGAGATGCTGGGGGTCAATCGTTTGATCAATAGTGAATCCGGACGTTTTCCCGAGTTGGGTACCGCGGCTGCCGAGCGTACTCAACTTGGCATTGATCGAATATCACGGTTTATTGCCGATTGCGCGAAAAGCGACGGTATTCCCTGTCGAGCCCCGGATAGCGTCGCCAGAGCCTTTATTCTCATGATCCGTGGCTGGTATACCCATATCCTGCTTACAAATCAGAAAGTTACCAAGACGCAACGGCAGCGTTGGGTTGAGGAAGCCGTGCACGTGTTGGTTTCTTCCCGCCGGGACTGGTAGAGCTCATCCCTGCCTGCCTGCAGAAAAGCTGACCTTCGAGTCTAATCCCCCTTGACGCTTAATAGTACGGAGGAGTACTATCGATTTAATAGTACAGTATTGTATCAATAAGCGCAGACAACGGAAATTACGAGAGGTGTAGAACATGCCGTTCGAGGTGTATCCACTTAAGGAGCGTATAGGATCAAGGGTAGAGATTGATTCTAAGTACCTGGGCCACCCAGAGGAGGTAGCCGAAATCAGAGGGTTACTGTTGGAAAGAGGCGTTTTGGTATTTAAGGAGCAGCATCTTTCAGATGAGCAGCAGTTAGGGTTGGCGCGGTTGCTGGGCACTTTAAGAGAAGAGTTGGGTAAGGGGATCTACAAAATTACGCTGGATAAAAAATCCAACGCGCATGCCGAGTATTTGAAAGGCTCTTTCCTGTGGCACATTGATGGTACTCACGACGATATCCCTCCTTTCGCAACATTACTTACCGGATTGACCCTGTCTGAAACCGGTGGCCAGACAGAATTTGCAAACTCTTACGCGGCTTATGAAGAGCTGCCACAGGAAACCAAGGACCGAATCGACAATCTGCAAGTGGTGCACAGTGTGGAAGTTTCCATGAGCCGCGCCGGGATTGAGCCCACGGCTGAGAATCTTGAATACTGGAAGAGTTTTAAGCCCAAAACACACAATTTGGTGTGGACGCATAAATCCGGTCGAAAGTCGTTGGTGATCGGTTGCCACGCTTCCCATATCGTGGGCATGGATAGATCCAAGAGCGATGCCCTGATCAAGGATTTGTTGGATTGGGCCACACAACCCAAGTTTGTGTATCGTCATGAATGGACTCCTGGCGACCTGATTATCTGGGACAACACCGGCGTCATTCATCGGGTGGAGCCCTACCCTCTGGACTGTGGTCGAATCATGCATCGAAGCACCTTAATGGGCGAAGAGCCTTTTGCCTGAATTCACTGAATAACAGAAACAATAAAGAGGATGGAGCGGATAATGATTCGGAATGTACCGGAAAAGTGGGATCTCGAAGCGGACCTTGTTTCTGTGGGGTCCGGCGGCGGTGGATTGAGTGCAGCCATCACCGCTGTGGATCATGGGATCAGCGCCCTCATACTGGAACGCAGTGATCAGGTGGGCGGTGTCACAGCCTATTCCATGGGAGAGGTGTGGATTCCAGGAAATCATCTGGCGCAGCAGCTTGGGATTGAGGATTCGGAAGAGAGTGGTTATCGATACGTACAGCAATTATCCATGGGCTATGGTGAGGATGTCTCTATTCTGAATCAGGCCATACACGGCCCGGTGGCGTTGAAGTATTTTGAAGATAGTATCGATCTAAAGATGACGGTGATCAGGAACCTGCCGGATTACTACTATCCCTATAACGATGATGGGCTGGCCGAGGGTCGTTATCTGGAAGCAGAGCCGTTTCCCGCCGCCACCCTTGGTGAATGGCAAAGTAAAACCCGCGTGTCACCCCACGTTCCCTACAGCCTAACCCATGAGGATATATTCAGCGGCGGTGGTATGGCCAATATGGCCGGTTGGGATTACAACGTGATGGCCGAGCGGCTGACCAAAGACCNGCGTTGTGCCGGGCCGGGGTTGGCCGCCTATTTCGTTAAAGGTGTGCTGGATCGGGAGATTCCCATTCACATTAACATGAATGTGGAAGAACTGATTGGCGATGGCCAGCGTATCGTGGGAGTAAGAGCCACCCAGGATGGTAAAGATGTATATGTAAAAGCAAATCGTGCCGTGGTCATCGCGGTTAGCAGCTATGAGCGCAATGCCAGTTACGCGAAAACACTGGGCCACCAGTTAAACGTGGAATCCATGGTAATGCCGGCTGTAGACGGTGCGCACTTGCGTTTGGCCGGTCAGGTTGGCGCACGTATCGCCCGGGTGCCTGATGTAACGCTGCTGGGGTTTCATGTGCCGGGAGAAGAACAGGAAAACGGTGTACCGTTGTGGCGGGGGGCACTGCCCTTTCTGGGTTTACCCCATACCATCGTTGTGAACAAGGCGGGTAAGCGTTTTGCCAATGAAGGTTTCTATCGCTCAATCTATTACGCCACCGATGCCATTGATGGTAATACACAGACCCATGCAAATTTTCCCTGTTGGGCTGTGTTTGACCACCAGGCCAGAACAAAGTATCCCTTTGGTTCTCTGATGCCAACACAGGACATGCCACAAGGCCTGGGTGTTACTGCCGGCAGCCTGTCCGAGCTGGCAAATAAGATAGGCGTGGATGCAGCACAACTGGAGCAAACGATTTCCACCTTCAATGGCTATTGCGAAACTGGGGTTGATCCGGATTTTCATCGAGGTACTCATCCATGGGGCGCACTGATGTGCGGTGATCAGTCACAAAAGCCCAATGGTAACCTGGGCCCGTTGACCCAAGCGCCCTACTATGCGGTTGAGTTACATCGACTCGCCGGTGGTGGTATTTGTGCCGCAGGTGTGATGGCGGATCATCATTGCCGCGCCATTGGCTGGAACGATAAGCCCATAGCGGGCTTATATGTGGCGGGAAACTCTATGGCAAGACTGGATAACGGCGCGTTTATGCAAAGTGGTATTACCAATGCCCGCGGCCTGACCCACGGCTATCTGGCCGGCAGACACGCTGCGGGCAAGCCCAGTGATCTGCTGGAAAAAGAACTGAAACGCAAGGCACAATGAGGGCAATATGATTGCAAATGAACACACCTTTACCATAGATACCTCTATCGACCGGGTTTGGGATTACGTTGAGGATATTCGGGGCTGGGCCAGTATCTTTCCCGGCTATCAGGACTGTTCATTAATCAATGACAACGATTCTGAGTGGACCATCAAAGTCAGCGCTGCCGGGGTCACCCGAACCGATAACGTTAAGGTTCATGTTGAGCAATGGAATGGGCCGGAACGGGTTGATTTTGTGTTTGACGTTGATGATCTGCCGGTGGAGGGCAATGGCACTTATACTGCGTCGGCCTGCGGCACCAATCAGACTGAAGTTACCCTCAAGGTATGCATCATAGGCAGTGGGCCGATGGCGCCCATGTGGGAAGCGGTGGGCACTCCGTTGCTTCCCGAGTTCGTCAAGGGCTTTGCGGCCAAGCTCAAGGCAGAAATCGAATACGTAACAGGCGTGGGAACAGTGAGTGCCGCAGAAACTGCATTTGCACTGCCGGTGATTAAGGGCGTGATCAGATCAACCGTGGCCGCATTGACGCTTTGGATCAAGGGGTTGTTGGGCTTCGCTCCTAAACACATAGAAAAAGAAAAGGAAGGCACATCATGAGTAACCAGATTGAGTCCAATAAAGCAGTGGTCAGAAAATTCATTGAAGCAATGGGAACCAGTGACGGTGAGACGGCGGCCACTTGTCTGAGCAAGGATGCGTATACCCTGGCAAAGGGGTTTGGGAAATTTGCCGGTGTCCGTCACTACGATACCATCGTCGGTACGATCGATGCATTCAAGAAGCTGCTGCCCACCGGATTGCGACCCGACTTTAAAAGTTTTATGGCGGAAGACGATCGAGTTGCTGTTGAGTTTGAGGGGAACGCAACCACCTGTGATGGAACGCCTTATACTAACCAGTATTGTATGATCTTTACCTTGCGTGATGGAAAAATTGTTCAGGTTAACGAATATTTTTGTACTAAAACGGCGGATGATGTGCTGTGGCCTTTGGTTGAAGCAATGTCCGGTGAGATAGCCTGATGGAGAAGTTGTTAGCGGGTAAAGTTGCTGTTGTCACCGGCAGTGCCAGCGGTATTGGCCGTGCATCGGTTGAGCTCTTTGCAGAACACGGCGCCAGGGTTGTGGTGGCAGATGTCAATGAGGAGCAAGGTTTGGCCGTTGCGGAAGCCTTGGGTAACGAGGTTGCGGCGTTTAGGAAAGTCGATGTAAGTGATCCAGAACAGGTCCAGGCACTGATGGATTTTACCATCGCCCGCTTTGGTGCTTTGGATATCATGTATAACAATGCAGGTATCAGCGGTGCAATCCACAGCAGTTTTCTGGATGACGACCTGGCTGATTTCCAAAAAGTGATTTCGGTAAACCTGTACGGCACCATGGTAGGTTGCCAAATTGCAGCCCGCCATATGGTGAAACACGGTGGCGGTTCAATTATTAATACATCCTCCCTTGCTGCGCTAACACCAGGATTGCCTTTATTGACCTATCGCGCCGCCAAAGCCGGTGTTATGCAGTTGACACAATGCATAGCCAGGGAGCTGGGTGTGCATGGCGTAAGGGTCAACTGTATTGCGCCTGGCCACATACCGGCCGGGATGACATTTTACGACATTTCAGCGCGCATCAAAAAGATGCAACCATTACAGCGCCAAGGTTCAGCACTCGATGTCGCCAACACGGCATTGTATCTGGCCAGCGATCTTTCTGCGCAGGTGACGGGTGTCATAGTGCCGGTGGACGGTGGCACCAATTTGGGTGCCCCCATTTACGTCAAGGAGCGTGCGTAGAGATGAGGTTTCCTCCGATCGGGCACGAACAATGGACGGATGAGGTGCGGGAAATTCTGGCTTCGTTCTCTGTCCCGTTCAGTCAATACGGGCTTGGTGGAGATGAATCAGAGAAAGATAAGCTCTCCCCTATTCTATCCACCGTGCTACAGAATCCCGGCTTAGCCAGGGTGTATTTTCCGCTGGCGGATTACATTCTGAGAAAATGCAGTCTGCAATCCAGGCACACTCGAATCATCATTCTGCGCGTCGCCTGGTTATGGCGGTTTGAGGTTGAATGGGCAATTCACTCCTCCATTGCCGTGCGTGATGGAATCTTGAGTGATGAGGATGTGCGTCGGGTAGTACAAGGTCCAGCTGACCCGGCCTGGAGTCCGCTGGAGAAATTGATTATCACATCAGTAGATCAGATGCGCGAATCGTCCAATATCGACGATACTGTGTGGTGCGCTCTGGCAGACGAATTCAGTAACCAGCAATTGGCTGATCTCACGTTCACCATCGGCAGCTATGTTCTGGCGGGAATGTACATGAATTGTTTCGGCTTACCCGTACCGGCTGGATTAAAAGGCTTTGAGTCATACCAAACAGAGTAAAACATGCCAACTTTAACAAAAACAATTAACAGAAGGAGCTGCAAGATATGAATATAGATAAATCTCCGTCGCTGTTCCATGACGTAAAAGTGGATGAACTGGGCCTGAAAGCCAAAGCCACTTTCAACCCAATTCATCTTTGGGCTTCGCTTGGTGGTTTGATACTTGCGGCGCAAGTGATCATATGGGCATTGTGGATTACCGGCCCTTACTTCGAACGGGTACCTGCTGGCCCCAGCGATCCTCCTGCCTTGATGAAAGGCGTGCTGGTGACCTGGACCACCGTTATCATGCTCGGGCTTCCGGTAGGCATCTATTACTTTATAGTACGACCCTGGCGCCGCGAACGCCGCATTACCACTGATGGCATGTTATTGGTGTCGTTTGGATTGCTTTTCTTTCAGGATCCCCTGCTCAATTACTTTAACACCTGGAGCACCTACAACACCTGGTTGTGGAACATGGGAAGCTGGGTGCAGCACGTACCCGGATGGATGTCCTGGGGTGAGCCGGGTGCGATGATGGCAGAACCCATCCTTATGAATGCACCTGGATACTCTTATGGTGTGCTTCTATGTACTATTTTGGGTTGCGCCGTGATGCGCAAAGCCAAAGCACGCTGGCCCAATATCAATAATATACAGCTAATTGGTGTGTTGATCGTATTTACGTTCTTTTTTGACCTGGTTATGGAAGGTATGTTTTTGATGCCGATGGGGCTGTTTACCTATCCCGGTGCAATTCAATCATTTTCGATTAACGCCGGCACCTATTATCAGTGGCCACTGTATGAAGGGTTAATGTGGGGTGGTGTTCAGGCCGGTTTTTGTAGCTTGCGCTTCTTTACCGACGATCGGGGACGGACGTTCGTCGAACGGGGTTTGGAGCGGGTGCAAGGTGGTTATGTTAAGCAGCAGTTCGTACGCTTCCTTTCGATCTTTGCTGCATGCAGCATGTTTTTCTTTGTATTCTATAACCTGCCTGCCCAGTGGTTTGCCATGCATGCCGATCCCTGGCCGGAGGATATTAAAAAGCGATCCTACTTCACTATGGGAATATGCGGAGAAGGCACCGGCCGGTTTTGCCCCGACCCTGCCCTGCCCATAATGACTAACAAATCCGCTTACATAGGTTCAGATGGCAACGTGGTACTGCCGGTTGGGGTTGAGCTGCCAGAAGTTGTACCTTACGAGCGAGGAGAATAATAAGATGTCGATGGTATTGGAAGAGCCGGTTCGAGCGAAAACAGGGTATGTGAAAACGGATGCCCCCTTCTATTTGCCCGTTGGTGATGAAGTTCAGGTATTCAGAGCAGCTGCCCGCCGAGGTTTGCCGGTATTACTGAAAGGGCCCACTGGTTGCGGTAAAACCCGTTTTGTGGAAGCCATGGCCCATGAGTTGGGCCGGGAATTGATTACCGTGGCCGGGCATGAGGATCTGACCTCTGCTGATCTGGTGGGCCGCTTTCTGCTTAAGGGTGGTGAAACGGTTTGGGTCGATGGGCCACTGACCCGTGCCGTTCGAGAAGGAGCCATCTGCTATCTTGATGAAATTGTTGAAGCTCGACAGGACACCACCGTGGTGATTCACCCACTGGCGGATCATCGCCGCGTACTGCCGGTGGATCGCCTGGGGATTACATTGGAGGCGGCACCAGGTTTTCAGTTGGTAATCTCCTATAACCCTGGTTACCAGAGCGTACTGAAAAGCATCAAGGAATCCACTCGCCAGCGTTTTGTCGCCATGGAACTGGATTTTCAGCCACCGGAAGTTGAAACCGAAGTGGTTGCTCATGAGGCTGGTATTGACCTCAGTACCGCACAGGCCCTGGTTAAAGTGGGTAGTGCCATTCGCAACCTGAATGGCTCACAACTAAGAGAAGTCTCTTCCACGCGCATGCTCATACTGGCTGGTGCCCTGGTGGCGGAAGGCTTAAGCCTGCGCAGTGCCATTCAATCCGCCGTGGTTCAGGCGTTGACGGATGACCCGGATATAGTGCGTGCCCTGGGTGAGCTGGTGGATGCAGTGGTGCCCATTAGATGAGCACAGAAACCCCGTTGCACCCGGATCGATTCCGGTTTTTGGCCACTTTTCTGGCGGCTCGCTCCCTGGATGTGTTGCCGGCAGATGACGGTGAAACAGCGTATACCGATGGGCGTTCTGTATTTGTTCGTGCCAGTGCCTGTGCGCAGGTTCAACGCAGGGAAGTAGTGGTGCAAAGTGCGTTATTGGCAGCAGGAAGCCTGGAACAGGAATTTGTGAAAGCACTACGGGGGCGCCCCAAACTCGCCCGTCGTTATTTGGCGTTGGAAGGCTGTCGCGTGTGCGCGCAGTTAGCTCGGCAGCTGCCGCTGGCGGCGACGCTCTGCCCCGCCCCAGAGCCACTTACCTCCAGTGCTGACGAATCGCTATCGGTGGCCAAAAGTTGGAAAATGGTGACTGAGCCGCCTGAATGGTTTGGTACGATCAGGCCTTCCAGGCTGTTGGCAGCGGCAAAACAGAATGCCTCTGAACCGGATAAGGCGGATTTTAAACTGGAATTTGATCTGACCGATGCTCCGGAGTCAGAGGACAGCGGTGAAGGTGATCATGGGGAACGCAGTAAAATTCTGTCGCTGCTGGATAATCCGTTATTAAACTCCAATACATTGTCGGATTTCTTTTACAAAATGTTTGGCATGTCACGCGCACCTGGTGAAGGTGAGGCGGGCGGCGATATGCAGGTTCGCGCTATCAGAAAGGTTGCCAGCGTCGGCCCCAACGCAAAGCCATTGCCAGTGCCATTGCGTATATCCGGTGGTGATACCCCCGGCGCAGCGGCGGGCGTTGGGGGAAGCCTGTTCCCGGAATGGGACGTGCATAAAAACCAATACCGGCCACAGTGGTGCCGGGTCATCGACTATCCACTGACTACCGCAGCGGATATCTCGGCTTCCGGTGTGCAAAAGGATGAAGTGTTGCGACAGCGGTTAACCAAGCTTGGCCTGGGCCCTAAGGTAATACGGGGGCAACCGGATGGTGAGGATCTTGATGTTGAAGCCATGATAGATTTGTATATAGATCTGAAAACCGGATTCTCACCACCGGAAAATATCTACCTGGAACGCCGTAAACTGGCACGCAATCTGGGCGTCCTGATTCTGGTGGATGCATCTGGTTCAGCAACGGATACGGATCCGGACGGACTCTCGGTACATGAACATCAACGACGTGCTGCCGCAACAATCGCGGTGACACTGGAAGAGCTTGGGGATAGGGTCGCGGTTTACGGCTTTCGTTCTCATGGCCGTTCCAATGTGCATCTTATGGGTTTAAAACCGTTTGCACAACGATTTGGTGCCGGTGGACGGGCCCGATTAAATCAACTGGAACCCGCTGGCTATACGCGTCTTGGTGCTGGTATCCGCGGCGCCGGTGAGATATTGAAAGCAGAGGCAGGTACACCCAATCGGTTGTTGCTGGTGTTGTCGGATGGATTTCCCTATGACGATGGCTATGAGGCCCGCTACGCTGAGGCCGATGCCCACAAGGCGTTGGACGAGCTGCGTGACGATGGTGTGGCATGCCTGTGTTTATCCATAGGTACGACGACACCCAGTGAGGCGTTGGACCGGGTATTTGGCTCGGCCAGCTATGCCAGTGCGGATCAACTGTCTGAGTTAAGTCCGCGAATGGATCAGCTGTTTCTATCTGCCTTGCAGGAATTATCTGTATCAAATCCGCGCGGGCCACGATGAATTCAAGCGGTGGCAGGGTAACCTGTGCTTTCCGGAACTCTGTTATCGAATCAAGAAGGTCTCAGATACTGGGAGTTCTTGTAAAAACTCCGCCATCTTGTCCATTGCTCCAGAGGCGCGCATGGCTTCTGCGTAGTCCTCGTGTTGCTCTTTTGTCGCCCAATGTTCGGACAGCACTATCTTATTGGGCTGATCTTCACTCACTAGAACCTGTACTCCATTACAGCCTGCTGCACCCGCGATTGCCGACTTTGCACCCTGCATGATCTCAACAAAATCAGCCAATTTCTCAGGCTTGACGTTGAATTCCACCAACAATTGGTAACTCATGTTATTGCTCCTTCAGATTGTAATGTTATGGTTGATTTGGCAATCAGGCGGCTATGTACACCCACCTCGATGAGGTCGACGTTCACAATACAATGATCCGATGTGGCGCGGATGTTGACACAATGGGTGCGCACCGGGCCGGTCTTGACTTGCGATATAAAATGGATTTGTATATCAGTTGCTGTCATATGAGGGTGCATTAGTTCTGCCGCCGCTTCCATTGCCACAGCCTGTACTCCTCCATTTATGGTCCCGATGCTGTTGGCGACATAGGTACTATTATCCAGTTCCACGGTGCCTGTTTCTGGCGCGATGACTCGTAATCCTATACGGTCATTCAGATATCTATGATCCTGGGTCGCGCCGGATCTGTATCGAACTTGGCCCACCCATTTACCTGGATTGTAATCGATTGCATCAATGTCAGTGGTGCGCGGGATCCGGATAAAGGTGGCGAGCCCTTTAGCCACCAGTCTGATATCGTTGCAGCCGGTGCCCTGGTGCTCAATCATCTCCTGTAGTGACGAGAAATCATCAACACCGCAGCCGTCGTAAATATCGGCACCGACGGTGATGATTTTCCTGCCGCGGCGCAGCATATGAGTGTCCACCACCATCGGGCCTTTATTCAGTATTTCAATACCAAACAGGGAAAGATCCAGTGTTGCGGTCCAGTCGGGGTGCCAGGCCGTTAATACCGGATCTGACGCAGCTATATCCAACATGGTAATCAGGACCCCCACACGGGCTCCCCTACCCCTGCTTTGGACTTCAGCGGTTAACGGCGCCTGCATCAGGCAGCGTTCTGCATTGATCAGTTTTGACCCCAGGTGCAGGTCCATGCAGTAGTGCTTGTGCTTGCCATCAGAGTCACCCATACTTTTCACTTCACCTTTGACGCAATGACACCACCGTCACACAGAATATCGGTTCCGGTGAGATATCCCGCGTTGCTTCCGGCACAGAATGCCAACAGCTCGGCTATCTCCTCAACACGGCCAAGGCGCTTCAGGGCACCTCGTTTTACCATCTCTGCTGAGCCGCTCCGTTCTTCGATTCGACCCATCTCTGTATCAAACGAACCTGGCGATACGGAGACAATTCTACCTCCCCTCTGTCCAAACAACGCCGCGTTTTTCTTGCTATACCAGATAACGAAGTGCTTACTAATGGAATAGGCAAGCCCGTTACGATAGAGGCCTTTGGGGATGAATTTGCATGGCAACATAGCCTGCTTAAGAAACCGTTCAGTATCACTAAAGGCGTATCGGTAAGAACGCCGCGGTACAATCACCGGTGGAATCATGTACGCTGCCATTGACGCCACGTTGATTAAAGCGAAGGATTGGTGAGCATGAGCCAGTGCCGCTTCGGTAATATTGATAGTCCCTAATGCGTTGATCCGCATAATGCGCGCAGGCTCGCTCATTTGTGGGCTGATCCCGGCACAGTGTACAACGGACTGTATAGGGCCAATGTCACTGGCGGCTTTAAACAGGGAATCTACAGATTCTTTCTGGGTGATATTACATACATGGCCATCACATTGGATACCTTGTTCCAGTAACCCATTACAAGCAGTATTTAGTTTGTGTGGATCGATATCGCCCAATACGACATGGTGTTCTTTTCCCAGTAACGTTGCGACGGCCAGTCCCATGCCACCGGCGCCACCAGTAATAATGCTTGTGGTCTTCACTGTTGTCTGATTCCGTTTTAGTGTTGGTTTAGGCCCGCCATGGGCGATGCGTTACTGTCTGAACATGATTCATTGGTTCTGATCTCAATCGGGGATGGCAATCTTCATGATCCGGCTGAGTAAACGAACGGTGGTTTTTGGTAGCATACGATACAGAAATCCCAGTAGTTTGGCGTCCAACCCTATATGAAGGCTAAACCGGTTTTGCTCAATGGCTTCAACGATTTTGAGAGCTGCAGTCTCTGGGGAGGTGCTGAGACGCTCTCGGTTGAATCGATCCAGTTTATCATCATGGGAGTCCGAATTTCGGGTAATATCCGTATTGATTGCACCCGGGAATACAACGGTAACGCCAACATTGGTTCCCTTCAGCTCTGCATAAAGTCCTTCACTGATCAATTTCACTGCGGCTTTACTGGCACCATAGAATGTCTGTTTTGGAAAAGCGAATAGCCCCCCCATGCTGGAAATATTGGTAATATGGGCAGTAGGACGGTTTAGCAGCAGTGGCAGGAACTCCTTAGTCAGGTTGATCACACCATGCAGGTTGACACTAAAGACCTTGTCAATCGCCGCATATTGCAATTCGTTTACCGGCTTGAATGGATGAATAACCCCGGCATTATTAATAATGGCATCCACCTGACTGTGTTGCTGTATAACATTCTGCACCAATTGGGCTACCGCCGAGCGGTCTGAAATATCTACCTGATGCACGGATAACTTATCCGCATTAGGCGCCACCATTTCCTGCGTCACCCGCAAGGCATCAGGATTGATATCAACTGCGGCGACAATGGCGCCTCGCTGTAGGAGTCGCAGTACCAGTTGCCGGCCGATACCGCCGCCACCACCGGTAACGACGAACACTTTACCTGCCAATTCCATACATGGACATCCTTATACCTGATTGAGCTCTGCGATTGAGGCGCCGGAGGCAATCAGCTTTTTAGCCTGAATAAACTCCTTGGGGCTGTTTATACAGTCAGCTGCGAGCAATCGATCACCTTGTATATACCAGGCAACGAATTGGTCCTGATCCGGATTACCCATTATCTCAACCCGATCATATCCTTTATTAAAACCGGCAATCTGTAATTTGATGTTGTACTGATCCGACCAGAACCAGGGTAGCGAATGATAGGGCTTTTGCTTGCCACATAGCGAAGCCGCAGCAGTTTTTGCCTGTTCCATTGCGTTGGGTACGGATTCCAGGCGCAAATGGTAGCCCAGCACATTATTCGGGTGAAAGGTGCAATCACCTGCAGCAACGATATCGGGATCTGATGTGCAAGCAAATTCATTGACGATGATTCCGTTATCTACCTCCAGGCCGGAGGATTCTGCCAAACCCGTGTTGGGTATAACACCGATACCAATAATGACCAGATCTGCAGGCAATGAAAGTCCTTCATTACATTCCACGCTGGCTACCGTGCCATTACCGCGCAGTGATTGAGCCTGGGTATTGGTAAGAATTTTCACACCATGCCGACTGTGTAGCTTGGTGTAATACTCAGAGAGTGGTGGCGCGGTTACCCGTTCCAGTACTCTGTCCATCATTTCCAACACAGTTACTTTCATACCGAGCTTACTCAGTGACGCCGCCGTCTCCAGGCCAATGTAACCACCGCCCACAATGACGGCGCGAGCCCCCTCCCTCACTTCTGCCTGGATCGAGGAGGCATCGCGTAAATCTCTTAGATAATGAACCCCGCCAAGATCAGCGCCGGGAATAGACAAACAGCGAACTCTGGCGCCGGTGCAAAGTGCCAGCTTATCGTAATGCAGTGACTCACCATTGGTGAGCAGCACTCTTTTGTCGGATCGATCTATTGCCGTCACCACCGTACCCAGCATGAACTCGATATCAGCCTTTTCATATACGGATGGTTTGAATATCTCCAGCTGATCAGCTGTTTTTTCACCGTTCAGCAACGCCTTGGAAAGCGGCGGGCGATGATAGGGAAGCACGCTTTCCTCCCCTATCACCACTATACGTCCAGCCCAGCCTTCGCGACGCAGGCTGGTAGCCAACTGAGCACCAGCATGACTGGCACCGATGATTATGCAGGTCTGGTTTGCATTCATAACTATAGTTTCCACTGCTTACGTTGATGATTATCGCCCTAGGTCGTAGCCGCATTACGCAGCTCATATTCCTGATCGCGATTTCTATCCCATATTAATAATACTGCCGGTAGCAACACCACATCCAGAACAAAAGCGGCTAATAGTATTACGGTGGTGACCTGCCCCAATGCGCTGTTGATAACGATCTGTGACAAGCCCAGCACTGAAAAACCGCTGGCCAGTACCACCGTTGTCATGAACAACGCAGGCCCAACCTGATGAAGGGTTAGCCGAATGGCATCCTCTACCCTGCCGTGTTTTATTTGCAATGCCTTTTGATATTTGGCAAGTAGATGCACGGTGTCGTCTACCACAATACCAATGGTGATGATGACAACGCAGGTTAGTCCCAGGCCAACATTACCGGAATACAGATACCAGGCTCCAAATCCGAATACCGCTGGCAATATGTTGGGAATCAAGCTGATGATCCCGTAGCGAACGGAACGCAGCATCAGTAACAGGATGACAGATATCAGCACCAATGCGATAGCAGAGCCCTCCAACGAGTTGGTCAGGCTGTGGATTGTCAGATGGGACCAAATGGTTGAGATCGCGACGTTGCGCTCCTGCATATGAGCAGGCAGATTTTCCTGCTGCCACGCCCAGATCCGTTCATCAAGGCCGATATCGGTTTTGGTGTCTAATGACGGCATATTGGCAACCAGCAGCGAGTAGCGGCGATCGGATGTCAACTGCTCACCCAGGTCTAAACCAAATGGCAAAGACAGTTCGTACAGTAACAGGTATTGGGCTATAAGCTCCCTGTCATCCGGTATACGGTAATAGGCCGGGTCATCACCATGCATGCTTTTATTGAGTCTTTTTATGGTATCTGAAAACGTGCGTACGCTGGTGACTTCGGGTTGTTGACGTAAAAAGGCCGCGAACTCATCGAGTTTTCTCAAATATGCGGGATCGACAATGTCATTGGCGCCACCTGAGTCCATATTAAAACTGTAAATATAAACAGCACCAAAATTCCGGTCTATCTTGTCGGTATCATCACGGAAGATATGGGGGCGATGCAGGGATTCGGTCAAATTATCATTAAATTCATTGCGAAGGCTCAGGACAACCATGATGATGGTGAGGGCGATCATGGCCGCTAAAGCCAGATTGGTGCGGGCAATCAGCAGGTCCGTAAGTTTGCCGATACATCGGTCAATCAAGGGCTCGCTGGTTTGGTGGGGTTTGAATGGGAGAATCATCACCAGTGCCGGCAAGATGGTAAATGAAAAAAGCCAGGCCAGCGCAGTCCCGATGGCGGCGGCATTTCCCAGGGCAACAGCTGGTGGTAAATCATTGGTGTTGAGGCTAAGAAAACCGATAACCGTTGTTAAACTGGTAACACTGACAGCAAATACATTACTGCGTAAACTTGCTTCGAGCGCCGGTGCGGTGGGCTGAGTCTGAAGCTCCCTAAAGAACTGCGTGAAGATGTGGATGCAGTGGGCCATGGCAACGATGATGCTGATGATGATGGCATTGATTGACAGAACCGAAAATGTTATCCCAAACCAGGACGCGAAACCGACAGCCCCCATCGCGGAAAATATGGCGATAGTAAACGCAACCAGGATGGTTGAAATACTGCGCAGCAACACTCCCAGAAGTAGAAACATCAACCCAAACATGACAGGGATCATGAGTTTCATATCTGATTGTGCCACCTGCATATTGTGATACGTACTTAGCAGACCACCGGTGGCTGCGGTTTCGATGTTGGGGTATTGATCTTTAATGCTTTCAGCCAACGCATATGCCTGTTCCACCAGTTCCGCAGCTTCCGGTGTTTGGGATTGCTCCTGGGTTAGATTGAGCGACATCACCAGCGACACATGTTTGCCGTCAGGAGAAACCAGTCGATTAACAATGTCGGGGTCGGTTATTGCCTTGTTCTGCCGACTTTTTAACGCTTTCGGATCAACCAGAACCTGCTCACCAAACATGTCTTCGACGAACAGTTCATCCTCTGTGCTGTGTGTAAACTGGAAATTGCTCAGTGAATCAACCCGCCTGACAAAGGGCAATGTCCATGCTTGCTCGGTCATTTCGGACAGAGCCTGCAAGTTCTCTGGGTCCAGCATTGAACCTTCCCGAGCTGAAAGCATGAAGAAGATCCTATAGTCACTGCCATAGGTGTCTTCCAAGGCCTGAAAACGTTCATATGATGGGTCATCATCGGCAAAGAATTCCCGCGGTGACCCATCAAATGAAAAGTGCTGAAGGCCAAGTAGTGCGAACCCAAGCAGGCACAGTGAAAAAAGTGCCAAGGGCCAGCGCCAGCGAATCAGGTTTGCTATCAGTGTGGTCATGGTTTGGCGACCTTCCTAGCAGCAAAGAAGGTGAATACATTGGTTGTTGTCATATCATTTCTTATTGTTGGTAGTAATGTTTCTTTGCATGACCGGCGCCCTGTTTTGTGTTGGGTCCGTCACTGTAATTTCTATCCAAATCATGCGTTTGTGTTCGTTCAGTTAATGTTGAGTAATGCTTTCGTTCAACCAATTCAATAGGTTGAACGACTAAATATTTGTGCTTATTGAAATGTACCACAGTCAAATGTATTCTTATAGTACTGTGCAGTACTAATAATAATCCAGGACCGTTAAACAGCTTCCGGCCCATACATAATTGAGCGATCAGATGTCTGATGAATCCGCACCACGAATTAAGCCCCTACTACCGCCGGACTGGGATTCTGCAGTCCACGATGCAACCCTTGCTTTTCCGGCGAGCCGGGAATTTGTGTTGAATCATTGGCAAAGTGGCGACGCGCGGGGTGTGCACGGGTTAGGTGTCATATTGAATCATCCCCTTCTGGCGAAATCGTTTCTAACATTCAACAATCATATAGCAACAGAAAACAGCCTTTCCAAACGGGAGGCCGAGTTGCTGATTTTGCGTGTGAGTTGGTTGCGTCGGTCTGAGTACGAATTTCAACAACATGTGGTATTGGGGCTACGGGCCGGACTGTCTGAAGAGGAAATAGAGAGCATACAAGACGGTCCGGGAGCGGTGAACTGGAACGCAACTGATGCAGCACTATTGCAGGCGGTCGATGACCTTGTAAATGATGCCTGTGTTCAACCGGATACTTGGTCTGCACTTTGTAAACACTACGATCAGAAACAGCGAATGGACTTGGTATTCACAGTGGGTTGTTATGAAGTGCTGGCAATGGCTTTCAAGACCTTTGCAGTACCTTTCGAGTCCTGTCTGGAGCCTATGGGGCCGGAAACAAAAGAACGTATGTACGGCTGATATTCCGTTCATAGGTCACATTAAATATGAGTAAAATAAGGAATACGACTATGTCAGCGGTTATTCAAGAAAAGCTTAAATCTACAGACATTAACCCCTTCATCGGAAGTCACGTGCATCTAAGCAAGGACGATTTGCTGGGTGGCGAGCATGCCAGTGATCTAAGGCAGTTGCTCGAGGAGCGGGGGGTACTGGTGTTTCCCGAGATTCATTTCAGTGATGAAGAGCAAGTTCTGTTTACCAAGACCCTCGGTGAACTGGCACCTGAGCGCGCGGGAGAGCTACTTTACAAAGTAACCCTCGATACCAAGGCGAATGCTCAAGCGGATTACCTGAAAGGTTCCATGTACTGGCACCTTGACGGCACCATGAATGAAGTGCCCATTCTTGCTTCGATTCTATCGGCAAAAGTGTTGTCGCCAACAGGGGGTAATACAGAGTTTTGCAACACCTATGCAGCGTGGGAGCAGTTACCGGATGAAGACAAACAAATGCTTGAGGAGCTGCGGGTTGAACACTCAGCCTGGAATTCACTATTTTACTATGATCCGGAGCCCAGCTTGGCAAAAGCCCGGGAAATGATGGCAATTGGTGAACGGGTTTTACCTCTGGTATGGAAGCATCGATCCGGTCGAAAATCTTTGGTTATAGGCTGTACTGCTCACCATGTAGAGGGAATGGGATCCCGTGAGAGTGCGGAACTATTGATTCGGTTGCGAGAATGGGCTACCCAGCCCCAATTCTCCTATAGTCACAAATGGTCGGTTGGCGATACTGTTATCTGGGATAACACCGGTACAATGCACCGAGCCACACCTTATGATCCTGCCTCAGGACGTATGATGTTGAGAACCAAGTTACAAGGCGAAGAACCGTTTGCTTGATGACCGAATCACCTGCTTTCAGGAGCACCAGTAGAAATCTTCTGCTGGGTGCACCTGAAAGCAGGGCAGTAATTACAGGTTACCTGCCAAGTCCGATATTTCTTTCGTATCAAAATAGAATGCAGTAATTCTCACCACCTTCTCATTATTGATTTCCCAGACTGCCACGTAAGGCTGGGAAACCGATTTTCCATTACTGGCAATCTTGCCGCTGAGGTGTGAAAGGTAAATAACTTTGTCATCAGTGGGAATCATTTCTCCTGGAGCGAACGCTAAATCAGTCCAGAAACCCAATGCCGCCAAACCCTCACGATAGCCATCCCAGCCATAGTATGTCTTACCGTAAGGTAGGCCTTCAGGCATGATCATTTCCAGATTGTCAGACACGTAAGGTCGAACGACATCCCAGTTACCTTTGATACCGTTGGCTGCCATGGTTTGCAGTATTTGCAGATTGCGCTGTTTTTTTTCCGATAGGCTCATGGTGTTTCCTTCTGCACGGAGTTCAGTGTGTGTGAGGAACGCACAACCCATGAAGGCTGTACATACCAGAAATGCATGGGTTCTGCTGATTACGCTTGGCATAGTTCAGTCACCGGCATTAATTGCGTCGGGGGAGAGATACTTGGTCGTTGACCAACCTCCATCCACGACAATTGTTTGACCGTTAATATAAGAACCGCCTGGTGAACAAAGAAAAGCGATGGTACTTGCCACATCGGTGGTTTCACCAAGCCTTGGGAATGGCGTCATGTCTACCTGCATACGCCGGAATGCTTTGTCATTGAAGCGTTCACGAACCATATCGGTCATGGTGACTCCGGGAGCGACACAATTGGAGCGAATTCCCTGCGGACCGTATTCACATGCCATGTGTAGTGTCAGTGAGGTTAAACCACCTTTCGCGGCGGAATAGGCCCCTCCTCTTCGGCCCCCTATCACAGCAAAGGTTGACGTTACATTAATGATCGCGGAGCCCGGCTTCATATGAGGAATTACATCACGGGCCAACCGGAACGGTGCGCGCAGCATAATATTGAGGAACTGATCCAGTGTTTCATCATCGGTTTCGTGTAACGGCTTGGGGCTGCCTATTCCGGCATTATTGATCAAGTAGTTTATCCCACCAAAACGCTCAAGTGTGGTGTTGACGATGGTGCCCGGGGCTTCGTCACTTGTCAGGTCGATCGCCAGCGTTGCAACACGTTCCGGATCGTTTATTTCTGCTTCCAGATTGGCTAGCTTGACCGGATCGCGCCCTATACCAACAATACACATTCCCATATCGTACAATTGCTTAGCGGTTGTGAAGCCAATGCCACTGCCGGCGCCACTGATTATAGCCACTTCCATTGCGGTTTCTCCCATTGTTTTTCTGTGAACTACAAGCTGTAGTAATAGAGCCCGAGAATAATTGTGGTTAACATACATAACCAAACATCAAAACTCCAGCGCAGCCAGATTGGGCCTTCCTTCACCTCCATAAAGTGCCATATTATCAAGCGCACCTTTATTGCTGCGATCAGCATAATTCCCGCTGACAGAGCGTAGTCCGGTATGGGGTTACTGAAGTTGTAGCTGAATTCACCTCTGCTGTTGCCCAGCCACCAAGTCATTATGGTTACGGCGATAAGAAACGCCCATATGTATGTAATTGTTTTACTTGCTGTGTTCATTCCATCTATGCCAAAAGGTAAAGTAGTGCAAAAATCAAGATCCAGAGCAAATCCACCATATGCCAATAAGTAGCTCCGGATTCAAACAGCGTTATATCGGGGTTGGTGCTGGTATTAACGTTGTGATACACCAGCGACAGAATGATGAGGCCTAATGTGACGTGGAGAAAGTGTAAGCCTGTAAACATAAAGTAATAGAGAAAAAACTCCCCGGTACCAATGGGTAAGCCTGAACTGATTTTAATGTACCACTCGACTGCTTTTATCAATAGAAAGCCAATGCCGCAAGCGCCGCCCAGAATCAGAAGCCGATTTGCCTTTGGCGTTGATCCCGTCCGGGCAGCGTGAACACTCAAGGCTACAAAAAGTGAGCTGGTCAGTAATAGTATGGTGTTTATTACGCCAATACCCTGACTTAGTGTTTGTTGGGACGCAAGATAAGTTTCAACGTTTTGACCACGATCGTATATGTAGCAGGCAAAATAGCAACTGAAAATCCAGAGGTCACCGATAACAAAGAACAGCATCGCTGATTGCCCCGGTAGGCGAGGTTTTTCATTCGTTATCGCATCATTAAACGTCATTTGGTCAGTATTCATCAGTTTCGGCTATCCAGTCGGGATTCGGTGGCAGGCAGATCCAGCTCAGCCAACGGCTGTGACTTGATGGCTTTGTACAAATAGACGGTGACACAGGTTTGCCAGCCAACCCAAATGATTGTGCCCTGGTAAAAGGCCAGTAAGCCATCCCAGGCAAATGGCCCGCTTTGAGTAATAAACACCGGCGCGGCTACGATTTCGGTGACCAACGTCCAGATGCTGAAATATCCGAGCCATTTTGGGAAGATTCCTTTTCTGTCGAGAAAAACAGCGATAGAAAAAACAACATACTGAATGATAAAGCAACCTAGAGAACCCACGAAACAGAGAAAACCCAGATCATACAGCATCACCAGTATGTGGGGTTCATACTCTGGTCTGAATGCCCCTAAGGCAAACATGTAACCGGGAAACAGGCAACCCGGTACGCCACCCACACCCAATACAGCGATGTAGGCATAGCGTAGAACCGGGCTGACACCCTCCATTCGTTTCATCTGGTAGAGCATTAGCCCTGAATTCAGTGCATACAGCCCTAACGTGAGTGCCAGCAGTGTTACCGCAAACGGCAAACCGGGTGCAGTCATGAATGCCACGATATCTGTGGTGCTCATGGTGGGTGTTGGCGGCGGCATGATTCTACCAAACAGAACAAATACAATACCGAACAGTAGATAGAATACTGGGATCGACCAGAAGCAGATCCATTGATCAACTTTGGGGTTATCTCTATATCGGAACTGACTGGATTGGTTGTCGGGTGCCGGCATTGCGGCTGCACTGGTCATGCCGCCTGCCCTCCCCAGCCACTGGTGCTATGGTTGGCTTCTTGCTGGTATTGCTCCAGTACGGAAGCGCGTACAACAAAAAACATTACCAGGATGTAGATTCCGTAGGTTGAAAAGTGCAGCCAGAAGCTGATGGCACCATCCCATGCCAGCGGCCCAGTTTTAAACATGATGGCAAACGAGCTGGGCGCCATTAACAACGCAGTTAGAATGTTAAAATGCCCGACCCATCTGGGGAATATGGGCTTATCACCCCTATCCAAGTACACCGCCATGGCGAGGCAGAAATTCTGCACTATGATAAATCCAACCGGTGTTACAAATGCAAGCCAGGCCAGATCGTTCAAGAGCATCGTCAGTTGCGGATCCCGCTCAGGCCTGAATGCTGCGTTTAACCAGGCAAGATCTGCCAGGGCAAAAAGGGTCCCGCCATTAACTACTGCGACCAGGTAAGAGTATGCGAACACCCGGCTTGCATTCTTCATCCTCATCATCTGAACAACGATTAAAATAAAGAAAGGGATCAGCGACATGCCAAGCAGGTTGCATAGAATCATGCTGGTCCGGATTTCGCTCAGATTATTCCGATAGAAATCGGCAACTGCTTCAGCGGACATGGTGGGTGATAAAGGAGGAAAGAATCCCTGAAAATTCCAGAATGCAAAAGCAAACAATGTGCAGCCAAACGGAACAAGCCATAGGCAAATTTTCTGATCTATTTTATTCATGGCTTGGCAGCCTCATGTAAATCGGCTGAACCCTGATGCTAATTATTATTTCAGGATACGCCAGATTGCATTTCAACCGTCGTCAATCGGATTGTTCTAACTTTACTCGGGCCTTAGCCTTGTTGATCTTAACCTTGATGAGTAAGCCAGGTAGTCGGCGCTTTGTTGTTGGTAGTGAACGTCCCGAACCTTGATTGATAACGTACCGGTCCATAACGATAAACGATTGATGATGGGCTTACAATAATCCTAAGGGACCATTTGAAGTTAATGGTGCGGGTCCGGTGGCGCAAAGATTGTCGAGCTGAAGACAGCTATGCATGCGTTCAAGATATAGAAAAGCTCATGCATTCATTCAACATACTGAAGGTTTTTAGGGGCGTTTCAACATATCGAATGTTGTGGGAAAAACATCGAAAATTATTGCCTCTGAAGCCAATAATTACAGCATTAATATGTTGCACGCCCCCCTACCTTCGGATAGATTGAATGTATAGTCACGACGAAAACGGTGTTCCCTAACTTAACCGCTTAGTTGTATAAATAAAAACAATTACAAAGTATCAAAACATGAATTTATCTCGATCCCAAGTGCGCGATTCGGGGAAATCAAAGCCAGTAATATTTCGTTTTCTTTGGTTGCCGTTATTGTTCTCCCCAGCAATTTCTGAAGCATCATTTACCGACAGTATTACTATTGGTAATGCCAAAGCTTTATCACTGGGTCATGCCGTAACAGCAGATCCCCCTGATATCGATTCCATCCATTTTAATCCCGCTGGCCTGACGCGGTTGAAAGGACGTCAATTCTTTCTGAAAGGTATTGTCGGGGTGTTTTCAACAGAGATGGAGTTAGGGGAATACGGGGATTATACGCAGGACATTATCGATTATTATGGGGCACGCTACGAAGATTATCGGGATGCTGATGGCAACCTTACTCACAACAAAAGACCTTACGAGGAATATGTCTACGATGAGGCTTTGAATTCCAAAAGTAAGTCAGAAGGTGGGCCAACGATCATGTTACCTGGTGGTATGGTGGATTTGCCCATCGGGGCCGGTGTATCCGGTGGCGCTTCATATAGCCCACCGGGAAGCCGTTTTACCTTTGGCACCAATGTCTATGCGCCGCTGATGAATGGATTTCATCGCTCCGACGATGATCCAGGGCGATTTGCCCAGCAACGGGTAGCGTTTACGGTGATAACCTACTTCTCTCCTACAGTTGCCTACGAATTTTCTGATGAACTTTCTGTTGGTGCTTCGGTTAATTTTAACTACGCCGGTATGGGCATGCAGTTACCTATTAGAGAGCCTCATGAAGCAATATTTTTTCTGGGTGACCCCTGGATCCAAAAAAACTTCTGTGATGAAAACGGTGAGGTGCTGGAAGCGGACGACCCTAATAACGGGTTCGGCCTTAAGATTGATCTGTGTACCGAGGTGCCACCTTATACCCAATATGCCGAACTCAATTTTGAAGTGGATCAAAATATAGTGTTGGGTTATAACCTGGGACTGTTGTGGCGCCCACAGCCCTGGCTTTCACTGGGTTTATCCTATAACTCTGCCCTTGACGTGGAAATGGACGGTGAGTTTTATTGGCCGGTACTCGATCCATTCAAGACGTTTCTGATAAATTTTCAGAGCAGCCCTGGCTGGGATGAAATTGTGGGAACCTTGGGTTATCTGGGTGTTCAGCTGCCCACGGCCGATGATTTCAGGGAAGATGCCGAAGGGCCGATGACGGTATCCTATGAAGTGCCGCAACGGTGGAATGCCGGACTCAGTATTCAGATTACACCCAAGTGGAAATATAACGTGGACGTAAGGTGGACGGAGTGGTCTGCATTCAGCACGATCAATCTGGATTTTGGTGTTGATGTGCCTTTGCTCATGTGGGGAGGGTTGGCTGATGAGGTGGGTACCGGCGGGAAAAATGGCATCACTCCAAACTCAGTTAAGTATCAACTGAGCTTACAGGATGTTACCTATTGGGGAATGGGAACGGAGTACCAGTACACTGATCGGCTGGCGTTGCGTGCCGGCTATGAAAAGCGACCTTCCGCGGTACCGGATGATGCGCCTAATGCCTTTATTCCGATGAACGATGGTGACTTGATCTCTGTGGGACTTGGTTACGATTTTTCAGAAGAACGCCATATTGACCTGGCCATCGGGTATTTTAAATCGGAAACACATTTTCCGGCGTGTTCGGCCAATCTGGGTAACTCCTGTGATCCCGCGAACGTAGTGTATCCTGTCTACATGGGGCAGGACATCACTACCAAGGTGGAATTCATTCTATTCGAGCTGAGTTACCAACAACACTTCTGATGTAAAGGGTCTGTCTGGCTGCGGCTCATGAAAATATCCCAAAATTATCAACCTGTTAAGGGTGCGCCGCAGTGGTTTAAGGAGAATATTTGCCAGACTCCTGAAACGATCTGTACCCAGGTTGCAGGTGCAAAGGTGCATTTTCTGGCTTGGAATTGGCAAGCTCTTGATTTACCGACAATTATGTTTGTGCATGGCTTTGGTGCTCATGCCTACTGGTGGGCTTACCTTGCGCCTTTCTTCAGCAAGACGTTTCGGGTAGTGGCGATTGATCTTCCCGGCATGGGCCGCAGCGAACCACCTTCTGAATATCGGGAAGACAGCTCGTCCAGGGCTATTACCGGTATCATCCAACACTACCGGCTTGCTCCGGTTACCATCATTGGCCATAGCTATGGTGGGGCACAGAGCCTGAGAGCTGTGGCGACCAATCCGGAATTGTTTCATCGTATCCTGGTGGTGGATACCAATATCAGGTTGACAGCGGAGCCGTTGATTAGAAGGCTAAAACCCAAGGGGCAGCACAGAATGAACGCCAGCCTGAAAGAATGTATGGAGCGTTTTCGCCTGGTGCCGCCACAAATCAATAGTATCAAAGCCTTGGAACATTTTATTGCCTACCACTCCTGCGCTTTCAGCAATGGGGGATGGCACTGGCGCACCGATCCAAACTGCGTTAATAGTGGTGAAATCGAAACTGAAGCACTCCTGAAGTCTGTCAGCATTCCCGTCGATATGATTTTTGGCGAGAAAAGCTTTCTTAATGTTGATGATAAACCAACGCGAGTCTTTCAGCATTTTCCACAGGCGGGTGAACTGCGCTTTATAGCAAACGCAGGCCATCATGTGATGCTAGATTGCCCTCTGCAACTGGTTGCAGAAATTCGCTCTTTGTTGGAACCTGACCCGGCACTAAATCAGTAAGTCATCTTTCTTCCGCCGGGCAATCCTTATCAAACCAATATCAACCAGCATGATTTTTACTGGAACTTAATTTCATAGAAAGGCTATTGACTTTCTACTTCATCCAATTAATATGAACCATAGCGTTTCATAAATATTTGCTTGATTCAGGCCACCACGAAGCGCTTGCGAGCCCTAACTATCTAATACAATTAAATGAGAGGGACCCATGACACACTTTGACACTGTGGATTTTTACACGGACAAAGAACTGGTAGAGAACCCCTACCCTTATTTTGAATATCTACGCAGCCAAGGCCCAATTGCCCGCCTTCCACAGCGCAATGTTCTTGCCGTTACCGGTTATGCCGAAGCGCTGGAGATCGTTAATGATCCCAAGACTTTTTCTTCGGCAAACTCCGCCACCGGCCCGATTCCTGAGTTACCATTTGAGCCTGAAGGAGACGATATCCAAGAGCAACTGGATGCCCATCGTGACGAAATGCTTGCCACTGGTTTGGTGGTTGCGAAAGATGGAAAAGAACACGCAGATCATCGGTCATTGATGATGAACCTGTTTACTCCAACACGATTGAAGGCAAATGAAGAGTACATGTGGAATCTCACAGATACTTTGATCGGTAATTTCGTGGATCAGGGCCACTGTGATCTGATTACGGACTACGCGACGCCTTTTGCAACACTGGTAATTGCTGATCTATTGGGTATTCCCGAGAACGATCGCATAACGTTTTGCGAGAAGCTGGGGCCACCACCCGGAGCGGTGGGAGAGGATGTCAGCTATGAGGATTCACAGGTTCTCGGAATGAGCTTCTTGTTTGAATACTTTGGGGAATACCTTGCTGAGCGTAGAGAAAATTCCAAGGGTGATATACTGAGCCAGTTTGCTCAGGCCAAATTCCCTGATGGTTCAACACCCGAAGTAGGTGATTTGGTGTGGATATCCGCTTTTCTGTTCGGTGCGGGCCAGGATACGACCGCTCGCCTGCTGGGTGCGTGTCTGCGTACATTATGTGAAATCCCTGAACTACAGGAACAGGTTCGAAATGATCGATCATTGATCCCAGCGTTTATTGATGAGGTTGTGCGCTATGATGGGCCGGTAAAGTGTGCTCATCGTTTAGCAGTGAAGACCACCACCATTGGTGGTGTCGAGATTAAGGCAGGTACTCATATAGCGTTGTTGTACGGTGCCTGTAATCGTGATCCACGGGAGTTCGAAGCACCGGATCAGGTGATTCTAAATCGGCCCAATGCGCGCAAGCACCTGGGTTTTGGTCGGGGCGTGCATACCTGTGCCGGCATGCCTTTGGCAAAAGCGGAAGTGACTGCCAGCCTGAATCGTATCCTGGACCGGATGAAGGATATAAAACTCTCTGAAGAGCACCATGGGCAACCCGGAAAACAGCGTTTCACTTACGAGCCGATCTATACACTGCGCGCACTGAAAAACCTACACATTGAATTCACACCCGTTAGTTAAGAGTTAATAACGATGCCTCAGATAACTGTAACTTCCCGCGATGGCGAGAAATATGTAATAGACGCGGAATTGAATCAGACGTTGATGGAAGTGATCCGAGACAATGCAATAGATGGCATGGATGCCATATGCGGCGGCTGCTGTTCCTGTGCAACGTGTCATATTTACGTTGCCCCTGAGTTCATTGGCCTGCTACCTCCTGTCAGCGAGGATGAGGATATGTTGCTTGATGGTTCGCTGCATAGAAGGCCGGAGGTGTCCCGCTTGTCGTGCCAGATCAGGGTCTCAGAACCCTTGAATGGTCTGGCATTGGAGATAGCGCCGGAAGATTGATGGATGATTAGGGTGACACCTGCCATAATGCGCATGGGGAAACCCATGTGCATATCCATATGGGATACAATAAACTTGTATATAGTGTATAAATAAAGGGTGTCTGCTTCACATGACGCAAGGTAAAATCTATCGCGCCGATTACTCAACAGCAAAGGACGCTCGTGTTCATCAAACCAGAGCAGCGATTCGAAAAGCCTTTCTGAAATTACTGGATAAAAAGCCACTGGAACAAATCACCGTTCGGGAAATTGCATCCGCCGCTTCCGTTGGCTATACCACTTTTTTCCGTCATCATACCAGCAAGGAAGCGTTGCTTAATGAAATTGCTGCCACCGAAATAAAACACCTTATTGAATTGGCTTTGCCTGTTTTGGGTACAATCGATACCAGAAATGCGGCTCTGGCGATGTGCGGCTATGTTGCTGAACACCGCGCGTTGTGGTCAACGCTGCTCACCGGTGGCGCGTCTAATGTGTTGCGGGAGGAATTTATTCGTCTTTCTTTGCAGGTGGCTGCTTCATGGAACGGAAACAATAAGCGGTTGCCACCGGAGTTGGGTGTAATACTGGTGACCAGCGGTACCATTGAACTTCTGGCGTGGTGGTTAAAGCAAAAGAATCCTATCGCAGTTGAGGAACTGGCAATTATATTCGATAAAACGGTCGTTTCACCCGTCGTTAGCGATTGGTAAACCCTTGTATTGTTTCCTGGTCTCCCCCTCACCCCTCCTCCCTCACCCCTCCTCCCTCACCCCTCCTCCCTCACCTCTCCTCCCTCACCCAATCAAGTGTCAACTGGTGATTGTAAAATTGGGTCATCCCGATTGCTTATGTTCTTGCAGACAATTTTGATAGCGTGCTGGTGCATTTTATCCAATGGGATTATGAGATAGATTAGATGAATAATCTCGGCCAAGATAACGGTTTATCACAAAAATAATTTAGCCAGAATAACAACGATAAAGTCATCAAAATATGAGTTACAAACCAATCGTCAGCGTAAGGGTGATTAGCGCGCTCTTGCGAAAAGGCATATTGTGCGTTTGCTGTTACGGATTACTTTCGCTGTGTGGACCTCAAACTGTATTGGCCTCCTTTACCGATAGTTTGACTATTGGCAGCGCCAAGGCCCTTTCTCTTGGTCATGCTGTAACGGCAGATCCCCCAAATATAGATTCCATACATTTTAATCCCGCCGGCTTAACCCGTTTAAAGGGCAGGCAAATGCACCTCAAAGCCGTGGTCGGCATTTTCTCAACCACCTATGAGCTAGGGGATTATGGCACTTATCAAATGGGCCTGATTGAAGAATATAGTGGGCCGTGGCAAGACGAGAACGGGAATCTTACCGCCGAAGGCAAAGCCTATTTTTACGATGAGGCGCTTAACTCCAAAAGTGAAGTGGAAGGGCCAACCGTAATGCTGCCTGGGGGAATGGTGGACTTACCCTTCGCCGGCGGGGTCATGGGTGGGGCATCCTATTCACCACCCGGCAGACCATTTACCTTTGCGACCAGTGTATATGCGCCGATGATGAATGGTGTGCACCGTGACGACGATGATCCGGGCCGATTCTTTCAGCAGAGGGGTGCCTTTACCCTGCTCACCTATTTTTCACCTTCCATTGCATACGAGGTATCGGATTCACTGCAGATTGGTTTATCGGTAAATTTCAATTACTCGGGAATGGGTATTGATTTGCCCGCTCGCGAGCCTCATTTAGGCATATTTTTCTACGGATCTCCCTTTATTCGAGATACGTTTTGTAATGAAGATGGAACAGCCAAATCGCCCGATTTGGAATTGTGCGGTATTGTCAAACCCTATGAAGTGTATACGGATCTCAGATTTGAGGTGGATCAACCACTGACATTGGGTTTTAACATGGGGCTGCTCTGGAGTCCGCAGCCTTGGATAACACTGGGGCTATCCTATAACTCCAGTATCAAGGCGGATATGGAAGGTGACTATGATTTTCCAATTCGCCCGGATTTTAAAAAAGTTCTGTTGGATTTTATGAATGGCAGTGTCTGGCCTGGGGTTGTTGCGGCTGCCGGTGCCTACGGCTATGATCTTCCCACCGCGGAAGAAACCGCTAATCAGGGCAGTGGTAAAATGGAGGTTTCTTACGAAATTCCTCAGCACTGGAACGCCGGAATCAGTTTGCAAATTACACCCAAGTGGAAATACAACCTTGATGTGCGATGGACAGAGTGGTCTACTTTCAGCAGTCTTGAATTTCAATTCGATAAGGACATTCCCTTGCTTGAGTTGGGTGCTATCGGTGATGATATAGGTACCGGAGGGCGAAACGGAATAGGCTCTGATTCTGTACAGTATCAACTGGGTCTGCAGGATGTAACCTACTGGGGAATGGGCACTGAATATCAGTTCAGTGATCGTTTGGCGTTGCGCGCAGGTTATGAGAACAGACCATCGGCGGTGCCGAAAGATAAACCCAATGCATTCATCCCAATCAATGATGGCGACCTTTTTTCAGTGGGCTTTGGCTATGGATTGGAGGATGAAAACAACATCGACGTTGCAATAGGTTATATGATTTCCGAAACTCACTATCCACCTTGCTCCGCCCTCTTGGGTAACGGCTGCGATCCTGCCGAAATAGTGTTTGGCCCGTATCAGGGACAGGACATAAAATCCAAGGTCGAATTCTGGCTGTTTGAGTTGACATACAGCCGTCATTTTTAAAATGGGAGCCTGAATGAACGAGCTGCATAGACCTTTATATGCACCCGATTTATTGGTGAACGCACTTAATCAGGATGCGAGGCGACCTCTGTTGGAGGTTCCTGGCGGCGAGCGCCTTACCGTCGGTGACATGCGGGATTCCACCAGTCAGTATGTACAGGCACTTGCCGCTTTAGGCCTTGGCAAAGGTTCCCGCATTGGCTTGCTCTCCTCCAATCGTCCGGAAGTGCTGGTGGTTGCAAATGCAATACAAGTCACGGCAGCGGCGTACGTGCCCCTGCACCCAATGGCTGGGGTCAGTGATCATCTTTATGTGGTGAGTGATGCAAACATTGATGTGCTGATTTTTGATGCGAAATATTATGGTGAGCGGGCGCAGGCGTTGCTGGATCAGATTCCAGGCTTGCAGCTATTGGCATTCGGCTCCAGCCCGATTGCACAGGATCTAATAAAGATGGCGAGTCGTTTTGTCCCTGCTGAACTGGTTGCGCCCAGGGTTAGCGAAAATGATATTCTCCGCCTGGGCTACTCAGGTGGAACGACGGGAAAGCCAAAGGCGTTGGCCAGTGTGCAGCGGACTGGGATGGCAACCGTCACCATCATGATGGCGGAATGGGAATGGCCTAGCTCCCTGCGGTTTTTATCCTGCACGCCGTTAAGTCATGCCGGTGCTGCCATGTTCCTACCCACGCTGTTGCGCGGTGGTACCATGCTGGTGTTGCCGGCATTTAATCCACTGGAAGTTATGCAGACCATTCAGGATTATAGAATCAATTGCGTGCTGATGGTGCCGACAATGATCTATTCGCTACTGGATCATCCGCGCTTCGATGAATTTGATTTGTCCAGTTTGGAGACGGTATTCTACGGCGCATCTGCTATATCACCTTCCCGCTTGAGAGAAGCTATTGAACGCATCGGTCCGGTGTTCATGCAATTTTATGGTCAGGCGGAAGCTCCCATGGCGGTGACGGTGTTGCGAAAACATGAGCACGATATAAATAATACACAGCGTCTTGCCAGTTGTGGCCGACCGGTGCCCTGGTTGCATGTGGCATTACTGGATGCAGATTGCCAACCTGTCCCCCTTGGTGAGCCGGGTGAAATTTGTGTGCGTGGTCCACTGGTAATGAATGGATATCGGGATAATCCAGAATTGACCGCGGAAGCAACGGCCGGAGACTGGTTGCACAGTGGAGATGTGGCGGTACAGGATAGTGACGGATACTTACGTATTATTGATCGAATCAAGGACATGATCGTCACCGGTGGCTTTAACGTTTATCCAAGGGAAGTAGAGAATATTTTGGCGGAGCATCCTGCGGTATCACAAGTGGCAGTCATCGGGGTTCCAGATGAAAAATGGGGCGAGGCTGTCAAAGCGCTGGTGGTGTTAAAGCAAGGTCATGCGGTTGAGGGCAGTGATCTGATTGAACGGGTGTCATCACTCAAGGGTTCATTTCAGGCACCCAAGAGTGTGGAATTCGTTGATGTGATTCCCCTCACAGCGGTAGGTAAACCCGATAAAAAGGCGTTGCGCAGTCTGTACCAGTAATGTCAATGGGGGCAGGCACTGAAGTCGCCCTGCCCCGATGGTTGGTTGGATGAATTACTTGTTGACGTCCACTACCACTCGACCACGGATTTTACCTTCCAGTAATTCCGCTGCCGCTGGAATGGCGTCCGCCAGCCCAATCTCTTTCGCAATGACACTTTCCAGTACCGCTTGATCCAGATCGCGGGCCAAGCGTTGCCAAGCGGCATCACGGCGCGATTTCGGTGCCATGACGCTGTCTATACCCAACAACGCTACACCGCGTAATATGAAAGGCATCACAGTGCATGGAAAATCGGGGCCTTGGGCCAGGCCACAGGCCGCAACAGCGCCGCAATAACGGGTTTGGGCGCAGGCGTTCACCAAAGTGTGGCTGCCTACCGCGTCAACCACACCCGCCCATCTTTCCTTTTGTAGAGGCTTGCCTTTTTCTGATAACGAAGCGCGGTCGATGATGTCTGACGCACCCAAGCCTTTCAGATAGTCTTCCTCGGCTGCTTTGCCAGTGGCAGCCACGACGGTATATCCGGCTTTGGACAAAAGCATAACCGCAACGCTACCCACGCCACCGGTTGCACCCGTCACCAGAATTTCACCCTGGTCAGGGGTAATCCCATAATTCACCAAGGCGTCTACGCACAGTGCTGCAGTATAACCGGCGGTACCAATCGCCATTGCCTGGCGGCTAGTGAATGTCTTGGGTAATGCGATCAGCCAATCACCATTAAGGCGGGCTTTTTGTGCCAGCCCTCCCCAATGGGTTTCACCGACTCCCCAGCCGTTTAACACAACACGGTCACCTTCTTTCCAATCTGCATGGTTGCTTGCGCTCACTACCCCTGCCAGATCGATACCGGGAACCATGGGGAATTTTCGCACCACAGGGGAGCTGCCGGTGATGGCCAGTCCATCCTTATAGTTCAGTGTGGAACACTCTACTTCAACGGTAACATTACCTTCGGGCAATTGGGCCTCATCAATCTGAACAACATCAACTGTTTGGCCTGCATCGGTTTTGTTTATCTGGATTCCGGAAAACATATTATCTCTCGCTACTATAAAACGTGGGTTTTGAGGTAATTGGGTTTAGTCTGCTTGCTTGTTTTTACTAGTCAACAATTTTACCGCCTGAGCTTAAACGCCATAACAGAATCGCCCATGGTAGAGTTATACATGCTGTGCCCGCCCGCCGGGATTACCACATATTGTTCATTATCAATTTCATAGCTCACCGGAACGGATGTCCCGGCAGCGGGTAACTCACCCTCCCACAGCAATTCACCATTGTTAAGATCAAAAGCCTTCAGGGTGTCATCCAGTGAATAACCGATGAACACAAGCCCCCCGGCGGTAATCAAGGCACCGCCGGCACCGGGCATGCCCAGATCCCAGGGTACCGGCAGCGGAGACATTTTGTCGACACTGCCAAGGGGCACTTCCCAGGCGATCTCACGGGTCGCCATGTTAACGGCCGTCAGAACTGCCCAAGGGGGTTTGGAACAGGGCGCACCAAAGATGGAAAGCAAACCCTGTACCTTGGGTACGTAAGCTGAACCGGCCACCGGAAAAATCATCTCAGAGGTTGCTTCTATGGCCTGGCCCTCTTTGAACACCGCTTTTTCCCGCGGCACCAGTGTTACAATAGTGGGTACCCGATTGGATGGAACCACCATCAGCTTGGATTCCGGATCATAACTTCCACCACCCCAGTTGGGGCCGCCACCCACGGAAGGAAAAAAGATAGTTCCCTGTTCACTGGCAGGAGTAAATATTCCGCCATAGTTCAAACTTTCCACTTTCCTGCGACAAAGCCACTCATCCAACGGCGAGAAGCCCCAGACGTCATCAGGTGAAAAGCTCAAAGGACTCAATGCCGGAATACCCACCGGAAACGGTTGGGTTGGTGACAGCGATTCACCCTTTACTTTCCCGGTCTGTGAAACCGGTCGCTCTTCAACGGGAATCAAGGGTTCACCGGTCTCACGGTTAAAAGCAAATATCAATCCGGTTTTATTGTTCTGCACCAATGCAGGAATCATTCTGCCTTCGTGAGGAAAGTCGATCAGAAGTGGTTGTGACGGCGTGTCATAGTCAAACACGTTATGGTGAACAAACTGGAAGTGCCATGCCACCTCGCCGGTTTTTCCTTTCAGTGCCACGATGGATGAAGAATAGTGATTGTCACCGGCGCGCCCTGCTCCGTAAAAATCTCCGGTTGGGCTGGAGGTGGGCAGGTATACCATATCCAGCTCCTGGTCCACTGACATGCTGGCCCAAACGTTGCCGGCACCAAACCCTACAGCGCTGCCATTTTCCCAGCTTTTTGCTGCCGGATCAGCGGGATCCCGGGGTAATGGATCAAACTCCCACAGCTGTTTGCCGGTGCGGGCATCAAAGGCCAATACGCGGCCACTGGGTGATTCGATACGTTGATTATCGGCAACGGAGGAGCCCACCACCACCACATCATTAACGATAGCGGGCCGGGAGTTCGCCACCACCTCGCCAACAAAGATTTCCTCTTTGCTGATGNGCATCCTGACCTGCCCCTTTGTGCCGAATTGTGGGCAGGGCTTACCACTTTTGGCATCGATCGCGATCAAACGATAGTCTGCCGTACCGAAAATAATCCTGGATCGGCACAATGAACCATCTTCGGCCTGGTGATCAATCCAATTGGCGACACCGCGACATTTTTTCATTCCGGTCTCCGGATCCTGTGGGTCATAAACCCAACGTTCTTCACCGGTTTTGGGGTTTAAAGCGATAATTCGACGGTTGGTTGTGCACACCACCAAATTACCCTCAATCATACTGGGTTGATCCTGAAACGAGGTTAAGGAATTTGGCTTTGGATTCGCACCATCCCCTGTGTGATATTCCCAGGCCACGTCCAGGTCAGTGATATTGCCGCGGGTGATTTGTGTAAGAGGCGAGTATTTGGTACCCGACTGGTGTTGATCAACAACAGACCCACTGGCGAAGGCGTGCTGAGATAAAACCAATCCCAGCAGCATACAGGATCGATAAAGCATATTCATAATTCAGGTATCCGGATTGATGTAAGGCTATTTTTCAGTGTTGCAGACATTCGGTGTCGCAGTTATTCAAGAAGGTGCAGCTTCCGGTGCGTACCCTAAAATTCCCTTTATCTCGAGAAAGTCGTGGAATCCGAATTCACCCCATTCCCTTCCATTACCGCTTTTTTTGTAGCCTCCGAAAGGACAATTGAAATCAAAGCCATCATTGATGGAAACCCATCCCGCTCGAATCTTTCGTGCGATTTTCCTGGCTTGCTCCAGGTCCGTACCTGCCACGTAACCGGCCAGGCCGTACTCCGTATCATTGGCAATGGCAACCGCTTCATCCAGGTCCCGGTAAGCAATGATGCACGCCACAGGGCCAAAGATCTCCTCTTTGGCGATGGTCATGCTGTTGGTGACATGGGCGAACACCGTGGGTTTTACGTAGTAACCGGTTGGCAGACCTTCAGGGCGCTCCAAGCCCCCACAAACCAGAGTGGCGCCTTCTTCGATACCTGCCCGGATTAATCCCTGGATCTTATTGAACTGTACTCTTGATGAAACCGGCCCCATGGCCACATCGGTGTTGGGATCACCAACGGTGACTTGCTCTGCGGTTTGGCGGGCGATTTGCGCTGCCTCGTCCATTCTACTGGCAGGCACCAGGATGCGTGAACCCGCGCTGCACGTTTGACCGGAATTACCCATCATACTCGCAACCGCCCCCGCTACATTCTTGTGGTAGGCATCATCGTCCAGGATGATATAGGGGCTTTTGCCTCCCAGTTCCTGTGTCACACGTTTGACGGTGGGAGCTGCGCAGCGTGCTATTTCAATACCCGCCCTGGTGGAGCCGGTAAAAGTGATCATATCGATGTCAGGATGGCTGGAGAGTGCGGTTCCCACTCCGGCACCATCTCCCTGGATCATGTTGAATACACCGGCAGGCACGCCCGCTGCGTGCATGATTTCAGTGAAAATATGGCCACTGAATGGCGCAATTTCTGAAGGCTTCAGGATCATGGTGCAACCGGTGGCCAGCGCAGGAAATACTTTGACGGCGATTTGATTCAGTGGCCAGTTCCAGGGTGTGATAAGCGCACAGACTCCGATCGGTTCTTTCACAATCATGGTTGCACCACGTTGTTCCTCAAACCGAAAGGATTGCAGGACTTCAATGGCAGTAGACAGGTGGCCTGCACCCAAACCAACTTGGAATCCGTTGGCAAGGGCACTCGGTGCGCCCATTTCTTCAGTTAATGCGGAGGCAAGGTCAGTGGTACGGGTTTGATATTCAGCGAGAATGTTTTGCAGGATTTCGATGCGATCAGAGGCATTGGTGTCCGACCAGGTGGTGAACGCTCGCCGCGCTGCTTGCACTGCAATATCGACATCTGCCGCACTACCTAATGCAATTTTTCCGCATACTTGCTCAGTAGCTGGATTTTCCACATCAAGTTGCTTCATCACAGCAGGGCTAACCCATTGGCCATCAATATAGAACTTTAAACTCTCGCGCATAATAAGGATCCTTTATTTTTATAGTGCGGCACACCCGGTGAAAAAATTGCCGGAATCATTTAGACTTGCCGATCAGCTGTGGTGATCCCCGCCCCATATAGCGCGCCAGATTGCGATGGAAGTTAGTGATTTTTTGCTCCTGATGGGGATTGGGCAGCGTGCCACGGAAGCCCCTGTTTCGCATTCCTTTTTGTACCGCTGCCATATTGGAAAAATCCTGAGCCAGAACCTTTTTCCAGTTTTCCTCCGTAGGCTCGGCATATACCCATTCCGTCTCAGGTTCCTGACCTTCGGGGAAGCGCTCCAATGCGAATGACTCATAGATACATTTATTGGGATCATTGCCGTAAGGGCGCGTGCGATAACCTAACGCAAAGGTAAGCCCGGGGATAAATGACATGTTCGGGAATATGTGCCAGGCCAGACCTGCTTTGGCCAGCTGCTCAGGATCGGGTGACGGCCAGATGACACCCCGCTCAGCGTCATCCCGTTTTGCAGACTCATACCAGTGTTCATGCACTTCATGGGCTGGTGTTCCCTCAGGCAGCTCATCAACCAAGCGCTTGGCTGCGTTCACCAGGGTTGGGGTAGTGCTTGCGCCTATTGTGTCCCAAAACTCTTCCTGCATTTGCGCAATCATCTTGCGGGCATCGGGCCCCTTCCCTGCGCGTGTGACAGTGGTGGTGGCTGCAGAGGTATCGTTGGGATCTTTGGAATCGAAACCATCATTACCGTGTAAACCCTGAGCCTTACTCCAGGCGTAGAAATCACCGTATTCACACAATTGTGGATGGGTGCCTTCAACGTGATACGGCTCCATGAATGCTTCCAGAGCGGTTTTCCAGTTGCAGTCGAATACCACCCACTGGCGCCAGCGAAAGCGCATTTTATCAAATTCAAACTGGTCCAGCAGCCCTGCTGCCGGCTCCAGGTAATCACGCAGGGGCTCACATTCGGGATCCATATTGATCCATATCCACCCGCCCCAGGTATCCACCTTGATTTCATTGAGCCGCGTGCATGAGTCATTCAGCACACCCTTCCAATCGCTCTCATCAAGGATTCGGGTACAGGTACCTTCCAGGTTGTATGTCCAGCCGTGATAACCACAGACGAAGTTCTGCTTTCTGCCGCAGGCGCTGTGAGCACCTTGGGGTGTGTCGACTAACTGCCTGCCACGGTGGGAGCACACGTTATAAAACGCTTTTATGGTGTCTGGTGCGGATCTTACGATGATAATGGAATCATCCATTATGTCGTAGGTTATATAGTTGCCTACCTCGGGAATCTCCTCGACACGACCGGCATGCTGCCACACCTTTGCCCACAGCTTGTCGCTCTCTTCCTCGGCGTACCGGGGTGAGGTAAATGCCTCCACTGAATAGGTCAGAGGTTCAGACAGATCTTCTACTGTTATCAGGTTGTCGGGATTGAAATCGGCTTTTTTATTCATGTTTGTCTCCGGCCGTAAGCGTTGAGTGTGTGAGCTGCATACTACGCTGTATCTAGTCGTTGGTTACGACCAGGCCCTCCAATTCACCTTTGTCACGCCAATCGTGCATGAGTTTCTGAAAAGCATCCCAGCCAGGGCCATAGGATTCGCCAAGATACCAGCGAAACTTTTTCTCCCCTTTGCTATCCACCTGGGCTTCGCCTTCGTTATTAAAGTAACTTGGTGTACATTCTTGTTGGAACTCTGATATGTCGATGGCGGTGTCACGTACGTGTTCGACCCAGGCATTTTGTGCTGCCTCGTCTGGTTCGATGGAGGTTGCGCCACGGTCCAGTGCGGTTTTTATTATGTAAGCTATATGCTCACCCTGGCGGCTGAACGTTTCCGTTGTGGTGGCGTTAAACCCACCTTGATAAAAGCCTACAAAAAACTGATTGGGGAAACCCCGGCTCATCATTCCGTGTAACGTTTTATAACCATCTGCCCAATGATCATAGATCGAAACCCCATCCCGGCCTTGAATGGTTGCAATACCCCAGCGCCGGTCCAGGTCGCTGGTTACCTCAAATCCGCTGGCAAAGATCATGCAATCGATTTCATATTCCTGCCCGTGAGCAACGAAACCGAGGGTCGGCAACGATTACTTCATTAAACAGCCAGATGGTCGTTTATTGGTCAGAATCAGATCCTGCGGTTTCAGTCCTCTTGAGTCCTTGCAAGTGTAGGTTTTCGTACAAAAGCGCTAACCTGCCATTTTCCTTGTGGAAGAACCTCCAAATTTGACAAGTTTGACCATAATTATAGCGAACCTTGGAGCTGTTTAAATTGCCCCTGGATCACCGCCTTTTCCTGAAGAATTGCTTTGTTCTCGTCGGTCAGATACGTCACTTTATCCTGTGTGGTTTTCAATTCGGTTTTGGTGGCCTCCAAAGCCTGTGATAACACGGCCACTTCCTTATCGACTTCTGCTTTCTGAACAGTGAGAGCAGATATTTTTTCTGCCAATTGCTCATTTTTATGCTGGTTTTTCCGGTTCTTCGTCATGGCGTCTTCAAGGTCGCGTTTCAGCTTCTGGATATCATCTACCTTTCCGTTTAGGTCCCTGTTTAGCGTTGCATTGGCCTGTTCAAGTTTATCGGCATTGTTTTCTAACTGCGCATTGGCATCCAACAGCTCGGACGATCTTGACTCGGCCTGGGTGAGCCGGTGTTGCAGATCCAGGATCTGGTCTTTCAATCCCTGGTTAACCGAACGAAATTGTTCGCGCTCCTGTTGACGATCTTCGGCTGTTCGCTGCTGGTAATGCTCGAAATGGTCACGGATATCCCGGTTTTCCTGCTTGAGTTCCGTGACGGTTTCTTTCAAATCGGCGGTCCGGGCAATAGCCTCGTCCCGTTGCATCTCTGCCTTGGTCAGGTTGATGCGTGTATCTTCCAGAGCCTGAGTTTTCTGGTCTACTTCGTTGGTAAGTTGCCCGATCTGGATTTCTAAATCTTTCTGGCGGGCAGTGAGCTGCGTAATCGCGTTGCTGGCGTCGTCGAGCTTTTTCCGGAGATCTTCATTCAGCCCTTTGAACTCCTGTCGGGCCTGCTCGATGCGGTGGTCGGCCATCTGCTGCACTCGTTCGTGGAGAGATTTCACGACCTCCACCAAGTCGCTCGGGAGTCCATTGGTATCGGCCGCGTCCCCGTTATCGGAACGCCAGCGCTTGAGTAGTGGCGCGATCGTGCTTTTGCTGCCGGTGCCCAAATGTTCTCGAACCCGATCCACCGTTGGCTCCTGGCCTTGAGCTTTGATGGCTTCGGCGGCTTTGGCGACATCGTGATATGTGACTCCGGCGCGGGCCATAGGAATTTCCTTTCAGATTATTTAATACCGTATTACGTAACACGTAATATAACATAATTATATAGCTTTTAAAGACGATTTGAATTTATAATATTAACCTACGATAATGCTCATTATCGTAGGTTAATGGATTGAGCCATAAATTTTCGACTTGTAACACCGGTACATAGCCGCCTTTTGGGTGACATCGAAGGAAATCCTATTCATGAACAACAAACCACCAAAACAGGCTAACGACTTGTCATTACGTAATGAGGATTCGACCCTGGTTGAACGCCAGGAATCCGAGTCATTGCGGCAATACCTCCAGGCAGCGACGTCCGACAACACGCGTAAAGCCTACCGTTCGGCCATTCGGCAATTTGAAAAATGGGGTGGTCGCCTGCCCACAGACCGGGATACTGTCGTCCGGTACCTGCTGGGCAGAGCCGAATCGCTCAACACCCGGACCCTGGATCTGCACCTGACCGCCATTAGCCAATGGCACCATTACCAAGGACTCATTGATCCGATAAGTGATCCGTTGGTCCGCAAAACCATGGAAGGCATCCGTCGCACTCATGGTCAGCCCAAGCGCAAAGCCAAGACACTGCGTCTGGAGCACATCGCCGAAATGGTGAATCACATGCGGCAACTCCCAGACAGCAAAAAAAAGCACCGGGACATTGCGCTGGTATTAACCGGCTTTTTTGGGGCTTTCCGCCGCAGCGAACTGGTTGCGATTCAAACCAGTGATGTGAATTGGGAGCCGGAAGGTCTGATCATTCGGTTGCCTCGCTCCAAAACCGATCAGCAATCAACGGGGTTGGTTCGTGCTTTACCTTTTGGGGCTGAAAGTTGTTGTCCGGCTACAGCGATCGAAGCATGGATTAGAGTAGCTGGTATCAATGAGGGCCCCCTCTTCAGGCCCATCAACCGCTGGGACCATGTTCAGGAAAGAGCGCTGAATCCAGGGGCGGTAAACGATCTTCTCAAAACCTTGGGCAAGGCCTGCCAGTTCGATTTTGCACCCGACTTAAGCAGTCATAGTTTTCGTCGCGGCCTCTCTACCTCGGCGGCACGGGAGCGCGTGGACTTTGAACTGATTAAAAAGCAAGGAGGCTGGAAAAGTGATGCTACCGTTTGGGAGTACATTGAGGAAGGACAGCAGTTCAATAATAACGCATCAATCATTCTGATGGAAAAAATGAGCTTGTTGCTGAACGCTGAATCCCTAAAAAAGGGAAAGTAAATCCGCAGGATCGAAATCATCTCGGNGCAAACATGATNATNCCCATCCCTAACAAGGTGATGGCCANGCCTACAAAATCCCACAGATGCGGGCGAATCCCATCCACACCCCACAACCACAGTATGGCCACCGAAACATANACGCCGCCATAGGCCGCATAAACCCGNCCCGCNGCGGTNGGATGAAGAGANAGNANCCAGGCAAACAGCGCTANGCTGAACGCTGCCGGCANCANAANCCATNCGGATGCNGANTTCTTCAGCCAGAGGTATGGNAGATAACAGCCNACTATTTCCGCAATAGCGGTGATGATGAACAAACCGAGCGTGGAAAGTATGGACATACGAAGTTCTCTTGTTAGTGCTGATCCGTTTGGCTGGGCACGGGTTGATCCCGGCAAGCTTCTTCGGTCAGCTCGATTTCAATTGTGGTGTGAGCCAGCGGGTATTGTTCGAGCGCCATAGCAATGGATTGTTTGATGGCGCAGTATTCGTCAGGACCAAAAACTCCCTCGTGATCCACTACGATATGGGCCGTCAGTACATGCTGTTCACCATCCAGGGACCAGAGGTGCTGGTGATGAATTCCGCTGATGCCATCAATGCCAATTAGTGTTCGCCGGATCTCCTCGTGAAGCGCCTTATCTGGAACAGCCTGAAAGAAAAGCTTGCCGGTTCCCCAAAGATTCCGACACACATTAAACAGAATAAAGAGAGTAAAGCCCACCGATAGCAATGGGTCGAGAATAGGCCAGTCGGCAAACTGCAAAACGATTGAGATAATCAGCACTGCCACCCACCCCAGCACATCTTCCAATAAATGCCAGTTCAATACCTTTTCGTTCAGCGTATTTCCCTTGCTAAGACGATAAGCAGCAATACCGTTGACGGTGACGCCCAGAATCGCCAGCGCTAACATGCCCTCGGTGACGGGCATCACTGGATTGGCCAGTCGGGGAATTGCTTCGCTTAATACCCACAGCGATCCGGCAATCAATACCAGGCCGTTGATCAGGGCGCCGAACAGGGACAACCGCCGGTAGCCATAGGTGAATTCGGTGTCGGCGGATTTACGTCCCAGCCGGTTCAGGAGCCAGGCGCTGCCAATGGACAGACTGTCACCCAGATCGTGCACCGCATCGGCCATGATAGCCGTGCTGTTGGTGAGCCAGCCGCCGATGAATTCGATGATGGTAAAGCCCACATTAAGAAAGAACGCCATTGCTATGCGGCTTGCGCTTTCATCTTTGTGGTGTGAATGATCGTGTTGATGCATGAGCAACCCTTACACAATAAATGTACCTGCCCTGACCGTAACGATAAGGGCAGGCAAAACGTTTATGCCATGTCGCTTAACTTGCCTTTTGAAAACCAGGCAAACAGCACCGGCAATACAAACAGCGTCAAGAACGTAGCGGTTACCAATCCGCCCACGATCACACTCGCCAGAGGCTTTTGGATTTCTGCGCCGACACCATTCGACAGCAGCATGGGGATCAGACCCAGTGCCGAGGTAATAGCAGTCATCAGCACGGGCCTTAGCCTTGAAACCGCTCCATCAAACACCGCATCCGATACTTTCAAGCCATCCGCAATCCGTTGATTGATGCTTTCCACCATGACAACGCCATTCAGGACAGCGACCCCAAACAAGGTGATGAAGCCCACTGAGCTGGGCACCGACAAATACTGACCGGAAATCCAGAGTGAAAACACACCACCAATCACCGCAAGCGGGACATTCACCAGAATCAGCATGGCCTGGCCAACCGAGGCAAAGGCAAAATAAAGCAACAAAGCAATTAATCCCAGCGAAACCGGCACCACCAGGGATAAACGCTTTTGCGCTCGTTGCTGATTTTCAAACTGGCCACCGATATCGACGGAATAACCGGTGGGCAGGTCCACTTGCTCGGCAATCACCTGACGAATATCAGCAACCACGCTACCCATGTCCCGTCCATGAACATTGGCCTGAATCACCACTCGACGCTGCACGTCATCACGACGCACCTGCGGTGGACCAGATGCGATACTGACTTCCGCCACATCCCCTAGGCGAACCCAGGCACCTGACGGGGCCTGTAAACGCAGGTCGGCAATGGTTTCACGGTCTTCGCGAAACCGCTCAGCGAGCCGCACGTAGATGTCGTAACGCTCGTTGCCATTGATGATCTGGCCGGCACTGGCACCTCCCAGCCCTTCGCGTACCAGCTCCATCACGTCGCCCACGGCCAGACCGTAACGGGACAAGGCTCTGCGATCCGGTTTCACGACCAGTTGAGATTCACCGGCGATCTGCTCCATGGCCACATCGCGCGCCCCTTCGATTTCTTTCACTGCGGCCTCAATGGCCTGGCCCTTTTCGGCCAGCACGGCAAGATCGGGACCAAACAACTTGATGGCCAGCTGCGCTTTGACGCCCGAGAGCAACTCGTCCACACGGGTTGCGATGGGTTGCGAGAAGTTGAAC
>NZXG01000033.1 GCA_002701845.1 Pseudomonadales bacterium
GACACCCAAGCGCTAAACAATCTTTAATCAGTGCTCCAAAAATAGTCCGCGCCAGCCACGTTTAACAACTTAGTGAACCGAACCTTTCGTGATATCCAAATCCCATTCTGCTAAGCCCTTGTTTTAAATAACTTATTGATCAGTATAGGTCATAAATTCATCTGGCAAAAGCCGAAGGTTTCGAGATATCCAGGCCTGCAAATGCAGGAACCTTCGAGATATCCACGGTGCAAATCACGAAACCTTCGGTATATCCCGGAAGCAAATACCGGAAGTTCCGGTATATCCAAATTTATGGTCTTTGTTTGTGCAGCCCCTGTCTACTGTATATATGTACATATAATGGGCATTTTTGAGGGCTGGTCGATGCAGTATAAATCCCCTTTTTTGAATGAGGTGCAACGGGTGCTCCGCCTCCGTGGCTATGCCTATCAGACGGAGAAGACCTACATCTATTGGATTCGTCACTACATCAAGTTTCACAAGGATCAGCACCCCAATACGATGGCTGAGCCGGAGGTGGAACGCTTTCTGTCTTACCTGGCGGTGAATCGCAATGTGGCGGTGAACACACAGAACCAGGCCTTTAATGCGCTGATCTTTTTGTACCGCCATGTACTGAATAAGCCGTTGGTGGGGTTGGATGCCTGTCGGGCAAAGCGAGCGCGTAAGTTACCTGCGGTGTTGAACAGACCGGAGATGAAAGCCTTGCTGTATGAACTGCAAGGCCACAATCGTTTATTAGCCTCATTGATGTACGGGGTTGGGTTACGGGTGAGTGAAGCGCTGCGGATTCGAGTGAAGGATCTGGATTTTCACGATGCCCGTTTGCATATTCATCAAGGTAAGGGCAGCAAGGATCGGGTGGTGCCCCTGCATCCCGCTTTGATCCTGCCCCTACAACGGCATCTCAGTATGGTGAAGCAGTTACATGACACCGATCTGGCAGCGGGTTACGGTGAAGTTCACCTACCCAATGCGTTGGAGCGGAAGTATCCCAAAGCCGCCAGCTCTTGGGCCTGGCAATATGTGTTTCCTTCCCAGAAATTGAGTGCCGATCCGCGCAGTGACAAGATCCGTCGTCATCATCTGCACCCCAGCACCATTCAGTCGGCGATTAAAACCGCAGCTAAACGAGCCGAGATCCATAAGTTGGTGGGGCCTCATACTTTGCGTCATTCCTTTGCCACCCATGCTATTGAGAACGGGCTGGAGATCCACCGGGTAAAGGATATCCTGGGGCACGAATCCATTGAGACCACCAAGGTTTACCTGCATCTGACGCAACAGAAGGGTTATGACTTTGATAGTCCGTTGGAATCCCTGTTTGGGGCAGCGGCATTGCCCACCACCAAGCAGGTGGTCCACCGTGACAATCCGGAACTGAATGCGTTTTTAGAGGCGTTTGGTCCGTAATGTTAAAGAGCGTAGCTGTGGGGTTGGTGTTGCCGCCAAGCCAGTGGGCACTCCGGGTTCGGCGTGCTGAGGGCATCGGTTAAATAAGCCAGTGGGTTGATGCCATTGACCTGACAGGTTTCCACCAGGCTATAGAGTTTGGCTGCCGCATGACCTGCGGTTTCGTTGCCCACAAACAAATAGTTTTTACGGCCCAGGGCAATGGGACGCATAAAGCGTTCGGCCCGGTTGTTGTCGATTTCCAGCTCTCCGGCGCTACAGTATTCAGTCAGGGCGTCCCATCGGTTCAGGGCATAGAAGATGGCATCCCCCAAGGGGCTTTTGGGTAACACCGATGCGGACTGCTGTTGTAACCAGGCACGGAAGGCTTTGAGTAACGGAATACTGTCCTCTTGCCGTGCTTTAAAGCGCTCCTTAATAGACAGTAGTTTGATGCGTCGCTCAATACGATAGAGGGCCCTGATCCAACGGACCCCTTCATGGGCGCGACCCGGGGTTTTCACCAAGCGGCTGGCATCCACGAAACGACGGCGGGCATGGGCCCAGCAAGCCACTTCAGTTACCTGGCCACTATCATACAGGGCTTGGTAACCCGCATAGCCATCCGCCTGGAGATGGCCGTGAAACCCTTCCAGGAACTGGTGTGGTGCAGATTGTTGTCGTCCGGTGGAGAAATCATAGACGGTGATGGGTGGGCCCCGTTGATCATTGGTGGCATAGACCCAGATCCGGGATTTCAGGGTGGTTTTGCGTAAGGGATCGGTATTCTGCATGGGCAGGATGGTGTCATCAGTAAATACATGACAACGATCCAGGACCGCTTGCTTCAGGGATTGATACGGGGCATCCAGGGCAACGGCACTGCGCATTAGCCATTCGCTCATGGTGTTGCGGGACAGTGTAATACCGAGGCGGGATAGCCGCTTCTCCAGTCGATAGTACGGCAGGTGATCTGCGAATTTGGAGACAATCAAATGCGCCAGCAAAGCCGGACTGGCCATGCTCTTGGGGATGGGCTGGAACGGTTTGGGTGCACGGCGGATTTCTAGATCACAGGACCGGCAGGCGTATTTTTTACGATGGGTCTCTTTTATATATAGCTGAGCAGGTACGTATTCGATTTGCCGGGAGATATCCTGGCCGATATCGGCCATGCTGCTGCCGCAGCAATCACAGTGTTGTTGGTGTTCCGGTAGATCGACGATCTCCACTTTAACGGGAAGACTGCGTAATACTCGAAGTGCAGAGCGCTTTTCCGGGAGTGCCCCGGTTGTGTCTTTGGGCACGATCTCGTTTTGGGACGCCACCGGTACCAGTTGTACATCATCAGATTCGAACAGCGGAATCTGGTTTACGTCGACACTTTCATGCTTGGGTCCAAACAAACGATGCTTCATCAGGCTCAATTGATCCTTCAATACATTCACCTGGCTTTGCAGTTCAAAGACCAGGGTATGCAGTTGATCAACATCGCGGGTTAAGGTGTGTTTGGCATGCATGCGTGCTTGTTTAGTCCGTTAAAATTCATTACTGAACGAGAGTGAGGGTAAGCGTTTTAACTTTCCGATATCAACGCCATCCAGCAGTAAATTTAATTCTTGTGAGGTGATACACAGCTCCTGTTCGCCGCCTCTTGGCCATTTGAAGGTGCCTTTTTCCAGGCGTTTATACCAGAGTGCAAATCCGTTACGATCCCAGTACAAACACTTGATGCGATCTGCTCGCTTGTTGCGGAACACAAACAGCACCGGCGCCATGGGATTCTGTTTCAGCTGGTCGTGTATCCAGGCACTTAAACCATCAAACGATTTGCGCATGTCCACCGGCTTGACCCCCAGATAGACTTTCAGGTGCGGCGGGACGGTAATCAGCGAATCTGGCATAGGTCGCTGACCACGTTAGCATTCAGGCTATTAAAGGTGGCAACGGCCAGCTGGAGTTCAATGCCATTGGGTAGGCGTAACAGGATCTGGTCCTGACTGGAAGATTGGGAGACCACCTTGATAGGCACGAAGTCAGTGGTAGTGGGCTTGGAGCGAGTGGGGCGAGGAGCATCAATCAAGTTCTCTCGTTGAAAGCGTCGCTTCCACAGGCTGAACACCTTGTCGGTCAAGCCATGCTTACGGCAATAATCGGCCTGTGTGCCACCGGATTGCTGCCATGATTCGATGTGGGCTTTCCATTGTGCTTGAGTAAAGCGTTTGCGTGATTTCATCTTCAACCTCCTGGGTGATCATGTGATTGGAGGTTAGAGATTGGGAGGGGCTTTGCCTAGAGGCGGTTTATCGGGCGCTTACTCAAGTTTAGACCATTCGTGGCCACAATCAGGGCATTGGTTGCAGAGATCAACATCGTGAACGGGGCAAGATTGTAGCCAATCTAAATTATATACATCACAATGAAACAATAACTTTTCGCATTCAGGACAGCTATTCCTCTTTTTAATGTGAGCATCAAAGCGACGCGGTACCATATACGAAGGAACCTTGTTTTTTCCAGCTGGCAGATAAATATATTCACATCGGCAATCATGTCTCTTCACAGGAGTAGAATGATTGAAGATATGACGGTTAACAGTTTGCCTTATGGTAGTTTTATTTCGACGACAAAAAATAGGATTCGAACGAAACATCCGTCTTTGGATATTTTGAAAACTTTCGAACTCGTGCGCATATAACCAGCCTTCGTTCATTACTTAACCCTGTTTATTTCGTTGGTAATTAAACCAGAAGCCTGGATAGCGCGGTATATCATAGCTTCGTTTACTCTGTTAACACCTTCTATTTTTAGGTAGCCGCTTAACAAAGGAGCTATTGTCCCTGTAAAATACTTCATGCCCCAGCTCGTCCGGCGTTCTGGCTTTTTTACGCGTAGGTATGTTTTCCAAATGAGGTCAGTCATGTTTTCCAGACGCCAGCCGCTTTTAAACTCTTCTGGCAAGAAGTACTCAGTGTAAGTCGGTCCATCCTTTTCGGGGAAACGTAATGTATCGTACTGTCTCAAACATTTTGACAATTCATCTTTGCTTGTTAGGCCCCTGAAAACATGCTTTTGTATAAAAAACCGTCCATACAAAAAGTCATACTGCGAAGTGTTCACCTGGTTTAGAAGATGATCGCTTTCATCTATATTCCCAAATAAAAAGACATTAAGAAGAGTTTTATAGTCTTCAAGAAGTTCATCCTGTAACTCTGCAAATACTATAAGTTGATCGAGTGTCATGCGCTGAAACTCATCTACAAATAACAATACCTGTCTATTAGAGTGCATCACGGCAAGATCAAGAATGTACCAAACTATTTGGTCCCTCATGTCATCAGGCGTGTAGCCTTTTTTATCCTTTTCCCCCGTTATTCTGTATAAGTTGCGATAGCATTGCGCTATCGTGCGAATGTCTCTTTTCTTCGCCCTGTATGTGATGCTAGGTAGAATTTGGTTTGCGTTCTTTAATTTGATTGCATCTTTTATCATCCCTATGGATGTGGATTTTCCTGTCCTGCCTTCTCCCAATACTATGCCACCAGTGATGCCGCTATTTGCCCATAAACATATTTCATTTTTCAATTTACTCACAGCGGGCGTTTCAAATGGGAATCGCATGGTATCCCATATTGGATGAATGTTTGTGTTAAATGCTTGCATCTTCATCATCTTCTCCAAAGTATTCTGATGACCATTCCGGAAATTCCGAATCATCTAGCCAATCATCGTCGCTTGATATATCTGTGTCCTGGTGATAAGAGGAAACAGTTGGTGTGAATTGGTAAGATTGGTTGGTAAACTCGCGATAAACTCGTACTATTTCCCTTGCTCTTCCAGGAAGCTCTTTGTGTTCAAGCAGGTAATTAAAATACCAAGTAAGATTATTTTTGATATCTGCCTTTAACTTCTTACGCAAATCATGGATAAATTTTCTCGTGCGTGTTGAATGTGGATGGCTCTGCCAGCTTTTGGGCGCGTATGCCATACCGACGATTTTGAAATCGCTGTCAAGCACCGTAACCCACCGAATATCGTTTTCATCAAATTCGAAGTCAGCATATTTCTGCCTCAGGCATATTTTATAGAGTGACTTCCCTCGGTATTTTCGATAGAAAAAGTTGATGTATGGTTGACCGTTTTCGTTAAAATGTATGCGTGCTTTCGCTCGTCTGGTAGAAGACGCCAATGCCTGTGCGTTGTTAATCGGGAGTCTTGGAATGTAGGCGCTTGATAGTAAATACTCCAGATCCGTCAGTGGTGTTAGGTGTTTTAAGGTGGCTCTTGGTTTTGCGTTTTCATTTGCTAACGACATTTCAATGAATTCTTCTAATGCTGTTAAGCTGATGACAGGAGGTTTTTTTGAATTCTTTGCACTTTCGCGAGTTGGGTCCGTTGGACCTGTTCCTGAAGTGGACTTGAACATGTGGCTGCCTTCACAAAGGATTTTGAAGGCAAACTCGATCCAATTTCTGTCTTTTGGAAGTTTCGGTATTCCTGCAGAAAATGTTGCGCCGAGGTGGTCTGCTGAGGTGATGTGGTTTTTAACCGAGTTGGCGGTGTTTTCTAAGGCGTTGTCTAGTAAAATTCGGCCAATAGCTGGCGCACTCTCCAGGCAAAAAAGATTTCCAGCAGGGTATCCAGCTCCCAGTATGTATTTGAAGCCCGGTGTGTGGAATTCAATTTTTTTCCAAGGCTGATAGATGCGGTCAATGCATATCAGAATTTCATATTGATTTGGCTTACTGTTTAAGGTGACAACGTAGGATAGGTTCACAGTCGTGGCAACGTCTCGTGCTACGAGGAGGGAGATACGATTCACTCTTTGAGCCCGTATTCTTCCTTCAAATTCCAGCAGTACAGAAGAAGGTGTGTCAACGTAATGGTGGTCTATCTGTATCTCGGAAAAGGCTGTGGGATCAGACTTCACTCGATCTAGCACGCGGCTTGATGTGTCACGCTTTAACGTTATACCTAACGCAAGCTCATGTCGTCGTTTCTTTAAGTACACCCTGCAACTTTCATATCCACGTAAAACTTCCGTGTAGGGATAACAATCACGCGGCCAATCATTTTGTTCTAGGAAAGCTAATAACGTAGAGTGGAAGGAGTTGGCCTTGATGTTTTGGCCCCAGGCCTTGTCTGTTAAATCTGCAAGTATGTGATCATCTAGGTGTCTTCTTAGGCCGGGTACTCTGTCAAGTAAAGCTGAAAACGCGCCCTGAGCCCCTATAGAATTTGTTAAATTCGGCAATGGCGATTTACGGTTGTAATTACTTCTGCGGAAGTGTGGTATTAGTGCTTTCGATAGCGGTGGATCGTCAGTGTCATCACCTGCAAGACAGCGAGACATGATTTTATAGATGTTACCTTCAGAAAGGTTATACTCTGTTGCGATAGTGCTAAATGTCTTACCTGACAGAACAAGACAAACTATTGTTTGATTTCTTAAATATCCACGCCGTTTTTTGGCAGGGATTTCATTGAGCGGTACCAAAGGCCAATTACTGAACTGCCATAGATAGGGGTGTTGGTCGAGGCGTTCGCGCCATTTTATATACATAGCGTCACCCAATTATCAAAGTTCAGGTTACGTTCGGTTAGATTAATACATAGGCTACCTTTGTACAGAAGACGAAATATGGAGAGTTCGTAAATGTGTCGATTGGCTGGAATAGAGCGATCTAAAAGATCCCCAAAATATTCGCCTTCCGCAGGAATTATTTCTTCTATGAGTCGGCGTTCGGTATGTTCGGTATCGTAGTGTCGCCCCCTTACCAGAACTCTGATTATCGTTAGCCAATTTTCAGCCAAGATTTCTTGTTCATATAATTCTTCGTTTGAAATAACCTGGAAATGATAACCATTGACCCTAAGGTATTCCTCAAAATCCTCTCTCCAGGGTTTATCAAATCGGCCGCCGCGTTTGATCTCGATGATAGTTTTCTTGCTGCCTTCCTGAACAAAACAGTCTGGCGTATAAAGAGTTCGACCAATCTGAAATCGAAATGGCTGGGGTACAAACCATGGTACGCGCTTTTGGGACTCCTTAATTGCCGCGTGATATAGCTCAGCGCGAGAGTGGAAGCTGGCCACATGCGGGAATTTCACGAAATGTTGTTCGTGATAATCTGTCGACATGCGTAACGACTTCGGGGTTGGGATCTGGGTTGGTACCCAATCGTTTACCTTGATCTTTGTATTCGTATTCATAAATTCACCTAAATAAGCAAAAATCAGATCTGAGCGAATTTTGGCGATAGCAAATCATCAATACCCGCAATACAGATACAGCCGGTGTTTTTCTCTGGGCGAAAAAGATCTGTACCAAAAACAGTAAAGTTTTTGGCGCAACAGGAATCTGTAACAAGGGGAGGGTTGACGATTCGCTTCTTGGTAGGCGATACTGACACTGTCACATGCGGTATCACACATACCGAGAAGCGGAATCAGCCCCTTGGCTTATTCCGCTTTTTCATTTGTACTTCTCTATAGCGTTAAATATTCTTCATCGTTCGTTTCCTTCTGATTGATTTTCAGGATCGAAGAGATCGCAGTAGCTTCAGCCTGACTAATTGACCCTAGCCGTTTCCAAAGCTCATCTACTAACGCATATTCGTGTACGGATACGTCTTTCGGAACGCGTCGTTGACGCTGGGAACACTCTGCTGCTCTAAGTAAGGCCGTTTTCTCTTCGGGTGTGAGCTGAAGTCCGGTTGTTATGGCTTCCAATAAATGTTCTGTGGGCGGTCCTTTTCGGCCTTTTTCCATTGCGCTGATATAACAGGGAGCGACCTGGAGCAGGTCTGCCAATTGCTGTTGTTGCAGTCCTCGGCGACGACGAAGATCCGATAATTGAAGCCCAAATGGAGTCATAAACTTTACCGCTTTAGGTATGTTTATTTCAGGCTATGGGGCAGAGCGAGGAAAGTCAAAAAACTGAAAGAATAATCAAGCATAGGTTGTTGATATTATAATAAATGTTCGGAATATATTCGGAAAAAATACTCAGGTTTTTAGACTATATCTAGTCTAATATTTGCTTTTATTTTTAAACTTGGTAGCCGTGGATACTAACAAATATTTTCAGATCAGTCGGCCTCAATGCCAAGAAAAACCGGAAAGTAACAAAAATCATGAATGCACTTAGAATGACAGGTGGCGGTAAAATTCTAACCATGACCGACTTTTTCTGGACACTCTTCTATTCTCGATAGGTACAACTGGTATTCAGGTGGTCGCTGAATATCGGGGTTTTCAGCGACTTCAAGGTCTCTCAATACATAAGTCACAAGTGCCCGGCGAGTCTTTACCTGACGTCCCGCTGCGCCATTGAACAGCTCATCTCTTATGAGTTGTTCCTGGGCGGAATTCAAGCGTGGATGTGGACGCAGTTGCAAGATCACATATTCTTCCCAATCGGAATCTAGCGGCGTTGGCTTATCCTTTTCTACTGGTTCGGCGGTGCTAATGCGGGCTAGATTGAAGTCGCGATGTTCCCCTGTGGCTTCGTCGAACGCACGGAGGTGCCAACGCCTACCAGCAAAAACAAATGCCTTTGGATGTAAGATACGTTCGACTCCAGCTGGATTATTCATCGAACGATAAGTAACCTGAACTGCGCCGTTTATAGCCGTGACCCCATGCAGGATACGGAAACACTTGGGTTCCATGTGGGTAAAGTCCTGCCGAACCTCTTCCATCTCAATGTTTACCCTGTTATTGGCCACGGCACGGAAGTACCGATCAATACTCAGGGCTGCGATGCCAGGGGTAAAGCGGGGAGTGGGAATATAGCGACCCCTGCCTTCTCCTTTGGCAGGAGAAGCGTTGCGAGGATAGGCATTACGATACGCAGAAATGATGCGTGATGCCTGCACACTGGTAATACCGAACGTCTCACGCAACCGTTTGTTGGTTAAAAGGCCTTCGTAAGCCAATACCAGTTCGATGAACTCAAACTGCTTGGAGGTTCGTGAATCCACTTTCGTTGATCTTCTGGATTGCAATTTACATGCATGTTAATTTAACATTGATGTTAAAAGAAGGGAAGACCTATGACTGATTTGATCGCTAATCTCTTTGATCGAGTTCCGGAGCGTGTCTTTCGTCCATTAGGGGCGGTTGACCACACTCGGCGCAATTGGTTGTTGCTGTCCCATCTGTATAACGACTTTTTTGCGCCCGAGGCTGACCCTCCTGATGGAGAAGGCTGGACTCAAAAGCGCGTGACTGCCTCCATTGAGCGTTTTCTACAACGCTGGGACGATGAGCATGGGGCTGACCCTGAGGAGCTAGGAACACCACTCAATGTAAGAGCGCATGGTGCATTAAAAATGCTGACGGAGAGTGAGTGGCTTAGTGTTGACCGAGTGGGATTTACTCAATTCATCATCATGCGGCCAACTGTACAAGGGCTTTTTGAACTACTGAAGAACTTTGCAGAGCAAGGTCCGGAGTTCATCGGTGGTCGCGTACAGTCCATACGCAATAACTTGGTTCAGGTGCAAGCTGACCCTGAGGCGAATGCGGCTGTATTTCAACTGGCTGCCAAGGAGTGTTCAGCGCTGTTGCGCATGTTGAACACCACAAGGATGCGTGTACGGGAAGCAAGCGATTATCTTCGTCAGCAAAACACAACACACATTTTTCTCGAGCGCTTTTTTGGTGAGTATATATCGAGTTTGTATATTGGAGACTACTCCGATTTATTCTCTAAAAACCACCCATTGACATCTCGGTGGGAGATTATTGATCTGGTTTCCCAGATATCTGAGGAGACTGAAAGTAGAGGAAAATTGCGAGCCTGGTATCGAAAGAATCTCCGCTGTCGAAATGATGAGGAGGCGGATTACCTGATTGACGCCGACACCTCAAGGGTACTGGCACTGCGCGAAGTAGACAGGCTACTGACACGATTAAAAGATGCAGTGACCCGCGCGAACGATCAGGCACTGGGTTACCTAGAGTATAAAGTAAGGTCACAGGGTAATTTCGATCTGTGGATCGATCAGACGCTTGATGCTCTTGTTCGCACGGCAGATTCGCAGAAAGAAGAGGACTTGTTGATAGCGATGGGGTGGTCACAAGGCAGGCTTCTCAGTGAAGCAGCTCTGAAGTTACCTACTGTGAAACCACTCAAGCGTAAAGGCGCGGTTATTCAAAAACGCCAGCTCTCTCCCGAAGCTCAGGCCCGGCGTTTGGTGCGACAAATAATGAAAGGTAATCGCGAAGTTTCTGAGGCCAAAATACTAGCCTATGTTGATCGCCACTTGCCTTCTGGAGGTGAAATCGAAAGCGGATCGTTGGTCGTTGAGTCGATCAACGATTTATGTGTTTTGGCCGCTTTCAGCCGGTTAGGACTCGTGGCGGAAAGAGCGCTGAGAAACGAGAAAAAAGGTCTAGTGAGAGACAAGCTCTACAGAGAGCTCGGGCGATATATTGAGATTGAGCTCACCGGCGAGCGTTTTGAGAATCAATATCTGGAAGCGCCATCAGTAAGGATTCGTCGACTTCAAAACAAAGGGCAGGCGTATGTCGGTTAATTGGCACCGTGTTGCTGAACGCCAGGGAACGTTCACTGTTCAAGATTTTCAACGAGCAGCGCTTCGCTTGATCGTCGATCAGATTCTTTACCAAGCCAACGCAAAGCAACGTGTCGACTACGATCTTATTGCTGCCTACGAAAAAGAATACACAGAAGTGCTTGACCTGCTGGGTTGCAAACTTGACCACAATGCAAGAGAGCGCTATGTCGCGGCTGTCCCCACACAGCCGGATGTCAGCAAAATACCTCTAATGCATACGCTTTTGGCCTTGGTGCTGAGAAAGCTCTACGACCATCATATGAATCGCGGTTCTCTCAATGCCGGCATAGCGGGTGTCAGTCTATCCGAATTGGAAACAGCTTTTAAAGAATCGACCGGTCGCGATCTACCCATGAAGCCGCAAACTGAGTTGATGGCTATGTTAGACGCGATGAAGCGTTGGGGTATTGCTCGAGCTGTGAAAGCCGATAACGTGGGCGAGGTAACGTGGTATGTGGAAATACTGCCAGGGATTCAGAGTTTGATCACTGAGCGATCGCTGGCTATGTTGAAAGCCCACGCAGAAGTACTGTATGAGCCAGACGGAGTTAATCCAGAAGATACTGATGGGGGCAGGAGATGAAACAGCTTCGTCGCGTTGCATTGGTTCAATTCTACCTCCATGAAGCCTTTGATATCGAGATGGATGGGTCTACTGCTTTTCTCGGGCCAAACGGTTCCGGTAAATCGTCGACTCTGGATGCTATTCAAATTGCGATGCTCGGCGGCAACCAGCAATACGCCCGCTTTAACACTCAGTCTGTTTCAAGTAAACAGCGGCGTAGCTTATCCGGGTATTGTCTTGGTATGTTGCGTAACCCGGAAAAGGATAGCCAGGTTATTGGCCGAGCACGCGACGAGGCTCGTACTTACATTATTTTAGTATTTGGTGATATGGATTCTGGGGCAGACGTCCTTTCTGCGGGGATCTGTATAGAAGCTGATGTCGAGTCTGAACAGCATGAAGTGAAAGGCTTGTTTGTACTCCCTGGGCAAAACCTACGGGCCAATGATTGCATTGTTTATGACGGCAATGACCGCTTCCCAATGCCTTTCGCAGAGTTTCGGGACGCGGCAAGGGAGCAGGCAAAGAAAATTGGTCGTACCGCTATTTTCACAGATAAGTCCGGCGAATATGTACAAGAACTGCTCTATGCCCTAAATGGGCAGCGAATGCCTGATTCGCGCCGATTTATGTCTTCGTTCGTAAAGTCGATGACACTGAAAAATGTCGACTCTATTGATGATTTTGTGCGGAACTATGTTGTCGAGCCTAATCCTGTTGATATAGCTGCGTTTCGGAAGCAGGTAGAACAGTTTGAAGCATTGCGTGATCTTATCAAAAGAACCAAAGCACGGATTTCTCGCTTGACGGGCATTCTTTCAGATTTTGAACGCGCTCGTTCGGCTGAGCGTCGGATCGCATCACTTGAAGCCATTAAAGCGGTTTTTCAGGTTGAATGGCTGGGAGAGCAAATCGATGAGCTGGACGAGCGCATTGAAACACTGAGCAATCAGCGCCAAGTGGCACAGGACAAGGCGCAACAGGCAAAAAAGGATCGAGATACTCAACAAGAAAAGGTCAATAAGCTAACAGTCCAGTTGGAATCCGATCAGGCTGAACAGTCCCGTCTGCGGCTAGAAGGAGAAATCCGGGCAAATCAACAATTGATTGAGGCCTACCAGCATCCGGAGCTGGCAAGGGCGAATCGATTAATCAATGCATTGAGAGATGTGCTTGATGATGATGCCTTTAAAAGCACAAAGGGATTGGTTGTTTCCGCAATCGACTCTTTAGTGCAAGCGCGAAGCGAAGATGGTTCGGGCTCGGTTGTGGTAAAAGCATTGAGCGAGTTGGACACCCAAATTGCCCCCGTACGTGCTATTGCCAAGAATCAATTGTCTGCAGTTATAAAGCAAGGCGATGCCTTAACTGAAGAGAGCGAGGCGACTCGTCGACGAATCGCGGCTGCCGGTAGAACAGGGCGATTACTTAACGACGGTGCAGCACTACTCCTAGAATTATTGGAACGTGCCGGAATGGCTGTACAACCAGTATCTGCCCTAGCCCGTATTTCGAGGCCGGAGTGGGCGCCAGCACTGGAAGCCTATTTAGGTGGTGACCGTGATGCGATGGTGGTAATAGAAGGTCACTCCCAAGAGGCCGTGAAGATCCTGCGGGAAGCGCGACGACGCGGGCAAAAAGTCGATGGAGCCGCTGTTATACAACCCAACCACCTTCGCCAGGTTAACACCGCCCCCAAAGGGGCTGAGTTTGCTGTAGGCTTGCTGGAAACCAGCAACGATACCGCACGCCGCTTTTTGTGGCAAAAGTTTGGCAACATACGGCTTGTGGATACTGAAGAAGAACTGGAGACGCATTCTCGGGCGATTACTCGTGACGGCATGCTCAGCCAAGGCGGACTCACAAAGTCTATCAGGGTTGCACCTGTAAGCGATCTTCGCGTTGGCAAGGATATTGAAGATACCTCACATTTATCTCGCCATTTGGCGGATATTCAAGGTCAATTGGAAGTCCTGACAAAGCGACAAACGCGGTTGGAAACTTTGGTAAGGGCGTTGTCCAGTCAAGACAGCTTTGATGACGAAGGAATAGCCGAAAAATTGGCCGAAGCCGAAAAGACTATCGCCGTAGCAAAACAACAATTGGCGACACTGGATATCTCTCATCTGGGAGAGATACGAACGTTGTTGAAACAATCTCAGGCCAGCTATCAACAACTGGATGAAGAGTACACGAAAAATGATCGTCTAGCTGTCGGGCTTAATCAACAAATAGAGGATCGGGTTTGCGACAAGACCGCTTTGCTAGATCAATTACCCGAGTACCGTGAAACCGAACAATCTGCCTTGAAGAATTCACTGATTGTCGTTGAAATGATGGATAGCTTGAAGGATGAAATAGAGCGTTCTGAAAGTGCGTATCGCGCTCGAATTGCCGAAGTTGAGAAAAAGCTCACTAATAATCAATCGCGCCTTAAAACAGCCGAAGAGCGGGGATCATTGGATCTCGTAAGTTATGTGCAGGATGAACGTCTTGATGTGCAGGTGTCAGATATGCATTGGCACGATCGATTTTTCTGGGCATCTGAAGAAAAACACAAACTTGCTGATACCCAACTACAGAACTACGAAGCTGAAGCCGAGCAGGCACGCCTGGCATCCGAAGAAACCCTACGCTCTGATATTGCGATGTCGCTTCATGACCGATTCAAGGAGATGGATCTTGAACGACGGGAGCGAAATAAAATTCTCGATGCTTGTCCTGCATTTACCGGAGGCGAACGTTACCGTTTTACGAGCAGTGTCGTTCCACACTATGAGTCACTGGTGCGGTATATCAATCAGATTGCTCAAGATGAACAAAGTCTGTCGTTATTTGACGACAACGCAGATGACATAAATGAGACGTTGCGTGAACTTGTAGAAGCAGCTGCAGAGTCTGGAAATGCAAGCGCTGTTTTGGACTATCGCCAGTTTTTTACCTTTGATCTCGATATTCTAGGGAACCTCTGAATAACTTGGTAATTGGCCTGCAAAATACCAACTGGCACCAATCTCAAGAAAACAAGCCAAGCATCCCTTCATTTTTGGCTATTTGATGGCCCAATTTGCACCAAACGGCGCAAATTGGGCGCACCTATCCTACGCCATCAAATATTTTTTACAGGTTAACAGGTTGGTAAAGGCCGCGAGTAAATAGAGTCGATTGGTGTTCTTTCCCAACCCCTTGTAGCGGACTTTGCTATAACCAAACTGCTGTTTGATGCGGAGGAATGGATGCTCTACCTTGGCGCGAACCTGAGCCTTGTGCCGCTCCAACAAATCGAACAGCTCACCAAGCTTTCTGCGTTGACCCGGGCGCGCTGCAATGTTCCAGGCCAAATCATAGCCTTCAAATTCTGGCCGTTTATGAATGCCCTGATAACCTGCATCCCCCCAGAAGCGAGATTCATCACCATGCAGTAAGTGCTGCGCCTGGGTAACATCATGCTCGTTAGCGGCCGTGGTGCTCATGCTGTGAATTACGCCCAATGCATCATCTACCCCTATATGCATTTTCATACCAAAGTGCCATTCATTGCCTTTCTTTGTCTGGTGCATTTCCGGATCTCGCTTGCCCTCTTTGTTTTTAGTCGATGAGGGGGCGGATATGATGGTCGCATCAACGATGGTGCCTTCCCGCAATAGTAAACCTTTATTTTCAAGATGCTTGTTTACCTCTTTCAGGAGGACCTTTCCAAGCCCATGTTTCTCAAGCAAATGCCTGAAATTGAGAATAGTGGTCTCATCCGGAATCGGCTT
>NZXG01000034.1 GCA_002701845.1 Pseudomonadales bacterium
CCTACCAAAACGAACCCTATGTGTATGGGATATCGTGGGTAGATCAGGCCCCGTTGCCAGCCAGATGGAAGATTACCGTCTGCAAGCCATTAAATGGGGCGTGGACCTGGAAATGAAGGTGTACACGGACGAAAAAATTGCCGCAGAAGACCTGAAATCAGGCGCCTGTGATGCCGCTGGTATCACTGGTCTGCGTGCCCGTGAGTTTAGCAGTTTCACCGGTACCCTGGACTCCATTGGCGCCATTCCCGATGAAGACCACATGAAAGTGGTTCTGCAATATCTTGCAGATCCCAAACTGGCCAAGCTGATGATTTCCGGTGAATACGAAATTGCTGGCATTCTGCCCGGTGGTGCCGCTTACCTGTTCACNAATGACCGNACCATTGACACCGTGGNNGANNTNGCGGGCAAGAAATTTGCTGCCATGGATTTCGACAAGGCTCAGGCCATCATGATTGAGTCCGTTGGTGCCTCCCCCGTGTCAGTGTCCCTCACCAACTTCGGCTCCATGTTCAACAACGGCAGCGTGGACATCATCGGGGCCCCTGCCATTGCCTATGATGCACTGGAACTCTACAAGGGCTTGGGTGATAAAGGCGCGGTGGTGAACTTTGCCATTATTCAGCTGACCGCTCAAATTGTTGCCCGCCATAATCGCTTCCCTGAAGGATTCGGCCAAAGCTCCCGTGGTTATGTCTGGAGCCAGTACGGCAAGGCAATGGATGTGGTGAGCGCTGCGGAAAAAAGCATCAACCCCAGCTACTGGCTGGATCTTCCTGATAAAGACAAGGAAGGTTATATGGAAATGTTCCGCCAGTCCCGCTTAACCCTGCGCGACCAGGGACTATATGACGGGAAAATGCTGTCATTCCTGAGTAAAGTGCGCTGCAAGAAAGATCCAGCACTGGCAGAATGTACTGCTAAAGATCGCGAATAACCGGTTCCGGTATACAAAAAGAAGCAGGCTTGGCTAACCGTCAGCCNGCTTCTTTTTACCCTGTCAACGAGCAGGCACAGGATACAACGCTAGATAGTGTAAAAGTTCGGGAATTCATTGTGTGATCTATGGCACACAATGCCTGACACTCTTATAACTTATAATCTGGACCTTTATTTTTTCGACAGTATTTGTAGTGCTTGTACTGCTGTGATTTAACTTTCTGACTTTTGAGGGATTAGGCTGTTTTCCCTATATTAGGCCCCATACTATTGCAGTCTGACAAACCAGCACAGCAAAAATCACAACAAGTGTTTAATCACAAAAATTAGATGTGGTGGGAAATGAACATAAACTTTCTGGGACGAAATCCACGTGAGTGGCTGTCCTCATTACCGGTTTTTATCATTCTTCTCGGGGTACTCGTACTCAGCATTGGAGAAAACCTGAATTCGCAATTGAACAAACTGGGTAATCATATCTGGCCCGACTATCACATCCTCCGACTGGACGTTCCCGTCCCCTCCTGTGATCCCAATATTGATATCGAATCTGAAGTCCAAAAAATCGTCGCCCAGAAAAAGCAGGAAGCCGCTGATGACCCGTTTGGCGGCATGTTCAGATCTGAAGAAGTAAACGAAGGAGCCATCCGGGAATCCCTCGGCAAGCAGGCTGAGTTGTGCCGTATGAAGCATGAAGCCGCGCAGAAGACCATCGAGCAGAAAACACCCAATGTAGAGCGATTTGTTGCGGTGGATATGGCGCTCTCTGCCTTGTCCCAATTCCGCCGCGACAATAACCAGATTTTCCTCGCCATAGTATTCTTTGTCTGTGCCCTCACAGCAGCCCTGACCCATCACCACATCGGTCTGCGGCCCATGCAGACAGTGATGGATTATCGTTTCGGAATTACAGCTCAGCTCATTGCTCACGTTTCGTTGGCCTACTCCTCGTACAGTTATCTCACCAATGGCTGGGCTTCCGGCGCCCTCATACAAAACGAACATATTCGCTGGTTCTATCTGTTTGGCTTCAGTGCGCTGGCGTTGGTATCCCTGTTCCAGTTGTTCACCATTCCAAAAACAGCCAAGCCCGTCGGCAGCATCGGTAAAGCACTGCTCTCCGTGCCATTATTCGCCTATATGTCCATCAGCTCTGCCCGTTTCTTCATTTTTGAAACCGGAAACCCGCAGGGCATGGTGCTGTTCGCAGACAAAATTATGGATCAGGCCTCCCTGTTCCTGAACATCGGACTTTATATCTGGGTGGGTATGCTGCTGAAACAAACCTACCTGGGTGAATACATATTCCGCATNTTCAAACCCTGGAAGCTGCCGCCGGAACTGCTGGCATTTGTGGCTGTTGTGATCATGGCGGTACCCACAGCCTACACCGGNGCCTCCGGTATCATCATCATCGCCATGGGNGCNGTNGTGTACGCNGANCTGCGNCGNGTNGGNGCCCGNCGCAATCTNGCNCTNGCTGCCACNGCCATGAGNGGTAGNCTNGGNGTGGTANTGCGNCCCTGTCTGCTGGTGCTCCTGATTGCCATGCTCAACAAGGAAGTCACCACNGANATGATGTACGGCTGGGGCGTAAANGTNTTTNTGCTNACCTCNTTCCTGTTCTTCCTGGTGTCNCTGNTNGCNAAACAGGGGCCCATGAANNTTGCCCCGATTTCGGAAGCCCTNTNNCCCAGNCTGCGNGCATTCCAGCCGCTGGTTCCTTACGTTTTGATTTTTGTGGTTACCGCNGCCGCCTACGCCTTCCTGCTGGATGCCCACCTGGACGAACACACTGCGCCAGTGGTTCTGCCCATGATCATCCTGCTGTTGCTGGTATACGAATTTGTCGTTAAGGACACCAAAAAACTGCTGCCCTGGCTGCTCTTGTTAGTGATACCCACTGCGACCTTTATGTACCAGCAGGATGGACTGATGACAGCCGCGATCCTGCCCCTGCTGCTGCTGCTGGTCCTGGTACTGGAATCCAAGGTCAAACATTCACCGGATGAAGACAAACATGAAACCTATGAAGGTGAAGAGCGTGCCACCTCACTGGAAAACTCCGTACGTCGCGCCACGACTGATACCACGGTCCATATCGGTGCCTTGCTTTCCATTATGGCGTTAAGCCTGACCGTAGGTGGTGTAATCGAAGATTCCGGTATTTTCGAGGAAGTCGCCGCACAGAGTGATTTCTTCGGCAATATCTGGACGGCCATGATTGCCTTGGTCATTGTCCTGGTCTTCATCGGGATGATTATGGATCCCTTTGGCGCCATCGTACTGGTATCCGGCACTGTGGCTCAGGCGGCCTACAGCCAGGGTATCGATCCCCTGCATTTCTGGATGATCACCCTGGTGGCGTTTGAACTGGGTTACCTCAGCCCGCCGGTGGCCGTGAACCACCTGTTGACACGGCAAGTGGTGGGCGAAGAGGAAATAGAGAAAGCCAAAGAGGATACCCGCGGCATGAGTTTCTGGATTCGCCACGAACGCTATGTGCTGCCGCTAACCGTGATGGGTATTGCCCTGGTGCTGGTGGCATTCGGCCCCCTGGTGTACCAACAGTATTTCTGACACTGATATGGGGGCAACGCGAAACACGTCCTGCCCTATACTGAGAAGGCGACCCCGGTCGCCTTCTTTTGTTTCGACTGTCCGCTTAATTTTCCAACCCACTATCCGGAGCGAAGTAGATGACTAACCTGCTCTATAAATTGAAATGGCAAAAGCTATATATGCGACAGAGCCGTTTTTTGTGCCACTCTTTAGAGTGCATTTTCTGAAGCCTCCTTTATCTAAAGGAGGCATTTTTTTGTAACAGAAAAACCATAAATGCTAGTTTGGTTGAGCGGAATGCAGCGGCATTTGATTTTCTCACCATGTATATGTTGGCAATTACTGGAAGTAAGTTAATGAATCTCTGTATTCAACAATTCCCATGAACTAACCCTGCTAATAACCTGTTGCTAAATTAAGCGCGCGGCAAGGTGCCCATTTTCTTGCAGATAATGCCAAGCATTACTTCGTCGGCACCACCACCAATAGAGCTCAAACGCTGATCACGGTAGGCGCGGGAAACTGGGTTATCCCACATGAAGCCCATACCTCCCCAGTACTGCAGGCAGGCGTCTGTGACTTCACGCACCAAACGCCCCGCTTTCAACTTCGCCATGGAGGCTTTCAAGGTCACTTCCATGCCATTGATGTAGCCCTCTACCGCGTCATAGGTCAACGCACGCAGAGCTTCTACTTCGGTTTGCAACTCCGCCAGACGGAAGTGAATTACCTGCTGATCCAACAGCGGCTTACCAAACGCCTGGCGCTCGCGGGTGTATTCAATAGTGGTGTTAATGCAGTGTTCCATGGACTTCAGTAATCCCGCAGCGCAATACAAACGCTCTTCCTGGAACTGAATCATCTGATAGGTAAAACCCATGCCCTCTTCACCAATCAGGTTCTTCTGTGGGACGCGCACCTCGTCGAAGAAAATCTGTGCAGTATCGGAAGAACGCATGCCCAATTTGTCGAGCTTTTCCGAGAATGAAATACCCGGGGTGTTGGTAGGCACGACGATCAAAGATTTGCTCTTATGAGGCTTGTCACCACCGGTATTGGCCAGCAGGCACAGATAGTCCGCCTGGGTGGCGTTGGTGATCCACATTTTGGTGCCGTTGATGATGTAGTCGTCTCCGTCTTTTACAGCGGTGGTTTTAATATTGGCCACATCAGAACCGGCGTGAGGCTCACTCACAGCAATTGAGCATACTGCATCACCTGCAATGGCTTTTGAAAGAAACTCTTCCTTGATGTAGTTGCTGCCAAACTTGGCCATGGCCGGTGTAGACATATCGGTTTGCACACCGATGGCCATGGAAACACCGCCACTGGCAATGCGACCTAGCTCTTCAGAGAACACAATTTGATAACTGTAGTCCAATCCCATGCCGCCGTACTCGGCTGGCTTGGCGATCCCCAGAAGACCAAGGTCGCCCATTTTTTTGAACAGCTTATGAGCTGGGAAGATACCGTCTTTTTCCCATTGATCACAGTAGGGGTTGATTTCTTTATCAATAAACTGGGCAATGGTATTACGTATTGCTTCGTGTTCTTCAGTAAATCTCATAATTATTCTCTCTCGCTTAATTGTCTGTGGCTACCTGCTCTGCTTACGGGAAAAAACAATTACTTAAATGTAGGCAGTTTCATTGTCATTGTTGTTATCCTTTATATTTTTGTGTGCGCTTTAGTTATCTGCGTTATTCCGGTGTTCGCGGGAATGAGGGGCCATTTATAAGGCTTTTCGTGATTAAAACCCATACTGACGTGACGCTAGATCACGCATAATTTCTTCCGATCCCCCGCCAATGGCATTGACGCGCACTTCACGGTAAATACGCTCCACGCGATTGCCACGGATATAGGAAATACCCCCCATAATCTGCATGGCCTCACGAGCACAAAATTCCATGGTCTGACTGGCCTGCACCTTACACATTGCGATATCGCCAGCATTGGGCTTACCATCCATCAACTGTTTGGAGCATACTTGGATATAGGCTTGAGTGGCGTTTATGCGTTGTTTCATATCAGCAATTTTGTGACGGATCACCTGATGCTGGGACAAGGTCTTGCCAAAGGTCTTACGCTCCTGGGCCCACTTTACTGCATCTTCGAGACAGACGCGGGCGAAGGCTTCCATGGACACAATCAACTGCATACGCTCCAGATTGAAGTTGCCCATAATGGCTTTAAAACCTTCGTTTTCCTTGCCCACCAAGTTGCCTACAGGCACTCGCACATTGTCGAAGTATAAGGTCGCGGTATCGGATGCCCACCAGCCCTGTTTTTTATCCAGCTGCGTGCGGCTAACGCCCTCGGCATCGAGAGGAATCAACAACAGAGAGATACCGCCCAACCCTGCTCCACCGGTACGGACGGCGGTGGAGGCCCAACTGGAGTACATGCCGCCAGTGATAAAGGTTTTGGAGCCGTTAACAATATAGAAATCGCCATCGCGCACAGCAGTGGTGATTAATTGCGCCACATCAGAACCTGCACCGGGCTCGGTCACCGCCAAAGAAATACGCTTTTCACCACTGATTACAGCGGGGCCAACCTCTTGCTTAACTTCCTCGGAGGCCAGTTTCAAAATGGTAGGCAGTGAAATACCATGCACGGTGAGAGCTGCACCGACACCACCGGCACCAAGACGCGCCAACTCTTCATAGATGATATTGCCGTGCCATACATCCAACCCTTCAGTCAGGCCGCCGTAGGCCTCGGGATAACCCACGGCAAACATGCCCACTTCAGCAGCCTTGGGGAAGATCTCATCGGGAACCTTATGATCCTCCTCCCATTGATTGGCATAGGGCATCAGCTCGGAATCAATAAACTTACGCAGCTGATCGCGCCAGGCCTCGTGATCTTCGGTCAAATAGGGGTTGGGTAAACGTGCTCCATCGAAATCCAGGGACATACTGACCTCGTTTGTTATATTTCCACCAGTGGAACCATCTTCGCAATGCCTTCCAGAATTTCTGCAGGCATTCATCTCAAGAATTCAGTTTCAATAATTCCCTGCGCTATTGCTAATGCCACACCAATGTCGCGACTACCACCTGTAATTGCCACTAGCTTACGGTTTAATTTCATAATATCCTTTTTATTTGAGTTGCAGTTAAACAAGTCACTGTTATTCAATTATGTCATCACGCACTGTCCTGAATAATACAACCTGCTGCTTTTTCGCCAATCATCATACTAGGCGCGTTNGTNTTNCCACTGATTANTANCGGCATNACNGANGCATCNGCAACNCGCAANNCNGANANNCCTCTGACNCTTAANCGGCTATCNACTACTGACAGNTTATCCTNTCCCATACGACAGGTGCCCACCGGATGATAGATGGATTCAGCACGCTGACGTATATCAGCGTCTATCTGGGCATCAGTNACGACATNGCTAGCCGGNAGATCATCGCCTCCATAAGCTCTAGCGAAAGCTTTGGTGTGGAATACCCGGCGAGCCAACTTGACACCCTCACGCAGAATTCGGAGATCATCATCGTCGGACAGATAACANGGATTGATTAGTGGTGCGCTACCAGGATTGTTATCGGNCANACGAATCCATCCCCGGCTTTTGGGTCGCAACTGGCAAACGTGGATCGTGCAACCGAAGCCTGGCGTCAGCTGTCTGCCATGATCACGTAAAAATGTCGGCAGAAAATGCAACTGGACATCCGGACGAGAGCCGCCACCCACATTGACAAACGCCCCCGCTTCCGCTGCATTGCTGGCAAGAAACCCGCGCCGATAGCGGAAGTAATCGTAGAACGCNCGCAGCAAACGCGGTACGAAGTAAGGGGAAAAGCCAATCGACTGCCGGCTGCGATCATGAATCGATATAGTCATGTCGAGATGATCCTGAAGATTGCGACCCACTTCAGGAGAATGAACTAGACAATCAATNCCAACACTTTGTAGATGGTCACGATCACCAATGCCAGAAAGCATTAGCAACTGAGGGGAGTTGATAGCNCCNCCNGCAAGAACAACCTCACGTTTTGCCCGAAGNACGTGTGAAGTACCCGCCGCATCAATATATTCTACCCCCGTCGCACGCTCATTCTCGATCAGAACTCGGGAGACCATTACATCGGTCAGAATATTCAGATTCTTTCGTTCCTTCGCCGGATCAAGAAACGCCCGTGCCGCGCTCCAGCGTCGCCCGTNTTTTTGCNTCACTTGNAANCGNCCAAANCCGCGCTGGGTTTCGCCGTTGAAATCATCGTTACGTTTTTCGCCCAGCTCCTGGCCNGCACGAATAAACAGCTCAGTCAGCGGGTTCGGATCCCTGACGCGGGTGACATTCANCGGNCCTCCNTTACCNTGCCATGNNTCANNCANGTANTCCTCATTATNCTCGTGAGCNTTNAAGANCGGTCGCACATCCTCCCAACCCCAACCNTCCAANCCTAANTCGCGCCANGCATCNTANTCCTGAGGTTGNCCNCGAATGTAAACCATNGCATTGATCGANCTACTCCCACCNAGGGTTTTTCCNCGNGGCCAATAAAGTTGNCTNTTNTCAAGCGANTTCTGCGCTACNGTATNATAACCCCAGTTGCGCTTTCCCTCCTTGATCAGTCCGATGACTCCGAATGGCACGTTCACGAACCCGCTATTGTCNTGNGGACCTGCTTCCAGCACGCANACCGAGAACTTCCCNGACTCACTCAATCGATTGGCTANGACACAGCCNGCGGACCCCGCNCCNACNACGATGAANTCANANTCATNCANNACCATTNANCTCGCNNANNGAGGCCAAACGATCAANGTGANAGTCNCGATGNCCATGAGTCAANGAACAGTGGGTCATAAGACGAAAGTAGTGNCCTATGTCCAGCTCTTCNGTGACNCCAATACCACCGTGAATCTGGATGGCTTGCTGAGCGATCTTTACCGCCTTNTCGGCATAGTAGGCCTTNGCNGCCGAGCACGCNCGATCTCGTTCTTGCGCATTTCCTAGCTCNGCTTTCACTGNGACCATGAATAACATTGACTCCAATTGCTGGAGATCAGTAAACATGTCCACAAGATAGTGTTGAATAACTTGAAAACTACCTATGGCTGCGCCGAATTGTTTACGCGTCTTTGCATATTCAAGGGTACGCTGATAAAGCGCATTGGCAGCGCCATACATCCGCGCACAATCAAGGGCCTGAAGCCANGCAATAACCTGGCTGATAACACGGCTAGTCTCCGCGCCACGCGAGAGAATCATTCCGTCATCAATTTCAATGTCATGAAACACCAGATCTGCGTATCGACTACCGTCCAGNGCCCGATAACGCGTGATCTCGCAGCTTTCAAGTGGCACGAGGAGCAATGCTAGCTCATCCCCGATTCTTGCTGTCGCTATGACTCTGTTCGCGCAGCCACCATCAGGAACAAAACTCTTCTGGCCTGACAATTTTCCATCNCTGATGGATGCAGTCGGTTTATGAACGNTGTAACCGGCATGGCAATCATAGANCGCGCACGCCANCTTTTCATNGTTTTCNACNATGGATTGNAANACCNCGANNGNNCGCTCGGTTCCAATATATTCGAGCATTTTTCCGGGAGCGACTACCAAATCCACATAAGGATCCAGACACAAGGCCGCTCCAAGTTCCCGGACGATCATCGCTACATCAATCAACTCGCCACCGTANCCTCCGATGGNCTCGGGAAACGGGAGACCCAACCACCCAAGCTCCATCATTAGCCCCCATCGTGCCGGATCACAATGACTGGTCTGGTTTAGCTGTTCATTATAAGTGACAAAACCATAGTGATCCTTGAGATAGCGCCGCGCTGTATCCGCAACCATTGTCGTGTTTTCAGAAAGATTGAATTCCATTATCGCCCCTTATAATCCCAGCAGCATTTTGGCAAGCACATTCTTTTGAATCTCATTTGAGCCGCCATAAATCGTGCAAGCACGTAAAAAATTGTAACGCCGGGGAGCATTATTGAAGCTTTCGTTACCCACTACCGAAGGGCTATCCCAGGCAAGCGACATCAACCCCCCCATCTCAACCATGGCTTGAGACATCTTTTGCTGCAGTTCCGTACCCTTGATTTTCAACCCGGAGGACTCCGGTCCGAACGGTTTACCCTCGTCTGTGGCTGCAACGGTTCTAAAGTTGGTATACTCCAGCGCCATCAATTCGACTTCGAGTTCGGCCATACGCCGCCTTGCCGATGGCTTGTCGGTATAATAGGGTACATCTTCAATCGCCTGCTTCATCCGTGCCAGCGCATAATAGCTGTCGGCCACGCCAGCTATCGTGGTACGCTCATGTGTCAGTAGAAACTTGGCTATGGTCCAGCCCATACCCTCCTGGCCAACCAGGTTTTCCAGAGGTACCTCGACATCGGTGAAATATACTTCGTTGAGATGATGGTGCCCATCAATAGAATAAATGGGGCGAATTTCGATGCCCGGTGTCTTCATGTCAATAAGCAGAAAAGAGATGCCCTGTTGCTTCTTTGCCTCGGGGTCGGTTCTGACGAGACAGAACATCATGTCTGCCCAATGCGCTTGCGTGGTCCAGATCTTCTGTCCATTGACCAGATAGTGATCCTGTTTGCGTTCAGCGCGGGTTTTAAGCGACGCGAGATCCGACCCGGCATTGGGCTCAGAATATCCCTGACACCAGAGAGTCTCGCCGCTGGTAATCCCAGGCAGCCATCTCTCCTTCTGTTCCGGCGAGCCGAATGTATAAATAACTGGGCCTACCATGGCGACACCGAAGGGGCTGGTTGGCGGCGCTCCGGCCATCGCCCTTTCGATATCGAAGATATAGCGCTGCGTCGCCGTCCAGCCTGGCCCACCGTACTGTTCTGGCCAAGTTAGCGCCAGCCAGCCCTGTTTACCCAAACTCCTCTCCCACTGTTGCTGCTGCGACTTGGTTGGCATATTGCCAAGTGCTGACACGCGCTCAAGCTCTTCAGGTACGTTTTCCCGCATCCATGCGCGTATGGACTTTTGAAAATCCAACTCTTCCTGTGTAAATTCAAGATTCATGGTTTATTCCGTGCTAGTAATTGATCTTAGCGAAAACAGTGGTTCAGTTGACCCCCCGCTCCTTCTGCCGCCAGTAAGGAGCTCGAAGTTCGTTTTTGAGAATCTTACCGGCACCACTTATGGGCAATGGCTCGCTTCGAAACTCGACGCTTCGAGGGAGCTTGTAACCCGCAATGCGATCCCGGCAATGGACCAACAGCTCATCTTCCTTAAGAGTATGACCTTCGCAAAGCACCACGATGGCATGCACTGTTTCGCCCCATTCGTCGTGGGGAATCCCTACTACCGCACATTCCTGCACCGCAGGATGGCTGTAGATGGCGCCTTCCACTTCGACAGAGAAGACATTCTCTCCACCACTGATGATCATGTCCTTGCTACGATCGACGATAAAGACAAACCCATCTTCATCCATATAGCCGAGATCACCGGTATGCAACCAGCCGTTGCGCAGAGTTTCGGCCGATGCCTGCTCCATTCCCCAGTAACCGAGCATAACGTTCCCACCTCTGGCACAGATCTCCCCGACTTCACCACGCGGTAGCTCAACATCATTTTTGTCAAGAATGGCAACCTCGACACCCAGCGCAGCCCTGCCCGCACTTCGTAGCTTGTCGCCTCCCGGCAAATGGAACTCCGGGGCCAACGCGGTAATGATGGGTGAAGCCTCTGTCTGCCCATAACCCTGGGCAAACAAGGCGTGCGGCATCTGCTCCATGGCACTGATCAATACTGCCTCTGGCATCGGCGACGCGCCATACAGCATGCGCTTCACGCTGCTGACATCGAAATCCTTTATTTTTCCGGACGACGCGAGAAGGTTGATCATTGTAGGTACGAGTAGCGTGTGTGTGACTTTCTCGCGCTCAATGAAGCCCAGCACATCGCCGACTTCGAAACGTGGCACAATCCCGTGGGTTCCACCGGCCAGGGTTACTGCAAAGGTGCTTGCCATATCAGCCAGATGAAACATCGGACCCGCATGCATATAAATAGTGTCAGGCCCGTAACTCATTTCCGGCACCACATTAAGCGCGTTGAAAANGAGGTTGTCATGACTCAGCATCACGCCTTTGGACCGGCCGGTGGTACCCCCGGTATAGAAAAGTCCGGCGAGCTCCTTTCCGCCTTTGCTGAGATCCTGTATGGGTTTTGACGCGTCAATCAACGCCTCGTAGCTAACACAACCTTCCGGTAACTCGCCGTCGCCCATAAACACCACATGTTCGACACTATCAAGCAGCGGACGCAACTTCGGTAGCATCGCACTGAAGGTGTCATCCACAAACAAGATTGACGAGCCGGAATCATTAAGAGTAAAGGCGATTTCCGGGGGAGCAAGCCGAATATTGACGGGATTAAGGGCCGCGCCAGCCCAGGGCACCGCATAGAAATATTCGAGATAGCGGTCACTATTAAGAGACAAGATCGCAATGCGGGCTCCCCTTTCTATCCCCAATGACAGCAGGCCTGCAGCAAGTCTAGCCACGCGGGCTTCAAACTCCCGCCATGACTGCTTTCTATTTTTATAGATCGTCGCAGTACCATTGGGATGTTGCTGCACGGCACGGCGCAAGGTCTGTGATATAATCACAAGAAGCTCCTTATATTAACGGGTGTAGATAAAGCGTCCGATTGAGACGAGTTTCTTGTCCAGATAGATATCGACAGAAACAACGATAAAACGTCTGCCAGCACGGATAAGGCGAGGCTCGGCACGAATGCTCCCAGCAAACGCGGGACGGAGATAGTCAAAGGTCATACTGTTACACGAAGGCTCTTTATCCAGATCAAGCGATTGCACCAGATAGAGGGCCGCTGTGATTTCCCCAAAACTAGCGAGAATGCCTCCGTGAAAAGTGCGTAGCAGTGTATTGCCGATATGCTCCTCGCGGAAAGACAATTGATAAGCTATACCTTTATCCGAATCCACCGCTTCAAGCCCCAGAAACTCCACAAAAGGGGTATTCACAAGCATCTCTTTCTGCACTTTATTCATTCGTGGAGCTTCAAACACAGTTGGTTCACTCATTTCCTAGCTCCTTTCTTTCATCGCTGAATCAAACGCTGGGCCAAGAGTACCAACAGCAAAGGAGCCTGACACCGAAGCCAACAAAGAGTGATCAGAGCACGCGTAAGCGCGCCCGCGGACGTAAGCTATATCACCCTGCACCGCATAACACTCCACCTCACTGAAAATACCCTCCCCGCTAGGCGCTTCCTTGATAAAGTCGACGCGAAGATCAATAGTGGCAATCGGACGCATATCACCGAGTCGCGAAAATATCGCCAGCCCACAATTGGTGTCTAGCAACGTGACTACCACTCCGCGATGAACACCCTCAACTCGATTGCAAAGGACAGGACGGCAGGCAAGACTCATCACTGCTCGCCCCTTGCCGATTTCTTCCACCTGTACACCAAACGCATTGAACAAGGGATGAGATGTTCCAAAAAATGTTTCGGCGATGGTCATATTACGATCCGCCGCCAAGGTATCTTCCTCAATCATTGGTAACTTCTTATATAATTAATTGCATCCAAGAACCTATGGATTTGCTGTGACTTAGGCCAGGACATCCAGCGCATACTTCACGTAATGTGACTCGCGCATCTTTACATGATTAATGGCGCTCTTTATTTCAACGAAGGGGAACACCATTGACTCGGAGCCCTGTTTCAAAGTCTCAGCCAAACCAGACCAGCTCACTGCCGCACTGCGCATTAATTCTACTAAATTCGCATGAATTACAGCGGGGAGCATTTCTCCCACTTCTTCCAAAAAATCGGCATACATGGCACGGAATCCAGCGCCACCTGTACCGCGCTTTTCGATCACCTGATAGGCAAAGCGCAACGACCATCGCCAGTTTTCCTCCGCTGACCAGCGTGGTAGCGCATCAACCCAGGTATCCAAAGCCGCAAGCCCGCTAAAACGGTTTCCATTAGCCAATGCGTAGGCATTGTCGAAGATTGCTTGCCGCACACGTTCTGGAGTTACACTGGAATCAATGGCGTGAGGCGCGAACATGTCACCGTGATGAATGAAGGGTGGCGCGGTCGAGAAACGTGCATCAGCCAGGTTCTTCGCCGCAACAGCAATTAAGTCCGGGCGCTCCGTATCACTAACCAGCACCTCGTTACGCTCCTCGTCTAGGTGCCATGCCACGATGGCATGTCCAGGAAAATGCGTGCTACTGCCAAAATAAGGCAGATGATATATATCCGTTAAAAGCAATGCAGGCCGATTTTCATGCAATGCCTGATATAAATCATCGCTGGCGGACGGCTTGTCGCTGTAACTGGTCCAACAAAAAGGAACCTCTAAGGTCTTAAACACCTTCTCCTCGAACCCCATTGAGCGCACATGAACAATGAAAGGGGTGCTGGTACCTGGTATCTCCACGTAAGTAATACCGAGTCCAGCCCCGAGACCGAAACAACATGCTTCGCTCATCATTAAGCCATGGTACTCAAGTAAGTCACGTATTGCTGAACTGCCACAGTGCCTGCCCGGCCTATGGCAGTGAGTCATAACCGCCTTTTCGCCATCCACTCAGGCTGCCTCGCTCATCGGCGAGCTTCCGTAAACGGCAGCGGATGCACGCATTGGGTCGCCATGATCCCCATACTCTTCCAGCCATGCCGCCACTTTCTCTGGCATGCCCGTATCCCAAGGATGAAAGCCGGGGCGAAACCAGGCCAAGAATTCAGGCAACATTCGAGTTAGAATACCACGTCGGCCATAGAGACGATTCAGCCCACGCATCAACACCCCAGGCTGGCGCATGGNGCCATCTAGACGCAACATGTTCACGAACACTGGCCCGACCACCAGATGAATCATTAGCATGGTCACTACCAACGCCGAGACCCGTGACAGATAACCGCCGCCCGCCGCCGTTTGGTAGACGTCGTAGGCTACTGCCTTATGCTCAACCTCTTCCACACCATGCCAGAGAAACATCGCCCTCATCACAGGGTCTGCTTCGGCAAACATGTCAGTTTCATCCTTAAGCATTGCCTCGCCCANAGTGGCCGTAAAATGTTCGAATGCCGCAGTCATCGCCAGCTGATACTTCTCTGGCAAGTACTTTTGTGACGAGCGAATGAAACGCCGCAGATTGCTGGTAATCTTGTCAACATCAACACCCTGCCCAACCATCACCTCATTGAAGCGATCNTGGACAATACCATGCTGCCCCTCTTGACGAATAAAGTGGCGAATATCCTCACGCAAACCTGGCTCCTTTACCCGATCCTGGAAATTCCGTACCGACTGGATAAAAAACCGTTCACCCTCGGGGAAATGCACTGACAGGGCATCAAAGAAACGAGTTAGCACAGGGTCTCCACCATTCCAATGTCGTGGAACAGTAGACACATCAAAGGTTACTTTTCGTGGCTTTATTGGTATCGCGTTCATNATAAAGGGCCTCCGTACAAGCCTTCACAGGGTGTNAACCTCTACGGATATTTTATTGGGTGGCCAACCAAATATCAATACTATACCAGGACATTTTAGCAAGAAACAAAATTNCTCTGTCAGACTCTGCGACNGCATAACGGACCAGCGGGGGGGGCATCTGAACGAAAACCCACNNTTTTGAGCCAGGTGGCCANGTAGCGTAGGTGTCTGCTTATTTGCCCCTTCTTCTCCTCATCCTCAATACTATAGGCTTGTTGCACGGGCATTGGGTGGTTGACCAACCTCTGGAGGTGCGCTAATTTACGTTTATCTTAAAAGGGGGGGCATTGTGCTTGAGTTCATTGCCATTCTGAGCTGCTTAACAGCGATAAACGTATTTCTTGTTAGTGTTGTGAGTGAATCAAATGATTCGAAGCCAAATAATGTATCTTCAACCNANCGGCAATTAGTGGAGGCNCCNCTCTTGGAGCTAGAGCTTAAGGACGCTAACCATTGTTCCTCGATGTCTGNTATTTCACCATATTGCCAATAGCGGCAAACATGAAAGTTAATGCATATTATTCAGATCGACCTCCCAGGATGATTCGCAATTATTAACGCATTCACGGCAGCACGGCTATCTGTGTGTGTTTTCTCTGCTTACCATGGCCCGATATGCTATGTGTACGCTCACGTTCATTAATTGCCGGGGTTTTACTTTTCATGCGTCTAGCTCTCTTTCTTTCGCTGTTAACACTGTATGGCTGTCAGGAGTCCTCTCACTTAGATACTGTACTGAACAGACCCCATCCAGTATACACTGCGGTAGTGTCAGAGCATTCTATGACCGTGCCTCAAGGGATTACAGGCACAGTAGAGGCGCGTACAGAGGTTGCTATAGCCTTTCAAGTAGGTGGCCGAATTCTGAAACGGTATGTGGACTCCGGTCAAATTGTTGCAACCGGCGAGCCATTATTCTTGTTGGACGCAAGGGAATTTGAACAAAGCCTGGAGGCTGCAAAGGCCCAATTGACAGCTGCTGAAGCTGAATTGATACACGCGGAATCCAACCTCGCTCGGGACAGCCGCTTGATCGAACAGAACAGTATTAGCCAAAGTATATTTGAAGCGTCCTTGTTGTCCAAACGTGCAGCGCAAGCGCGAAAAGAGGCTGCCCAGGCTAGACTTCGACAAGCAGAAATTGCGCTTCAGCATACGTCCCTAACCGCCACAAGGCCAGGTATCTTGGTGAATGTCACAGGGATGCCGGGGCAAGTGGTAAAGTCTGGACAACCCCTAGGAATATTGGCTGATACTCGCGAGTTAGAGATCGAAGTTTTCCTACCTAGGAGTGTTTTTCCACCGACAGAAGCGCTAGCCCATATCGATGATGCCCACATACCACTAAAGCTTCGTGAAACCGCTGGCGCCGCTAACGAATACAGCAGAACGTGGCGTTCTCGTTATCAGATTGAGTCCTCTGGTAGCGAGTTACATTTGGGTATGCCGGTCAGGGTCAGCATGATGGTCCCTGACTCTCCCACACAGGCCTATTCAGTTCCACTGGCGGCACTGGATGAGCGAGGAAGTAATACCCAAATCTGGCAAATTGTCGATCAACAGGCGCAACCCCAGACCGTTGCGGTGGTTGGGGTGACGCCTATCTCAGCTCAAATTCAAGGGCAAGACCTTAAGACTGGTGATCGTGTTATCGCCTTAGGTACTCATCTGCTAGTACCAGGGATTCCTGTTAAAGAATACGCGCAATGAGCTTTCCTAATCTATCGGCACTTGCAGTACGAGAGCGATCCGTTACGCTGTATTTCCTGATTTTATCCGTGTTCGCAGGGGCTTATGCTTTTGCCTCATTGGGACGTGCGGAAGACCCTTCTATTACACTGCAAATGTTAGTGGTTTCAGCAGTCTGGCCTGGTGCCACTCCTGCAGAGATCGAACAGCAAGTGGTTCACCCAATCGAGAAGAGCATCCAGAAAATTGAATATCTTGACGAAATCAAAACGACAATCAAGGCAGGCCGGGCTGATATCCAGGTTCAATTTCATGATTACACGCCACAGAATAAAACGCCGGAACTACAGTTTCAGGTTAGAAAGCGCATGCTGGATCTGTCTTCACATTTGCCTGAAGGGGTTATAGGGCCGATCGTCAATGATGACTTTTCCGATGTGTATTTCAGCCTATTTAGCCTTTCTGCGCCCGGCCTTCCGGTGCGAAAATTAACACGTTACGCCGAGCGGCTCCGAGATGAATTACAACTCATTCCCGGTGCCCGCAAAGCCGATTTGATCGCCGAGCGCGAAGAGAGAGTCTATGTCGATTTAGACCATGTTGTTATGACTAACAGCGGCATCTCATCCCAAGCCGTATTCGACGCGATAAGAGCATACAATACGCTTATCCCGGCCGGTCAGATTGACACCACCGGGCCGCGCCTAAGGTTTCGGCTCGATTCAGATCTGTCTGATCCTCAGCGATTGGCACAGGTCCCTATCCGTGCCGGTGACCATCTAATCCGGCTGGGTGATATTGCCGTCATTACGCAAGGTTACGAGGAACCACCGTCGTATTTTGCTCGTGTCAATGGAGAAGATGCNATACTGGTCGGCGTNGTCATGAACAAGGGTGAAAACGGATTAGNATTTGGTGAACGCCTTGACGCGTTTCTAAGCAAAACAAGAGCTGAGCTTCCCTTGGGTATGGAACTGGATCAAATCACCAATCAGACGGATGCCATTAAAGCGGCAGTTAATTTGTTCCAGGTGAAGTTTCTGGTGGCCGTAATCGTGGTGATGAGNATTGGATTTTTATCATTAGGACTGCGCGCCGGTTTGATCGTGGGTATCGCTGTTCCAATCACCCTGGGGCTGACGTTTGTGCTGATGAAANCCGCCAATATCAATCTGGATCGTATTACCTTAGGGGCACTAATCATCGCGTTGGGTTTATTGGTTGATGATGCCATCATTGCGATTGAAATGATGTTGGTAAAACTGGAAGAAGGTTGGAGTAAAGTAAGTGCCGCCACTCATGCCTGGAATGCGACAGCTTCGCCTATGCTNTTCGGCACTCTGGTTACCATGTTNGGTTTTGTTCCGATTGGATTTGCCAAATCTGGGGTAGGTGAATACGCTGGCAATATATTTTGGGTTTTGGCTTTTTCGCTCATTATCAGTTGGTTGGTGGCCGTTACTTTTACCCCTTATTTGGGCGTAAAGATTTTNCGTGCACCCAAGCAGAAACCCGGCAATANGGGCGATCACTACAAGTCATCCCGGGTGTACGAGTATCTACGGGCCTTGATTACGTGGTGTGTTCGCCATCGGCGGACCGTGGTCTTTATTACCTTTGCGATGTTAGTGCTAAGCGTCGCAGGCATGGNAGGGCCGGTGGAAAAACAGTTCTTCCCAGGCTCGGATCGGCCCGAAATTTTGATCGATGTGAATCTAGCACCAGGTACATCGGTAACGACAACGGATACGACCGTCAAACGTCTTGAAGAACTATTAGATTCCATGGGTGGTGTTGAAAACTACGCCAGTTATGTCGGTGGCGGGGCGCCACGTTTTTTCATCTCGGTCAACCCCGAGCATCCGGACTCTTCGTTTGCTAAAATAATCGTAACANCGACGGGACCGGTTGAGCGTGACCGAATTATTGCTGCATTAGACCAACATGTTGCCAATGGTACTTTTGCCGAGGCGCGTATTCGTATCAGACGCCTGTTGTTCGGGCCGCCAGTTGACTGGCCTGTCAGCTTCCGTGTCGTCGGACAAGACCCTGCGACCTTAAGGAAAGTGGCCCACCAAGTCAGGGAGGTCATGTCCCACAACCCTCACGTCGTCAATCCGCATTTGGAGTGGGATCAACGTGTACCGACATTGAAGCTGGAAATAGATGAACAGCGCCTTCGACTAATGGGATTGACACCACTCTCAGTTGCTCAACAAATGCAATATCGAACAGATGGAGTTCCAATAGCTGAGGTCAGACAAGACATCAGAACTGTTGATGTCTACGTTCGCGGCCAGGGTGCCAAGCGAGCCCAAAATGAGCCACCCATTTATGAACTCCGCAATGAACAGGGTCAAAAGATACCACTTTCGCATCTGGGCGAGGTGAAACTGGCTTACGAAGATGCCATGATTCGACGACACAATCGAGAGCTCTTTCTGGCTGTTCGCGGGGAGGTAAAGAATGCGCAGCCACAAGATGTCACCAAAGCATTATGGGCGGATCTGGAATCAATTCATGCAGCGCTCCCTGATGGTTACAGGATTGATATTGCGGGTAGTCTGGAACGTTCACAAGAAGCAGAGGACTCTATAAATCAGGTTTTCCCACTGATGATTGCCCTGATGGTAACTTGCGTGGTGCTGCAAATGCGAAGTTTTCCTGGTGTTGTGATAGTGCTGTTAACAGCACCTTTGGGCGTCATTGGCTCGGTCGTAGCACTGCTGATTTTCAAGCAGCCTTTCGGATTTGTCGCCTTACTTGGGCTGATCGGATTGGCGGGAATATTAATGCGCAATACTTTAATTCTAACCCAGCAGGTCAGCGATAACCTTGAGGATGGCATGCTGCCGTCAGATGCGGTCGTCGAGGCGGCTGTCAGGCGCGCAAGACCGGTGGTGTTAACCGCTCTGGCTGCTGCACTCGCGTTCATCCCTTTGACGACCGATATTTTCTGGGGGCCGATGGCGTACGTTCTGATTGGTGGTGTCATTGTAGGCACCGCCATTACGCTTTTTTTCGTGCCAGCGCTTTACGCATTGGCGTTTCGTTTGGAAAGTAGATGAGCTTCTGTTAAAACCGCCGAGATCCTCACTTCTTCGAAAATGAAACCCTCAGGTTAAGTCTGAACTATGCACCTAATCCTTAAGCACCGCGTCGCGAATCACTCGCCAGACGAAATCACCTATCTCCTCAAGCGAATAGCGACCATCTTCACGAAACCAGGTTGCTACCCAGTTGAGTGCTCCAAGACCGATAAGGCGCAGCAAATCCTGATCAACATCCTCACGTAGCACCCCTACATCTGCAAGAGACCTAAGCATAGCGCCCCATAATGCCTCGTAGCGGTCACGCAGTTCGATCATTTCCGCTCGTGCTTCACCGCGCAAGGAACGCCATTCAAACAGCAGCACGTAGACCATATCCGAGCCACTGACTACTAATTCCAGGTGCGAATTTATNCCTCGCCGTAATTGCTCTACAGGATCTGTTGCGCTTGTCACCGCCCTGTAGACAGCGCTCGAAGCATNCTCCAAGCCCAGCCGCATCAGATCAACAAGAATGTCTTCCTTGGCTTGATAGCGATAATGAAGGCTTCCGGGCAGCAAATCGCATGCTTCGGCAATTTCTTTCACCGTCGTCCGATCATAGCCCTGCTCTCGAAACAGCCGAGCGGCAGAATTTAACACAAAGTCGCGGTCAGACCCTTTTACTTGCTGGGGCTCTCTTTTCTTTTTCACTTCATCCTCCTGCGTAAGCAAGCCGATGATTTTAGTCGATATGTTTCCGTAGCGCACCTTTTTCAATTCTACAACCCCGCTCCCACTTGATCAGCAACTCTCAAAGCGATCCTTCTTTTGTGCCAAATACACACATCTTCCACCCTTTTGTTTAACACCTGCTTGACCATTAGGTCACCAAGACACATAATATGGTTGGTCGACCAATTAAATAGTATGAAGAAATCTACTAGGAGAACAGACAAATGGCGCTGGCAAGTCGAAAGATCGGTTATGACGAAGTTGTAACGCGCGACATCCATTTCCCAATGAACTGTGAGACGGTCGCGCGCCACTGGTTTAACAAAGACCCCTGGTGTACACATTGGATGAATGCCATTCTGGCCGCAGTGCCGGATGGGGAGCGCTGGGTAATGAATTCAGCACGGCGTCAGCTCGATAAATTGCGCGACCCGGAAGTGCGCAAGGCCGCGCTGGAGTTCATCCGCCAGGAGCGCATCCATGCCCGTGAGCATGACGAGATGAACGCCATATGCGTGCAACAGGGCGTCCCCATCGACAAGGTCGAGGGGATCTTCAAGCACATTCGCAAGGAGCTCCAGCATCGCCTGAGCGATGACATGCAAAGCTCTATTGCGGCGGCGTTCGAGCATTTCACTGCTATCATTTCCGCGGTGCTGCTGGAGCACCCGGAGCTATTCGATGAAACACATCCTGAATTACGTGCCATGCTGTACTGGCACTTCGTTGAGGAAACTGAACACAAGAGTGTCAGCTTTGATGTGTTCGTCGACGCCAGCGGTGGCGGCCTGCGTAGTTATCGCCTGCGCACCAGCGGCATGCTGCTGGCTATCACTCTCGGCTTTCCGCTCATGGTCGGCAATCAGGCGTTCCTGCTCTATAAGGACAAGCAAATCCTCAACCTGCGTTCAGCGGCCTACATGACCAGGATTCTGTTCCTTAAACCGGGCATTCTGTCCAAAGTGCTGGCAGGCATCTTTCCCTACTTCTCCCCCACCTTCCACCCTTGGGATGATGACAATCGGGAGATTATCAGGGTCTGGAAGCGTGTTTACGAGAAAACCAACGACACCCACAAGGCATTCGAGGCGGTACGGAAGCACCAGTCCGGCCCTCGGATAGGCGACGGTCTGCATCCAGTGGCGCAACCCGCCTGAGGAGTTCTTATGACGAAACAACCTTTACCACCTTCCCGCAACGCAGCCGCTGTTGTCACTGGAGCTGGCAGTGGTATTGGCCGTAGCTTTGCGTATGAATTGGCGCGCCGTGGGGGTGTGGTAATCTGCTCAGACATCAATGAGGCACGAGCCGAACAGGTCGCCGCCAGCATACAGGCGCTAGGAAGTAAGGCCATTCCCCATCGCTGTGACGTCGGCGATGCAGAAGAGATGGCCGCCCTCAGCGATGAAGCCGAGAAACTACTAGGCCGTCCGGTGACACTGGTAATTAACAATGCGGGCGTGGGTCTGGGCGGCCCCATCGGCGAGGTATCTCTGGAAGACTGGCACTGGTGTATGAACGTCAACCTGTGGGGTGTCATTCACGGCTGCCATTTCTTTGCGCCGAAACTGCGGGATCTCGGCTATGGCGGCATCATTAATGTCGCTTCCGCCGCCGCGTTTGGCGCTGCGCCGGAGATGAGCACCTACAACGTCACCAAAGCAGGTGTACTTGCGCTGTCGGAAACACTGGCCGCCGAGCTGGCTGGCACTGGCGTAAACGTCACAGCACTGTGTCCTACCGTGGTACCCACCAACATCGTCCAGGACGGCAAGTTGCCTGAAAAGCGCCGAGAGTTTGCGCGCTCTGCCATGACCCGCCTCGCCCTGACCACAGCCGACAAGGTCGCCCGACAAACACTCGATGCGCTGGATCGTGGGGAACTTTATATGCTGCCGCAAATTGATGGCCGCATGGCCTGGCGTTTCAAACGCCTCATGCCACGCTTGTACACCCGTATCGTGGGTGAGACCTATCACCTGCTGGCCGACTGAATTAGGAGACACTAATGGCATCACTTCCTGCAAAAATTATTAAGCCCCTTTTCCGCGTTGTGATGAAACGCGATATTCAGGATCCCGAACATCTGGTTCGTCATTTGCGTAAGGTTATGAATGCGCCTTTGTTACCCGCACTGCTGCCAAGCGGTGTTAGCCTTAGGTATGCGCGTGTCGCCGATATCCCAGGACAGTGGCTGACCACCGCCACTCCGACCGTAACGCTGCTTTTCCTGCACGGCGGCGCTTTTGTCGGTGGCCGCCTCGACACCTACCACAACTTTTGTGGCAGGTTGGCCCAGGCGCTGAACGCGCGCATTTTTCTTGCCGATTACCGGCTTGCTCCGGAGCATCCCTATCCGGCCGCACCGGACGATGCCCTGTGCGTTTACCGTGAATTGATTGAGGACTCTCGGCCACTGGTTGTCGCCGGTGACTCTGCCGGCGGTAATCTGACGCTGGTAACACTACTTCGTGCGCGTGACGAGGGACTTCCGATGCCGGTATGTGCCATCGCCATCTCTCCAGGTGCCGATGCCACCGGCGAGTTGATGTCCCGGCAAGCTAACAACGATTCCGATCCGATGCTTTCCCAAGCAATGATCGATGGTGCCACAAAGCTCTATCTGCAGGGCGCCGATCCGCTGCACCCCTATGCCTCCCCCTGCCGGGGCGATTACCGACAGCTACCCCCATTGATGCTGACGGTGAGCGAGGAGGAATGCTTGCGCGATGATGCCTATGCCGTGGCCGAACGCGCACGCCAGGCAGGCGTGCCAGTGAAACTGCTATCGCGACCAGACATGCCGCACGTCTGGCCGATCTTGCGGCTACTGCTGCCGGAAGCACGAAAAGACACCGAACGGCTGATCAACTTCGTACAAGCGCAGTTACGCAGTGCCCCGGTTAAAGCTCAAAATCGCCACGATTTTGGTAACGACGTTCCGGCTTGCTCCAACGTACAGGAGACCGTCGCATGAACATGACTGCCTTTGCACCTGAGGAATCGATGCATTCGGCGCGCCCTGACCACGAAGTCATCATTGTGGGTGCCGGCATCTCTGGGATTGGAACCGCTATCCAACTCAAAGCGGACGGTATCGACGACATCCTTATCCTCGAGCGCAGCTATGATGTCGGTGGCACCTGGCGTGACAATCGATATCCTGGAATTGCCGTGGACATCACCTCGTTCACTTACTCGTTCTCATTCGAACAGAACCCCAACTGGTCGCGGGTATTCGCACCGGGCAGCGAGCTGTATCAATACACTCGTCGAGTGGCGAGCAAATACGGGATCTACCCACACATTCGCTTTGGCATCGAAGTGCAACAGGCCCGATTTGATAAGCACAATGACCTATGGGTACTGTCATTGAAACAGGGCAAAACCCTGCGGGCGCGACATCTGGTTTCCGCAGGGGGGGGGCTGATCACGCCCAAATTACCCGACATCGAGGGTCTCGACAACTTCGAAGGCGATATCATCCATACCGCCCGCTGGCCAAAGGGCATCGACCTGAAGGGCAAGCGTGTCGCGGTCATCGGCACCGGAGCTACCGCGGTGCAACTGGTGCCGGAAATTGCTCGACAGGCCCGCCAACTTGATGTTTACCAACGAACACCTATCTGGGTGCTAAAAAAGCCGGATCGAACCTTGCCGGGCTGGCTAAAAACCCTATTTCGCGCCTCACCTGCTTTACAGCAAGGTATTCGCAGTGTAACGGACGCTTCCAGCGAAACCCTGATGGTATTGTCCGCCATCTACTACCGCCAAGCTCCCTGGATCGTGCGTGCCTGCGAGAAGGCTGCCCTCCAAAACATGTACGAACAACTTCCTGATCGGCAGGATCTCTGGGAGAAGCTCAGCCCTGCCTATGGCTTTGGCTGCAAGCGCCCCACCTTCTCCAACGAGTATTTCAAAACCTTCGCGCAGGACAACGTCGAGCTGGTGACAACACCGATTCGACACATCACCCGCAGGGGAATCACCACTAACGACGGCAAGTCACGCCCCATTGACGTACTTGTGCTCGCCACCGGCTACAAGACATTCGAGAAAGGCAATATCCCCTCCTTCGAACTGATCGGGAGCAACGGCACCGACCTTGGACAGTTCTGGCATGACAATCGCTACCAAGCCTACGAGGGATTGACCATACCGGGCTATCCGAACTTCTACATCATGCTCGGCCCTTACGCCCTGATCGGTACGTCTTATTTCAAAATGGTGGAGGGTAACGCGATTCACCTGTCGAGGTGTATTCGTGAGTCCCNCAGGCGCGNAGCAACGCGAGTNGAGNTTNGGCAAGAGGCGCATGATNNNTACTTCCAGGANATACAGAAGCGCCAGCAGGGGACTGTGTTCCTGAACCACAACTGTGCTACCTCGAACAGCTATTACTTTGATCNTCATGGTGACGCACCCATGCTGCGACCCTCAACTTCGCTGGAGATGCTTTGGCGCGCGAAGCACTTGCCGATGACACACTACCAATTCAGCGGAGGTGGTGACAGGCAAGGCATGATCCAGCCTGCGACTGACTCAGCGAAGAGCGTCTGGAACTAACCGCATTTTGAGCTACTGGGCTCGAAAATATCTAGCTAAATGGGGTTCTGGAGCCATCCCCTCATTAGCACTAAACTGGGACAATTTTCTTAATTTGCCGCGATCATAGATAGGCACAAAACCTTCGATGTGCTTTCGAATCGCTTGTAACGCGTCATCGATTTTTTCACTATGCTCAATCTTCTGAGTATAACCATGATCTTGCGTAAGGCCTGCGATACCTAGAGCCAGCGTCCTACTTGAATTTATTGTGACTTTATTGAAGTCATGAACTGCGTAGCCTTTTCCAAGAGGTACGGAAGAAAAGGACATCGGCGAAATTGACCACTCTGCTCTCGCCATTATTTCTGCGGCTAAAACAGACATATCTTTGTGAAGAACGTTTAGTATTAAAGTCACATAAACCTCAATGCTTTTGTTATTTATAATACTATTGATGGCCCAACTTCCATTTCACTCCTTAGTAGCCTAAGCATTACACTGTATATATTACCAGTCACCAAAACAGTAAAGTATATTCAGTATGCCAATGCTCCTACGTAAGTTGAATTACCGGAATATCCTGCTGGATCGGGAGCGGTCTGGGGAAGTGGTGGGTATTCTGCGGCACGATGGTGAGGTTGGGTATTTTTCCTGGTTGGGTTTTATTGAACGTGACGAAGCCTTTGGTTTAGGTGGGACGGTTCCCGTTAAGCTGGAGGTGGTTGCTTATAGTTTGCGCTCATCCCACGAGCTTGACAGTACTTAGAAATGGAAATATAGTTCTTATATAAACCTAAAACGATCTCAATCGGCAATATATTTCCTTTTATGTCGATATCACATCTGAGCAACCAAAAAGTCCTGGAATGGCTTGGAGAACGCTTCCGGGCGACCCGGCTCAGCCAGAATATCACCATGGTGGATCTGGCGGAGAAAGCCGGTATTACTGAGCGCACCCTCTATAACCTGGAAAATGGTACAAAAAGTGTGGGGTTATTGAACGTGGTCGCCGTTCTCCGGGCGTTGGGCAAGCTAGAGGAACTGGATCAGTTTCTGCCGGCTCCTCCACCCCGGGCCGAGGCCCTGGTACAGATTGAAAAGTTACAGGCAAAAACCCGACAACGAGCTTCCCGTTCCGGTCAGAGTACACATGAAGGAAGCAATAAAAAGCCCTGGACCTGGGGGGATGATTAAATGGCAGACACTACTCAAGCGGTCGCCCGAGTGCTGTTATGGGGGCGACAAATCGGTACCTTGATTTGGACCAATGATCGAGGCTATTTTGAATATGACCCGGCATTTCAAACATCGGGTATCGAGCCTTCCCCGATCATGATGCCATTGAGCAACCGATCCTTTTCCTTTCCCACACTAAACCGGGAAACCTTCAAAGGGCTGCCGGGATTGCTGGCCGACTCGTTACCGGACAAATTTGGTAATCGACTGATCAATCAATGGTTGGAACGCCAGGGTCGTTCCCCGGACAGTTTCAGTCCTTTGGAGCGCCTCAGTTATATCGGTTCACGGGGCATGGGTGCTCTGGAGTTCCAACCTGCTATAGCCACCTGGGATGAAACGGCCCAACCCATCGAGATCGCGGAACTGGTCAGACTGGCTAATGAAGCGTTGAGTGCCAAGCAAGCCATGGCTGTGGATTTGGCCGGGGCGGATGCCAACAAGAAGCAAGCGCTGGAAAAGATTATTTCGGTCGGGACTTCGGCCGGCGGCGCCCGCGCTAAAGCGGTGATTGAATGGAACCCGGATACGCAGGAAGTGCGTTCCGGACAGGTGAAAACCGATGCCGGCTTTGGTTACTGGTTATTGAAGTTCGACGGGGTGGAAGAAAACCGGGATCACGAAGTATTAGCAGATCCCAAAGGCTATAGTCTAGTGGAATACGCCTATTATCTAATGGCCATCGCCTGTGGCATCAACATGACAGAATGCCGTATTTTTAAGGAAAACGGCCGTTCTCATTTTATGACCCGACGGTTTGACCGTAAAGACGGTGGCGAAAAGATCCATATGCAGTCCCTCTGTGGGTTGGCGCATTATGACTTTAACCAGGCTGGCGCCTATTCCTACGAACAAGCCATCGGTGTGATGCGGGATCTGGATCTGCCCAAGCCGGAATTTGAACAATTCTTTCGAAGGGTTGTGTTTAACGTCGTGGCCCGCAATCAGGACGATCACACCAAGAACATTGCGTTTTTAATGGACAAAGCCGGAATCTGGTCACTCTCCCCCGCCTATGACATTACCTATTGCAATGGCAGTGGTTGGACCAGCCAGCACCAGATGACCGTCAACGGTAAGCGTAATCACTTTGTGACGGACGATCTATTGGCAGTGGCGCGGCATGCGGACATTCGACCAACTAAAGCAAAGACCATTATCCGAGAAATCCTTGAAGAGGTGAGTCAGTGGCCTGAGTTTGCTGAGCAGGCGGGAGTGCCCCCACACTTTCCCGGCCACACCAAGGGTCCCTCCTGGATGGAGCTGATTCAGCAGGATCATCGGTTAGAGTGGGAAGGCCTGTAGTTGTTCTCGCACTTCTCATACCATGAATGAAGGTGCTAAGATTCCACCATGCCGCCCAATGCAGGCAACTTGTATTCGGCATCATTATTCACGTATGCGGACATTAACAAAGGCTTGAATTTAATCTTTAAGCCAAGGGCTTCAGAAACCGCATACACTAGCGGTCTCATCTGAGTATGTGTCACCAGGTTGTGAAGTTTGTCATAGGCCTCTTTGTAGATTTCGTGAGCCTTGGGTAACGTGTTTCTCACTGGGTTTTGTTCGCAGACCGAGGGACTGTCATCGACAACATAGGTACGACAAGCCACTGGTCGAACAGAATAAATGCTACAGCTTCGGTTGATTAGGAAGGGACATACTACTTTCATCTGACTGAGCTCTTTCTCTGCAGAAAAAAACTCTTCACTGGTGAGTGGGTTGTCCATAGAAGCTTCGCGAGTCACTCGATCAAACATAAGGAACCAGCGCTTAGCCTGTTGCTTAACTTTCTTCTTCACTTTCGAATCCATCTCAACTCGGATATAGGGGTTCTAGGGATTTTCCGTCCAAAAACGACAAAGTGCTCTGGAGGCCTTGCCATTCGTGGCCTCCAGAAGGGTATTACTTTTTTCGAGATCCCCATTTGTGCGCTAAACGATAAGGAACGGGCAGTCGCCCAAGGCCTCCGACACCGGGGCCAGCGCTATATGCTGGTTGTGCTGCTGGGCTATTTTAAGGCCAAGCCGGTGGCGCTGAGTCCCGGTTTCCATCAGATCAAGCAGGACCTCAAATACGTTCATCAAACCGTTTTACCGGGACCGGGCTGTAGGCCTTTCAATCTCACGCCCAAAGAGAACGAACGGATTTACCAACGTATCTTCCAGCTTTGCAACTACCAGCGCTGGAATGCCAAAGAACACGGACTTGCGTTAAGTGCCTACCTATCCCAGCAAGCCAGAGCCTGGACAGCGCCAAGGCACCTCTTCGATGCGGCCATTGAATATTTAGCGGGACAGAAGATCGCGATCCCTGCTTACAGCACGCTGCAGAAGATAATCAGTCAGGTAGCGGGAGATGAGCAGGAACACATGGCAGCCCAGCTTGAGTGTGCAATGTCACACGAGCTTAAGCAGGTGCTGACAGAGTTAGTTAACGGCGAAGGTCCACTGCCGTTTCGGCAGTTGCGACAATCAGCTCGCAACTTCACCGGAACCGAGCTGGAAAAGGAACTGGTTGTCTATCGCCATATCCAACATTGGATACCGGAAGTGGATCAGCTTTTGGGTATGCTATCGCTGTCGCAGAAAAATCAACAACACCTGGCGGAGAAAGTCGACTACTACGGTGCCAAACTGAAACGGCAAACCGTAGGCAACCAACGGTTATATTTATTGTGCTATCTGCAAACGCGATGGCAACAGGCTCTGGAACGTATTGCTGATGGCTTTGTGCATCATGTCAGACAGACCAAACATAAAGCAAAGGAGTATGCGCAGGATGCGGTTTATCAGGATTGGCAACGAGCAGCCAAAAATGTCAGCAAAGCGGCGGCTGTACTGCATTTGTTTATTGATGACAGCATTGATCTGCAGCAACCGTTTGCAACCGTAAGACAAAAAGCACTGGGCCTGCTGGCAAAAAAGGATCTGGAATCCGTCTGCCTATTTTTGAATGAGCAGCGGCGCTCGGTCGATGAATCCATGTGGCAGTACTACGACGAGAAAGACAGTCTACGTAAAGGTTTGCTACGAGATTTGTTCCTATGTCTGCGCTTCGAAGGAAACGATGGCACCCAGCACCTAGCGGCGGCCTTGGCGAATGCACAAGGCGAACTCAACGCCCAGGCCCAATTGCAAACGCCGACACCCGGTTTCTATCAAAAAAAATACGCGAATTCTTGCTGGATCGTGCAGGCAATATCCTGTTAGATCGTTATGAGTGGTTCCTCTATCAACAGATTCCCGATCGCCTGAATGGCCAACTGACACTGCCTGAAATCATTAAATACCGGGCACTCGATGCCGACCTGATCGACGGGGAACACTGGCGAAAACACAAATATACGCTGCTGAAGCAAGGCCAGCTGACCCCTTTGGGGTCCTGGGGATTTTCCGTCTTAAAAAGACATAATCCTCTACAGCCCCCGTGGCTCCTGGCCTCCAGCGGGGTATTAACTTCCTCCTAGCCCTTAACTTGTCCCTTTCGGTTATTATGCTGAGCTTTTTAGGCATCAGATATGGCATATACCGAAAGGCTCCAGATCCTCATTGACTCAGAAATCAATGATTTGTACAGCCCTCCCAGTTTCACCCTCGAAGAACGTCGATTTTACTTTACTCTGAATGAGATGGAAGCCCGTGTCGCCAACGCTATCCGTAGCCGGGCTCACCGCTGTTTCTTTGTCGCTCTGTTGGGTTACTTCAAGTCCAGGCCTGTGGTTCTGAGTCCGAGTTTTGGCGATGTCGAAGAGGATTTGCGGTTTATCGCCAAAGAACAGTTGCCTGGTCCCGGTATCAGGCGCTTCTCATTGGATCAAAAGCAAAAGGATCGCCTATACCAGAAAATATTTGATCTCCTCAATTATCAAAAATGGCGGGATAGACAGGATCGAGGTTCCTTAATCACTCACTTACAGCAAACAGCTAAGTCGTGGGTTGAACCCCGGTATTTGTTCGATGCAACCACCGAGTATTTATCACTGCGTCGTATTGCAATTCCCAAATACACGGTGATGCAGACCGTGGTAAGCCAGGCGATGAAACAGGAACGAGAGCGTATTACTGCTTCGCTGCAAAACCAGTTATCAGGGAGGTTGTCGACTGAGCTCGCAAACTTGGTGGACGGAAAAGGGGCATTACCTCTGTCTAAATTGAGGTTGTCTGCCAAGAGCTTTACTCCCCCGGAATTGGAAAAGGAGCTCAAGGTGAACCGATTAATCGAGCCTTGGATGAGTGAAGTTAACACCGTGGTTAAAGCCTTATCGCTCTCAATAAAAAACCAACAGCACTTTGCTTCGATGGTTGATTATTATGGGAGCAAACTCAAGCGCTTTGACCGATCTACGCAGCAGCTCTATTTACTGTGCTATCTACAGGAGCGTGCCGAGCAAAATAGTGAGCGTCTGGCCGACGGTTTTGTCTACCACATTCGGAAAGTCCATGAGCAGGCCAAAGTGTACGCGAAAGAGGCAGCCTACCGGGACTGGGAAGGCGCTGCTGCCAATATCAGCAAGGCTGCGGAATTGCTCCATCTTTTTATTGATAACTCCATCGATGAAAAACAGCCTTTTGGTGCTGTAAAACGGGAGGCTCAAAAGCTGCTTAAATGTCGGGATATCGAGTCATTGTGCCTGTATCTTAACAAGCAAAAACGCGCACTTGATGATTATTACTGGGAATACTATGACCAACAAAAGCCGCTGTTAGAGAAGGTGCTACGGCCAATCTTCCAGTGTCTAGCCTTCCAGGCTACTGAGAACACACAGGCCCTGGCTACACAGCTAGCCGTCACTAAGGGCGAGTTAGCCACTGGTGCTATTCTCCAAACCATGAACCGACGGCTAATTCAGCCCAAACAGAAGGCATACCTTATTGATCAGGAGAACAACGTCCTACCGGATCGTTTTGAGTGGCTCCTATATCTGCAGATTCCCAGCAAGCTGAATGGACAGCTCTATCTCCCGACCGTCATTAAGTTCCGTTCTCTCCAGGATGATTTGGTCAGCAATGAGCGCTGGAAAGGCAAAAAGACGCTGATCCAACAATCCATGTTGCCTCGCCTGACGGCGAAACCCAGCAAACTAATCGAGACTTTATCCTGTGATCTCAACGATAAACTACAACAGGTCAGTCGGCGCATCGAAAACGGTGACAACCAAAACGTTATCCTGCGCAATCGCACCGGTAAAACAAAGTGGCGGCTGCCCTCAACCGGTGTTAAAAGTATGCTGAACAACCCGTTCTTTGACCAGATAAAACCGATTAATATTACCGATGTACTGCGCTACGTGGATCAGGAGACTGGCTTTCTGGACAACTTTGAACATGTACTACCTGTCCAGTCGAAAGGCCGTGCGAATGTTAATGATCTGTTGGCCGTTATTATTGGTAACGGCACTAATTACGGGCTGTACGGCATGGCCAATATCTCCGACCGGGCGTATGACCAACTAAAAGGTATCCAAGCCAATTACCTGCGGCCGGAGACGCTAAATAATGCCAATGATGTAATCAACAACTCGGTCGCCAGGCTGGCCATCTTTAAACACTACAATATCCAGGAAGACCTCATCCATGCCAGTGCCGATGGGCAAAAGTTCGAGAGCCGGTTGGAGACTTTTAAAACCCGGTACTCCTCAAAATACTTTGGTACTAACAAAGGCGTCTCGGCCATCACTTTGATAGCCAATCACGCAGCGCTAAACGCCAAGGTGATTGGCTCCAACGAACATGAATCCCACTACATCTTTGATTTGTTGCAAAGCAATACATCAGAGATACAACCCGATGTATTATCGACCGATACCCATGGGGTTAATCATGTAAATTTTGCCTTGTTGGATCTGTTTGGCTACACCTTTGCCCCCAGATATGCCCAGTTCGGCAAGGTCATTGAAGAGATGTTCAAAGTCAGTGAAAACAAAGACCAGGGCGTAACACTGAGTTTAAAAAAGCCGATTAAAACAGACCTCATCATTGAGCACTGGGATACCATCCAGCGTATTGCCATCTCGCTTCAGGAGAAAAGTACCACACAAGCGATTCTGGTTCGCAAGTTATCTGGTTACAGCAAAAGCCACCCGTTATTACAGGCCCTGACTGAGTACAACCGTATGATCAAGGCCATGTACTTACTGGACTATATCGACGATGCTAGTCTCCGGGGATATGTACAGCGAGCACTGAATCGAGGCGAGGCCTACCACCAATTACGCCGTGCTATCGCATCGGTTAATGGTAACCGATTCCGAGGTTCGTCAGATTATGAAATCAGCTTGTGGAATGAATGCGCGAGGTTGCTCACCAACGCCATTATTTACTTCAACTCAATGATACTGACCCGTTTACTGAGGCACTTCGAGGGCATTGGCGATGAAGAAAAGCTGGGGATTACAAAGCAGGTGTCGCCGGTGGCTTGGCACAACATTAATCTGAATGGGACTTATAGCTTCGACTTTGAACAAAACCTGATCGATATCGAGGAAATAATGCGGCCGATTACCGAAACTGGAGGAAATGTCTAAGTTAATACCCCTCTGGAGACCAGGAACCACGGGGGCTGTGTAGTATTATGTCTTTTTAAGACGGAAAATCCCCAGGACCCCTAACTGGAAAGCCAGCGGCCACCCGGAAGGCCATATCGGTGCCAAGACCAGCAAGCCACCAAATAACGGGAGTAACGGGAGTACAGCAACGCCAATAACATTAAGTGACTCGTTCATAAAGGCGTGAAGCAGATCGCGTCGCTGATCTTGTTGCGGTTCATTAAACGCACGATCATAGGGTGTCAGTTTTTCGGTGGCGAAGGAAATTCCTATAAATACCAAGATCAAAAATACCAGCCAACCTTGGTTGTAACCCTCGGCAACAAGATAGATAGCGACGCCATTTCCGACGAGCAAAAACAACGGCAAATACAGGAGCCTAACCAACCACGTTATGCTACGAATCATTTTAACACTCCTCGCTGATTGAGAGTGTTCAGCATCTCATGTTTACACGTAGCCACATTGAACGAAAGTGCTGTTTATTCTGACAAAAGCCGTTGAATAACTGCCGGGGAAACACCAAAAGCCTCGGTAACAGACCGGCAGAAATGGGCCTGATCGGAAAATCCCGATGCAATTGCCGCATCAGTGAGTGACATTTGGCGTGATAACTCAAACCCCGTTAATAGTTTTAACCACTTTTTATAGCTGCGTAAAGGTAAGCCGGTGCTTTCGGAAAACCAGTGGGAAAAACGACTTGGGGAAAGACGAACTTTCTTTGCCAACTCGGCTCTAGAGATTGATCGCCCATCCATGGCTTCGGCATGTAATGCTTTTAAAATGTGGCTCAATCTGCTCTTTGGATCAGATGTTTGATCGTGCCGGTAGTGACGCTCGAAAGCCTCCAGTTCGAATGAAAGGTTTTCCGTGGCAGTAAAGCGAGATAAACACGCCGTATTGAATTCCTCACGGAGTGTCCCAATGGGTTGCATCAACGGATTTTTTATGTGAGGCAGCAAGGCTTTGCAAATATCATGGGTTGGATCGATATAAATACACAGTACCTCGGCCATTATCAATTGATGAGTAACTCCAGCCGGTATCCATAACCCCTTTTCTTTGTGCCGTGTTTCGCTGGAAATGACTTCAACGTTTGCATCTAAACCGATCGCGATTTGATGCGCCCAATGTTTATGGGGCTTATTGTCTCCTGACTCGCCGAGGAACGCACCGATACCTGGTGTTATCGCTACTGAGCCGCGCCATGGGTTCACTAAAGTATTTGTTGTGATCATTACCCTATCTCTACAAAGGCAGCTTTTCATTGTAGTTGACTGTCTATAAGCGCTTGCAACTTTTCTAGGAGGATAAATGAGGCATTATTGGTGAATTGCTGTCCTTCTTCGATGTACTCCCATACGGTAGCGTCGCTCTTCCAGCCGCCTTGTTTCTTAATAAACTCAAAGTCGATTTTTTCCCTCGCTGCCGATGTAGAGAGGCCACGCCGAAAGCTATGGCTGCTCAAGTCCGGCACGAAATCGAACTGACAGGCGTTGCCCAGAGTCTTGAGTAATTGATTAATGCCACCGGGATTCAGTGCTTTGGGTTGAACCTTATCCCAACGGTTAACGGGACGAAAAACCGGACCTTCATTGATATCAGCCAATTCTATCCAGTTCTTCATGGCCATAGCAGGACAGCAGCCTGGTGCACCGAAAGGTAATGCTCGCACTAAGCCCATGGCTTGTTGATCGGTCTTGGAACGAGACAGCCGGATGAGAAGTCCTTCTGGTTCCCACACCAGATCACCGATTTGAATGGCCACCAATTCGCTACGACGAAAGGCGCCAAAAAAGCCGGTCAACACCAGCGCGATATCCCGCTGTTTCTTTTTGGTGTCAGGCAGTTGCCGCAAGTGATTCACCATCTGGGCAATGTGCTCCAAACGTAATGCCTTGGCTTTGCGTTTGGGTTGGCCTTGAGTACGACGAACGCCTTCCATGGTTTTGCGGACCAACGGATCGCTTACCGGATCGATGAGCCCTTGGTAATGGTGCCATTGGCTAATGGCGGTCAGGTGCAGATCCAGGGTCCGGGGGTTGAGCGATTCGGCTCTGGCCAGCAGGTAACGCACGACAGTATCCCGATCCGAGGGCAGGCGACCACCCCATTTTTCAAATTGGCGAATGGCCGAGCGGTAGGCTTTGCGCGTGTTGTCGGACGTCGCTGCCTGGAGGTAGTGCCGCAATGATTCGGCTTCCTGACGTTCAATCAGGGTCGATTCCTCATTACGTAATGGCAAGTTGCTAGCCGGTTTTGGCGGTTTGTTGTTCATGAATAGGATTTCCTTCGATGTCGCTCAAAAGGCGGCTATGTACCGGCGTT
>NZXG01000035.1 GCA_002701845.1 Pseudomonadales bacterium
CCATTTCACAACTGACACTGAACAGACTGCTGCCCCGGTTGTGGGCGTACTGACCCAGTTTCTCCAGGGTGGGGTACTAGGGATTTTCCCTCGTAAACGGACAAAAGCCTCTGGAGCCCCCGCCATTCCTGGGCTCCCAGGGGGTATTACTTTACCGAACCGGTAAATATCCCTCAATTGAGCGCATCAGTTCCTCCAGATCCGGTAGTTTTTTACTTAGCAGCTTGTTGAAAATAACCTAAAAATAGAAATCACATTCGACATTGAATGCCGACAATTCTGGATAGAAATAATGGTTTTCATAAATAATACTGAAAACAGCCTGATCCGTTTCAATGTTTGTCTCATGCCGCGCTGATTTCCCTCTTTTCACACTCCTATTCTTGCCAATGCGGCTGTAAATTTTTGATCCTTAGCAAATTGTATACGGTCACCGCAAAGGTGACCGCCGCATCCACTCGTGGCAAACCCCGATACATTATTCGCCTCAGTCCACCGTATTGCTTGACCCAACCAAAGGTGGCTTCAATCATTTTTCGTCTGCGTAAACTTATTTTATAGCCAGGGTGACGAGTTGTACGTTCATCTATAGCGGAACCACCTTTACGTTCTATATTCTGAGCAAAGTGCGGTGTAAATTTCATCACTCGGCAGGCATCAACATAATCGTGCGTATCGAAGGCTTTATCGCCAGCCAATGTCTTCAGGTGCTCACCCTCAATTTCCGCCAGTAGATCAAGTGATGCTTCCCTCTCCGTAACACTGGCTGCCGGCGCCGTTTTTACTTTTACCACAAAGTGGTTTCGATTTTCGGTTACATGACATACACCATAGCGCAGCTTTGATTCCTGGCCCTTATTCTTACGCATCAATTCTGCATCCGGGTCCGTCCTTGACCTATGAGTCTGATTGCTGCGTTTTTCGCCGTGAAAGTCACGTTCTCGGCTCTGAGGGCCGCCATCATCGTCATCGTCTCGTGGCTGAAAGCTCTTGTGGGATGCCCATGCATCAATCAGTGTTCCATCGACACTGAAATGATCATCTGATAACAGGTGGCGCTTGCGAGCCTGGCGTAATACTGCGTCAAATAGTTCGGGTAATACCGCATGCTCCAACAGACGCGCCCGGTTCTTGGTGAACGTTGAGTGATGCCAAACAGCATCATCCATTTCCAAGCCGACAAACCAACGATACAGCATGTTATAGCGAATTTGCTCCACCAATTGCCGCTCACTGCGGATGGTATAGAGTACCTGCAATAATGACGCGCGAATCAACCGCTCGGGGGCAACAGATTCTCGTCCAATATCCGAATACATGTCATCAAAATGACCATCAAGCTCTTTCAGTGCGGCATCAAGCAGTTTACGCAGCGACCTCAAAGGATGATTTTTGGGTATAAAATCCGTCACCGTGGTCGTTATACACAGTTTAGGTTGGCTGATGTCTTCACCGCGCATAGATAGGCCCTGTATTCAAAGAGAAGAAAGCGCTATTTTTTCACAAAATAGTTAGTAAGGGGAGTTTTTCAACAAGCCGTTAAACAACAGACCAATTAACATGCTAAATTGTAATTCTCTGACAAAAATAAAAGTTCTACTTTTTTCAGAGTGCGAGAAGGTGCTCCTGAATCCATTCAGGCACAAGTGGCCTGGTAAAACGTCACTTGGTTGCGGCCCGCAGCCTTGGATTTGTATAAGGCATCGTCTGCACAACTGATTAGAATTTCGATCGAATCACCAGCATCAGGAGTTTTGACAACAACCCCGAGACTAATGGTGACCTTCATTGTTTGATTCTGCCAGCGGAATTCTAGCCGTTCAACATTGCCTCGTATTCTCTCGGCCACTTTAACCGCACCGGCTGAATCGGTCTCGCACAACACACAAAACTCTTCGCCGCCAAACCGCGCCACCAGATCTCCCGGCCAGCGTAGACTAACGCTGATGCACTTGGCTACCGCTTGGAGGCAAGCATCACCGGCAAGGTGACCGTGAATGTCATTGAATTGCTTGAAGTGGTCAATATCGAGCATCATTAAAGTCATCGGGCGTTTATATCGCTGGCAGCGTTCCAACTCTTCTCTCAGATAGCTATTCAGAAAGCGTCTATTACGTAAGCCAGTCAATTGATCCGTGATGCTTAAGTCCGACAATTTTCGATTTAGCACCTCCAACTCTTCTGTGCGTTGGGCGACTTTCGTCTCCAATTCTTCGTTGTGTATTTTCTGTAATGACAATGCATGCTGTTGAGCTTCGTAGCGCATGCTTTTTTCGTAATTGATGTATTCAGCCAGCGCGAATGAGAGTAGCACCACCTCTATCAATGAACCAATTTGGGTTGAGTATTCGGTAAAAACGCTTCTAGGCAAAAGCCCAACATAGTTCATCACGGTGCCGAATCCGACTATCACGAGCACTGTCCATGCAAGACAAAAATANCGGGCNTGACGGTAACCTTTGTACCACACCCAGTAGCCGGTAAAGAGCGCGATAATGCAGCTCGAAGTTGTCAGGACTGCAGCACCTACTTTGATGATATATTGGTAGGGAACGATAAACGTCGAAATTATGAGAATAGCAGACACCGCGATGGCCACCTTGCTCAAAAGATAAAGGTTCGGGCTTTGATTCTTCAAATCCAGAAAATNTATTTGAAANAAAAGGNCACCCNCCATCATGGTGCAAACAAAAAAACTNNTGGAGATAGAGTTCCACCACAGGCTTTGGGGCCAGACGTACCGAAATGTCAGGCCCTCTATGGCTGCTTGAAACAGAGTCATGGACAAAACATAAACGACATACCATAGGTAAGCGCTGTAACGAACAGAGGAGTAGATAAACAGATTGTACATGGCCATGACCAGCATAGTACCAAAATAGAGTCCGTACCAACCATAAAGCATCTTTTCTCTTTCATAGAAATCAACCGGATTCCAGATGTTTAGGGGAAACTGCGTGGCGCTGGTCGTCTGGATTCTGAAAAAATAGATCTCTGTTTTGTTGGGTTCTAAGTCAGCAGGGATTACGAAATTTCGGTTTTTGATTACGCGATCGGAAAAAGGCTTCTTGTCACCAAGCGAATAGCGTTGAGATGACGGGGCTAGATTACCCTCGTAGATATCCAGGTGATCCAGCAGCGGGTAGGCNACCTCGAGCAATACAGGCAATGTCTGTTGGCCAAGGTTGACTATATTCAATTTNAATACATAGATTTTGTCAGTGAAGCCGAAGCTNTTTTCGTTNGGCTCCAANCGCATCCACCTTGAATCGGACAGCGTTTGAGCTGGGTCANGAACCTTGTAATAGAGCTGATAACGCAATTGNTCTGCAGTATAGCCTTTNANTTGTGCCTGAACTTCGATTGAATAAACCACCAAGAATGATACTAGAAGCCAAAGGAGCAGGCGCCATCTTGACCTCATCTTCAATGTCATGAACATGGATCCTTAGAGTAAACAAGCGTAATTAACCCAGTTTAGCTCATCCTGTGCAGTTGCTATCCTACATGTATGCTCGGGCTCAATTCTGAGTGTTCTGGGCGCAGTGATTGCTCTCCCCGTCTGCAAATACGGGAACTTTGGTCCTCTGATCCGAGAAACAACCCGAAAGCCTATGCCCAATATTCCTTTTTTTACGTGCTTCAACGATTGTGTGATTTTATTTTTTTCTTGAAATTGATTGGTCAACCAAGTAAATGTACAAGTGAAAGAATAGAAACTGAACAACCATAACAAAAATAAGGATATTTTCATGACATGCATAATTAACCGTATCTTGCCGACTATCTTCAAATTATTGTTGGCTGTAGCAATCGTTGCCGTACCGCCAGACGATTCCCTTGCCGGCGCAGGCGACGCGGCATCCACCTATGGCCTTGGTCCCATCAACGCCGGGTCCGCGCAAGCTTTCAGCGCTTTCGAGTCTGGGCCCTGGGCTGTGTACTACAACCCCGCAGCGATGGCCCGCTCCCCCGAAGGCGATTTGAGTGCGGTCGTGCAATACGGCGACCAGGAGCTGCGCGCAAAATCGCTGGGGGGCTCTGACCCGTTGACGCGAGAGAGTGACGTCCTGTCGGACAGCAGTTCCGAGCTTGTATTGCTAGGCATCAAAACCCGCATTACGGGCGCATCTGAATCGGACACGAGCCGCTCCATGTATTTGGGTATTAACGTAGGCGTCGATGAATACATCTCCAACATTCTACCGTACCAAGCCAACACAGCAGAGCAAGGACAATTCCTGCGTTACGAGTCCCAACCGCTTTANCTGGCCTTTGGTGGTGCTGTTCGTGATCTCGTTCGCGGTGTTGATGCAGGCCTTTCAGCACGCTTGACACTAGCGGCGAAGGCACGCCTTGAAGCGGTCTCCGACCTCGCGGGCAATACGGATTCCGAGCAGCTTTCGCTGGAAGCCAAGCCTACCCTGTCCCCGGCGCTGGGAATTAACATCCGCACAAACGAGCTCTTCTGTGGTCATTCGCCTTGGCGTCGTACATCTTGTATGCCGTTCGGCCTCAATGGACTGGAGGTGGCGCTGTTTTGGCGTGATGAAACCAACTACGAGGTCAGTGTGGATGCTAACGTGGTTATTCCCGGCGTCATCCCCGAGCCGGGACTTGATCTAGCTCTGTCAACCATCGATTCGTATCAGCCACAGGTGTTCGGCGGCAGCATCCTGCTGCCTCTTGGAAAGTTCGAGCTTGTAGCCTCTGTCGAAAAGCAAAATTGGTCTGAGCTGGAAAGCAAATTTGCCGGAGATACAGTCAGAGAGCAGGCAGGTTTGCGNTTTAATGATGTGGTCGTTCCCCGCGTTGGCGCCCGCTTCCAGTTGTCTGACCAGCTCCGGTTTTTTGGCGGGCTGGCATGGGAAGATTCTCCCCTGAAATCATCCCGCTCACAAGACGTAAACTTTCTTGATAGCGATAAAACGGTGGTCGGCATTGGCGGCGACTACCNGCTCAAGAACGCACCCATCATCAATGCTCCCCTGGTGCTGTCGCTGGCCTATCAGTACCAGCAGATCGAGGAGCGCGATTTTGAGCTGACGTCAATCAACTCTCCCTCCGATCCAGCACCATTCGAGACGGTGCGCGCTGATGGCGATATTCACCTCTTCTCATTNTCTGCTTCANTGAAGTTCTGAGCAGAANTTCGGCAGATTTGACGAATCGCGAACAGGGAAAAAACAGNATGAAAACAAAAATAAACCACNGAACAATAACTAGTTTTATTGCACTATGGGTACTGCTGCCCAACTTNCTCTTGCTGTCCGGNTGTGGAGGCGATAATAGCGCTATTACCTTTACTAGAAGCCCTACTTCCAANAGTCTTATTTTCGCCTACCCCTATCCGGGTCAACGGGAAGTGACGCCCAGCGCCCAGGTTGTGCTTCGTTTCTCGGCTCCCCTTGATGAAAGCGTTACTGCGGACTTACAAAACCGATTGCAGCTGGTTACTGTCGAGGGTGACAACGCCATCACCTTCGATCATGACGCAGCGGATGACAAACGCGGCCTAGTGCTACGCCCCGTAGATAAACTCACACCAAATACGGAATACCGGCTGCAACTGATCGGAGAGGGTATCGGCGGGATCGACACAAGCCCTTTCCGTGACTTTCGTTTTCGTACCGCCGGCGCGCAGCAGGGGTTTGCCGAGACGATTGGCGACGGTAACTTCGAACTGCTCACCATCTCCCCCCTGGATCAGACCACGCTGTTGGTCAGCATTGACGATGCCAGACAGCCAAACGACATGAGCACTCTAAGAATGGTGTTCAATCGCTTGCTGGATCCGGCTACCGCCAACTATGGANAGCAGGTCAAGCTTGTCGACGCTCAAGGNAGTCTAGTCAGGGTCAGTCTTTTGCTTCAGGGACGCTATCTGGTGCTAGACCCAATGAATGACCTCAAACCGGTGAAACATACCCTGATCCTGTCCGGTCTGCGCAGCCGGGGCGGTGAGACGCTCCCAGACATCGAGCGCACCTTCACACCTGTGGCCACAANACCGCGTGANACNGCAATNCTCAAGGTGGGGGCGCTTGGTGANCANCAGCCGGNCCTGGCATCAANGCTCACCGGGAAAAGCATCAATGAGGTTCCACTAGAAAGTTTTNTACTGGGTACCGAATCCTTTACCAAACTGGAGGGTGATCTGGCGGCGGACTTGGGTTTCGTTCCGCATTTTGCCGACGCNGCCCCCCTGCGGGTNCCNGCAGGTTCAGTNCTACGCGGNAGCCCGGTGGCAGTCAACATTCTNGGCGAAGTCAATNCAGGCATTGAAACCGGAGAGGTGTTGATCACACTACTNAGTGATGCNAACGGCTACCTGATCGCCAACCCGTTCAGNNANGCAAAGGACGCTCCGCGCTATGCCTTACTAAATATGGATGCGGCCATGACCGCAGCGGGNAGTATCGCCAACGCTGCGCTGAGCCAGAACTTGCTGNACATTCAGGTGGTNGGCCTTGCTATAGTGGAAGATGGTGTANTGGTGATNGATGCCGTCAGNGTNGTTGAACCTGAAATTCTCGGNCTGGAACGCGCCAGCGGCCTGNTGTCTTTCCGCCTGGAAGCCTATGCCGACCAACGCAACGCGCCGGTACCGCCAACCGATACNCGCCCACTTGAGCTGCAATCCTGGTCACCCGGGGATAATTTTCAACCCAATGCCCGCCCCGGTGACCCTGTTATCCTAAACTTTAACAAGCCCCTTGATCCGGCNTCGGTTTTCCTTGATGGCGCNATTACGGTCANCGTTAACGGTATTCCCTTGCTACCNAATCAGGTGCTTATGCGCCAGGACGGTGCCNCCATCATCATCAAGGGTTCCGGNATCGTTGAGCACAATCAGGATGTTGAAATCACACTGTCCAGCCTGCTGCGCGATACACAGGGCAATCCGNTNAATCAGGACAGAACGNTTGCAATGCGCCTTCCNGACCTNNATCGNCCTAACGGCNATGGCACCGGGCTGCGCTCGCCCATCGCGGCCGTATTTCCCGGCTTTTCCTGCGCGCTAACAGAGGCCGAGCTCACCGGNGAGCGNTCCACATGGCGCAACGGNCGCTGNGTTGGCGGCAAGAGCAGCGACCCNAAATTCCNNGTGAATGGTCTGTACAAGGACTACCCCATCCGCGTCTTGTTCAACCGCGACATCGATCCGTCAACGATCAACGAGNCCACCTTCTTNGTTGANCGCCGGGANNNAANCAACAATTGGNTNCCCATACCGGGTCGGCTGGATATCCTGNCCCAGCGGGTGGANTTCTTCCCGGATACCCCCTGGCAGGTCGGTGAACTNTATNGGTANACNNTAAANTCGGNNNACAANCCCGATTGCGGCGTCACTGCCATTTGTTCGCCNGATGGNGCNCCGCTTCAAACCAGACAAATCTCNCNAAGCAGNNCATCAGCCCCAGCCNCTCGCGAGGGGGGNCCTGATATGGTGAATCACTTTGTCGCTGCCGGTGAGGATGANCGCTANACGTTAGTTGGTTTGCGNGTTCTNCCAGTGGCGGATGTCAATACCAATATGGTGCTTGACGAAGAAGAACAAGGTGCGGTNNTCCTCGAGGACNGCAGNATNGANCCACCNCCCAATCATCTAGGGNTGGTGTTNAAGNGTTNTGGNGGCGTNATAACGANNGCCAATCTCGGTTGTTCACTCGGGGAGGATTGCCCGGAAAACCACTTCGCTTTTATTAGCAGCGGCGCTCTGGCGGCAGGCCCACGCACTTACGATCCCGACGTTCAGGTGAATCGTCGTCTGATCGACAGTAACCCAGACACAGATGATTTCATAGCGGGCGCCATACGAGCTAACGTCTATCCGACAACGGTCAGTACTACCAGCGTTTTTCTGGAGGCTCAGGCTCTAAGGCTCATCACTATCGGCCTGGATACGGGGCCACTGATTCTCAGGCTGTTGCCCCAAGAATCGGATGAGCCCTTTATCACAGGGTTTATCTCCGACACGCCNAACGGCCCCTGGTTCAATGCCACCTTCNNCGTACTNGTGGATGCCCCNGAGCTGAGACCNGCGCTGGGNCCTATTGTGCTTAGTCACGATATTCGCAGNAAANCGGTAGCCAATGTAACGCTTGAGGGGCCACTNCGCTTTGTCGANGATGGNCGGTTGNTCCTCAANCTGNGCAACGCTGACNCTCTCGTGATTCCGGCCGGNATAAGCTTACTTGGNCTTGGNNTAGGGAGCGTGGAACTGGAAGTTCCCCCGCTTGCTCTNGATATGACTTTGACCTTCCTGCCTGTCAAAAACTTCTGANGCGGAACTNACTTCTATAACGNGCAANAGTTAAGTCAATTGANCTNTCAATAGNNCCTTTAAAGGGTCTAANCAAGCAGTCTGATTCCCCACTGGCANAAACNTTTTGCCAGTGGGGAATGNATTGAGCTATAATTTGGTNGNNCAACCAAATTATAGCTCAATNCATAAAAAATATAGNGNTNGACATGACATGTAGTCGTACCCGACAAACTGATCAGTTCNCTTCATCAGNGACGCCTACAGAGTTTGTCGGTGCTGGTGGANTGATTCTCCGGGCCAGTCGATTCGGCGAGTTAACAGCCCCCATCGTGTTGCTACTTCACGGCGGAGGGCAAACGCGTTACGCCTGGAACCATACTGCACAAGCTCTCTCCGAGATGGGCTACTGCGCAATCACATTGGATGCGCGCGGGCACGGCGAAAGCGATTGGTGTGCACAAGGTGATTACAGCANCGAAAGCTTGGTCGCTGACCTTGGCGCTGTGATTTGCGCGTTGCCTACAGCCCCCGTCATTGTCGGAGCTTCCATGGGCGGTCTGACTGCCATGCTCGCCCTTGGGGAGGATGACTCGCTGCCCTGTTCAGCACTCGTACTGGTGGATGTGGCACCACGTCTCGAACAGCAAGGCGTTCGTCGCATCATAGAATTCATGTGCCGCCATCATGACGGATTCGATGACATTCAACAGGTGCGCGATGCAGTCGCCGCATACAATCCACATCGTGCTCATGCCAATGACCTGTCAGGACTGCACAAGAATTTGCGCCGCCATAATGATGGCCGTCTTTACTGGCATTGGGATCCTGCCTTTCTGGATCACGCCCGCTTACCTTCGGAAACCGACGACGGCATGTTTGAGCGAATCAGGCTGGAGTCAGCAGCTAGAAAGCTTTCCATGCCAGTACTACTAATTCGGGGGCACCAGAGCGACGTGCTCAGCGACCAGGGCGCACGCGANCTACTCGACCTGGTTCCCCANGCGNACTATGAAGTGCTGGATCAGGCAGGACATATGGTGGCCGGGGACANAAACACNATTTTCACCGAAGCGGTATTGAATTTNCTACACAACCCGTCGTGNATAGGCGACGCGTGNGGGNNGNGCCCCTTGACTGAAACGGAGTAATAGCATGAAACANNCTTATTTAGATGTTNTAATTATNGGCGCAGGCCTGTCGGGNATTGGCGCGGCCTGTCACCTGAAAAAGAAATGNCCGAGTCTGCGTTTCGGTATCATTGAGCGGCGCAAACGNATTGGTGGTACCTGGGANTTATTCCGTTACCCCGGNATCCGTTCNGATTCCGACATGTTNACNNTNGGTTACAACTTTCGACCCTGGACTGACACNAAGATGCTTGCNGACGGCCCTTCTATTCGCAATTACATTGAAGACACAGCAAGCGAATATGGCGTAAAACGTCATATTAACTTCGGTTTGAAAGTGCTTTCGGAATCCTGGAACAGTGAGAAAAACCATTGGATTGTTACTGCCATTGACGAAAAAACCGGTGAAGAGCACCAGTTCAACGCTGGCTTTGTACTCAACTGTACCGGCTATTACAAATACGATGCCGGTTACACCCCGGACATTCCGGGTCTCGACAAATTCAAGGGCGAATTGATTCACCCACAACACTGGCCGGAGGACTACGATTACAGTGGTAAACGGGTGGTGGTTATTGGGAGTGGTGCCACTGCCGTGACGCTGGTGCCGGCCATGACAGACAAGGCGTCTCACGTGGTGATGCTGCAACGCTCCCCTACCTACGTCGCCTCCGTACCAGAGCAAGATCTGATTTCCAGAAACCTGCGTCGCATCCTGCCGGAAATGACCGTTTACCGGATGGCTCGGACCCGAAACATCCTACTACAGAGAGCAGTATACCGGCTCTCGCTGGCTAAACCCAAAGCGATGCGCCGCCTACTTTTGGCGGCTGCGCGCCGCCAGTTGGGTCCGGATATCGACATGAAGCATTTCCAGCCCCATTACAATCCCTGGGAGGAGCGTATGTGTGCTGTACCCAAGGGTGATCTCTTCAAAGTAATCCGCGAAGGGAAGGCCTCCGTGGTGACCGATCAAATCGACACAGTGACTGAAACTGGCATCCAACTGAAGTCTGGTGACCATCTTGACGCAGATGTTCTGATCACCGCCACGGGTCTTGATCTACAACTGTTCGGTGGCGCGAAGTTAGAAGTGGACGGACGTGAGGTCAATGTGGCCGACACCATGATGTACAAGGGTCTGATGCTCGAAGGTGTGCCCAATATGGCCCTCGTGTTTGGTTACACTAACTCATCCTGGACATTGAAGGCGGATATCGCCAGTGAATTCGTCTGCCGCCTACTAAATCACATGCGCGGCATCGGCGCCCGAGTGGTCACGCCTGTCGACGAAGAAGGATGCGCTACAGATCTGAACTTTCTTAATCTTCGCTCTGGATACGTTCAGCGTGCNAATGACCGCCTGCCACGCCAAGGCAGCAAGGTTCCCTGGCAAAACCTTGATGATTATTTNCGTGACCTGCCCGCATTGCGNTACGGCAACCTGGANGACGGTCACCTNCNTTTTGAGGGAAATACCAAACGCAGNAAAGGTGGTGTNCTGAGANGTCTGCTCAGCGCCTGANCCNTTCAATCNATTGGAGNACACATGAAGAATTTTTACAACAAAGTAGCAGCNATCACCGGGGCNGGATCGGGTATCGGNCAGGCCANCGCNATTGCACTGGCTGAAGANGGNTGTCACCTAGCACTGNCGGACATCAGTGAGAACNGCCTGCAAGACACTGTCGNNCGCTTGNGCGACNATCCTGTCNAGGTNACCTCCCATGTTGTAGATGTCGGTCGCNGGGAGGCNGTTTANCAGTACGCCGACGACTGCATTAAAGCACACGGCCACGTAAANCTGATCATCAACAATGCNGGCGTCGGCCTTGGTGAAACTGTCGAAGCCATGAGCTACGAAAACTTCGAATGGCTCATGAACATCAACTTCTGGGGCGTGGTGTACGGCACCAAGGCCTTTCTGCCTTATCTAAAGCAATCCGGTGACGGCCACATCGTCAATATCTCCAGTATCTTTGGTATTATCGGTGTGCCTACACAGTCTGCCTATAACGCAGCGAAATTCGCTGTCAAAGGCTTTACTGAATCACTACGGGAAGAACTGGATATTGAAGGTAGCAGCGTCAGCGCAACCTGCGTACATCCGGGTGGAGTTAAAACCGCNATTGCNCGCAATAGCCGTATGGGTGATACAGGCAGNTTGACTCTAGGCAGNAAGGAAGAGATCGCAGAGCTTTTCGAGCGCATCGCCCGCACAACNCCGGANCAGGCAGCNAATGCCATATTNCAGGGNGTCCGCAAGAATCAGCGNAGAGTACTCATAGGTGCAGANGCNGNNTTACTGGATATCGGTCAGCGCTTNATGCCGACAGGCTACCAGCGGNTACTCGAAACATTTTTCANNAGGCGCGAGGGTAAGGAAAATGCGCTGAGAGAATCGTTATGAAACCAACTNAATTGAACTTTAAAAAGTAGGAGGCAACCAATGACTTCAAAAAACACAGATAAAGTACTNAAAGGTGGTGCGTCAGTGGGNATCCCCCCTCGGCACATGGACTTTNANTTTTCCGNGACGATGCCAAANTACTTCTATGCTAATAANGCTACNGCAACNANATTCTTCGCAATGCTGTCCGCNTCCTTTCCACCTGGGGAACGCTTCTTTATGGATTCGGTACGTCATTTTCGTAACNNGGTGACTGACAAGCGGCAGCGCGCCGCTATTTCTGGATTCATNGGTCAGGAAGCCATTCACGGTCGTGAGCATGACCGACTCAATGAACTGCTTGCTGAACGAGGCTTTGATATGGAGACCCCGGAGCGCTTCGTGAAGGTTATGCTTAGCGTGCTAACAAAACTTCCTAAGAGCACTCAACTNGCAGCCACCACTTTCATGGAACATTTTACGGCNNTACTCGCGGANCAGCTNCTNGAGGACGAAGAGTTCCGGAGCCTCGCNGATCCAGAGATGATCAAGATATGGCAATGGCACGCTCTCGAAGAACTCGAACACAAGGCTGTNGCCTACGACGTNTACGAACTGATNGGCAATAGCCATGGTGAGCGTATNGCAGCTGCCGCCGCCTCAGTGGTGGTNNTGATACCAATGATGGGTGTCACNTGGGCGTGGATGTTNGCCAAGGACGGAAAACTTGGAGACGTGAAAGACAATGCNGAAGGATTGAAGATGATGTTTGGTCGCAACGGGTTTGTCTCGCGAATCCTTCCTCGCATGCCAGAATTCATTGCTNNGCGCTTNCACCCAGANGATCATGATACNAAAGCGTTAGAGGAGGCTTGGAGGGAACGCCTCTTTGGTGANGGTGGACAGCTATTTGAGGNATACAAGAACCGCGCTGCATGACGTACCNTGGTCAACTTCCTNTAGCATTATATAGCAGACGATGCGAACCTGACGAACGGCATCGGCAACTGGGATGCCGTTACTTTCTTTATTACGATTCGCGAGTTATCCATGGATAAACCGTTCATCGATACTTTTATTGGCATGTTCCCAGGTGTGCTTTTCCAAAAGCTACTTGGAATTGAAGTTGTCGAAGTCGCCAAAGACAGAGCTGCTCTAAGTCCAGTAAAAACCTTCCCGGAGTGGTAACCGCTCCGGGCTATTAAAACTATTAGAAACCCAAGACTTCCGGATGAGGCTATGAACAAACTGTTTAAATCTCTTTTAACCCCAATCGCCGCCGGCGCCATGGCGCTAAGCACCACAGCGTTTTCCGCCGACCTACCAAAACGAACCCTATGTGTATGGGATATCGTGGGTAGATCAGGCCCCGTTGCCAGCCAGATGGAAGATTACCGTCTGCAAGCCATTAAATGGGGCGTGGACCTGGAAATGAAGGTGTACACGGACGAAAAAATTGCCGCAGAAGACCTGAAATCAGGCGCCTGTGATGCCGCTGGTATCACTGGTCTGCGTGCCCGTGAGTTTAGCAGTTTCACCGGTACCCTGGACTCCATTGGCGCCATTCCCGATGAAGACCACATGAAAGTGGTTCTGCAATATCTTGCAGATCCCAAACTGGCCAAGCTGATGATTTCCGGTGAATACGAAATTGCTGGCATTCTGCCCGGTGGTGCCGCTTACCTGTTCAC
>NZXG01000036.1 GCA_002701845.1 Pseudomonadales bacterium
GCTAATCACGAGGCGTGTTTAAAAGTGGTGGCCACATGAATTCCAGCAGCAAGTACCGGCACCGCACATCGGGAGCCGGTAACTTTATGAGCAGGCTCTTATTATCGATACGCTTTGATATCAGCAGCGGCCAGATCTGTGGGCATCCGCCCCCGGGCTTCAGCCGCCAGTCTTTAACCGCTGAAATAAGAAAATGCCGGTGGCTTGAACCCAAGCAGAAACTGAAGCCTAATAAGCGGATACAGAGCAGGCCAGCAGGAGTTTCCGGCTTGAAGAAAGCACCCACGCAAAACCAACCCGCTCCGGACTTATGCGACACAATATCGCACAAACAAAATAGCGGTTCAATTGGCCCTGCCACCGCGGTTCAGGATGCCCGGGTTCAGCGCACCGACCACGCCCTGCGCCACGCCCTGTTGGGGCTGTTGGAACAGCATGCCTTCGAAGCCATTATCATTCGCCAGATCTGCGCCGAGGCCGGGGTTCACTATGCCACGTTCTTCCGCCACCACGCCTCCAAGGAGGCGTTCCTGGAGGCCCTGGCCCGGGATCAAATGGAAACCCTGTTGGAGCTGGCGCTGCCGGTGAGCCAACAGGCCGGTGATGGCGCCGGCCTGGACACTCTGTGCCAGTACATTGATGAGCACCGCAGCCTGTGGCGGGTGCTGCTGACCGGGGGCGCCAGCGCCACCCTGCGGGCCGAGCTGTTGCGCTCCTCCCTGACGGTGGCGCGGCAAAAAGCCATTGCCCATCCCAGCCTGCCCATGGAGCTGGCCGCCACCTGTTCCGTGGCGCTGATTATTGAGGTGATCACCTGGTGGCTGAAACAGCCCGAGGGGGCCTATTCCCGCAACCAGGTATCGCAAATGCTGCAGCAGGTATTGGGTCAGGCGCGATTGATGGAGCCGTAGGACGAGTCTTGCTACACCCGAGTCTTTATACAACGGCCGGCTGCGTTTACCATGAGCAGCATCACTGAAGTGGAAACGCCATCCCATCATGGAACCGCCCAGCGTCGACAGCACCACCATCTGGATCACTCTGAAACTGGCTTTTTATACCACCGTCATTCTGTTGCTGGTGGCAACGCCGCTGGCCTGGTGGCTGGCCACCACCCGCAACCGGTTGAAACCGGCGTTGTCGGCCCTGGTGGCCATGCCCCTGGTGCTGCCGCCCACGGTGCTGGGGTTTTATCTGTTGATTCTGATGGGCCCTCAGGGGGCGGTGGGCCAGATCACCCAAGCCCTGGGGCTGGGGCTATTGCCGTTCACCTTTCCTGGCCTGGTGGTGGCCTCGGTGATTTATTCCCTGCCCTTTGCGGTACAGCCCATTCAGGGGGCCTTCGAGCAACTGGGCCGGCGGCCATTGGAGGCCGCCGCCACCTTGCGGGCCTCACCGTTGGACCGCTTCTTTACCATTGTGCTGCCCCTGGCCCGCCCCGGTATTCTCTCCGCCACCGTGCTGACTTTCGCCCACACCGTGGGGGAATTCGGCGTGGTGCTGATGCTGGGGGGCAATATCAGCGGCGAGACCCGGGTGTTGTCCGTGGCCATCTACGATCATGTGGAAACCCTGGAATACCAACAAGCCCATTTGCTTTCCGCTGGATTGATTCTGTTTTCATTTGTGGTGCTGCTGCTGTTGCAGCGCTTTAACGGCAAACGCCGGTGGCAACCCCTGTGAGTGATATCCGCTTTCGATTCAATGTGGCGCGGGATCAGTTTCGTCTGGAAGTAGACAGCCACTTGCCGGGCCAGGGCATTAGCGCGTTGTTTGGTGCCTCGGGTTCCGGCAAGACCACGTTGCTGCGCTGCATCGCCGGGCTGGAACGCACCCCCGGGGGCCACCTGGAGGTGGCTGGCGAAGTGTGGCAGGACGCCAATCATTTTGTGCCCACTCACCAGCGTCCCATCGGTTATGTATTCCAGGAAGCCAGTCTGTTCCCCCACCTGAGTATTCGCCGCAATCTGGAATACGGTTGGAAACGGGTGCCCGCCCGCCAGCGCCGGGTGCAGTTGAACGAGGTATCAGACCTGTTGGGGATCGGACCGTTTCTGGACCGGTATCCGGCGCAGCTTTCCGGCGGCCAGCGGCAGCGGGTGGCCATTGCCCGCGCCCTGCTCACCAGTCCGCAATTGTTATTAATGGATGAGCCGTTATCGGGGCTGGACGTGCCCAGCAAACAGGACATTCTGCCCTATCTGGAGCGGCTGCACGAAGACAGCAACCTGCCGATTCTTTACGTCAGTCACTCCCCCGATGAAGTGGTGCGACTGGCGGATCACCTGCTGCTGTTGGAGCAGGGCCGGATGCTGGCCCAGGGGGATATCAACGATCTGCTGACCCGCTCGGACCTGCCCCTGGCGCGGCTGGATGAGGCCTGCGCGGTGCTGCACGGGGAACTGGCGGCCCACGACGAACAGTATCAGGTCAGTTACGTCAATATTACCGGCAGCAGCCTGCAACAGAAGTTACTGGTGCCCCACCAACCGCTGCCCATCGGCCACCCGGTGCGGGTGCGGGTACTGGCGCGGGATGTGAGCCTGGCCTGGCAGATGCAGGAGCACACCAGTATCAGCAATATTCTGCCGGCGCGGGTGGTGGAATGTTTTCCCTGCCACAGCCCGCACCAGACCATGGTGAAGCTGGACATCGGCGGTCAGTATATTCTGGCCAAAATCACCCGCCGCTCGGAAGCCCTGCTGAATGTTGACAAAGATCAGTTGCTGTATGCTCAGGTTAAGTCCGTGGCGCTAATGCGCTAGCAGTGGCTTTTAAACCGGCTGCCATCTTGGGTGTTCAGTTCAACCCCGCCGATCCAGGCGCGCCAGCAACCCGCCCAGAAAACACCCCATCAGCAGACCGCTGAGATGGGCCTGGTTGGCCACCGGCAGAATATTGGTGAACCCCAGGGCCAGGGTAATCAACATAAACACCATCAGTCCCGGCGGCAGCCGGAACGGTGGCGCGGGGCTGAAGCGCTCATAAAACCAGAGGTAACCCAGTACGCCATATACCACCCCGGACAAGCCGCCAAAGCGGTTACCGGTCCACAGAAACTGGACCAGATTGGAGACCAGCGCGCAGATCAGTAACAGCAGAAACAAACGCAATGACGACTGGGTGCGCTCCACCATACCGCCAAAGATCCACCAGGCACCCATGTTAAAAACAAAGTGAAAAATCCCGAAATGCACAAAGGCCGGGGTGATCCAGCGCCACAGCTCCGCGCCCTGCAACAGCGCCTGCAGGCTGGGGAAGAACATCAGCGGCGCCCGGGCCTGAATGTCCATGCCCTGGTTGGTCAGCAGATAGACCACCACGCAGATACCGATGACGCCTTTGGTGACCAGGCCGGTGAGTTTCAGAAAACGCTGAAAGCTCAGGCCCCGGTACATGGGCGCCAGTTGCTCCGCTTCCGGATGCTCCCCCTCCACCAGCCAGGAGGCCTGACGATAGCGTTCGTGGTCCGGCTCCTGCAGAAAGCGCTCCAGCTCCTCCCGGGCTTGGTCCAACTGTTCATCGTCATCGATAAAAATATTGGCGCCATCAGACCGGATCTGGGCGGAAGCGGACAGCCCCAGGCTTTTCAGATAATCCACAAAGGCCTGGGCATAACGGGGGTGGGGCAGATAGGCAAGATGCTGCATCAGAGGTTGTCTAGAATCTCAAGCACGTCGTCATGATGGGTTTTGGTTTTGACCTTCTCCATGATGTGTTTGAGGCGGCCGTCCTTGCCGATAATGAAGGTCATGCGCAGGATGCCCATAAATTCCCGACCCATAAACTTCTTCAGGCCCCAGACCCCGTATTTTTCCGCGATGGCGTGATCTTCATCGGACAACAGATCAAAATTCAGTTCTTCCTTATCGATAAAATTCTGCAGTTTTTTGGCCGGATCCGGGCTTACCCCCAACACCACGGTATCCCGCTTGTCGAATTCCTTTTTGCTATCGCGAATGCCACAGGCCTGGGTGGTACAGCCCGGGGTCAGCGCCTTGGGATAAAAGTACAGCACCACATTCTTTTTGCCTTTGAAGTCTTTCAGGCTGACTTTTTCCCCGTTCTGATTGGGCAGCGTGAACGCCGGCGCCATGTTCCCCACTTTTGGCAATGCCATGTTGTCATCTCCTGTTTGGTCAAAGTTAGAAATCGCCCGCACTTGCTCGCTTCGAAGCATAATTGACTTACAATAGAGGGATCAACCAAGGAGGTCGATCTTGTCCACCCCCAACAGTCCCCGCTTCGGGGTGATGCTGGTGAATCTCGGCACCCCGGAAAACCCCGATGCCGCCAGTGTGCGCAAATATCTGGCTGAATTCCTTTCCGACCCGCGGGTAATCCGGGTTCCGCGTCTGCTCTGGTGGCTGATTCTGCACGGCATCATTCTGCGGGTGCGGCCGGGCAAGGTCGCCAAACTCTATCAGACCATCTGGACCGACAACGGTTCACCATTGATGGACTTCAGCCGCAGGCAACAGGCGGCGCTGCAGGCCTGGCTCAGTCAAACCACCGGTGGCGAGATTCCAGTGGAACTGGCCATGTCCTATGGCGAGCCCAGTCTGGCGGCGGCGGGCCGGCGGCTGGCCACCACCGGGGTGGAGCGGATCGTCGTGCTGCCGTTGTATCCGCAGTATTCCTCCACCACCACGGCGGCGGTGTTCGATGGCCTGGCCCGGGCCCTGCAGCGCTGCCCCGACATCCCGGAACTGGTGTTTATCCGGGATTACTGGCGGCGGGATGATTATCTGGCTGCGCTGGCGGCCAGCATTCGCGAATACTGGGACGAGCACGGGGAGCCGGACCGGCTGCTGCTTTCATTCCACGGCATTCCGCAACGCTATGAGGATACCGGTGACCCCTACCCCAGCCACTGTAGTGGCACCGCCCGGGGTGTGGCCAGCCGGCTGGGGCTGACCGATCAGCAGTGGTCCGAGAGTTTCCAGTCCCGCTTCGGGCGCGAGGAATGGGTCAAACCCTACACCGACGAGTTGCTGGCCCAATGGGGCGCTGACGACCATATCAACCGGGTGGATGTGGTGTGCCCCGCCTTCGCCGCGGACTGCCTGGAAACCCTGGAGGAAATAGAAGAACAGAACCGGGTCACGTTTCTGGAGGCAGGGGGTAAGGATTATCATTATATTCACTGCCTGAACGACCGCCCCGACCATATCCGCATGCTGGGACAGCTGATTCTGGAGCGGGCCCGGGCCTGGGACCCCACGTGACATCCACAGAAAGCTGACTAAGCTTATTCATAGACCCGACCCCCCAACCTCAGTCAGTTCATCGCCGCATGGAATTGGAAGGATTCTCGCAGCTGGAGAAGATCGCTGAGGGCGGAATGGCCGTGCTGTACAAAGGCACCCAGACCTCCCTTGGCCGCCCGGTTGCCATCAAGGTAATGAAGGGTGCCCTCGCTGACACCCCCCAGGCCCACCAGATGTTTGAGTGGGAATCCCGCATTGTGGCGCGGCTGGACCACCCCCATATCATCCGGGTGATCGACCGGGGCCTGACCGCCGATGAGATGCCCTACTTTGTGATGGACTACGTGGAAGGGCTCACCCTGCGGGAGGCCCTGAAGCAGCGCAAGTTATCCGACCGCCGCAAGCTGCGGATCATCATGCAGGTGGCCAAGGCCCTGGGTTACGCCCACAAAAACAATGTCATCCACCGTGATATCAAGCCGGGCAATATTCTGCTGGACCGGGAAGGCAATGCCCGGGTGGTGGATTTTGGCATCGCCCGGCTGTCGGAGGACACCGAGATGTCCATGGTGGGGGAGGAAAACATGACCGTGGGCACCCCCGCCTATATGGCGCCGGAGCAGAAGCAGGGCGCGGCTCTCACCACTTCCGCCAGCGATATCTACTCCCTGGGGGTGATCATGTACCTGATGCTGGCCAATAAACTGCCCAAGGCCGGCTATCCTCCGCCGTCGCATTTCAACCCCAAGATCCCCGGTTCCCTGGATAAAATCACCATGGCCTGTCTGGCCCCGGAACCAGAGCGCCGGCCCAGCGCCGACAAACTGGTGGCGCTGCTGCTGCAGGCCCTCAAAGGCGCCCACCTGAAGCAGGAGGAAAAAGCCCAGGCTCAGGAAAGCTTTAAGGATCCCAAGGAGAAATTCCGCCTGCTGGATGTGATTCGGGAAACGCCCTTTGGTGATGTGTGCCTGTATGAGAACCGCCAGGATCGCTCATTAATGGTGTTGAAAAAACGCATCGGCAATTTCAAGGGTTATGAAGAGGCGGAGATCCTGTCCCGGATCAAGCACCGCAATATCATTAATGTGCGGGGCGTCAGCCGCAATGACCGGATTTTTATCACCATTCTGGAATACCTGTCCGGCGGCAGCCTGCAGAACCGCATGGCGCAACCCATGGCGCCGGACAGTTTTCTGCTGGTGGCGGATCAGATCTGTGATGCCATGATTTTTGCCCACAACAATCGCATCATTCACGGCAACCTGCGGCCCCACAATATCCTGTTCGATGACACCAACACCGTTAAGGTGATGGACTTTGGCTTTGCGCCCCATTACGAATCCAGCGTGGAGGAAAACTGGTACAAGGCACCGGGGGAGCCGGCTTTGGCCCAGGCGGATGTGTTCGCGGCGGGGGTGATTTTTTATCAGCTGCTCACCGGTGCCCTGCCGGAGTGGAAACGGGGGCTGCTGCAGCCCTGTGAAGCATTCAGTGCCGTGCCCCAGCATTTGCGCACCCTGATCAAGGGCATGCTGTGTCTGGAAACCGCGGTGCGGATTCAATCCTTCGAAGAGGTGAAACAGGATCTGCACCTGGCGGAACCGGAAATCGACGAGGCCACCCGCACCCGCATCAAGCCACCATCACCCGCCCGCCGCCGACGCAGCCCACTGCGCAGTGTGGCCATGACCCTGGCCCTGGTGCTGCTGGTGGGGTTCAATGGCGCACTTTACTTCTGGCTGTTCCAGAATCAAAGTGCCGATCTGCATCTGCTGGAGCGGTTACTGCCCGCCGCCACCTCCAGCCAGGACCGGCTTTCCCGCCCGGATAGCCCAGCCGCTGAGCCCCGCGCACCCGTGGAGCAGGAGCTGGCTTTGCGCCGGGTATCAAACCCAAAAGAAAAGTAGGTTTGTTTACTTACTCACCTATTTAAACTTTTTGAAAATGTGATAGCGTAAACCATTGGAAACCGACCACACGTTCAGGAAGACCGCGTGTTTCACTCCCACTGGAGGGTACCATGATCGATTACGAGCTTACCGACCTATTGATTGAGCTGGAGGAGATTCAACAGGATCGCTTTCTCAACAAAGCACGCGGTCAGCAGGTCATGGACTTACTGGCGTTTTACGAAATTCCCGAAGACCTGTATGTGATCCGCCAGGAACCACAAAACGGTCGCGAACCCCATCAGCGCCGGCGCAAGATCGCCCTGTTCAATTTTGCCCAGGTCCCCCCTGAGATTCAGTCGCAGCTCATTGAGTGTCTGTTTATGATCGGCCACTCGCCGGAATTTATTGCCGAGGCCATGGGCGAGGATATTCGCTCGGTGGCGGAATCATTGCGCTCGGTGGTGGACGAGAACCGGGCCCAGCGGGCGGCGGATCTGCGCAAGAACCCCCAGCGTTTTCGCCTGGTGAAGTCCTGAAGCGCCGACCCTAGCCCACAAAATTCAGCAAAATCCCCGCCGCCACCGCTGAACCGATGACCCCGGCCACGTTGGGCCCCATGGCGTGCATCAGCAGAAAGTTCTGCGGATTGGCTTCCAGCCCCACCTTATTGGATACCCGCGCCGCCATGGGCACCGCCGACACGCCGGCGGAACCGATCAGCGGATTGATGGCTTGCCGTGACAACCGGTTCATCAGCTTGGCCATCAATACACCGCAGCCGGTGCCGATGCAAAACGCTGCCATCCCCAGAATCAGGATGCCCAGGGTTTCCGCCACCAGAAACGAGGAGGCGCTGAGCTTGGAACCCACCGCCAACCCCAGGCCGATGGTGACGATATTGATCAGGGCGTTCTGCGCGGTGTCACTGAGGCGGTTCACCACCCCGCACTCCCGCATCAGATTGCCAAAACAGAACATGCCTAGAAGCGGCGCCGCGTCCGGCAATAACAGGGCCACCAGCACCAGGATGAGAATGGGAAACACAATCTTCTCCGCCGCCGGCACCACCCGCAGCTGTTCCATTTTGATTTTGCGTTCCTGCTCGGTGGTGAGGGCCCGCATAATGGGGGGCTGAATCAACGGCACCAGTGCCATGTAGGAATACGCCGCCACGGCGATGGCCCCCAGCAGATCCGGCGCCAGCTTGCTGGTCACATAGATGGCGGTGGGGCCGTCGGCGCCGCCGATAATACCGATGGCCGCCGCATCCGCCAGGGAGAAGTCTATGCCGATGTTAAGGGAGGTCAGGCTCACCGCCCCCAGTAAGGCGGCGAAAATGCCGAACTGCGCCGCCGCCCCCAGTAATAAGGTCCGGGGGTTGGCCAGCAGCGGGCCAAAATCCGTCATCGCTCCCACCCCCATAAAAATCAGCAGTGGGAACAGGCCGGTGGTGAGCCCCACCGAGTAAATCAAATAGAGAATACCGTCGGCATGCCCCTTGGATTTCACCAGATGTTCCACCTGGGCATGAATCTCCGGTGTCGCCGCATACCAGGCATTCTTCACCTGGGTGGGGGTGGCTTCCGCCGCCATACCCAGCAGGGATTTCACGCTGCTCACCAGGTCGGCGTCACCGTAGTAGAGGGCATGGCCCAAAGCGGATTCCGCCAGACCGGCCACCGGGATGTTGGCCAGGATGCCCCCCACCCCGATGGGCACCAGCAACAGGGGCTCGAAACCCTTTTTAATCGCCAGCCACAACAGAGCCAGACCCACCAGGATCATCACCCCCTGGCCGGTTTCCAGATGATAGATGCCGGTGCTGTGCCAGAGCTGCAATAAATTATCCATACCCCAGGGCCCCGCCGCTTAGCCGATGCTCAACAGGGTATCGCCCACCTTGACGGCGTCCCCCTCTTTCACCGTCACTCCGGTCACGGTGCCGCCGCGGGCCGCCCGTACCTCGGTTTCCATTTTCATGGCTTCCAGCACCACCAGCACATCCCCTTCCTGCACCGCCTGGCCCACGGCCACTTTGACTTTGAAAATGTTGCCCGCCAGGGGCGCCGGCACCGGTTCACCGGCCCCCGCCGGCGCGGCGCTGGCCGTGGGTGCCGCCGGTGCCGCCTGCACCTGGCTCACATCCCCGCCTTCGGCCACTTCCACCACATAAGCCTGACCATTGACGGTCACCGTGTAGACGCCACTGTCGCCAGCGCCGGCTGACGCTGGCGGTGTGCTGGCTTGCGGGGCGGCGGGCTCGGTGCCCGGCGCCGGTTCGAAGGCATCCGGGTTACCCCGGTTTTGCAGAAACTTAAGACCGATCTGCGGAAACAGCGCATAGGTGAGCACGTCGTCCACCGCCTCGCTGGCCAGGGTGAAGCGCTTCTCCTGGGCCAGCTGCTGCAGTTCAGCGGTGAGCTTGTCCAGTTCCGGTTCCAGCAAATCCGCCGGGCGGCAGGTCACCGGCTCGCGGCCCTCCAGCACCCGGGCCTGCAGGGCCTGATCAAAGGGCGCCGGGGCGGCGCCGTATTCCCCTTTCAGCACGCCGGCGGTTTCCTTGGAAATGCTCTTGTAGCGTTCACCGGTGAGCACGTTCAGCACCGCCTGGGTACCCACGATCTGGGATGTAGGGGTCACCAGCGGAATATAGCCCAGGTCCTTGCGCACCTTGGGAATCTCCTCCAGCACCTGATCCAGCTTATCGCCGGCACCCTGCTCTTTCAGCTGGCTTTCCATATTGGTGAGCATGCCCCCGGGCACCTGGGCCACCAGAATGCGGGAATCAATGCCCCGCAGCGCCCCCTCAAAAGCCGCGTACTTCTTGCGGACGTCGCGGAAATAGGCGGCAATTTCCTCCAGCAGGTGGATATCCAGGCCGGTGTCCCGCTCGGTGCCCTCTAGAATGGCCACCACCGCCTCGGTGGGGGAATGACCGTAGGTCATGCTCATGGAGGAGATGGCGGTATCCACATTATCGATGCCCGCCTCGGCGCATTTCAGGGCGGTGGCGGTGGACATGCCGGTGGTGGCGTGACACTGCATGTGCACGGGAATCTCCAGGGCCTGCTTCAGCCGGGTCACCAGCTCATAGCCCACGTAGGGTTTCAGCAGCCCCGCCATATCCTTGATGCAAATGGAGTTGGCGCCCATGTCCTGAATCTGCTGCGCCAGCTCCACCCAGCTGTCAATGGTGTGCACCGGGCTCACGGTATAGGAAATGGTGCCCTGGGCGTGCTTGCCCTGATCCAATACCGCCTTGATGGCGGTTTCCAGATTACGCGGGTCGTTCATGGCATCGAATACCCGGAACACATCCACGCCGTTCACCGCCGCCCGCTCCACAAACTTGATCACCACATCGTCGGCGTAGTGGCGATAGCCCAGCAGATTCTGGCCCCGCAGCAACATCTGTTGGGGGGTGTTGGGCATGGCCTGTTTCAGCTGGCGGATACGGTCCCAGGGATCCTCCCCCAGATAGCGGATACAGGCATCAAAGGTGGCACCCCCCCAGGACTCAATGGACCAGAACCCCACTTTATCCAGCTTGTCCGCGATGGGCAGCATATCCGCCAGCCGCAGGCGGGTGGCAAACAGGGACTGGTGCGCATCCCGCAGCACCACATCGGTTATACCAAGGGGTTGCTTTACCTGATTCATGAACGTAGGCCTTTATCTGGTTAATCGCTTGAATTCGGTGTCATTGCCTTATTTGCGGCGGGAACGGTGACGATGGATGGCGGCGGTGATCACCGCCGGCAACTGGGCATCATCCGCCGGCGGCTGGCCGGGGCCGGAGGGGGTCGGCCTCAGCTCCGCCGGCGGCAACAGCCGGGCAATCAACGTGGACATCAGCGTGGTGGTGACCACCAGCAACACCAGGAACAGGAACACCGCTCCCATGCCGATGATCATCAGGTTAAAACCTTCCCACAGCAAGTTATTCATGTTGATGCCTCATGGTTGGGTTGTGCCAGAGCCGGGAACGCATCCCGCCTGCGGTACCATAGTCGAGCAAAGTTACCGCTTCACCCCGGTGACCGCAACCCGCCGCGTCATTCCCCGCAGCCATTGCCAGCCCGCAGGCATAAAAAAACCCCGCATCACTGCAGGGCTTTTTTGTTATATGGCGCGCTCGGCAGGATTCGAACCTGCGACCGCCTGGTTCGTAGCCAGGTACTCTATCCAGCTGAGCTACGAGCGCGTGGGTGGGGAATTCTACGTAATCCCCGCGTCATGTCAATCAAAAGTTAATTTTCTGACCAACATCAAACGCTTAGGGGCTTTCTGCAACAGAGATTCCAGTAACGGAGAGTCCAGCAGCGGCCATTAAATGGCGGAGAGGGAGGGATTCGAACCCTCGATACGGGATAAACCGTATACTCCCTTAGCAGGGGAGCGCCTTCAGCCTCTCGGCCACCTCTCCTCAAAACGTGCGCGAGATGATACCCGCCTTTGACGGGAATTCCTAGTGCAAATTCGAGGATTTAATATAAATAATCAAGCACTTACCACTCAAGCAAAAAAAGCGATGACCCCGCATCGCTTTTTCGCCGCCAAATCCGCAGCTTAGAGATCGTTGTTGTCAGGCTGCTTCTCGCGCTGAATGCGCTGGTAGATCTCCTCCCGGTGCACCGCCACCTCTTTGGGCGCATTAACGCCGATGCGCACCTGGTTGCCTTTCACACCCAGCACAGTCACGGTGACTTCGTCACCAATCATTAACGTTTCGCCCACACGGCGAGTCAAAATCAACATATCCTTCTCCTGTCACTACTGCTCCCGAGGCGATCCAGCCACCACGTCCAAATCCGTCCGCTCAGCTTTAATGCTTCGACCTAATCTAATTGTTGACCAGGTTTCTGATTTTGGAAGGGCAGCAAATGGATTTCTTTCGGTTAAAAAACAGCCTTAGTCGGATTCAAATGGTTCTTTTTCCAGCTCAAAACCGCTGTGCAGCGAACGCACCGCCAGCTCGAGGTACTTCTCCTCAATCACCACCGATATCTTGATTTCCGAGGTCGATATCATCTGGATATTGATGGACTCCTTTGCCAGAATTTGGAACATACGACTCGCCACTCCGGCATGGGAGCGCATACCCACCCCCACCATGGAAACCTTGGCAATGGAAGCATCTGACTGTACTTCCTTGGCACCAATCTCGCCGGCAACACTGCGCAGCACATTGGTGGCTTTCTCCATTTCGTTCTTGTGCACCGTGAACGTGAAATCCGTGGTGTTGTCCGCCCCCACGTTTTGCACGATCATGTCCACTTCAATATTGGCATCCCCCACCGGCCCCAGGATGCGGTAAGCGGCACCGGGAATATCAGGCACACCACGCACAATAATCTTGGCTTCGTCTCGATTGAAGGCAATGCCGGATATCACTGGCTGTTCCATGGGGTCCTCTTCATCTACGGTAATCAGGGTGCCGGGGCCTTCGTCAAAACTCGACAGCACTCGCAGTGGCACATTGTACTTGCCGGCGAACTCCACCGAGCGTATCTGTAACACCTTGGAGCCCTGGCTGGCCATTTCCAGCATTTCCTCGAAGGTGATGCGCTGTAGCCGCCGGGCATTGCTCACCACCCGGGGATCGGTGGTGTAGACGCCATCCACATCGGTATAAATCTGGCATTCGTCCGCTCCCAGGGCTGCCGCCAGGGCCACCCCGGTGGTATCGGAACCGCCCCGCCCCAGGGTGGTGATATTACCGGCGTCGTCCACGCCCTGGAAACCTGCGACCACCACCACCCGACCCTGGGCCAGGTCTTCGCGGATACGGTGATCGTCAATGGCCTGAATGCGGGCTTTGCCGTGGGCATTATCGGTGAGAATGCGCACCTGACCGCCGGTATAGGAACGGGCCGGATAACCGTCATGCTGCAGCGCCATACTCATCAGGGCGATGGTCACCTGTTCACCGGTGGTTACCAGCACATCCAGTTCCCGCGGCGAGGGTGACGCAGTCACCTCCTGGGCCAGCGCCAGCAAGCGGTTGGTTTCACCACTCATGGCCGAAACCACCACCACCACTTCATGGCCCTGGTCACGGTAACGCTCCACCCGCCGGGCCACGTTGCGGATACGGTCAATGGTGCCCACCGAGGTGCCACCGTATTTTTGGACTATTAACGCCATTGCAACGATTCTTGAATAGGATTGAGGCGAATACGGCCGGGCTGAACAATACCCGTTCCCATCCGCCTGCGAAAGTGCAGTATTGTATACCTTTTGTTGTAGGACAAAAGCCCATTAAGGCCAAAAATTATACCGGGTTACAGCCGTTCCGCCAGCCAGCTTCCCACTGAATCCATCGCCGCGGGCAAGGCCCCGGCGTCGGGCCCGCCAGCCATGGCCAGATCCGGGCGGCCGCCGCCCTTACCGCCCACCTGTTGCGCCACATGATTCACCAGATCCCCCGCTTTCACCCGATCGGTCAGGTCCTTGGTGACGCCGGCCACCAGGCTGGCTTTGGCGCCGGCAACCCCCAGCACCACTATGCCGGACCCCAGCTTGTTCTTCAGCTTATCCACCATATCCCGCAGGGCCTTGCCATCCACGCCATCCACCACGGCGCTGAGCACCTTGACCCCCGCCACCGCTTTGGCCTGGGCCAGCAAATCATCGCCGGCACTGCTGGCCAGTTTGGCTTTTTGTTGTTCCAGCTCTTTTTCCAGGGCTTTGGTTCGCTCCAGGGTCTGTTGCACCTTTTCCACCGCAGTCTCGCGACTGGCTTTCACCAGGCTCGCGATGCGGGCGACGATAGCCTCGGACTCATCCACCCAGGCCAGCGCGGCGGCACCGGTGACGGCCTCCACCCGGCGCACCCCGGCGGCCACGCCACCTTCGGCGATAATCCGGAACAGACCGATATCCCCGGTGCGCCGCACATGGGTACCGCCACAAAGTTCAATGGAAAAGTTGTCCTGACCCATGGTCAGTACCCGTACCTCGTCATCGTACTTTTCCCCAAACAGGGCCAGAGCACCCTTGGCTTTGGCCTGCTCAATGGGCAGTAACTCAGTGCAGACTTCGGTGTTGGCCCGGATCTGTTGGTTCACCAGCTGTTCCACCGCCTTGATCTGGTCCGCTTTCATGGCCTCCAGGTGGGCAAAGTCAAAACGCAACCGGTCGGCGGTCACCAGCGACCCCTTCTGGGTTACGTGGTCCCCCAATACCCGGCGCAGGGCCGCATGCAGCAAATGGGTGGCAGAATGGTTGAGGCGGATGGCCTGGCGGCGGCTATTATCGATTTCCGCCGTCGCGGCATCCCCCGCCACCAGCGTACCCTGTTTTACCACGCCGTGATGCAGGTGGGCACCACGCTCACGGGTGGTGTCAGTCACTTCAAACTCGCCCTTGGGAGTACGGATAAAACCCACGTCCCCCACCTGACCACCGGACTCGGCATAGAACGGCGTACTATCCAGTACCATCACCGCGGCCTGGCCGGCGGTCACCTCGGTGACCGCCTCACCATCCACAAACAACTCGGTGATCTGGCCGGCCCCGTCGGCCTGCTCGTAACCACTGAACGCGCTGGCCGTATTCACTGCCAATCCGCCGTGGTAATTGGCCTTGAACTTCCCTGCCTCCTTGGACCGCTGCTTCTGCTGTTCCATTTCCCGGGCAAAACCTTCCTCATCAATGGTCAGGTCACGCTCACGGGCAATATCGGCGGTGAGGTCAGCGGGAAAGCCGTAGGTATCGTAGAGCTTGAACACCACATCCCCGGGAATCCGGTTGCCGTCGATAGACTCCAGGTCCTGCTCCAGAATCCGCAACCCCTGCTCCAGGGTTTTGGCAAACTGTTCCTCTTCCAGCTTCAGCACTTTTTCCACCTGGGGCTGGGCCTGGCGCAGCTCGGGATAGGCAGCGCCCATTTCCGCCACCAGGGGCGCCACCAGTTTGTGGAAAAACAGATCCTTCATCCCCAGCTTGTTGCCATGACGAATGGCACGCCGCAGGATACGCCGCAATACATAGCCCCGGCCCTCGTTGGAAGGCAACACGCCATCGGTAATCAGAAAGCAGCAGGAGCGAATATGATCGGCGATCACCCGCAGGGATTTATGCTGGAGATCGTCGGTGCCCACCACTGTGGCCACGGCCTGCAGCAGGTTGGCAAACAGATCGATCTCATAGTTACTGTGTACCCCCTGCAACACCGCCGCCACCCGTTCCAGACCCATGCCGGTATCCACCGAGGGTTTGGGCAGGGGTTTCAGGGTGCCATCGGGCTGGCGGTCGTACTGCATGAACACCAGATTCCAGATTTCAATGTAACGATCGCCGTCCTCTTCCGGGCTGCCGGGGGGGCCACCCCAGACCTCGGGGCCATGATCGTAAAATATTTCGGTGCAGGGGCCGCAGGGACCGGTATCCCCCATCTGCCAGAAGTTGCTGTCCTCCCCCAGCCGGGAAAACCGCTTCGGATCCACACCCAGTTCCTGCAGCCAGATGTTTTCCGCCTCCTGATCCTCGTGATACACCGTCACCCAGAGTTTTTCCGTCGGCAAACCCAGGGTCTTGGTGAGGAATTCCCAGGCAAAGCCAATGGCTTCCCGCTTGAAGTAGTCGCCAAAACTGAAGTTGCCCAGCATCTCAAAAAAGGTGTGATGACGGGCGGTATACCCCACATTTTCCAGGTCGTTATGCTTGCCCCCAGCGCGAACACAGCGCTGGGAGGAAGTGGCGCGGGTATAATTGCGCTGCTCATGCCCCAGAAAAACCTCTTTGAATTGCACCATGCCCGCATTGGTGAACAACAAAGTGGGGTCATTGGCCGGCACCAGCGGACTGCTGGGTACCACCTCATGCCCCTGGGACTGAAAATAATCGAGAAAGGCTTGACGGATTTCAGAGGTTTTCATGGCAGTGGCTGGTTCAACTCGCTATGGGTGGGTGAAAGGCGAAGTTTACCATCTCCAGCAGCTATTGCATCCGGGTCTTGGGGCGGCACCGGCGCCCACGGGCCTTATTCTTCGGTGACCGCCAGTGCGTGCTGGATCTGCTCCATGGTGAAGCCCCGGTATTGCAGGAAACGAATCTGGCGGGCCTGTTCCCGGCGCTCGGCGCAGGGCGCGCCACCGAAGCGGCGCTGGCGGACCACACAGGCCTGATGAAACCAGTCCACCTCCTGCTGTTGCAACGCGGTTTCGATAGCCTCCGCCGCCACGCCCTTTTGTTTCAGCTCGGCGCGGATGCGCAGGGGGCCGTGGCCGCGCTGGATACGGGAGCGGGTCATCACCTCGGCAAAGCGGGCGTCACTCTGCAATCCCTGTTGCGCCAGTTCCCCCACCACTTCAAGCACCAGCTCCGGATCGAACTGGACCACCAGTTTGTCAGCGAGCTCCCTAGCACTGTGATCACGGCGGCTGAGCAGGGCCAGGGCACGCTCCCGCACTGAAGCTTTGGACGCCTCTGCCATCAGCGTGAACCGGGAGAGGTTTTCACGACCTCGCTGGGTGGTGCTTTACGCCGGGCCACCGGTCGTTTGCGCAGAACCCGGGACTGGGGTGACTCGGCTACCACCGGCGGTGGTGGCCGGCGACCGGCCAGGGCCTGTTCCCCCTCCGCCACCAATTCGTCAAACCAGCGTTGGGACTCCTCCCGCACCAGGGCCACCACCCCGCTGCTCAGGCGACTGGCCCGCCCCAGGGGGCTGTCCGGATCCCCATAAGCAACCCCCATCTCCCAGGCCTGACGATAGCGACGTGCCCGTTCAGCGGCCAGCAGGCTGGCCAACCCCACGCTGGCCAGGCGCAGGCGCCGCGCATTGTGGCGAATTTGTTGACCCAGGCTCAGTTGTTCCTGAGCCAGCTGTTTCAGCGTTGTCATGGCCTGTCCCTCTCAAGGTGTGAATCATAAGTCGCGGACCCGCTCTATGCTACCGCATAAAGAGCGCCCATAAAAAAAGCCCCGGATGGGGCTTTCCGCAGCTAACCGCAGCTGACCGCTGTTACGGATGGCCGGCCTATTGTTTGTCTTCGTTCATAAATTCCGACTTGGCGGAGAGCACCCCCAGCTTGAGGGAATCCCAGGCCAGCTCCAGGCCCTCCCGCAGATCCTCCCAGGCTTCCTCCGCTGCATCCTCCAGCTTCTCGAAGCGCTGTTTCAACTCCGCCCGCTTGCTCTTCAGTTCCGTCAGTTTCTGATCCAGTTGCGTCCGGTACTGGTCCTGGGTCTGATCCAGCTTCGCCTCCAGGCGATCAATATCCTGTTCCCATTCCGCCAGCTGGCGTTTCAGTTTCTCGGCGTATTCGTGTTTGTTGGTCATGTCAGTGCCTCCCAATGTGATTGTTTAAATTGTGGCAGATAGTGCACCATTCAGTATTGATGCATATCAACCCTATCCGCCCCCACAAGCCCTTCAGAAAGCCTCAGGCCGGCACCGGATTGGAAAACGTCACCACGCCGTCGTCCACTTCACCGAACCGCAACATCGCCATGTCCAACGCGTAATTCTGATGCAGTTTCCAGGGGGATTTGTTGCCTTGTTTGGGCAGTTTGTCCAGCGCCCGTTTTATGTAACCGGACTGAAAGTCCACAAAGGGTTCTTCGTGAACATCGCCATCCGTCAGTCTGGGCGTAACCTGGCGCATGCCTCGTTTATCCATCAGTTGCCACAACCGGCACAGATACTCACAGGTGAGATCCGCCTTCAATGTCCAGCTGGCGTTGGTGTAGCCAAACACCATGGCAAAATTCGGCAGATCCTGGAACATGACACCCTTATAATTCATGGTCTGGGACAGGTCGAAAGGCTGGCCGTCCACTTCCAGTTGCATGCCCCCCAGCAACTGCAGGTCCAGGCCGGTGGCGGTGATGATGATATCCGCCTTCAGCTCCTGACCGGATTGCAACCGAATCCCCTGCTCGGTGAAGGTTTTGATATGATCGGTGACCACCGAGGCCTGCCCGCGCCGAATGGCTTTAAACAGATCGCCGTTGGGCACCGCGCATAAGCGTTCGTCCCAGGGATTGTAATGGGGCGAAAAGTGTTTCATATCGAAGTCATCACCCACCTGGCGTCGCACCTGGGCCAGCAACAGCCGGCGGATGGCCTTGGGCCGGGTTCGGGCCAGTTTATAGAACGCCATCTGGAACCCCACGTTACGGGTCCGCGCCAATCGGTAAACCAGTTTGTCCGGCAGATAGCGCCGCAGTTTATTGGCCAGTTTGTCCTTTAAGGGCACCGACGCCACATAGGTGGGGGAGCGCTGCAACATAGTGATGTGTCCGGTCTTTTCCGCCATGGCGGGAATCAGGGTGACCGCCGTGGCACCGCTACCGATCACCACCACTTGTTTGCCGGCATAATCCAGGTCCTCGGGCCATTGCTGGGGATGGATGATCTCCCCCTGGAACCGCTCCCGGCCGGGAAACTCCGGTGTGTACCCCGCCTGGTAGTTGTAATAACCGGTACAACCGAGAAAGAACCGGCATTGAATCTGAATCGTTTCCCCGGTGTCCGTGCGTTTCACATCCACGGTCCAGCGGGCACTGTTGCTGTCCCAGGCGGCTTTGACAGCACGGTGCTGAAATCGGATGTGCCGGGTCACGCCATGCTCGCGGGCGGTTTCGCGAATGTAGCTGCGAATATCCGGGCCATCGGCAATGGCCTTGGGATTATTCCAGGGTTTGAAGTTGTAGCCCAGGGTGTACATGTCCGAGTCGGAACGAATCCCGGGGTAACGAAACAGATCCCAGGTGCCGCCAATGGCCTCACGGCCCTCCAGAATCAGGTAGCTTTTGTTGGGTAGCTTGTGTTGCAGGTGACAGGCCGCGCCGATACCCGACAGGCCGGCCCCCACGATCAATACGTCGACAAAATCAGTTGCCATAGATTTCTAAATCCCGCTGTGGTGGTCAGATTCCGCGGCTAATTTCCAGAGCCGATGCCGGCCAGGCCGATCTAACCTGAATGATTTAAAAGTTAACACCAAAACCCCATGTTTTGTCACTGACTTTGCCGACCTGAGCGGCAATATCAAGGTCAATCCAGGGTGCGGTGGGTGCCGTTGAACTATTGATGCCGGTCAATTGAAAAAAAACAAATTGACCTTATAAATCCAGACACAGGAGCAAACAAGGAGGGTATTCCCATGAGCAACTCTAAACAGTTAAGCAGCCCGTTCCGCGGGTTCGATAGTTTTCAACAGTTAGTGGATAACGTGTTCGGCCGGGGCACCGGTGGCTTCCCGGCTTTCGCCGACGAGGCATTCAATATGCCGGCCACGGACATTTCCGAGAGCGATACCGAGTACACCATCACCGCTGAGCTGCCCGGCATCAAAAAGTCGGACATTAATGTAGCCCTGCACGACGGGGTGCTGTCCATTGAGGCCACCAACAAGAGCGAGCATGAAGAAAAAGGCGACAAACAGATTCGTTCGGAGCGTCGCTACGGCAGGTTCGTGCGCCGCTTTACCCTGGGCGACAACGTGGACGAATCCTCAGTACAGGCCCTATTCGAAGACGGGGTGCTGAAACTGGTGGTCAAAAAGACCGAACCCCAGGCCGCGCCTCAGCCCAAAAATATTCCCATCAATTGATGTTGGCGGTGGGAAATCATGCTGTTGACACGGGCAAACTGAAAACCGCGGGGGCGTGACTATCGCGCCCCTCTTGTTTGACTAGCCTGTTTGACCGGTTTAATTGCCAGGTTTGGTCGGCCGGTAGATAGGGCTCAGGCAGTGCGGGCTTTGTTTTCCATGCCGTTGGACATATGACACAACCCCTGCATATCCAGCACTTCCACCTCTTTGCCGTCCACATGGATGACGCCCTGCTTCTGCAAACGGGTGAAAACCCGGGACACCGTTTCCACCGCCAGCCCCAGAAAATTGCCGATGTCGTTGCGGGACATGGGCAGGCGGAAACCCGAGGCGGAAAGCCCACGCTTGGTATGACGGGCGGAAATACTCAGCAGCAGAGAGGCAATGCGCTCTTCCGCGCTTTTTTTGCTAAGCAGCATAATCAATTGCTGATCGGCCTGGATTTCCCGGCTCATCAGCTGAAAAAAGTGCCGCTGCAGGGAGGGAATCTGCGCCGACAGCACTTCCAGTTTATCGAACGGAATCTCGCACACCGCTGCGGTTTCCAGCGCCTTGGCGGAATTGGAATGGACATTGGTATTGATGCCGTCAATGCCCAACACCTCGCCCGGCAGATAAAAACCGGTCACCTGCTCTTCACCATCCTCGGTTACTGAATAGGTTTTGATGGTGCCGCTGCGTACCGCATAGATGGAGGCAAAGGGATCGCTGGCACGGAACAGGTGTTCCCCCTTTTTCATGGGCTTGCTGCGCTTGATGATGCGATCCAGCTCATCCAACTGCTTGTTGTCCACCGCCACCGGCAGGCAGATTGGGTTCAGGCTACAGTCGGTACAGGAGACGTTGATGCTACGGGTGGGCACCCGTTGCTTGGTGTCATGGTCTAAAGACATAGGTGATTCCGCATTAGCTATCCGGTGAACTATTAGATCGTGATCATCTAATATAGCCGGATATTAACACGTAATCACCTGACTCGTAATCACCTGACTCGCAATCAACCCACTATAGAACCCTTGAAAAGCGCCGGCCGGACTGCAGATGTTGCGACAGGTAGGTATCGAACAGCATACAGATCTTGCGCACCACCAGCCGCCCCTTCTCGGTAACTTCGTACCCCTGCTGGCCTCCCAGCAGCAAGCCCTGCTCCACAAATCCATTTAAATCTTTGATTTCATTTGAGAAGTACTCATCGAAACGGACCCCGAACTGCTCCTCGATGCGGGCCGGAAGCAGCCGGTTCTGGCACAGGAGAGACATGATGACCGCCCGCCGGATCTCGTCATCCGTACTCAGCACCACACCGGAACTGAGCGGGGTCTCATCAGCATCCAGTAAGGTCTGATACTCACTGATGGATTTGGTGTTCTGGCAGTAGATGTTGTTGATCAGGCTGATGGCGGAAACCCCCAGCCCCACCAGATCGGCTTCCTTGCAGGTGGTATAGCCCTGGAAGTTGCGATGCAGCCGGCCCGCGGCCTGGGCCAGGGCCAGCTCGTCGTTGGGCTTGGCAAAGTGATCCATGCCGATATACACATAGCCGGCGGCCACCAGCTGATTGGAGGCGGCGCACAGGATCTGCAGCTTTTCCTCCGCCGGTGGCAGTGCCTCCTCCGGCAACAGCCCCTGGGATTTAAACCGCTCCGGCAAATGCGCGTAGTTAAACAGGGAGATGCGATCCGGATCCAGTTGGATTACCTGCTCAATGGTGCGCTCCACGGAAGCCACGGTCTGATAGGGCAAGCCGTAGATCAGATCGAAATTCACCGAACGGTACTGATAACTGCGGGCGGCATCCATCAGCTCCCGGATCTGGGACAGCGGCTGCACCCGGTTGATGGCTTCCTGCACCCTGGGATCGAAATCCTGAATTCCCAGACTGATGCGATTGAATCCCAGCCCTTTGAGCAGCCCCAGCTTGTCGCCATCCAGGGTACGGGGATCGATTTCAATGGAATATTCCCCCCGTTCCGGATCCACCAGATGAAAATGGCGACTCACCTCGAACCAGAGTTCCGTCAGCTCGGGGCCGCTGAAGTAGGTGGGCGTGCCACCCCCCCAATGCATCTGATACACCGGCCGGTCGGCGGCAAAATCCCGGGATTTGATCCGGATTTCCTTGATCAGCGCGTCCAGGTAGCGGCGTTTCTTGTCTTCACTTTGGGTGATGACTTTGTTGCAGGCGCAGTAGTAGCAAAGTGAGGCGCAGAATGGCAGATGAATATACAGCGACAACGGCTTTCTGGAATGGTTGCTGCGACGCACCGCGTCCAGGTAATCCTGTTGGCTGAACTCCTCGTGAAACTGCAGCGCGGTAGGATAGGAAGTATACCGCGGACCCGCCACATCATGCTGGCGAATAAACTCACTGTCCCACAGTGAATTCACCTCATTTTCATGCTTCACCAAACGCATACACCGTACCCAGGCACCGTACCGACATTATCATTTTGATTGCAGCATTATCTCCGAACCATTCGACCGGGCCTTGACCCACGTCAATCCCGACCAGCCTGGGCCCCTGGGGAAGCCGGCGAATACTGACCTGGCGCAATATCGCGGCCTGGAGACCGGCAAAAAAAACCGCTGCCCGTGCAGCGGTTTTTGCCGTCCCGAAGCGAAAGTCGATGACGCCTCAGGCCTCTTGCGCGGCCTCCACCTCCTTCTCGGGAGGCTTGATATTCAACATCTGACTGCGAATTTCCTGCTCGATGGCCTCCGCAACGTCGGGATTATCCTCCAGGAACTTGGCGGCATTGGCCTTGCCCTGGCCGATCTTGTCCCCCTGGTAGGCATACCAGGCGCCGGATTTATCCACCAGGCCACAGGCCACCCCCAGATCCAGCACCTCGCCCATATGATAAATGCCGGTACCGTAAAGAATCTGAAATTCCGCCTGCTTGAAGGGAGGGGCCACCTTGTTTTTCACCACCTTGACCCGGGTTTCGTTGCCCACAACTTCCTCCCCCTGTTTTACCGCACCGGTGCGACGGATATCCAGGCGCACGGAGGAATAAAACTTCAGGGCGTTGCCCCCGGTGGTGGTTTCCGGGTTGCCAAACATCACCCCGATCTTCATTCGGATCTGGTTGATGAACACCACCAGACAGTTGGCGTGTTTGACGCTGCCGGTAATTTTGCGCAGGGCCTGGGACATGAGCCGGGCCTGCAGCCCCACGTGGCTATCCCCCATCTCACCCTCGATTTCCGCCCTGGGCACCAGCGCCGCCACCGAGTCCACGATAATCACATCCACCGCGTTGGATCGCACCAGCATATCGGTAATTTCCAGGGCCTGCTCTCCGGTATCCGGCTGGGACACCAACAGATCATCGACATTGACACCGAGCTTGCCGGCATAGATGGGATCCAGGGCATGCTCCGCGTCCACAAAGGCACAGGTGAGGCCCTGTTTCTGGGCCTGGGCCACCACACTCAGGGTCAGTGTGGTTTTACCGGAGGACTCCGGCCCGAAGATTTCCACGATGCGCCCCTTGGGCAGGCCGCCAATACCCAGGGCAATATCCAGCCCCAGGGAACCGGTGGAAATGGCGGGCATGGCCTGTTGCTGCTGATCGCCCATGCGCATAACCGCGCCTTTGCCGAACTGACGCTCAATTTGCGACAGCGCCGCACCCAACGCCTTGCGTTTGTTGTCATCCATTAATCGTTCCTCGCAGTGTGCAGTTGACTACCCATCAATTACTGTATATTTAAACAGTATTATTGGGCTTCATCAAGTAATTGCGGTAATTGTTTGTCGGTCTCGGGCACTTCCGGGTGTTGCGCCAGCCAGCGCCGAACCCGCACCAGTAGCCCCTGCAGCGCCAGGGTCACCGCCGCCGCCCGCACATCCCGGCGCTCGCCGGGCAACACCACCATGGCGGCATCCACCTGCCCCGCCAGGTTCCAGGCGAACCATACGGTGCCCACGGGTTTGTCCTCGGTACCGCCGCCGGGGCCGGCAATACCGCTGATGGCCACGGCGAAATCAGCGCCGGACTTCTTCAGGGCGCCTTCGGCCATCTCCTCCACCACCGCCCGGCTCACGGCCCCCTCGGATTTCAGGGTGCGTGCCTTTACCCCCAGCATGGAGCGCTTGGCTTCATTACTGTAGGTGACGTAGGCGCGATCAAACCAGAGGGAGCTGCCCGCCACCTGGGTGATGGCCTGGGATACCCAGCCCCCGGTACAGGATTCCGCCGTGACTATTTTTTTTTCCTTGTCCGCCAACAGGGCCCCAAGCTGGGTGGCCAGGGCCTCGATCAGCAGCACCTGATCGGAGTACAACAACATAGACAGTTCTATCGTAAATAACTGCCCTGAATTCTACTGGTTTAGCCGCGGATGAACCATGGGCAAATCCCCCTATTTTGGGTAGTGCAGCCCCCTGACGGCCGGCGGCCATTTTTGTGCCGGCAACGGTTTTCTTGAATGGCAGACAGGTTACAATGGCCGGCTCAATCCGCTAACCCGATACGAGAACGATCCGACCCCATGTCCGGCTCCGAAACCGCGCTCGCCCAACACACACCCATGATGCAGCAGTATCTGCGCATCAAGTCCGAGCACCCCGCCGAGTTGGTGTTCTATCGGATGGGGGATTTCTACGAGCTGTTTTTCGAGGATGCCCAACGGGCCGCGGAGCTGTTGGATATCACCCTGACCCAGCGCGGCCAGTCCGCGGGCAAACCCATTCCCATGGCCGGGGTGCCCTATCACGCGGCGGAATCCTACCTGGCGCGGCTGGTAAAGCTGGGGGAATCCGTGGCGGTGGCGGAGCAGATTGGCGATCCCGCCACCAGCAAGGGTCCGGTGGAGCGCAAGGTGGTGCGGGTGGTGACCCCCGGTACCGTCAGTGATGAGGCGCTGCTGGACGCCACCGTGGACAACCTGTTGTGCGCCGTCACCCAGCACCTGGATCGCTACGGTATCGCTCACCTGGACATCACCAGCGGGCGTTTTTTTGTTTCCGAAGTGGATGGGGAGACGGCACTGATGGCGGAGCTGGCGCGGCTGGATCCGGCGGAGCTGCTGGTGGCGGAGGACTCTCACCTGTTTCGCCTGCTGGACGGTCGCCGGGGGCTGCGCAGTCGCCCCCCCTGGGATTTTGATCATGAATCCGCTCAGCGGGCCCTGGTGCAGCAGTTTCAGACCCAGGATCTGGCGGGATTTGGCTGCCAGGACATGACCGGCGCCGTGGCAGCGGCGGGCTGCCTGCTGCAATATGCCAAGGAAACCCAACGGGCCGCCCTGCCCCACATCCGTAACCTGGCGGTGGAAAGCCTGAGCGATTGCGTGGTGCTGGACAGCGCCACCCGCCGCAACCTGGAGCTCACCGCCAATGTCCACGGCGAGGATCGCTACACCCTGGCCTGGGTACTGGATAAAACCAAAACCGCCATGGGGGCCCGCATGCTGCGGCGCTGGCTGCACCGCCCCATCCGGCAACGGGCAGTGCTGCTGCAGCGTCAGAATATCATTGCCGGCCTGCTGCAGAATTACCAGTATGAGCCGGTGCAGGCGGTACTGAAACAGATCGGCGATATCGAACGCATTCTGGCCCGGGTGGCCCTGAAATCCGCCCGGCCACGGGATCTGTCCCGGCTGCGGGACGGTCTGGTGGCGCTGCCGGCGCTGGCGGAAGCCACCGCTGCCATGGACAGTGCGGAAATACAGCAGCTGCGGAGCACCATCGGCAGCTATCCGGAGCTGGCGGAGCTGCTGACCCGGGCCATTGTTCCCACCCCGCCGGTGGTGATCCGGGACGGCGGAGTGATCGCCGCCGGCTATGACAGCGAACTGGATGAGCTGCGTGGCATCAGCGAAAACGCCGGCCAGTTTCTGCTGGAACTGGAGGCGCGGGAACGGGAGCGCACCGGCATCAGCACGTTGAAGGTGGGCTACAACCGGGTCCATGGTTATTACATCGAAATCAGTAAGGCCCAGGCCCGCCAGGCGCCCCAGGAGTATATCCGGCGTCAGACCCTGAAAAATGCCGAACGCTACATTACCCCGGAGCTGAAAGCCTTCGAGGACAAGGCGCTGAGTGCCAAGAGCCGGGCTTTGAGCCGGGAAAAGGCCTTGTATGATGAACTGCTGGAACGGCTGGGGGAGCATCTGGCGGCGCTGCAAACCAGTTTTCTGGCGGTGGCGGAACTGGATGTGCTGGCCTGCCTGGCGGAGCGGGCGGACACCCTGGCCTTTACCCGACCCCAGTTAAGTGACGAGACCGGCCTGCACATCAGCGGTGGCCGCCACCCGGTGGTGGAGCAGGTGATGAGCGATGCCTTTATCCCCAACGATCTGCAGCTGGACAGCCACCGCCGCATGCTGGTGATCACCGGCCCCAACATGGGGGGTAAGTCCACTTATATGCGCCAGATCGCCCTGATAGCCATCCTGGCCCATATCGGCAGTTTCGTGCCGGCGGAGCAGGCCCGGATCGGCCCCATCGACCGCATCTTCACCCGCATCGGTTCCTCCGACGACCTGGCCAGTGGCCGCTCCACCTTTATGGTGGAGATGACGGAAACCGCCAACATCCTGCACAACGCCGGCCGCCAGAGCCTGGTGCTGATGGATGAAATCGGCCGCGGCACCAGCACATTCGACGGCCTGTCACTGGCCTGGGCCTGCGCCAACTATCTGGCGGTGAAGCTGCAGGCTCTGACCCTGTTCGCCACCCACTATTTCGAGCTGACTCAACTGCCGGATCAGGCCCCCAATGTAGTCAATGTGCACCTGGCGGCCCGGGAGCAGGGTGACACTATTCTGTTCCTGCACAAAGTGATGGAAGGCCCGGCCAACCAGAGTTATGGTTTGCAGGTGGCGAGGCTGGCGGGGGTGCCCGCCAGCGTGGTGAACAACGCCCGCAAGAAACTGGCGCAACTGGAGAAACAGGACCTGAACAATCAGGCCCTGCAACAGGCCAATCAACCGCTGCAATCCGACCTGTTTGCGGACCCCCCCACCCCGCACCCGGTGGTGGAGATGCTGAGCCGGCTGGATCCGGACTGCATCAATCCACGGCAGGCTCTGGATCTGGTGTATAAACTCAAGGAAATGACTGAGAAACCATGACCGCTGGCGGATTCCGTCAGCTACATTGGACAGCAGGCGAATGGAGTTGCCTGGCGCATGCATAGGCTTTAGACTCCCCGCGTTAAAAATCTGTAGAGGGCGCAAACTCATGACCTTTGTTGTTACCGATAACTGCATCAAGTGCAAGTACACCGACTGCGTGGAAGTCTGTCCGGTGGATTGCTTCTACGAGGGGCCCAATTTTCTGGTGATTCACCCCGACGAGTGCATCGATTGTGCCCTGTGCGAGCCGGAGTGCCCGGCCAACGCCATTTATTCGGAAGATGAGGTGCCCGCCGATCAGCAGGAGTTTCTGGAGCTGAACGCGGAACTGGCGGAAGTCTGGCCCAATATTACCGAGAAGAAAGATCCGCTGCCGGATGCCGAGGAATGGGACGGCGTGGAAGGCAAACGCCAATACCTGGAGAAGTGACCGCCAGGCGATACTGGAAAAAAAACGCCAGACAAAAAAGAAGGGCGGTTGTTACACCGCCCCACCTCGCTTGGATATCCATACCCAGGCATCCTGCCTAAACATCCCTGACAATCATCCTGATTGTGTTCCTTCGCAGCGTCCTGCCACGACTCAAATATTACTCTATACAGAGCGAAACGTTTAGCCTACAAAATGCAACAATTATCACTCGATTGTTGGACAAATTTCCTACTACAATTGAAAACAGTAGGTTACAGAGGATTCGAGCGCGGGTTGGAAAAATTCAGTGGTTAAATGATTCGACTCTCGCACACATCTGTAAGATATCTCCTACACAGATGTGGGTTTTTATCCTAGTATTAAGACAGTTTAAGAGATGGGGACTTCCCTGTTTCAACTCAAAGAAGGGCGGTTCTGCCGCCCACCTCGCTTTCAACCTTATCCCTGTTCTTATCCCTGTTGTCCCTAAACCTTCCGTTTAGATCACCTTCCCTGGTTCCCTGGGGTGCATCCGGCAACCCTCCCGCGACTCCTGGCGGGCTCCATCGTCCTGCGTACGTCCTGACTTCCGTTCGCTGCTGTCTACCGAAGAATCCGTTACCACCGGTGACTTCCTGTCTGTGGGCAGCAGTCTATCGCGGGCCGCCTCTCAAACAACCCGTGTTGTGTTTACCGGACACCGTTAACCACTTCACATTATGAAATAATAATCTTATATATCAGAGGCTTAAAACAGAAAAAACAAGAACCACTGGTCGCGACACCTACAACCACTCACACGCCTGTGCGATATATCTCACACCTAAAATCACCAACATCTCACAAACAAAAAACGCGCCCGAAGGCGCGTTCCGTGAGGTCAGTGTCGCAACCAGGCTTTAGCCGCCAAAGATGGCTTCTCCGGTGAGGCCCTGTTTTTCCAGCAGATCCCGCAGCCGCTTCAGTGCTTCCACCTGAATCTGGCGGACCCGCTCCCGGGTAAGGCCGATTTCCAGGCCCACTTCCTCCAGCGTGCTCATCTCGTAGCCCCGCAATCCGAACCGACGGGCAATGACTTCCCGCTGTTTGCCGGGCAACTGATCCAGCCAGTAATCAATGCTGTAGCGCAGATCCGCATCCTGTAGCAGTTCCGCCGGATCGGATACCTTGGTATCGGCGATGGTATCCAGCAGGGACTTGTCGGATTCGTGAGACATGGGGGTGTCCACGGAGGAGACCCGCTCGTTCAGACCCAGCATGCGCTTGACGTCCTCCAGGGGCTTGTCCAGCAGCTCGGCAATTTCTTCCGGGCTGGGTTCGTGATCCAGCTTCTGGGTCAGTTCCCGTGCCGCCCGCAGATAGATATTCAGCTCCTTCACCACATGGATGGGCAAACGAATGGTGCGGGTCTGATTCATAATGGCCCGCTCAATGGTCTGCCGGATCCACCAGGTGGCGTAGGTGGAAAAGCGGAAACCCCGCTCCGGATCAAATTTTTCCACTGCCCGGATCAGACCCAGGTTGCCTTCCTCAATCAGGTCCAGCAGTGACAGCCCGCGGTTGACGTAGCGGCGGGCGATCTTCACCACCAGCCGCAGGTTGCTCTCAATCATTCGCTTGCGGGCATCCTCGTGACCCCGCAGCGCGCGGCGGGCATAGTAAACCTCTTCCTCCGGCGTCAGCAGTGGCGAGAAGCCGATCTCGTTTAGATAGAGCTGGGTGGCATCCAGGGTCTTTTGCATCCCCGGCTGCGCCACGAAGCTGTCGTCGTCAGTATCGTCGGAGCCGCTGCGCTTGTCCCGCAGTTCCGCCGCACGCTCTTCAAAGGCCTCCTCCAGATCGGTGTCCTCTTCGACAAAGTCCAGTTCCAGATCGTCGTCTCGTTGTGCTTGAATCATTGCTAGTCTTCCCGCGCTATTCGTTGTTATAACCGCCCCAAACCAGGCAGCCCCGTTGTCATCAAAGTTTAAGTTGCCTGCTATCCCAATCTAGCGTTTCGGCAAATACTGCATCGGATTAACCGGTTTGCCATCACGACGAATCTCGAAGTGCAATTTGTCGCGGCTGGTGCCGGTAGAACCTATTTCGGCAATCTTCTGCCCAGCTTTAACCGATTGGCCTTCATTGACCAGAATGCGGCTGTTATGGGCATAGGCGCTCAAGTAACGATCATTGTGCTTGATGATGACCAGGTTACCGTATCCCACCAGCCCTTCGCCGCTGTATACCACCCGACCATCCGCCGCCGAATGCACAGGCTCTCCATGCCTTCCGGCCAGATCGATGCCCTTATTGATCCTCCCCGCCAGGGAGTAGGATTCAATAACCGGGCCCGTAACCGGCCACTGCCAGATCATAGATACCTTTTTATCTCTTTGATTTGCAACTTTTTCTTGGACCGGTTTGGTATCGTTTTGGGATTTCTTATAACGAGTTTGAGATTTGCGGGTGGGAGAGGATGCCGGCGCGGAAGCGGAATTGGCGGCACTCCGGGCCCTGGGTTCGAGGCTGATCAGCTGGCCGGGATAGATCCGATAAGGGGCGGAAATGCCGTTACTGCGGGCTAATTCTTCGTGATCGCGATTGTAGCGCCAGGCGATGGAGTACAGGGTGTCGCCGGGCTGAACCCGGTGAGAGCCTTGTATTACGGGGGCTGCGGGACGATAGACGTTGCGGATGGGTTCATAGCGGGAAGGGCCGCAGGAGCACAGCATGAAAATCATACAAACAATGTGCGGGAATTTTCTAACGGCCTTATGTTGCCACGTCACAGTGTTGCTCCGCTTCCTCGCCAGGTTTTAGATCACTTCATCACCTAAATTACTTTAGAATCAAAATTTATAAACCTAGTGGACTTATATCGACAAAATCTAATTGGTTTTTGAATAAAATCACAAAAACTCACTGGGAATTGATTATTTTTTGATCTATGAGCGGTTGACGCCGGCACCGGTTTTCGGTCGGGCCAGCCATTCCAACAGCAACACCAGGGCTGCGGCCAACAGCATCAGGGCAATACTCTGTACCAGTTGCGGGTCCTGACCGGTGAGCAGTTCGTAACGCTGGGGCCAGAGGTTGGCCTGATCCAGAGGCACCTGCTCACCATGACTGTTTACCCGGGTGGTGAGGGTTTGCTTCCAGGGCCAGACTTTGTTCAGGGAACCCAGCATAAAGCCGGTTAACAGAGCCAGGGTCAGGGCATGGTAGTGGTGCAGCAACCAGGACAGCAACCGGGTAAACAGCAGCAGGCCCAGGATACAGCCGGCGCTGAACAGCGCCAGATTCCCAAACTGCAGGCCCTTGACGGCGCCGATCACGTGGGCGTACATGCCCAACAGTAACAGGATAAAGGATCCCGACACCCCCGGCAGAACCATGGCGCAAATGGCAATACTGCCCGCCAGGAACAGGGTGAGGGGCGTGAGCGGCAGCTCCTGGGGGGACAGGGTGGTAATACCGTAGGCAATACCGGCCCCCAGCACCAGCGCAACCCCGGTGGCCGTACCCCAGCGGGGTATCTGTCGCCCAATATGCACCGCCGACGCCAGAATCAGGCCGAAAAAGAACGCCCAAAGCAGTTGCGGATGTTGCTGCAACAGGCCGGAGATAAGACTGGACAGGGTAAACACACTGGTAAGAATGCCGGCGAACAGCAGCAGCAAAAAGTTGCCGTTGAATGAATGCCAGGCCGCCACTGGACCCTGTCGTAGCAGCACCCGGATGGTTTGGGGTCCGACGGCGCCAATACTGTCCACCAGCTTCTCATAGATGCCGGTAATAAAGGCCACGGTACCGCCGGAGACACCGGGAACAATGTCCGCCGCCCCCATGGCCATACCTTTTAGAAATAACAACACTGACGCCTTGAGGGGTTTGCTTGCCATAACAACTGCTGCCGGTGGAAGGACGAAGCCGGTGTCGCCTCAGCGCAAACCGGAACGAAATGGAACGAAACGCACGTGTTCAATAAACTCCCGCTGGAAACCCTCTTCCGTGCGGGTAATGCGATACAGTTTCTGATCCTGCTCGCCGATGGGAATCACCAGGCGGCCACCGATGGCCAACTGCTGCAGGAGTTCCGGTGGCACCTCTGCCGGAGCGGCTGCCGCCAGGATACCGTCAAAGGGGGCCATTTCCTCCAGGCCCACACTGCCATCGGCATACCGCAGAATGACATTGTGAATACGCAGGTCGCGCAACCGCTTGCGGGCTTTCTCCTGCAATGCCTTGATCCGTTCCAGGGAGTAAACCTCTTTGGCGAAGCGGGCCAGAATTGCAGTCTGATAGCCGGAACCGGTACCGATTTCCAATACCCGCTCCAGGGGCCCCCCCTCCACCAGCAGCTCGGTCATGCGGGCCACAATAAAGGGTTGGGAAATGGTTTGATTGTGGCCGATGGGCAACGCGGTGTCTTCATAGGCGCGATGGGCCAGTGCTTCATCCACAAACAAATGCCGGGGCACCGAACGGATGGCCTCCAGCACTTCGAAATTGCGCACCCCCTGTTCCTGCAACCGGGTAATCAATCGATCCCGGGTACGTTGGGAAGTCATACCAATGCCGTTGGCCGCCACGCTTGAATCGTTCACAGGCTGTTCCTCATTGCAGTGCCCTGACGCGGAAATAAATAATTGTTATTCAAGTATTTCATTGTAAAAGAAGGGAACCAAAACAGCGAGTCAAAAAGCGGCCGTGGGGGGCGCGGCGGTCTGTGGTTGGCGCAACCGCACCAGCTCCCGCAGCACACAGGTGGCAAACGCGCCCTTCGGCAACTGAAAACTCAGGCACAGATCCTGTCCCTGGCCATGCTCCTGCCACTGAACCTGAAACTGTTCCGGCAGCAGGCGCCAGGGCCGTGGCTCAGGATTCATGTTGGCGGCCTGCAGCAGCACCTGCCAGGGGGGCGGCAGGTTCGGCTCGTCCGCTGCCGGCAGCCAACCCGCCGGTTCTATGTCTCCTCTCTCCCAGCGTTGTTGCAATTCGGTATCCCATTCCTGCGTGGTGAAAAAGCTGCGGCTGCCCCGCAGCATCAAGGGATCCCCGGGTTGCCAGCGGGGCCACAGTCCCTGTTGCAGCCGCTGCCCCAGCCGGCCGTTGAACCACCAGCTGCGCAAACAGGACAGCACCCTGCCCCGCGCCACCCGTTCCCGGGGCAGCACCCCCTGTTGCAGACAGGCCTCGGCTTCAGCAATGTTGGCCCCCTGACGGCCAAACCGCTGGGGCCCGAAATAGTTGGGTACGCCGGCACTGGCTGCCCACTGTAACGGCTGCTCCAGGGCGGCGGCGTCACTGACCTGACGCAGCCGGATCAAAAACCGGTTGCGCTGGTGGGTGCCAATGCGCAGCTTGCGCGGATGCCGGCTCCACCGCTGCAGCTGGATTCCCTGTTGCGCCAGGGCCGCGGGATCCGGTGCCAGAGTGCTACCGGGTAGATGCACGGAAAACCATTGGCTGGTCACCGCCTGCCGGTCCTTGAGGCCGGAATAACTGACCCGTCGCATGGCAACCCCGAACTGACGGGCCAGACACTGCAGGGTATAGCGGGTGTTGTGGTCCCGGGTCTGCAGCAGCAGATACAGATGCTCGCCTTCACCGGCCGGTTCGTAACCCAGCACCTCTTCCACCACAAAGTCCTCGGGCCGGGTTTTAAAGTCGGCGCTGGCCACGGGACCGCCCCAGGCAAACGGCGCCGTTGCCAGACCCCAGGCGGGTAACCGGTCATCAAAGGGTGTCATAAGGAATGGATCAGCGCCACGGCGTGCACGGCAATGCCCTCGCCCCGGCCGGTATAGCCCAGTTGCTCGGTGGTGGTGGCTTTGACATTCACCGCCCCGGTTGCCAGCTTCAGGTCGGCGGCGATGTGGTCGCACATGGCGGCGATATGGGGCGCCAGTTTCGGCGCCTGGGCCACAATGGTCAGGTCCACATTGCCCACCTGAAAACCGGTCTGATGCAGTTGCTCCAGCACCGAGCGCAGCAACTCCCGGCTGTCGGCGCCGGCATAGCGGGGATCGGTATCGGGAAAGTGACGCCCGATATCCCCCAGGGCGGCGGCCCCCAACAGGGCGTCCGCCAGGGCATGCAGGGCCACATCCCCATCGGAGTGGGCAATAAAGCCCTGGTGAAACGGAATCTTCACGCCACCCAGGATCAGGTGGTCGCCAGGTCCAAAACGATGTACATCAAAGCCGTGTCCGATTCGAATCATGGAGAATCCCGGAGTAACACCCGTTTATTGCTGTTGCAGATACAGGCTCGCCAGATGCAGGTCCTGCGGGTGGGTGATTTTGATATTGTCGCAATGGCCTTCCACCAGCAGCGGCTGATGGCCCCCATGCTCCATGGCGGAGGCTTCGTCGGTGACCACCACCCCCGCCTCCAGCGCTGTTTCCAGTGCCTGCCGCAGCGCCCCCAGGCGAAACAGCTGGGGCGTCAAGGCATGCCACAACTGTCGCCGGTCCACGGTTTCCACAATCTGATTAATGGGGTTGGCGCGCTTCATGGTATCCCGCACCGGATTGGCCAGAATGCCACCCACGGCATCCAGTTGCTGCACCTGTTGGACCAGTTTGCGGATATCCTCCGGTCGCACACAGGGTCGGGCCACGTCATGCACCAGCACCCAATCCTGCTCCTCCCCCACGCCACTTAACAGGCGCAGGCCATTGAGTACGGAGTGGCAACGCTCATCGCCGCCGACCACGGTTGTCACCCGCTGGTGGCTCGCCACCGGCAACTGCCGGAACTGCTGATCCTCATTGCTGATGGCCACCACCACCTGTTCGATTTCGCTGAGTTGCAACAACCGGTTGAGGGTATGTTCCACCACCCGGGCGCCGTTAACCTGCAGATACTGTTTGGGCACTGCCGAACCGAACCGTTTCCCCACACCGGCCGCCGGCACCACGCACCATAGTCGCGTTGTGTCATTCATTCTGATTTACTGTTGATCGTCGTCGATTATAAGAAAGAAGGTTTCGTCTTCTTTCACCATCCCCAATTGTGTGCGGGCCCGTTCCTCCACCGCGTCCAGACCACCCTTCAGGTTTTTCACCTCCGCCTGTAAACGCTTGTTGCGTTCGGCGGTTAAATAATTTTCCTGTTCCTGACGCTTGATTTCGCCCTGCAGGCGCCAGATATCCGCCAGGCTGCCCTCGCCGATCCACAGTCGCAACTGCAAGGCCACGAAACACACCACCAGTATCCAGAACAGGACCCGGGGCAGTGTGATCCAGGAGGATTGGCTCTGGTCGGGCGCAGAGGGTTCAGACGTGGAGCGTGAAGACATGACACACCGGCACAGGTGAAGGTATGCGCCTAAGGATGGAGCGTTAAGCGATTCAGGTCAAGCCAGGCTGCCGCCGGTGGCCGGGCTGCGGCCACCGGCCGGCGGATTTATTTAAAAGCCGGGAATTCGGCCTTGCCGCGATAGGGTGCCTGGTCCCCCACCACTTCCTCGATGCGCAGCAATTGGTTGTACTTGGCCACCCGGTCGGAACGGCACAGGGAGCCGGTTTTGATCTGGCCGGCGGCGGTGGCCACCGCCAGATCGGCGATGGTGGCATCCTCGGTTTCGCCGGAGCGATGGGAAATCACCGCGGTGTAGCCCGCCTGTTTGGCCATGGCGATGGCATCCAGGGTTTCGCTGAGACTGCCGATCTGATTGAATTTGATAAGGATGCTGTTGGCGATACCACGGTCGATGCCCTGCTTCAGAATCTTGGTGTTGGTGACGAACAGATCATCTCCCACCAGTTGCACCTTGTCCCCCAGCTTTTCGGTCAGCACTTTCCAGCCGTCCCAGTCGCCTTCGTCCAGGCCGTCTTCGATGGAAATAATGGGGTAGCGGCTGCACAGGTCCGCCAGGTAATCGGCAAACTCCGCGGAAGTGAGGCTCTTGTTGTCGCCGGCCAGCTCGTATTTGCCATCCTTGTAAAATTCCGAGGCGGCGCAGTCCAGCGCCAGGGTCACGTCCTGACCCAGGGTATAACCGGCTTTGTCCACCGCTTCGGAGATGACTTTCAGGGCCTCTTCGTTGGAGGCCAGATTGGGCGCAAAACCGCCCTCGTCTCCCACCGCGGTGTTCAGACCCTTGGCGCTGAGCACGCTTTTCAGGGCGTGAAAAATTTCCGCGCCGCAACGCAGGGCCTCGGCAAAGCTGGGGGCGGACACCGGCTGAATCATGAATTCCTGGATGTCCACGTTGTTATCCGCATGGGCCCCGCCGTTGAGGATGTTCATCATCGGCACCGGCATGCTGTAAGGGCCGGCCTTGCCGTCCATGATCTCGCTGATGTGCTGGAACAGAGGCACCTGCTTGTGCACCGCCGCCGCCTTGGCCACCGCCAGGGACACCGCCAGAATGCCGTTGGCACCGAATTTGGATTTGTTCTCGGTGCCGTCGGCATCAATCATAAGCTGGTCAATGGCGCGCTGATCCAGAGCGCTCTTGCCCTTGAGCAGTGGCAGAATCTCGTTGTTGACCGCGGCCACGGCCTTTAACACACCTTTGCCCAGGTAACGGGATTTGTCGCCATCCCGCAGCTCCAGTGCCTCCCGGGAGCCGGTGGAGGCACCGGAGGGGGCACAGGCAGAGCCGGCGGCGCCGGATTCCAGCACAACATCGGCCTCAACGGTGGGGTTACCCCGTGAGTCCAGCACTTCCCGGGCGTGGATTTGTGCGATCTTAGGCATGATGGGCGAATCTCCTGTAATAAAAGTCAGTCCGAATTATTGGGTATCCAGTGGGTCAAAACTTTTCACCAGTTGGTCGAGCGCCTTCACCTGGGCCAGGAACGGCTCCAGCCTGGCCAGCCGGAGGGCACAGGGGCCATCGCATTTGGCCTGGTCCGGGTCCGGATGCGCCTCCAGAAACAGCCCCGCCAGCCGTTGGCTCATACCCGCCAGGGCCAGCTCAGTGACCTGGGCCCGGCGCCCGCCGGCGGCCTCCGCCAGTCCCCCGGGCATCTGCAGGGAATGGGTCACATCAAAAAACACCGGGTTGCCAAACTGTTTCATGATGCCGAATCCCAGCATATCCACCACCAGGTTGTTGTAACCGAAACTGGAGCCGCGCTCACAGAGTATCACCTGGTCGTTTCCGGCTTCCTCGCATTTACGGATAATGTGGCTCATCTCCCGGGGGGCCAGGAACTGGGCTTTTTTGACATTGATGATGGTGCCGGTGGCGGCCATGGCCACCACCAGATCGGTCTGCCGGGAGAGAAACGCCGGCAGCTGAATAATATCGCAGACTTCCGCCACCGGCGCGGCCTGATGGGGTTCGTGGACATCGGTGATCAGTGGCACCTGGAAGGTGGATTTGATTTCCTCAAAGATGCGCAGGCCTTCCTCCAGCCCGGGCCCCCGGAAGGAATAAATGGAGGAACGGTTGGCCTTGTCGAAGGAGGCCTTAAACACATAGGGGATGCCCAGGCGCTCGGTGACTTTCACATACTGTTCCGCCACCTGCATAGCCAGATCCCGGGATTCCAGCACATTCATCCCACCGAACAAGACGAAAGGCTGTTCATTGCCCATGGCAATGGTGCCCCCGGCCGGGGAGGTCAGCTCAATAATTTTCTGCTCTGCGCTGCTCATGGTGTCCTCTCCCGTTTCAGTCCTTTTTCGCCAGCCTGCTGTCTTTGAAATTTTTGGCGGCTTTAATGTAACCGGTGAACAGTGGATGTCCGTCCCGTGGCGTGGAGGTGAATTCCGGATGGAACTGACAGGCCACGAACCAGGGATGATCCGGTACTTCAATCATTTCCACCAGGGACCCGTCCACCGAGCGTCCGGCCACCCGCAGCCCCGCCTGTTCCAGATCCGGCACGTATTTGTTGTTAACTTCATAGCGATGCCGGTGCCGCTCATAGACCGTATCCCGGGCATACAGCTGGTGGGCCAGACTGCCTTCCACCAGCCGGCACTCCTGGGCCCCCAGGCGCATGGTGCCCCCCAGGTCGGAGGCATCATCCCGCTGTTGTACCGAGCCGTCTTCATCCAGCCATTCAGTGATCAGACCCACCACCGGCGCCGGGGTATCGGCCACGAATTCCGTGCTGTGGGCGGCGATCAAACCGGCGCGGTTGCGGGCGTATTCGATCACCGCCACCTGCATGCCCAGGCAGATTCCCAAATAGGGTACGTTGTTTTCCCGGGCATAGCGCACCGCGGAAATCTTGCCTTCAGTACCGCGTTTGCCAAAGCCACCGGGTACCAGGATGGCGTCGTACCTGGCCAGGGTTTCCACTCCATCCCGCTCCAGATCCTCGGAATCCACGTATTCGATATTGACCTTGGTACGGGTGCGAATGCCGGCGTGCAACAGGGCCTCGTTCAGGGATTTATAGGCATCCGCCAGATCCGTGTACTTACCCACCATGGCCAGGGTGATATCGTGCTGGGGATTCAACTGGGCATCCACCACCGCGGTCCACTCGCTGAGATCCGCCGGTTCACAGCGCAGTCCCAGCCTTTCCAATACAAAGTCGTCCAGGCCCTGGGCATGGAGTACTGATGGAATCTTGTAGATGGTGTTCACGTCCATCAGGCCAATAACGGCGCGCCGCTCCACATTGGTGAACAGGGCGATCTTGGCCAGGGAGGAATCGGGAATTTTGTGGTCGGAACGGCACAGCAGCACATCCGGCTGCAGGCCGATGGAACGCAGTTCCTTCACCGAGTGCTGGGTGGGCTTGGTTTTGGTTTCACCGGCGGTGTCGATATAAGGCACCAGGGTCAGATGGATGAACACCGAGTTGTTGGAGCCCAGCTCCGCCCGCAGCTGCCGCACCGCTTCCAGGAACGGCTGGGATTCGATATCCCCCACCGTGCCACCGATTTCCACGATCAGCACATCCACACCCAGATCGTTGTGCAGGATGCGGTGTTTGATTTCGTCGGTAATATGGGGAATCACCTGCACCGTGGCCCCCAGATAGTCCCCCCGCCGCTCTTTCTCGATCACATCCAGGTAAATCCGTCCGGAGGTGAAGTTGTTTTTGCGGGTCATGGTGGTGCGGATAAAGCGCTCGTAGTGCCCCAGGTCCAGATCGGTTTCCGCCCCGTCTTCGGTGACGAAGACCTCGCCATGCTGGTAGGGGCTCATGGTGCCCGGGTCCACATTGATGTAGGGGTCCAGTTTCATCATGGAAACCTTGAGCCCCCGCGCTTCCAGAATAGACGCCAGAGAGGCTGCTGCGATCCCTTTACCCAGGGAAGACACAACACCCCCCGTCACAAAAATGTATTTTGTCATCGACTTACCAGTGAACGGAGAATGGAATCGGTTTGCCGGGGCGGCCCAGGCAGGAAGGCCAATGCCCACATCAGAATGGGCTTAAATTCTACCGGAAGAGGGATTGGGACTCAATCGCGGGGCCAGGCCGGGGGCTGCCAGCTGAGAGCCAAGGCATCGGCATCGGTGGCGGGCAGGTAATCCGCCGCCACCCACAGCCCGGGTACGCCGGCAATGGCATCACCGCATTTGAGGATCGGCCAGAGGGGGCGCCACCAGGGCGGGATGCGCTGCTCCTGGAACAGATCCTTGAGCGCCTTGGGCGGTCGACCGGGCAGTGCCAGGCGTTCCCCGCCCCGGCGAAAATCGATGCTCAGTTCCCCCTTGGTCAGCGCCTGGCGGGAGAAACGGGTGTCCCCCCGCGGCCGCAACCGGCCCAGGGGTAGCGCCAGTGACTGCGGGGCCGCTGCCAGGTCCTGCAGGCGGCAGGCCAACGCTGAACCGGGGGCGATGGGCAGGGGCTCCGGCACCAGATAAAGCCGTCCGTTGAAGCGCCGGACACTCTGACGGCCCCATTGCACCCGGGGTTGCCGGTCGCCGGCCGCCGCCATCACCTCGGTCACCAGGCGTTGCAGGCGGTCTTCGCTGGGGGCCTGGGCACCCAGCTGCCGCAGCCAGTGGCGCAGCAGGTTGCGCTGGCGATCCGGGGCCAGGGGCCGCAAGCGGGTCAGGGGCAGGCCGCCGTCCCGGGGCCAGGGCCCAAGATCCATGGCGGCCAATTGCTCCAACAGGCCGGCGGCCTCGGCCCCCAGTCGCGCGGAACGGGCCAGGGTACGGTTCAGGCCGGGATGCTGCCGACGCCAGAGCGGCAGCAAACGCTGGCGCAGAAAATTCCGCTGCAGGGTCTCGTCCTGATTACTGGGGTCTTCCACCCAGGTCAAACCGTGGTGATTGGCGTAGGCCTGCAGCCGCTGGCGATCCAGCGCCAACAAGGGTCGCAATATACTGAAACCCAGGTGCCGGGAATGCATTGCCATGGCACCCAGCCCCAACGGTCCACTGCCCCGGGCCAGCCGTTGCAACAGGGTCTCCACCTGGTCATCCCGGTGATGGGCCAGCAACAACACATCGTCGGCGGTCACCTGCTCCGCAAAGGCCTGATATCGGGCCTGGCGCGCAGCCTGTTCCAGACTGGCGCCGGCTGCATCCACGGCAACAGTGGCGGCATGAAAGTGCACCCCCCAGGCGGCGCACTGACGTTTACAGTGCTGCAGCCACTCTGGAGCCAGGGGATGCAACTGATGATTCACATGCATGGCGTGTACGGGCGGCCGTTGCGCCGCAGGCTGTTGCTGCCACCAGGCCCGGAGCAGATGCAACAATACGGTGGAATCCAGGCCGCCGCTGAAACCCACATAAATGCGCCGGGGCGCGGCCACGGTGGCCAGCGCCCCGGCAATCAGTTGCGGATCGGGTTGGGTGGTTTCAGCGTCAATCATGGTCTCCGGCGCCGGCGGTAAAGAATGACCCCCACCGCCAGCAGCGTCAGAATTGCGGGCACCAGAGCAATATTGATCAGTTTCAGCCGTAAGTCCAGCCGCTCGATATCCTTATTAAGCTGATGCTGCACTTCCCGTAACTGCTTGCGGATTTTCAGTTTCTCCTGTTGAAACTCCAGCAACTGGGCCTCCACTTCCGGCGTCAGAGTCACGGCGTTATCGCTGCCACCCTGCTGATCGCGCAGCTGCATCAATTTTTGTTCCACCGCCTGCAAGCGGTTGCGCAGCTCCTGCTCCACGTCCCGGAACCGGGCTTCCGCCTCCCGCTGCATGGCCTTGACCACGGTAAACGGCCGGAAGTAACGGCCCTGGCCCCGGATACTGATAAGATCCCCCGAGCCGGACAGCAGATCCACGGCGTTAAAAAAGAAGTCGCCGTTATCCGCGAATGGGGACGCCACACTCTGACCGAAAAACTGCCGCACCTGAACCCAGAGGCGATCGCTGAGGATGTCGCTGTCCGCCACGATCACCACATTGATGGGGCCGCTGGACCGGGTCAGATACTCCGGCTCTGTCCCTTCTGTGACGGCGGCATTCTGCCCTGATTCGGCCGCTTCGGTTTTAGCGTCCGAAGCGGCGCTGTCGACCTCACTATCCGCTTCCGGTTCCGGCGCCGGGGGCCCCCCTGGAAACGCGGAGGCAACCTCACCCCTGACCGCCGCCGCCAGCGTATAGCGTTCACCGGTGGGGCTGAACCCCTCGGCCAGGTCTCTGGGGTCCTGCATGGCGGTGAGCCGGTCCGCCTCCAGGGGCATGGCAAAGTCGGACGACCACATCAGCGGCTCCACTTCCGTCCTGGCCTCATCCAGAGTGCGAATATAACCGGCGGTGGCCAGGTGCAGGGTCTCCAACTGACTGGTGAGGGGGCTGTCCTGGGACAGGTTGCGATCAGTGAGTTGCAGAATACCCAGGTGCCGCACCGGCTGGCCATTGGCCCCGCCAACCTGCAGCGCCAGTTGCGCATCCCCCAGAAACTGATCGGTGATCGCCTCCACACCCCAGGCGTTGAACAGGGTATTAAGATCGTCGGAGCGGTTACTGCCCATTTGTGCCATCTCGGCGTAAGGATCCACAAAAAACAAGGCATGCCCCCCGCGCAACACGTACTGGTCAATGGCAAACAGCGTCGCCGGGGACAGCTGGGTGGGATGCAGTACCACCAACATATCGTAATCCGTGTTGGCGATCTCTTCGCTGTCATTGCCCAGGGATTCCACCTTGAACAATTCTTTCAACTGCGAGATGGCAAACCAGGCCGGGGTCGGCTGGCGCATCATCATATTGAAACCGCCTTCCACCTCCAGTCCGCTGATCAGCCCCACCCTGGGCTTGCGCTCCTGACTCACCTGATAAATCAGTTTGGCGATATCGTATTCCAGAAACTGCTGCCGATCCGGACTGAAAAAGGGAATTTCCAGAGTGGGCCGCTCGCTTTCTTCCGGCGACGCGGACTCATCCACCGCACCGTATTGCGCCACCAGCCCGAAATACACCGAATCCCCGCTGTCCCCCACCGGCACCGCCTGCAATCCGAAGGCGGCGGCCCGGTCCTCATCCTCGGAAAACGGTTCGGGATCAATTACCCTGAGGTTGATACCACCGTCAGAAGCCAGCTCAAATTCCTCCAGCAGCTCCCGCACCTGCTTGGCATAATTGCGCCAGGCCAGCGCCTCTTTGGTGGTGGTGTCGGAAAAGAAGAAGTACAGATCCAGAGGTTCATCCAGACCCTGAACGATATTGCGGCTGCCCTCGGACAGGGTATAGAGCCCGCCCTCGGTCAGATCCACCCGCGCCCCTTTGAACAACCAGTCAATCAGCAGCGTGGAAAACAACACCGCAACCGCCAGCACCACCAGGCCGGCGCCGGAAAACCATTTGCTCACTCGCATATCCAGGGCCCCTCCTAGTTGGCTTTCTTCATGTCAATAACAATGGCGGTGGCCAACAGCCAGCCGCCCATCATAATGGCGAAATACAGCACATCCCGCAGATCCAGAACCCCTTTGGCAAAGGCGTTGAAGTGGGTCAGAAAGCTGAGAGCCGCCACCGCTTCGATGAACCAGTCCGCCACCCAGCCGGGCAGCCAGTCGGTGACAATACCCAGACCACTGGCCATCAGCAGGAAGCACACCACCACCGTCAGGATAAACGCGATCACCTGATTCTTGGTGCAGGCGGAGATACAGGAGCCCACCGCCAGCATGGCGCCAGCCATTAACCAGCTGCCCAGGTAGCTGGCCAGGATCACCCCGTTATCGGGATCCCCCAGGTAGTTAACGGTGAACCACATGGGACAGGTGAGCGCCAGCACCAGCCCGGTAAACACCCAGGCCGCCAGGAATTTGCCGAGCACCATATCCCGCAGGCTGAGGGGTAACGTCATCAACAGTTCCAGCGTGCCGCTTTTGCGCTCCTCCGCCCATAGGCCCATGGACAGGGCCGGCACCAGAAACAGATACAGCCAGGGATGATAGTTAAAGAAACTGCGCAGATCCGCCTGACCGTTACTGAAGAAGCCGCCGAAAAAAAACGCGAACGAACTGGCGAGCATCAGGAAAATTACGGTAAACACATAGGCCAGGGGAGTGCAAAAGTAACTGGCAAACTCCCGCTGAAACACCACGCCTGTTTTACTCATCAGGCCACCTCCCGGGTAATGTCACGGAATACTTCATCCAACCGGCCCCGCTCCACATGCAGGGCCTCCACCTGCCACTGGTGCCTTTGAATCAGCTCATTGACCGGCGCGAACAATGACTCCCCCGCCTTGGGGAACACCACCAGCCGCTCCTGATCCACCTCCACACTGGCCACCTGGGGTAGTTTCACCAGTTCACTTTCGGCATTCGTCGCCCCGGGTAAAATCATGGACACGGCGCCGTGATAGCGGGATCTCGCCGCCAGCTGTTGCGGGGTGTCGTCAGCCAGCATACGGCCGCCGGCAATGATGATGGCGCGGCTGCAGACCGCCGCCACCTCCTCCAGAATATGGGTGGACACAATCACGATTTTGTCCCGCGACAGGCTGGCAATCAGATTGCGCACCTCCTGCTTTTGATTGGGGTCCAGGCCGTCGGTGGGCTCATCCAGAATCAGTACCCTGGGGTCGTGGAGAATGGCCTGCGCCAGTCCCACCCGGCGTTTGAAACCCTTGGACAGGGTCTCGATGGTTTGGGGCAGGACAGCATCCAGTTGTAGCTGCGCAGCCACCTGGGACAGTCGCTGCTCCAGTGCGGTGCCCCTCAAACCCCGGACCCGGCCGACAAAGCGCAGAAACTGCTGCACCGTCATGGCTTCGTAACTGGGCGCCCCCTCCGGCAGATAGCCGATCAGCTGTTTGGTTTGCACCGGTGCCTCCGCCACGTCATGATCAAATACCGTGATCCGGCCGGAGCTGGGTGCCAGATACCCGGTGATCATCTTCATGGTGGTGGATTTGCCGGCGCCGTTGGGGCCGAGAAACCCCAGCACCTCCCCCGGCGCCACGGAAAAAGACAGGCCCTTGACCGCGGTGAACGGGCCATAAGACTTGGTGAGATTGTCGATTCGAATCATGCTGGTTCCCTGGTTTCATTTGTTGTTCGCTGGAACGCCCCGTCGTGCGCAGGAAGCGACGGGGTTGGTACGCATAAACGAAGCCTCAGGCAGTGCCATTGCAACGCCACTGTGAAACGCCACATTCGACCGGGCCTCACGGCAAAAGTTCGGGTCGCCGGCGCCCACGGCACGCCTAATGTGGGGGCGTGGGTCGGGCTTTTCAATAGCTGCCGGTAAACGACGGCCGGTACCCTGCCCGGTATCATGCTTTGTTACATTGCAGCCGGCGGTAATTTTGCCAGATACCGCCGGAGGCAGTAGACTGCAGCCATCTTGGGGATAAGAAGGTGGGCTCAATGACGCGCTGGTTGGGATTGGATCTGCTCTATATCTGGATCGTCAAACGACTGTTATTTTGGATGGTCCGCGCCAATGTGCAACCGGAGTCCAGCGCCAGCCTGAACATCAATCCTGCCCAGCCGGTTTGTTACGTACTGAAAAACGATTCGCTGGCGGATTATCTGATCATGGCCCGGGAATGCCGTAATCTGGGCCTGCCGGATCCGGACAACGGCCTGGATCTGGGGCAGTTTCATCGCAAACGGGCCACTTACGCACTGGCGGGCAAAAGCCGGTCCTGGGGCCGTAAATCCGCCAATCAGACCGAGCCCCTGCTGGCGATGATCGACGAACTGGAACGGGATCCCCGGCGCGACCTGCAACTGGTGCCGGTATCCCTGTTCTGGGGCCGGGCCCCGGCGCGGGAGGACTCCATCTTTAAGATCCTGTTTTCCGATTCCTGGCGGGTACCCGGACCCTGGCGCAAGTTGCTGATCATCATGATTCAGGGGCGGCAGACCGTGGTGCATTTCGACGAGCCGGTATCCCTGCGCCAGGTGTTGAGTGAAGGGCTGCCCCGGGAACGGGCGGTGCGCAAGCTGGGTCGGGTGTTCCGCACCCATTTCCGGCGCCTGAAAGAGGCCGTGATCGGGCCCGATCTGTCCCACCGCCGAACCATGGTTAACGCCCTGCTGCGAATGCCCAATGTGGTGGCCGCCATCGACGCCGAGGCCCGCCGCAACAGCAAAGGCGGCCGCCGTAAGGCCGAAGCCACCGCCCGCGCCTACGCCATGGAAGTGGCGGCGGATTATTCCCATCCGGTGATCCGAATTTATTACATCGTCCTGACCTGGTTGTGGAATAAACTGTACAACGGGGTGGTGGTGTCCGGCATCGACCGGCTGAAGAAGGTGGCCACGGACAATGAAGTGATTTATGTACCCTGCCACCGCAGTCACATTGATTATCTGCTGATGTCCTATCTGTTATTTCGTAATGGCATGGTTCCGCCGCACATCGCTGCCGGCGTGAATCTGGATATGCCGGTGGTGGGCCCCATTCTGCGGCGCGGTGGCGCGTTTTTCCTGCGCCGCAGCTTCAAGGGCAACCGGCTGTACACCGCGGTCTTCAATGAGTACCTGAACATGGTGTTTGATCGCGGCTTTTCGGTGGAATATTTCGTGGAAGGGGGACGGAGCCGCACCGGTCGCCTGCTTTCCCCCCGACCGGGTATGCTGGCCATGACCGTGCGCAGCTATCTGCGCACCCGGCGCCGCAACTTTGTGTTCGTGCCGGTTCATATCTGCTATGAAAAAGTCCTGGAAGGGGGCACCTATCTGGGTGAGCTCTATGGCAAGCAAAAGAAGCAGGAATCGGTGTTCGATATTTTCCGCACCCTGAATAAAATCCGGGGGACCTTTGGCCAGGTTTATGTCAACTTCGGTGAACCCCTGCACCTGAATCAGGCGCTGACGGAAATGGATCCCAACTGGCGGGAGGCGGAGTACAGCGATGGCTCCGGGCCACCCTGGGTGCCGCAGCTGGTGGACAGACTGGGCTGGGAAATTGTCACCCGGATCAACAATGCCGCCGTGGTGAACCCCATCAATCTGATGAGTATCGTACTGCTGTCCACACCGAAACAGGCCATGGATGAACGGGCCCTGGTCCAGCAGTTGAATTTTTATCTGGATTTTCTGCGCCGGGCCCCCTACACCGATCTGGTGGTGGTGCCGGATATCAGTGGCGCCGATGTGATTGCCTATTGCGAACGTCTGGAAGTCCTGACCCGGCAGAAACATCCGTTTGGCGATGTGATTCGGCTGACCGATGACAAAGCGCTGTTGATGAGTTACTACCGCAACAACATCATCCATCTGTTTGCGTTGATTTCCCTGGTGGCCTGCCTGGTGTTAAACAACCGCCGGATCAAACGCCAAAACCTGGTAAAACAGATTCGTCAGTTATATGTGTTCTTCCGCTCCGAACTGTTTATGCACTGGAGCGAAGCGGAAATACCCGGCGTGGTGGAAAAACAAGTGGCGGTACTGGTGGATCATGGCTATCTGATTGCCAACGAGTCGGAAGTCTGGGCCCCCGACAGCCGGGCAACGGAATTCATGCATTTAAGCATTCTTGCCAATACCACCAAGCAGTCCCTGGAGCGCTTCTTTATTGCGGTGGAGATACTGGTCAAGGCCGGCTCAGGCAAACTGGGGCGCAATCAACTGGAAAACGCCTGCACCATGCTGGCACAGCGTATGTCGTTACTGCATGAGTTCAGTGGGCCTGAATTCTCCGATAAGGCGCTGTTCAGAAACTTCATCGACGCCCTGGTGAAAAGCAAGGTGCTGGAGGTGGATGACAGCGGCAATCTGGTGTTCGGCAATGCCCTGCTGCGCTCGCACGAGGATGCGCACTCACTGTTGAGTGAAGACACCCGGCAGAGTATCCAGCAGATTGCGGAAATGGATCTGGAAAAAGAGTTCAAAGAGCCGGAAGCGGCCTGAACTGAAAGCGGCCTGAACCGAAAGCCGCCTGAACTCATCCCGGCGTGACCGGATACACGTCAAACCGGCTGCTTTTTCCCTCAATTCGATAGCCAGGCTCCTGTCCGCCCAGGGGCGGTGCCTTGCGGGGCCGCTTTACCACCACCTTGCGGGTGGCCGCCGCCAGCGCCGGTGGCAACAGGCTGGCGGAGTCCATATCCTCACCCAGCAGTTGGCCGAACAGGCGCATTTCTTTCTTTACCAATGCCGCCTTGCTGCGCGCGGGAAACATGGGATCGAGATAGACCACATCCGGTCGTGATGCCGGGGGCCAGGTCTCCAATAGGGCCTGCGCCCGCCCCACCACCAGTTCCACCCGTTCCGCCACCGGGGCTGACTCAGCCTGCAACCGCGCCCGCTCCAGACCGTCACTTAGCAGGCCGGCCACCAGCGGGTGACGCTCGATGGCGGTTACCTGAAACCCGGCCGCCCCCAGCAGCATCGTGTCACGTCCCAGCCCGGCGGTGGCATCCACCACCCGCAGCGGATCCCGGGCGCGACCGGTCACTGCTTTCACCAGCATTTCGTGATGCGCCCGGGCCATGCGAAAACCGCTGCGCCCCTGGCCAAAGTCCACCACCAGGGGATGGCCCCAGCGACGGTCCAGGGGGCGCAATTGCAGCACCCCGTCTCGATACTCCAGCACCGCCTGCGGTTCGGCATCGCCGGACTGCTCCCCGGACCAGTAACCGGCAAACAAGGCCTCATCCAGTCCTAACTGACGCAGGCGCTGGCGCAGCTGAGGCTGGTCTACGACAATCCAGTTGGCAGTCACTTAAAATGCTCTGGGAACTTGCAATTGAAATAATGGATTATACGAACAGGTCGATACTGCTCAGATACTCGCCGCTACCCTGAGCCTCGCGGGCCGCCTGCTGGGTACTGGAGTAGGCCTGCAGCGCCCGCTGGCTGAAGGAAGGCAACTCACGGGCCTCGGTATTGCGGTAATACTGATAGCGATCCTCGACACTTTCCCCCCGATTGGCGGCCACCACCTGTTGTCCGCTGGCGGCCTGACGCGCCGCCTCACTGATGGCCACCTCCGCCGCCGGCGGCTGACCGCCGCCAGCCTGCGACCGCTCGCGCCCGCTTTCCTGGGGCGCCGGCAGGCGAACATCATCCCGGTTATTAGCGCCGGTGCGCAGAGGCGTTTGGGGGATTGCGGTACTGATTTTCATTGCCGTAACAGGCTCACCCGGGTCGTTGAAGGCTTCAAAGCCAATTATAGCCCCATGTGGCCATCAGGGACGAATCTAATGTGGTTAGGCCAACCCCACGAACAGAAACAGCGCCGCCCCCAGCAGCAGCCGGTAGACCACAAATGGCGTCATGCCGATGCGTTCCAGAAAGCGCAGGAACAGGTGAATGCAAAGGAAAGCACTGATGGCCGAGGCCAGGAAGCCCCACAGCATAAAGCTCCAGGATACCGGCTCGCTGGCGGTGGCCAGCTTTACCGTTTCCAACACTCCGGCCGCCAAAATGATGGGAATGGAAAGCAACATGGAAAAACGGGCGGATGCCACCCGACTGAAGCCCAGAAACAGGGCGGCGGTCATGGTGATACCACTGCGGGAGGTACCGGGTAGCAACGCCAGGGCCTGGGCCATGCCGATCACCAGGGCCAGTCCGAGGCCCAGGTCCTGCATACCACGCTGGTTGTCCCGCCGCTGGTCCGCCGCCCATAACAACAAACCAAATATCACCGTAGTACAGGCGATAACGAAACTGCTGCGCAGATGCCCGGCAATGAAATCACTGAACAGACCGCCGAAGATTACCGCCGGTATGGTGCCCACCACCACCGCTGCCGCCAGCTGCAGATCCGGGTTCCACTGGCGGGACTGCACGCCACCCATAACCCCGCCGGCCATCCGTCGCAAATCACCGCTAAAATAGGCCACCACCGCCACCAGAGTGCCCAAATGCACCGCCACATCAAAGGCCTGACCTTGATCCGGCCAGCCCAGCACTTGCGAGGGCAAAATCAGATGGGCTGAACTGGATACCGGCAGAAATTCCGTCAAGCCCTGAATCACCGCCAGTATTAACGCCTGTACCACTGCATCCATCATGCTGTCCTGTTACTGCTGTGCAAGAAGCCGATCATTGTTTTTCGCTGATGCGGTAGGCCAGTACAAACTCCTCCGGCATCCGTTTGGGCCGGCCCGAATCCACCGCCACGCAAACCCAGCGGGTACAGCCCCGCAACACCGTGGCACCATCCGCGGGCCGGATCAGTTGGTAACGGCGCAGGATCGACAGTTTGGCGTCGTTCTCCGTGATCCAGGTGCCCATGACCAGCTGATCCCCCTGGAAGGTGGCCCCCAGATAGTCCACTTCGTGGCGTCGGGCCACCATGGCCCGATTGCAGGCCTGATAGCGCTCCCACCCCAGCCCCAGGGCCTGGGAGTGGCCCCAGGCGGCCTGTTCCAGCCAGCTGACATAGACCACATTATTGGTGTGTCCCATGATATCGATATGATCGGGCCCCACGGTGATCAACTGATGAAAGGGCGGTATTCCGTAATCCCAGTTCAGTTGGCGGATTTCCACATCACTCATTGCATTCTTCTCCACCCCTGCTAACCGGTTTGGGTTTCGCCGCCACCTCATTTCGCAGATACACCGGCGCCACCTGCTCCGCCGTCACTGTCTCGCCTGCGGCGTATGCGGTTTGCGCCAGCCACAGTAAATCCAGGGCATGGGTGGTCAGCGCCGGATTGCATCCCCGCAGCGGGCCGGTGAGCGGCTCCAGTGCATCGCGATAACACCAGCCACTGCCCACCCCCCACCAGCCGGGCCCGGCACTGACCCCGGCCTGGGCCGTCACCTGATCCGGTACCGCCACGCATTCCCTGCCCCACTTCTGCACCTGACCCTGGCCGCTGATGACGTAGGAGCCCCAGTAGACTTCCCCCATGCGGGCATCAAAGGCAGCGTGGCATTGGGGCCAGCGCTGTTCACGCCAGCCGCGATGGGCGAGCATTGCCAAAGAGGACACCGGTATCGCCGGCAGATCGGCACCCAAGGCCAGCCCCTGCACCACGCCGGCGGCAATGCGCAAGCCGGTGAACGCGCCGGGGCCACGACCAAAGGCCAGGGCATCCAACTGGCTCAGACTGACACCGGCAGTGGCCAGCAACCTCTCCACCATGGGCAGAATACGCTCGGCGTGTTGACGGGGTTCATTGGTGAGCTCAGTCAGCGGTTCGCCATCCACGCAGAGTGCCACCGAGCAGGCCTCGGCGGTGGTGTCGATGGCAAGAATTCTGGCGCTCATGAAATCGAATCCTGATACAAAGCCGCCATTATCTCAGGTTGCCGGCGACGGAACAATTTAAAGGCCGGGAGTAGCGCGCAGCAGATCACGCTGCCGTAAAAAATCCGCCACCTCGGCCCACTGTCGGGCCCGGGGCATCACCGGCAAACTGTTAAGAAAACGCTGCCCGTAGGGTTTGTCCACCAGCCGCCGATCACCAATGACCACCAGGCCCTGATCCGCGGGACCCCGCAGCAGTCGTCCCACCCCCTGGCGCAAGCGAATCACCGCCTGCGGCACCATGTAATCATCAAACCAGGAACCGCCCCGCTCCGCTGCCTGCTGCCGCCAGGCCAGCGCCAGTGGATCATCCGGCGCCACGAACGGCAGTTTATCGATGGCCACGCAGCGCAATGCCGTGCCCTGCACATCAATTCCCTCCCAGAAACTGCCGGTAGCCAGCAGCACACTCTGGGGCGATTGCCGGAACTGTCGCAACAGACGCTGGCGATCACCCTGAGGTGTTTGTACCAGCAGCGGGCGCCCGGTCATGTCAGTTAGCAGGGCAGCGCATTGCTGCAACACCTGATGGCTGGAAAATAACAGCAGAATACCGCCATCAAGCTGCCGCAGTATCGGTTGTAACCGCTCCAGCCAGGCCTGATAAAATCCCTCTGCGCCTGGCACCGGCAGTTCATCCGGCAGCCACAACAGGGCTTGTTCACGATGGTCCAACCCGGTGTTGTGATGCCAGTTGGGTAAAGCCGGCAGGGACAATGCCCGCCGGAAAAAATCAAAGCTGCCCGCTACCCGCAACGTGGCGGATAGAAAAACCCAGGCGGTGGCATCCTGCGCCAGGCTGGAAAACGGATTCAGTACCCGGGGGGAGAGCAGCCGTAAACCCTGTGACCCCAGGTCGGCATACAGTACCTGACCCGGCTCCCGGGCCCGCTGCAACAGTTCACTCCATTGCTGCAGAGGCTCAACGTACTGGTTGACCGGCAGGGCGGCAGCCTGCAACAGCGCCAGCCATTGTCGCAACCGCTGCAACAGGTTCGCCAACGGCGCCAGACTGGCGCCGTCGACGGGAATCAAAGGCTGGCTTGCGGCGTTTTCTTGCAGCTGCGCGCCGATATGCCGCCACAGTCGTTGCAGTTGGCGCAACAGCGGCTGGAACTCCGGATACAGGCCCGCCTGCGGCTGAATCAGTTGTTCCAGTGCGCGCATCCAGCGCTGCACCCGATACTCTTCCATGACATCGAGATTATGCTGCAGCAGCAAATCCGGCAGTTGGTGTGCCTCATCCACAATCACTGCCTCGGCACCCGGCAACAGTGCTCCCAGGCCGCGACTGTGCAAACGGCGGTCCGACAACAGTAACCGGTGGTTGATCAACAACACCTCCGCGGTCGCCGCCCGTTGCCGGGCCCGTTGAAAAAAGCAGGAATGAAAATAGGCGCAATCCGCACCCCGGCATTGTTCGCTGCCAATAGTCACCAGAGGCCGCACCTGCGCCCGCACCGGTGCGGCCAACGGCAGGCTCTGAATGTCGCCATCCCGGGTCCCCCGCAACCAGTCACGGACCACCGGCAGCGCCGCCTGCAGCGCCGGATCGAGCCCCCTGCCCCCCATGTCCGACTGCAGTTCCGCCCAACGCCAGGCGCAAAGGTAATTGTCACAGCCTTTCAGCACGAACATGGACCGCAGTTGCGGCAACGCCAGCCGCAATTTTTGATATTCCCCCTGCAACAGGTGGTCCTGCAGGGTAAGATTACCCACGGACACAATTACCCGCCGGTGGCTGACCAGCACCGGTAACAGATAAGCCAGGGTTTTGCCACTGCCGGTGGGTGCTTCCAAAATCACCGAGCGGCGGGATTGCAACGCAGTTTCCACTTGCCGGGCCAGCTCAGTCTGGGGTGGCCGTACCTGAAACCCGGGCCAGGCGCGTGCCAAAGGACCGTCGGCGGCAAGCAGGTTCTGCAAAGTGGTGATCGGGTTTTGCATAGTTGGGTGATCACTGCGATGGCCGGAAACTCAAGCCGGCAATGTAGCATATCGGGAGTACGGGATGTTAAAACCTGACAGTGTCAGCGGCATTATTCTGGCGGGTGGTGAAGGACGGCGCCTGGGGGGGCAGGATAAAGGCTGGCTCACCCTGAAGGGGCAACCCATGATCCGCCGGGTGCTGGAGCGGCTCGCCCCCCAGGTAAGTGGCGTTATGATCAGCGCCAACCGTAATCTGGAGCGCTATCGGCAGCTCGGCTACCCGGTCATTACCGACCACGACGCCTTTCAGGGTCCGCTGGGGGGTATCGCCAGCTGCCTGCATCATCTGCCCACGGAATACGGTCTGGTGGTGCCCGTGGACGCCCCGTGGATTCCCGCCAATCTGTTGCAACGGCTGGCCACCGGAATGCCCGCGCGACTGATATTGGGACACGACGGCACCCGCCTGCAGCCGCTGTTCGGCCTTTATCACCGGGCGCTGGCCCAGTCGATTGATGAGTTTCTGGCACGGGGGGATCGAAAGCTCACGCTTTGGTGCCAGCAACAATCCCCCAAAATTGTCACCATAAGTGACACCGAGGCTTTTACCAACCTGAACACAGCGGACGATTGGTCAGAATTTGGGAAAAAATTTCCCAGCTGAAACAAAAAAAGCCCCAATTTGGGGCTTTTTCTGATCAGCTCGCGCTGTTCGAATCAGCTGGTGGCCTTTTTCGGTCGTCCACGGGTGCTGGTTTTCTTCTTGGCAGCGGTTTTCTTGGCCGTTGCCTTTTTTGGAGCCGCCTTGCGGGTACTGCGCTTCTTGGCCGGCGCCTTTTTCGCTCCGGTGGCGGCCTTCTTGGCGGTACGCTTCTTGGCTACCCGCTTTTTCGGCTTGGCGTTGGCCTTCTTGGCAATGGTTCGCTTTTTGGCGGTTGCCTTTTTGGCCACGGTTTTCACCTTGGCTTTTTCTTTCTTTTCCTTGGACTTCACTTTCTTGGCATCGGCAGAGGCTCGGGCCTTCTTCCAACGCTCTTCGAACGTGGCCAAAGCCTTTTTCATGTCCGCTTCCGCTTTCGCCGCCAGGTTCTCGGCGAAATCCTTCACGGATTCCACGGCTTTGTGTTCCGCTTCCAGCACCGAGGATTCGACCCGGGCCACTGCATGGTTTACCTTGGCGTGACGCAGCGCTTCCCGTTTCTCTTTTACTTTGTCCTGAGCTTTGGCCGCGGCTCGCTTGGCGGACTCAGCGGAACGCTGGGCCACCTTGGTGCCGGCTTTTTTGGCCGCTGCGGCTTTGGTTTGCGCCTGCTTCTTGGCTTCATCGGCCTTTTTGGTGGCCTCCGCCAGTTCCGCCTGGGCTTTTTCTAAAGCGGTATCAGCCTTTTCCAAAATAGGATGTTTGGCCGCCGCCGTCTTTTTCGGAGCTGCTTTACGTGCGGGACGTTTTTTTGCAGCCGCTTTCTTTGCTTTTGCCATGATTCTGTCTCCTCAGCTATGGCATTTTCAGGCACGCACATTCACTCAGCCCGTAAATGTGCTTAAAGAAAAAGTAGCACAAAAAAAATGCATGTGATACATGCACATGGCAATATTATTTAATAATTAATTTATTTCCACCGTCCAACGCCGCTTTTTCCCAAATTTTTATCCAAAAGCTGTATTTTTTTATTTTTAAACGGACCCGCGATGAAATTTTTGCGCTGCCGACGGAATAAAAAAAGGCACCCTTAGGGTGCCTTCATCCGGTCGCGATACCGCGTCTAAGAATTCAGGGCTGCCATGACCGCGGCGGTAATGTCCTCTACCGATCCGACCCCCTCCACCCGACTGTAACGGGTTTTGGCCTCACCCTTTGCCGCCAGATCCTTATAAAAATCCACCAGGGGCGCGGTCTGCTCATGATAAACCTGCAACCGTTTACGCACGGTTTCCTCTTTATCATCATCCCGCTGCACCAGATCCTCGCCGGTGGCATCATCTTTACCGGCTTCCCGCGGCGGGTTGTACACCACGTGGTAAACCCGGCCGGAATCCGGATGCACCCGCCGGCCACTGAGTCGTTTTACGATCTCTTCATCGTCCACGGCGATTTCCAGCACGTGATCGATCTCGATGCCTTCTTTCTGCAATGCTTCCGCCTGGGGAATGGTGCGCGGGAAGCCGTCAAACAGAAAGCCGTTCTTGCAGTCCGCTTCCTGAATCCGTTCCTTAACCAGGCCGATAATAATGTCGTCGGAAACCAGTTGCCCGGAATCCATGACCTTTTTGGCCGCCTGCCCCAGGGGTGTGCCCGCCTTCACCGCCGCCCGCAACATATCCCCGGTGGAAATCTGCGGAATACCGAATTTTTCGGTGATGTATTGAGCCTGGGTCCCCTTCCCTGCACCGGGAGCGCCTAGAAGAATGATACGCATTGAAAATAACTCCATAGTAGTTAGTCGATTATTCTGAAATCTGGAATACGGCGTGGGCTCTGGCCATCAAAACGCCTGAAAAATCATTTGCTGCCGGCTGGCTTGAGTGCATCCTGATAGAGGGTACAACCGGTTGGCAGCGGGCCACCTGTGGCATCACTGCCCCGTATTATAAAGCGGAGGATGCGGAAAACAGGCCCCATACCAGCGTGGAAAAGAATGGCTCAACATACACATGAACGCTGAGGGATACAAGTCCACCAAAGTCCAGTATGTAAGCAACTGTTTAGAAAGGATAATTTATTAATTCGTCCGACTTTGACCCCAGCCTTCAACAGCTAGGCCACCATGCTGTCCGCCAGCTGATCCAGTTCCGGACACAACTCCATAACCCGGTTAAGCACCTGTTCCGCCACCGCCCAGGGTAACAATTCACTGTCCTCCACCCATTGGGGTTGTGGCGCCCCCATGTCGCCGATGCCCCGCTGTGCCAGCAGGCGGTTGCACAGCCGGATCAGGGCTACGTAGTCCGCCTCGGGACACTCCGTTTCGGTGGCATGATGAAACTGGGCACAGGCCACCACCGGACCCGGCAAACGCCATTTTTCCAACAGATATCCCCCCAGATGATCGTGTCCCAGGCGGATAAAATGCCGTACGTCGCCATTAAGTACCAACTCCCGCTCCAGCGTGGCCAGGTCGCACTGGGAATAGTGCTCGTACTCGTGATTTAACAAACTGAACTCCCGGGGAAACAGGTGACCCATTACCAGTTGCCCCAGATTATGGAGCAGGCCGCACAAATAGGCCTGAGCCGGATGCAGGCGCCCCGGCTGGTTGAATTTTTTAGCAAGACTTTGCGCCAATACCGCGGTGTACAATGCATGCTTCCAGAATGCCCGCAGCCCCAAGGGGCCGGTCTGGGGCACATCGAACGCGCGCCCGGTGACTATACCCAGGGCAATATTACCCACCAGCTCAAACCCCAACACCCGGGTGATGGCATCGCGCACCGAATCCAGGCGGCCGCGATAGCCGAAATAGGGCGAGCGGGCATAACGCAGCACCTGGGCGGTGACACTGGGGTCCAGTTCGATGGTGGCCGCCAGTTCCGCCGCCGGAGTTTCCGGATCACTTACCAACTGCATCAGGCGAGGCGCCATGGCGGGAATGGCCGGCAACCGCTGCAGTTGATCCAGCGCGGTGTATATGGAATTAATGGAAGCGGGATCGGTCTGCTGTTCCAGCATCAGGTCCGCCGGCAACTGCGAGGGATTGGCGATCACGGCTTTGGGACAGGATTGGTATAGCCGGCGCAGATTGTCCGCGTCCAGACTGATCAGCGCCCGGTGACTGCCGGCACGCATAAACAGTCGGGGTAACTGAAACAGGCTGCGGTCAATAATGCATGGGATGCCATAGGGTTCAGCCACCGCCGGATCCGCGCCGGGCTCCGCATCCACGAACCAGGCACTGCTTTCCGCACTGTCCATATAGCTGAACTCCCGCCGCAATAACGCCATAAGCCGATCCAAATCCAGGGAATGATCCATGGGCACCACCGCCATCAGACCGGCCTGCTTGCGACTGCGTAACATAATGGGCACTGCCATCTGCCCAGGTTCGACCCCCATTTCCTGGCACAGCTTGGACAAACTGGTTTCCTCCACATGGGGGTGGACGCTGACAGTGATACCACGCTGCTGGAAATAACGGGACAAAGACGGAGCAAGATCCATGGCTACCTCAAATAGAATACAGGCAAGACTTTATTTGAGTGTAGCTGGGGCGGCGGCGGTTTCCCGGCGCAAGATGGTGTAGATATCGAGAGGGTCGCGGGGCCCGTGCGACTCCGGTCACACCACGGGCCCCGCTCGGAGAATCAGGCGGTCTCAGGGAATCTGGCGGTCAATCCGCAACTGCACCGGTTGCCGCCCCGGCTGCAGCTCCACAACGGTGGCGGCCGCCTGCCAGTCACCACTCTGGGCGCTGGCGGTGCCCGCCGCGGAGATCCGCGCCTGCACCTGGACCTGGTCGAATTTGGACAGGGTCATGGCGGGGGTCATGGCCTGCTGATCCGTTAACACCACAGTAACAGGCCAGTCTCCGGCCTGTTGCCTGACCACGGCCAAAGGCATGGGGGGGCCGTCGGTGGCCTTGGCGAACACAAATAATGTATCAGTGGGCGTGATCCGGTTTTTGATGTTCTCCGCCACATCCACCGTCACCACCAATTCCGGCAGCGACCCGTCACCGGCGTCGTTAGCCTGTTGCTGGGCCGCTTGTTGCCGGGCCACGGCAATACTGCGATTAAGCAACTCCACTGCCCGTGGATCGGCGTTGTCCTGTGCCAGGTATTGCTCCCAGATATCGATGGCGGCCTGGAACTCGCCGGTCTGAAACAGCGCCATTCCCATGGTCATATAAGGTCGGGGATTATTGGGCTGGGCGGCAATGACCTGTTGCAACACCTGGCGGATTTCCGGGGTCATCCGGCCACCATTGGCCGTAAGCGTTGCCTGAACCTGCCCCAGCAAATAATCCAGATTGTCGGGCTCCAGGTTCAACGCCCGCCGGAACGCCAGTTCGCTTTGTTGCGGCATCTGCACCTGCAGATAACTGACGCCCAGCAAATACCAGCCGCGGGCGTCGTCGGGATTCTTCTGCAGTTGCCGCTGCAAAGTGCGAATAAAGTCGTCCACCCGGATGTCCGCCTGTTCCGCGGCGCTGAAATCACCGGCCAGCAGCTCCGGCAGCACCTGTTCCATGCGTGCCTGGGTGGCAAACCAGTCGCCGATTTCCTCCCGATAGCCTTCCGCTCCGTAGATGACAAATGCCGCGATGGGCACCAGCACCAGCAATGGCAACACCAACCAGCGCCCTCCCCGCCGCACTTGGGCATCCTCCCCCACGGCGTCCACATCCTGCAACAGGGTCAACTCCAGTTCCTGCTTCAGCTGCTGATAATCCGCCGGCTCAATCCGGCCCTGGGCCAGGTCGTCGTCCAACTCCTGTACCCGGTCGCGAAATACGGCGGCGTTGATCAGTTTGCCCGGCGGTTCCGTGGCGGGGCGAAAGCGCAACAGCGGCGCCACCACAATCAATACGCCCACCAGAGTCATGGCAAAAAAAGTTACCCACATCAGGGTCATGGATTGGTTTCCTTAATACTCGTGGTCAATGCTTGTGGTCGCTTTCGTCCAGCTCCCGCAGCAGCTGTTCCACCTTGTGCTGTTGCTCGGCGGGGACCGGGGCCGGGGGCCGCGGCCGGTTGCGAAGTTTCAGCGCCAACAGCACCAAAACCGCCAGCATGGTCACCACGAAGGGGCCGAACCACAGGAACCAGGTGGAGGGTTTCAGTGGCGGCCGATAGGTAATGAAGTCCCCGTAACGATCCACCATGTACTGGGTAATCTGGTCATTGGACCGGCCTTCCTGAATCAGACGGTAAGCCCGATCCTTGATGTCCTTGGCCAGGCCGGCATTGGAATCCGAGATATTCTGGTTCTGGCATTTGGGGCAACGCAGTTCAGTGATGAGTTGCCGGAATTGCTGTTCCTGTTCCGGGTTATCGAAATCGTAGGCGTTAATGGTGGCCAGTGCGCCGCTGCTTGCCCACACCAATAACCAAAGCAGTTGCCTCATGGTTTGCCCCCCATGGATTGCCAGATGGGATATAACTGCTCGCGCCAGTTTTGCGGCGTCACCACCCCCACATGTCGGTAACGAATCACGCCCTGGTCATCAATGAGATAGGTTTCCGGCGCCCCGTAGACACCCAGATCCAGCCCCAAATCCCCCTGCTCGTCGTAAATATTGAACTGGAACGGATCGCCGTGGATTTCCAGATATTTCAGGGCGGCTGGGCGCACATCTTTATAATTCAGGCCCACAATAGGCACGCCGTTTTTGGCCAGTTCCAGTAACACCGGATGTTCCAACTGGCAGGAGGGACACCAGGTGGCCCACACGTTCAACAGTAACGGCCCTCGTAACTCCGCCTCACTCACCATTCGGCCGGCATCCGCCAGGGTGGGTAACTGAAAACCGGGCACCTGATCATCTATCCGGGTGGAAGGTAATAAGGAGGGGTCGGAATCCAGCGCCTGCAGGAAAAAATAACCCAGCCCCAGAAACACCGCTAACGGCAGGGAAAACAACAACAGCTTGCCGGGTTTCATGGAGAGCCCCCCGCCAACTGGCCGGCGGTGCGGGTGATTTTCTGTTTGACCTTGATCCGGTAGCGGCGATCACTCATGGCCACGAAGCCTCCCAGGGCCATAATCACCCCCCCGCCCCAGACCCAGCGCATATAGGGTTTGAAATAAATGCGCACGGCCCAGCTGCCATCGTTCAGCGGTTCCCCCAGTGCCACGTACAGATCCCGGGTGAAACCGGCATCAATGGAGGCCTCGGTCATCATATCGCGGCGCACATGATAGTGGCGTTTTTCCGGCGTCAGCACTGCCACCGGCGCCCCGTTTTTTGATACTGCCACAGTGCCCCGGGTGGCTTCGTAATTGGGGCCCAGTACCTGTTCCACGCCGCGAAACTGAAAGTGATAGGGGCCGATATTCACTTCGTCACCAGCGCTCATCCGCACATCCCGTTCCACATCGAAATTGGCGGTCATGGCCACGCCGGCCACGGTCACCGCCAGGCCAATATGGGCAATGACCATACCGCGATAACTGAGAGACAACCGCCGCAGCCCCGCCAGGGGCCCGGCTTTGGCGGTCCGGACCTTTTTCCACAAATCAAACAGAGCGTGCCAGACCACCCAGACACAGAGCAGCAGGCTGATAAACACCATCCAGTTCCAGCCGGCATCGAACAACCACAAACAAATGGCTGCCGTCGCGGCGGAAATCACCAGCGCCTGCAGCAGGGTTGATTTCAACAGACCGAACTGATGCCGCTTCCAGTTCACCAACGGGCCGATGCCGGTGAACACCATCAGCACCAGGGTCACCGGCGCGAAGGTGGTATTAAAGAACGGTTCCCCCACCGAGATCTTTCCCAGCTCCAGCACATCGAACAAAATCGGGCTGAGGGTACCCACCAGCACCACGCCGGTGGCGCAAATCAGAATGATATTGTTGGCCAGCAACAACACCTCGCGGGAGAACAAATCATACTGACTTTCACTGTTCAGGGACTGGGCCCGCAGCGCAAACAGCAATAGCGAACTGCCCACCACCAGCAACAGAAACACCAGAATAAAGAACCCACGGGTGGGATCGGCGGCGAAGGCATGTACCGAGGTCAGCACCCCGGAACGCACCAGGAAGGTACCCAGCAGACTCAGGGAAAAGGTGAGGATAGCCAGCAGCACGGTCCAGGCCTTAAATACCCCGCGTTTTTCCGTGACCGCCAGGGAATGCATCAGGGCGGTACCCGCCAGCCAGGGCATAAAGGAAGCGTTCTCCACCGGATCCCAGAACCACCAGCCACCCCAACCCAGTTCATAGTAGGCCCACCAGCTGCCCAGGGCGATACCCAGGGTGAGGAAACACCAGGCTACCGTGGTCCAGGGCCGGGACCAGCGGGCCCAGGCACTGTCCAGTCGCCCCCCCAGCAGACCGGCAATGGCAAAGGCAAAGGCCACGGAAAAGCCCACGTAACCCATATAGAGCATAGGCGGGTGCACAATCAGCCCCGGGTCCTGCAACAGCGGATTCAGATCACCGCCATCAGGAGGAAAGTCCGGTAGCAGGCGATCGAACGGATTGGAGGTGAATAACAGAAAGGCATTGAAGCCCACGGAGATGATACCCATCACTCCCAATACCCGGGAAGCCACCAGCCGCGGTAAATGCTGACTCCACAGTGCCACCGCCGCGGTCCAACCCGCCAGTACCAGCGCCCACAGCAGCAGGGACCCTTCGTGACCGCCCCACACGGCGGAGATTTTGTACCACACTGGCAACAGGGTATTGGAGTTATTGGCCACATAGGCCACGGTAAAATCGTTGCTGACAAAACAGTAAGCCAGAATGACAAAAGCCAGCAGCAAAAAGCCGAATTGACCGTAGGCCCCGGGCCGGGCCACCGCCATCCAGCGCGCATTCCCCAGTGTGGCCCCGGCCAGCGGCACCACTGCCTGCACCAGAGCCAGGACCATGGCCATGACAATGGCGAAATTGCCGATTTCTGGAATCACGTTGTCAGTCCTCAGTTTTACCGTCTAAATGCTGAAAAAATCGCCGGTTACCATACCACAAAGGCGGCAATCGCCCCAGAGTCCAGGGGGTTACCGGCAGCAGATACCTAAATCAATACGTTTGAAACACAATGCCATACAATAAAGGGACCCTGGCAGTCGATTCTTGGACCGGTAATGAGTAACATGTTGAGCTTAAAACAACATTAAGCGTCGTTCAGGCTGTCACTACCACCGGATACAACCACTAAAATTCACCGGAAACTTTGCCTGACTTCAGGGAATGCCGTCACAATCACGGACCACGACAGTTTGCCAATTTTATTCACTAACCTAGACCTCAACACAATATGAATCAAAAAAGCGCATATACACTCGACGAACTTTTGGACTGCGGCCACGGCAAAATGTTCGGTCCTGGCAACGCCCGTCTACCTCTGCCCAACATGCTGATGCTGGACCGCATCACTCATATCAGTGCGGAGGGCGGTCAGCATGGCAAGGGTGAGATTATCGCCGAACTGGATATTCATCCGGAGCTGTGGTTTTTTGCCTGCCATTTCGAAGAGGATCCGGTGATGCCTGGCTGCCTGGGCCTGGATGCCATGTGGCAGCTGATTGGTTTTTATCTGGGCTGGAAAGGCAACCCGGGCCGGGGCCGGGCCCTGGGGGCCGGCGAGGTGAAGTTTTTCGGCCAGGTGCTGCCCAGTGCCAAGCTGGTGCGCTATGAAATCCAGATGAAACGGGTGATCGAGCGCAAACTGGTGATGGGTATTGGCGACGCCTCCCTGCAGGTGGACGGCCGCGAGATCTACACCGCCAAGGATCTGCGGGTGGGCCTGTTCACCTCTACCGATAGCTTTTAATTCATCGGCAACAACAACGACAACAAACCGACGTAAATAAAGGGTACTGACATGAAACGTGTAGTGGTGACGGGTATGGGCATTGTGTCCTGCCTGGGCAACGATAAGGCATCAGTAACGGAGTCCCTGCGGGCCGGTCGCTCCGGCATTCGTTTCAAAGAACAATATAAGGAAATGGGGCTGCGCAGCCATGTGGCGGGCCAGATCGATATTGATATCGCCGAACATATCGACCGCAAGCCGCTGCGGTTTATGGGTGATGCGGCCGCCTATGCCTATATCGCCATGCAGCAGGCCATTGCCGACGCCGGTCTCAGCGATGATCAGGTGTCCAATGTCCGCACCGGCATTGTGGCCGGCTCCGGCGGCGGCAGCTCCATGAATCAGGTGCAGGCGGCGGACATCCTGCGGGAGAAAGGGGTCAAGCGGGTGGGCCCCTATATGGTGCCGCGGGTAATGACCAGCACTGTGTCCGCCTGTCTGGCCACGCCGTTCCATATCAAGGGTGTCAATTACTCCATCACTTCTGCCTGCGCCACCAGCGCCCACTGCATCGGCCACGGGGCGGAACTGATCCAACTGGGCAAACAGGATGTGGTATTCGCCGGCGGCGGCGAAGAGGAGCACTGGACCCTCACCATGATGTTTGACGCCATGGGCGCCCTCTCCAGCAAATACAACGACACCCCGGAAACCGCATCCCGGGCTTTTGATGCCACCCGCGATGGTTTTGTGATCGCCGGCGGCGGCGGCATGGTGGTGCTGGAGGAATACGAGCACGCCAAGGCCCGGGGCGCGAAAATCTACGGCGAACTGGTGGGCTACGGCGCCACCTCCGACGGAGCCGATATGGTGGCCCCCTCCGGCGAGGGCGCCATTCGCTGTATGCAAATGGCCCTGGCCACCGTGGACAGCCCGGTGGACTATATCAATGCCCACGGCACCAGCACCCCGGTGGGGGATGTGGCGGAAATCGGCGCGGTGAAGGAAGTGTTCGGCGGCAACATGCCGGTGGTGGGCTCCACCAAATCCATGACCGGTCATTCCCTGGGGGCCGCCGGGGTGCAGGAGGCCATTTACAGCCTGCTGATGCTGCAGAATGACTTTATCGCCGAGTCCATCAATATTCAGCAACTGGACGAGAAAATCGAAGGCGCCAATATCGCCCGGGAGCGGAGGGACAACGCGGGGCTTAATACCGTGATGTCCAACAGCTTTGGGTTTGGCGGTACCAATGCCACGCTGGTGTTCCGGAAGATGAGTTAACGGTCGCGTAAAGCGCTTTCCGCAGGCATAAAAAAACGCCGGCTTTTAGCCGGCGTTTTTTAATTCAAGTCTCCGGGGAGATTAGAACTTGTGCTCAACACCGAATTGGATTCGTGTGTTTTCAACGTCCGCTTTGGCCTCAGCCTGAACCGGAGGAGTGTCAAATTCACCAACCATCTCGAATTCAGTTTCCAGCATAATGTAATTCGCGAAAAGCTTGGTCTGTTTACTCAGCTTGTGATCGTAACCCAAAGCGATTTGAGTTACCTCAGCATCCAGCTCACCAGCAAACGCCACATCTACAGCGCTAATATCGACGTCGTCAGAGAGATAAGACGCGATACTGTCGATACCAGCGGCGTCATCTTCCAGTTCAGAATAGCCATACTGGAATCGAATCTTGTTCTTTGAGTCGATATTCATGGCCGCACTGAGAATGTAACCATCCTGCTCCGCCGGATCGTCACCCTCGGATTCTTCAGCAGTTTGATAAATGGCGCCAAATTCAAAAGCGTCCATTTTCATCATGCCAACCAGCCGGGTTGCATCATAGCCATCGATGCCGTCATCCTGGCCCAAAGCCGCATAGAAAGTGTCATCATCATATACCAGGGCGACCGAGAAATTTTCCGCTGGGCCGTCCTGGCAATCGCCGGCGGAACCGTCAGGACAATATTCCTCTCCCGCTTGAACGGCCACGGCCACGGTGAAGGCATTGGCGATGGCTGGACTGGTGTACTGAATCAAATCAGACTCACGATTCTCCCCCACCAGAACATTTTTGATGTCACCGGCACTCATGTCGTTAAACTGATCCACTTTGCCCTGGGTTTTCTTGAACGGGGTATCGTAATTACCCAGTTGCACGGCACCCCAGCCGCCTTTCAGCCCAACATAAATATCACGCTGACTGAAGGTATCGCCACCTTTGTCGCCATCATCAACCATGATCTCATATTCGGCTTTATAGAAAGCAGACAGATTGTCGGAAATGTCCTCTGAACCTTTGACACCCAGACGTGAAGCATTGCTGTTCAGCTCCCAGGTGTCGGCGCTGTCGCTTCCTTCTACACCATCCGCGTCAACACTGACATCCAGATCTGAATTTTCATAGGTAACGTTCATTTTGCCGTATACAGTGGGCGCCGCCATTGCAACACCAGGCATGGCAATCGCTGCACCAATAGCTAAGGGAAGCAGTTTTACTTTCATTTTTCTCTCCTAGAGGGTCCGAGGTGTTTTCGTAAAAAAGTCGGCTATTACGAACGCTGCGCAGTATGAATGGGCTCTATGACACTTTAGTGACAATCGCGTTATACCGGATGCTATCTGCATGATTTCCATACAAAGCCAGCACCCTGACCCCAAGCAGACAACACTCTTATGCTTTCAGGGATTGTTTTACTTTTCTATAAAAATCAGAAATCTACGAGCTATTCTTAAGCCAGCTTTTTTAAATATCGCCTAACTGACAATGCGACGATATGGCGATTATATGACATTCCTGTGAAATGCAAAGCCAAAATGCACCATTTTTGACCAGATTTCCGCCGGGAATAATAGTTTGAAACAAAACTGGTGCGATTTTGAGCTGTGGCTGCCGGGTCACTGTTTGATCAGCCATTGCATAAAGGCTTCACGCTCCCCCTGAGTGGCTTCACCCCAGAGCGATTTGAGTCGATCCAGGGTGGCACCCGGCCCGGAATCCCCGGCATCCACCTGATCGCTTTCGAATTCATAGACCGGGGTCACGGCGGATTTCAGCTGGGTCATAAAGCTGCGGGGCCGGCTTAGCTCCACACTGGCATCAACCACCCGGCCGCTGCCCTGCTCCAGTACCTGGAAATCGGGTTTTTCCGCCAGCGCCCGGGCAGCTTTCAGATCCTTGGGCAGTGGCGGCGTCACCTGGATTGTATAGGCCTTACCGGGCTCCGCATTGAAGATCACCTTGGCCGGCCGGGACACTACTTTTTCATGGTTATCGACGTCGATATTAAACAGGTCGGAGTACTCCACCATCAGGGTCCGGTTACCAGCCTGAATGCGATAAGTGACTTCCTGGCCAATAAATCCGGCACTCACCTCGTCGTTGTCCACATATTTCACCAATACCTGAGGGGCGGAGGTTACCCGCGCCGCCCGGGACGCGTCGCCCTGATAAATTTTCTGTACCTGCTGACTGGCGCAGCCCACAACAAAAAACAACGCTAATATGCAAACGGACAGGGCTCTCATGGGGATCGGTTCCTATTGACGAAAATGGATCTAATGAAAATGGATCGACTCTGGGTTCAGACGCCGGTAGCTACAATCCTGAAGCCAGGCGCATCGGACCAGATGATGGCAAGCCGGGTATCTTATTACAGAATTATGTAAGTATTGTGACTGGTTGTCGGGGGTGGATTCCAGTGAAGATCCCAGACCGACGGTCAACCCAGCAACAACTTGCCACCCACCACCACCAGCAACACCGCAAAGATTTTTTTCAGCGTGGCCGCCGGCAGCCGGTGGGCCAGCCTGGCCCCCACCTGGGCGAATAACAGGCTGGTAATGGCGACCCCCAGCAACGCCGGCAGGTACACATAACCCAGGCTGTAGGCCGGGACAGGCTCATCCCAGCCGGTCAGCACAAAGCCCGCCGCCCCCGCCAGCGCAATAGGCATCCCTCCGGCGGCGGAAGTCCCCACCGCCTGCTGCATTTTTACATTGCACCAGGTGAGAAAGGGCACGCTGAGGGAGCCACCGCCGATACCGAAGATGGCGGACACCGCGCCGATGACCGCACCCACGCCGGTGAGGCCCAGGGGTCCGGGCAGGGAGCGTGAGGCCTTGGGCGTCACGTTGATGGCCATTTTAATGGCCATCAAAATGGCGAAGCCACCGAACAGGATCTGTAACAGGCGCCCATGCAGTGCATCCGCCAGTTTGGCGCCCCCCAAAGCCCCCAGGGCCAGGCCCAGGGCAAACCAGGTAAGTACGGGCCAGAGTACGGCGCCCTTGCGATGATGCTGATACACCGAGCCGGCGGAGGTGATGATGATGGTGGCCAGGGAGGTACCCACGGCCATATGGGTGAGGACCGCGTCACTGAATCCCTGCAGGGAAAAGGCATAGATCAATACGGGTACGATGATCAGACCGCCACCCACACCCAACAGGCCGGCGGCCAACCCGGCCACCACTCCCAGGACCGGGTAAATCAGCCATTCCATCAGCCGCTGTAGCCGTAGCTCATCAGCCGTTGATAGCGTTCCGCCAGCAGGGCTTCCTCGTCCTTGGCCATCAGCCGTTCCAGATTTTCAATCAACGCGGCCTTGAGGGAATCCGCCACCGCGTTGTGGTCCCGGTGGCCGCCCCCCAGGGGTTCGGGAATCACCTGATCCACCAGCCCCAATTCATGCAGGCGTTGCGCGGTAAGCCCCATGGCCTCCGCCGCGTTGGGGGCGAATTCCGCGCTCTTCCACAGAATGGAAGCACAGCCTTCCGGCGATATCACCGAGTAGGTGCTGTATTGCAGCATCTGCAGATGATCCCCCACGCTGATGGCCAGGGCGCCACCGGAGCCGCCTTCACCGATCACCGTGGCGATCAGTGGGGTGCGCAGGCTGGCCATCACCGCCAGATTGCGGGCGATGGCCTCACTCTGGCCCCGCTCCTCGGCCTCGATCCCGGGATAGGCTCCGGGGGTGTCGATAAAGGTCAGTACCGGCATGCGGAAGCGCTCCGCCATCTGCATCAGGCGCATGGCCTTGCGATAACCCTCCGGCTGCGGCATGCCGAAATTGCGACGCACTTTTTCCTTCACATCGCGGCCTTTCTGATGACCGATGATCATCACCGGTTTGCCATCCAGCCGCGCCACGCCGCCAACAATGGCCTTGTCGTCACCAAAGGTGCGATCACCGTGCAGCTCGTCGAAGTCCGTGAAAATACGTTCCACGTAGTCCAGGGTGTAGGGCCGCTTGGGATGCCGGGCCAGTTGGGCAATCTGCCAGGCAGTGAGGTTGGAGAAGATGCTCTCAGTGAGGGTATGGCTCTTCTCAGTAAGCTGCTTGACCTCATCGGAAATGTTCAGAGCGGCGCCATCGCCCATTTTGCTTAACTCTTCAATCTTGGATTCCAGTTCGGCAATGGGTTGTTCGAAATCCAGATAGTTCGGATTCATAAATGTCGGGCCCTGTTTGATTGTTATAGCCTATTGCGAAGCGGTTTTGCTCTGGCCATACCTTACGTGATGGGGGCCTGGGTGTCGAGCGCGGCACCCACCGCCAGAGGGCTGATTTTGTGGCAAAATGTTATGGCCGCCGGTCAGCGGTACAGCACCGTCAACGAGCGTTCGCCGCAAAGCTGCTCTAATTGTTTTATCAGCTCCGGCTTGGGCGCCACCAGCCAGTCGTCCCCCAGGTACAGGCGGCCGTGGGCACCACGCCCGGCGTATTGCACCCTCACCCGGCAGCCTCCCTCCCGGTAAGGTGTGAGGGCCGAGTGCAGGCGGCTGCCAAAGTCCGGGGTTACCCACCGGTGGTCCACCTCCAGGCTCAGCAGGCGGGCGTAATTCTCCCGGGCCTGGGCAATGCTGAATACCTTGCGGGTCACCATTTTCAGGCCACCGGAATAGTCATCCACACTGACCTCCCCTTCCACCACCAGCACCGCATCCTTCACCAGTTGGTCGCGGTATTCTTCATAGGCATCGGCGAACACGGAAATTTCCAGGCGCCCGCTTTTGTCATCCAGAGTCAGAAACGCCATCTTGTCGCCGCGCTTGCTTTTCATCACCCGCATGGCGATTACCAGGCCGGCCACAATGCAGCGGGCATCGCGGCTGTTGCCGGGCTTGACATCGGCAATGCGGCTGGTGGTGAAATGGCTGATCTCATCCAGGTACTGGTCGATGGGGTGGCCCGTGAGATACAGACCCAGGGTGTCTTTCTCACCGCTCAGGCGTTCATCATCAGTCCAGGGTTTAACCCGGGCCCACTCCGGCTCCGGCGCCTCCGCCTCGTCCACCGCCCCGAACATATCCATAATACCCAGGGCCTGGTTTTTATTTTCCTGCTCGGCATACCGCATGGCCTCCTCCAGACTGGCCATCAGGGTGGCGCGATTCGGCCCCAGCTTGTCCAGGGCGCCGGCCCGGATCAGGGCTTCCATGGCCCGGCGGTTGAGCTTTTTCAAATCCACCCGGCGGCAGAACTCAAACAGGTTGGCAAAAGGATTGCCGTTCTGACGCGCCTCCAGAATGGCTTCGATGGGCCCTTCACCCAGACCTTTGATGGCCCCCAGGCCGTAAACGATCTGCTCGCTCTCATCCACCGTAAACTTGTAACCGCTGACATTCACATCCGGCGGCACAATGGCCAGCTCCATGCGCCGACACTCATCAATCAGGGTCACCACCTTGTCGGTGTTGTGCATATCCGCGGACAGTACCGCAGCCATAAAGCCGGCGGGATAATGGGCCTTGAGCCAGGCGGTCTGATAGGACACCAGGGCGTAGGCGGCGGAGTGGGATTTGTTAAACCCGTACTTGGCAAACTCCTCCATGGTGTCGAAGATCTGGGTGGAGAGCTTTTCATCGATACCGTTCTTTGCGGCGCCGGCAATGAACACTTCCCGCTGTTGGGCCATGACGTCCATTTTCTTTTTGCCCATGGCCCGGCGCAACAGGTCCGCGCCCCCCAAAGTGAACCCCGCCAGCACCTGGGGAATCAGCATCACCTGTTCCTGGTAAAGGATGGTGCCATAGGTGGTATCCAGCACCGGTTTCAGATCCGGGTGGGGGTATTCCACCTTCTGCCGGCCGTGCTTGCGGGCAATAAAGTCATCCACCATCCCGGAGCCCAGGGGGCCGGGGCGGAACAGGGCCACCAAAGCAACAATGTCTTCAAAGGAATTGGGCTTGAGGCGTTTGATCAGATCCTTCATGCCCCGGGATTCCAGCTGAAACACGGCGGTGGTTTCGGCCCGCTGCAGCAGCGCAAACGAGGCCGGATCATCCAGCGGAATGCGGTCGATATCAATGGGCGGTTTGCCCTGCTTTTCCAGTACCGGGTTGATGGTTTTTAATGCCCAGTCGACGATGGTGAGAGTGCGCAAACCGAGGAAGTCGAACTTCACCAGGCCGGCGGATTCCACGTCGTCCTTGTCGAACTGGGTTACCAGGTTATTGCCCTGGTCGTCGCAATACAGTGGCACATAGTTGGTCAGGGCCGATGGCGCGATGACCACCCCGCCGGCATGCTTACCCACGTTACGGGTGATCCCCTCCAGTTTAAGGGCCATGTCCAGCAGCTCCCGTACGTCTTCGTCGCGATCGTACAGCTCCTGCAATTGCGGCTCATCCTCCAGCGCCTTATTCAGGGTCATGCCCACTTCAAACGGAATCAGTTTGGCGATGCGGTCCACGAAGCCGTAGGCGCGCCCCTGCACCCGGCCCACGTCCCGCACCACCGCCTTGGCCGCCATGGTGCCGAAGGTAATGATCTGACTCACCGCATCGCGGCCGTATTTTTCCGCCACGTATTCGATGACCCGGTCACGGCCGTCCATGCAAAAATCCACATCAAAGTCGGGCATGGACACCCGCTCCGGATTCAGGAACCGTTCGAACAGCAGATCGTATTCCAGCGGGTCCAGATCGGTGATCTTCAGCACATAGGCAACCAGTGAACCGGCGCCGGAACCCCGCCCCGGCCCCACCGGTACACCATTGTTTTTGGCCCACTGAATAAAGTCCGCCACAATCAGGAAGTAGCCGGGGAATCCCATCTGGATAATCACATCCAGCTCCAGCTGCAGACGCTCATCATAGGGTTTGCGAGTCTCGGCAAAGTCGGGGGCGTTGACGTCGTAGAGGAACGCCAGCCGCTCCTCCAGACCCTTGCGGGATTCGGCCACAATAAAATCGTCCAGGGTCATGCCTTCAGGCACCGGATAATCCGGCAGATAATAGGTACCCAGGGGAATTTCAAAACTGCAGCGCCTGGCGATCTCCACGGTGTTTTCCAGCGCTTCGGGAATATCCGCGAACAGCTCCCACATCTCCTGGGGGGACTTCAGATACTGTTCCTCGCTGTAGCGCTGTTCGCGGTGGGTGTCCTCCAGGGTCCAGCCCTCGTAGATACAGACCCGGGTTTCGTGAGCTTCGTAATCGGCCTTATCGAGGAACCGCACATCGTTGGTGGCCACCACCGGGGTGTCGGTCTCAGCCGCCAGTTCCACCGCCAGGTGCAGGTAGGTTTCATCGTCCTGACGCCCGGTGCGTTGCAGCTCCAGATAAAAAGCGGCAGGGAACATCTGATTATACTCCGCCACCAGTTGGCGGGCCCGCTCACCCTTACCCGCCAGCAGCGCCCTGCCAATTTCCGCCTGCTTACCGCCGGACAGGCAGACCAGGCCCTCGGTTTTCTGTTGCAGATAATCCCGGGCAATGATCGCCTTGCCCAGCTTCTGGCCGTGAAGATAGGCTGCCGATACCAACTCCGTGAGATTTTTATAGCCGGTGAGGTTCTGCGCCAACAACACCAGTTGGGTTGGAGGTTCATCCGGCTGTGCCGACTCCACCAGGACATCCGCGCCGTAAATGGGCTTGATCCCGGCGCCCATGGCGGCGCGCTGAAACTTGACCAGGGCAAACATATTACAAAAGTCGGTGAGCGCCAATGCCGGCATCCCCATCTCGGCGCAGCGGCTGGCCAGCGGTTTGATCCGCACCAGGCCGTCCACCAGGGAATATTCGGAATGCAGACGCAAATGCACAAAGCTCTGGTTCATAGGATGCCTCCGTCCACTGACTGGGATTCACTTATCAGCCTGGCCACCGGCCCGAACGAACGGCGGTGAACGGCACTGGGCCCCAGGCGCATCAAAGCCTCCAGGTGTACTTTGGTGGGATAACCCTTGTGCCCGGCAAACCCGTACCCCGGATACTGTTGTTCCAGCTGCTCCATCTCCCGGTCCCGGGTGACCTTGGCCAGAATAGACGCGGCACTAATACAGGGTTCACTGAGATCCCCCTTGATGATGGCCCGTGCCGGACAGGGCAGGCGGGGACAGCGGTTGCCATCCACCAGCGCCAGTTCCGCCGCCGGAGACAATGCGGTTACCGCACGCTCCATGGCCAGCAGACTGGCCTGCAGAATATTGATTCGGTCGATCTCCTCCACTTCCGCCCGGCCGATGGCCCAGGCCAGGGATTGCTCCCGAATGACCTCGAACAGAGCGTCCCGACGCCGGGCACTGAGTTTTTTGGAATCGGTGAGGCCGCTGATGGGCCGGGCCGGATCCAGAATGACCGCGGCTGCCACCACCGCGCCGGCCAGAGGCCCCCGCCCCACTTCATCGACCCCCGCCACCAGTTGCCCGTGGGGTACACTCGGTTCAACCGGCATGAGGCTGACTCCCCGGGGAACTGGCGTCCGCCATCCACAAGGCTGCAATCGCCTCCGCCGCCTGGTTGCTGGCGTTCAGATTCAGTTGCTCATGCAGTTCGTCGAAGTGCGCCTGCATGGTCTTGCAACGCTCCGGATCCTGCATTAATTCAAACAGGGTTTTGGCCAATACGTCCGGCTGCGCCCGCTCCTGTAGAAACTCCGGCACGATTTCCGCATCCGCCAGCAGGTTGGGCAGCGCAATGTATTTGTTCTTCACCAGGGGAGAAAAAATGGCGTGGGTAATGGCACCCCAACGGAACGCAACCACCATGGGCCGGTTCACCAGCATGGCCTCCAGAGTGACCGTGCCGGAGGTGGCCAACACAAAGTCGGCGCCCGCCATGACTTCCCGGGCATGGCCATCCACCAGTTGCAGGGGCAGATCGTAATCCTGTTGCTGCAGCTGTTGCTCAAACTGCTGACGGCGCTGGGCGCTGGCCAGCGGAACGATGAATTTCACCTGGGGGCACATCACCGCCAGCAACCGCATGGTTTCCAGAAACAGGGGCCCCATGTATTTCAGTTCCCCCCCGCGACTGCCGGGCAATACCGCAACAACCTGTTCCGCCGGGGCAAACCCCCAATAGCGTTTGGCCCGCTCATGATCGATATGGCGCTCGATATCACTGGCGAAGGGATGCCCCACGAATCGCACGGGCACCTCGAAGCGCTGATAAAAATCCGCTTCAAAGGGCAGCAGGGTCAGCATCAGGTCCACATCGCGGCGAATCTTGAACACCCGCTTCTGGCGCCAGGCCCACACAGTGGGCGACACATAGTGCACGGTTTTTATCCCCTGACGCTTGAAATAGCCTGCCAGGGGTAAATTGAAATCCGGAGAATCGATGCCGATAAAAAGGTCCACTTCCGCCTGCAGCAGTTGCTGCTTCAGGGTTTTTCGAATCTGCAACAGCTCCCGCAACCGCCCCAGCACCGCGAACAGCCCCATGACGCTCAAGCGGTCAATACCAAACAGGCTCTGGCAACCGGCCTCGATCATCGCCGGACCACCAATACCGATAAAGCGCGCGTTGGGCCAGTGCCGACGCAGAGCCCGGATTAATCCCGCTCCCAACTGGTCACCGGACATCTCGCCGGCCACGATACCTATGGTGATTTCAGGCTTGCTTGATTCGGCCATAAAAGATCCCGGCTTAGCGGGCGATGCCCCGGCGGGAAGCACGAATGGATTTAATAAACAGGGTCAACAGGGGATCCGATTCCCGAGCCTCCAGTTGTGCCAACGCGTCCTCCAGCTTCAGCCCGCGCATATACACGGTTTTGTAAGCCTGTTTTAGCAGATTCATGGATTCTTTGCTGAAATTGCGCCGCCGCATACCCTCGAAATTCATCCCCGCCGGTCGCGCCGGATTGCCGGTGACCATCATAAAAGCGGGCACATCCTTTCCCGTCAGCGCCCCCATCCCCAGCATAGCGTAGGGACCGATTTGACAGAACTGGTGCGCTCCGGAAAAACCGGCAAAGATAACATCATGGGCCACATGAACATGGCCCGCCAGGGTGGCGTTGTTGGCGAAAATATTATCGTCGCCAATCTGGCAGTCGTGGGCCACGTGCACATAGGCCATGATCAAGTTGCGGGAGCCGATACGGGTCACGGCCTGATCCTGCACCGTTCCCCGATGGATGGTGCAGCATTCCCGCAGTTGATTGTCATCGCCGATTTCCAGGCGGGTGGGTTCACCCTTGTACTTTTTATCCTGACAATCCTCGCCCACGGAGGCGAACTGAAAAATCCGATTGCGCTTGCCAATACGGGTGGGCCCTTTGATACAGGCGTGGGGATTCACCACCGTGCCGGAGTCAATTTCCACTCCCGGCCCGATGTAGCTGAAAGGACCCACCTCCACATCCGGGGCGAGCTCGGCTTTGGGGTCGACGACGGCTTGCGGATGGATCAAGTTACAAATCCCTTTCGGCACAGGTAATATCCGCCGTGGCCACTGTTTGCCCCTCCACCGTGGCCTCGGCGTGAAATTTCCAGATGGAGCGCTTGCGGGCCATGATGGTGGCACGGATGGTCAACTGTTCCCCCGGCGTCACGGAGCGGCGGAACTTGGTCTTATCCACCCCCGCCACCACATAAGCCTTATTGCTGGATGCCCCCCGCCCCAGGGTTTTAAAAGCCAGCAGCCCCGCGGTCTGGGCCATGGCTTCAATAATCAACACGCCGGGGAAAATCGGATTACCGGGGAAATGGCCGTCAAACATGGGCTCATTGATGGAAATACCCCGTACAGCCACAATGTGCTCCCCCGGGACCAGTTCCAGCACCCGGTCCACCTGCAAAAACGGCGCCCGGTGAGGCAGGATCGATTGGATCTCGTTTATATTCATCATAATTCAGTCGGTTGGATTTATTGCATTTTAAATCACTAGCTTATGGCCATTCCAGCCGCAGTGCACCGGTTTTAACGTAACAGGCTATGAATCCGGTGCCACCGACTGCAGAGCCCGGAGTTGTTTTTCCAGGTGCTGGATCTTCCGCGCCATGGTATCCAACTGGCGGAACCGGGCCGCGTTCTTGCGCCACTCCCCGGTGGCGGACATGGCGGTGCCCGAGGAATAAGAGCCGGCCTGGGGGATACTTTTGGTGATGGCGCTGCGCATGGTGAGGTGCACCCGGTCAGCGATCTCCAGATGGCCGGCGATGCCCACTGCCCCGGCAATGGTACAGTGTTTACCAATGCGGGTACTGCCGGCAATGCCGGTGCAACCGGCAATGGCGGTGCCTTCTCCGATTTCCACATTGTGCGCGATCTGGATCTGATTATCGAGAATCACCCCATCACCAATAACGGTGTCCTGAATCGCGCCCCGATCAATGGTGGTATTGGCCCCCACATCCACATCATTGCCGATGCGCACCCCGCCCAACTGGGCAATCTTGCGCCAGCGGCCCTGTTCATTGGCGAAACCGAACCCATCGCCTCCGATGACCACACCGCTGTGGAACGTACAGCGCTGACCCACGCGGACACCATGGTAGAAAGTGACATTGGCATGCAGGGTACAGTCATCGCCGATTTGGCAATGGGCACCAATCACCGTGCCCGGCCCCACTTCCACATTGGCCCCCAGGCGGGCGCCGCTGTCGATCACCGCGTTGGCCGCCACCCGGCAGCCGGGACCCAACGCCGCGTCCGGGGCCACCCAGGCCCGGGGATGAATACCCGCATCGGGGCGGGGCCGACGGTCAAACAGGTGAGAGGCTCTTGCATAAATCAGATAGGGGTTATCGGTGACCAGGGCCGCAGCGGCGCATTCATCGACCAGGGACGGCGCCAGAATTACCGCGCTGGCACGGGTGGTGGCCAGCTGGCTGCGGTACAGGGGGTTGGCCAGGAAACTCAGTTGCCCCGGCCCCGCCGTGGCCAGGGTGGCCAGGCTGCTCACCTCAGTGGCCGGGTCACCCCGCAGTTCCACCTGAAGCGTTTGCGCCAGATCCGCCAGCCGCCAACTGCCCTGTGCCGCCGCCACCGGCCATCAGTCCTTGTAGGCGTTCATTTTCTTGACCACCTGATCGGTGATATCCAGTTTTGGATTGGCACCGATCACCACCTCGCTACGCAGCACCAGATCAATGCCCTGCTGGGCGATGATTTCATTGAGCGCCTTTTCGAACTTGGGAATCAGGGATTCCATCATCTGCACCTGGTCGGCCTGCCCGCTTTTTTGCAGCTGCTGCTTTTTGAACTGCACTTCATTGGCCACTTCCATCAGCTCTTTTTCCAGTTTGTGGCGTTCATCGGCGGACATCACCGCACCGTCCTTTTTGATGCGGTCCTGCAGGTCCTTGCCTTTCATATTCAGGGATTCCAGTTCCGCCCGATCCTTTTCCAGTTCGGCTTTCAGTTTTTCCAGTTTCAACTGCCCTTCCTCGGTGGAGAGCACAGCTTTACGTACATCCACGGTGACAATTTTCAACTGTTCCGCCGCCAGTACCGGAAATACGGCCAGCAGGCCCAACATCACGATCAAAATCTTTTTCACAATAAACCTCTTTTCTGCGCTGTCGTTAAAAGGGTTGCCCCAGCGAGAACTGGAACGACTGAATGTCATCGCCGGGCTGATCGTTGAACGCCTTGGACAGGCTGAATGACAACGGACCAATACCGGTGATCCAGGACAGGGCGATACCGGCAGACATCCTGAGTTCTCCCAGCTCCAGACCATACTCATCTTTGCGGTGAGTATCAAACACGTTGCCGGCGTCGATAAAGAACAGGGTGCGGAACGAGCGGTTATCCTCCACGAAGGGCATGGGGAAGATAAACTCGGCGCTGGCCTCGGTCAGTAGGTTGCCACCGATGGCGCGGGCGTCACCAAAGTCGTAGGCGGACTGGATCTCACGGGGACCCAGTGAGCGATCCTCGTAACCGCGTATGGAACCGAAGCCGCCGGAATAATAATGTTCGAAGAACGGGGCCACCTCGTCATCCCCGTAGGCATCCAGATAGCCCACTTCGGAACGCAGACGCAGGGTCCAGCTGTCGCTGAGGGGAAAATACTTCTGAGCCTGGATACTGGACTTGAAATACTCCAGGTCACTGCCCGGAGACGTCACTTCCAGTGACAGGGACAGGGAGGAACCCCGGGTGGCGAATACCCCCCGATTAAGAGTACTGATGGACCAGGAACCGTTGATGGGAAAACTGAGGAACTCCTCGGACTGGGTAAACCGGTTATTAAACAAGGAGTCGAACAGGTCATATCCCACCAGCTCCCAGACCTGGATCGGCGAACGCCGGCTGGCGTACACGGTCACGTTCTCAAAGCCCACGCCGAAGCTCAACCGGGAAATATCACTGGTGGGATAGCCGAATGTCAGGTTGCCCCCCAGCCGGTCCGAGGCCCAGTTGGCAATCACATCGTCATCGCCGATATCGGTTTCCTGATAAAACAGCGAATAACCCCGGGAGACGCCATCCAGGGTGTAATAGGGATTCAGGAAAGAGAAACTCACACTGTCCCGGATGTCACTGCGATTGGCGGAGATGCTCACCCGGTTTCCCGTGCCCAGGAAATTGCTCTGGGAGAGATTGGCGCCGAAAATAAACCCGGTGCCCTGCTGATAGCCCACACTGGCGCCGATGGAGCCGGAGGGCTGCTCCTCCACCGAATAGTTGACATCGATCTGGTCCTCCTCCCCGGGCACCCGCGGGGTTTCCACGGTCACCCCCTTGAAGAAGCCCAGCCGCTCCAGCCGCACCTTGGAATTTTCTATCAACTGCCCGGAGGCCCAGGAGCCCTCCATCTGGCGCATCTCCCGCCGCAGGACTTCATCCCGGGTTTTGGTGTTGCCGAAGAAATTGATCCGGCGCACATACACCCGGGTGCCGGCGTCCACATAAAAGGTCACATCCACCGCGTTGTCGGCGCTGGGGGAAATGGAGGGCACACCATTGACGTTGGCAAAGGTGTAACCTTCATTACCCAGCCGCTTGGAAATCAGCTCGTTGGAGGTGGTCACCAGGGCCCGGGAAAATACCTGCCCGGGTTGCAACAGAATCAGGCGCCGCAGATCCTCTTCCGCCACCTTGAGGTCACCGGTCAGCCGTACCTCGTTCACGGTGAAGCGCTCGCCCTCGGAAATATTGACGGTGATATACACCTCGGATTTATCCGGGGTCACCGACACCTGAGTGGACTCCACCCGAAAATTCACATAACCCCGGTTCTGATAGTAAGACGTCAGCTGTTCCAGATCCCCGGAAAGCTTTTCCCGGGCATATTTATCATCGCCTTTGAAGAACGACAGAAAGTGGGTTTCCTTCAGTTGGAACTGATCCACCAGTTGCTCATCGTCGAACACGGTATTGCCCACGATATTGATCCCGGCGATGGTGGCCACATCCCCTTCCTGGATGGTGATATGTATGGCCACCCGGTTGCGTGGCAACGGCTTTACCTCCGGTTCCACCCGGGCGCCATAGCGGCCCTGGGCAATATATTGTCGCTCCAGCTCCACCTTGAGCCGGTCCAGGGTCACCCGCTGAAAAACACTGCCCTCACTGAGCCCCGCCTGGGACAACCCCTCCATCAGGTTTTCGGTTTCAATGGATTTATTGCCTTCCAGTTCGATACTGGCGATGGACGGCCGCTCACTCACTTCGATGATCAGGATGTCACCATCCCGCAGCAGGGTAATGTCCTGAAAGTTACCGGTCTGAAACAGAATTCGCGCGGACCGCGCCAACACATCCTCGTCCACTTCGTCCCCCACCTGCAGGGGCAGTACGTTAAACACCGCGCCAGCGGAGATGCGTTGCAGACCATCGATGCGAATATCTCTGATAACGAAGGAGTCAGCGCGGGCGGCGGCGGCAACAAAAGCCAGCCAGCACAACAGCACTAAGGTGATGATTCGATTCATTTAACGCTCAAGTCCGCAGGAGATAAAAGGTCTTGTAATTAAAGGAGGGATCAGAGCCCCATTATGTCGTTGTAAAATGCGAGTCCCATAAACATGACCAGAAGCCCAAGCCCGACGCTGTTGCCCAGCGCCTGAACTTTTTCCGAAACCGGGCTGCCCTTGATCATTTCCACGAGATAGTACATCAGATGCCCACCATCCAGCACGGGAATGGGCAGCAAATTTAACACTCCAAGGCTGATACTTAAATAGGCCATGAACTGGAGAAACGCCTCCACCCCGTAATTGGCGCTGTCACCGGCCACTTTCGCGATGGTGATGGGGCCACTGAGATTGTCCAGGGAAATCAGGCCGGTGATCATTTTGCCGATGGACATCACCGTCAGTTCAATACGGGTCCAGGCATAGTGGATCGCTTTGCCCACAGCGGCCAGCGGACCGTACTGGTGCTCACGCACCATGAAATCAGGATAGTCACTCACCGTCTCCGACAGGTGGGCACCGATACGACCGATGGCGCTGCCATCCTCGTCGGTCACTGTATCCGGGGTTACCGGCAGGGTCAGCTCCGAACCCGCCCGTTCCACGGTCACCTCCATGGTGGTGCCGGGGTTGGCGCGAATCAGACTGACCCACTCATCCCAGGTGGCGATCTCCACGCCGTTTACCGCCCGGATCCGATCGTCCGGCTGCAGGCCCTGACGTTCCGCCGCCTGCCCCTGCTGCAACTCCCCCAGTACCGGGGGCAGTTCGGGGAAATAGGGTTCAATGCCGAGCAGTTTCAGGGGGTGGGTTTTTTCCTCACCCCGCATCCAGTCCTGCAGACTGATACTGCGCTCCACCACGCCGTTACCGGCCTCCGGGCGCACGCGGAACTGCACCTGACCGCTCTCGCCAATGCGGGAGATCAGCGCCATGGTCACATCCTCCCAGCTTTCGGTGGTTTCACCGTCCACCGCCAGAATTTCATCCATGGTCTGGAAGCCGGCGGCGGCGGCCTCGCTGCCCGCCTCCACCTTACCCACATAGGGGGCAAGACTGGTGACGCCGGACACAAACACCACCCAGTACAGGAGGACAGCAAACAACAGGTTTACCAAGGGCCCGGCGGAGACAATGGCAAAGCGCTGGAACACGCTTTTATGGGCAAAAGACTGGCTGTGCTGCTCGGTGGGAATATCGCTGCCCGGCTCCCCCAGCATTTTGACAAATCCGCCCAGGGGCAGCGCGGCGATCACAAACTCGGTGCCGTGGCGGTCAGTCCAGCGCAGCAGGGGCTGGCCAAAACCAATGGAAAACCGCAGCACCCGCACACCGCAGCGGCGGGCCACCCAGAAATGGCCATATTCGTGGACAAAGATCAGCAGACCCAGAACCACCACAAAAGCCAGCACAGTTTGCAGGATATCGAACAAATCAACCTCTATCTTGTTGTAACGCCCGCACCGGGCTCAACGGCTTATATCGTGCAGGCAGGCCTGCGCCACCCGGCGCGCCTCGGCGTCCACCTTCAGGATAGTATCAATATCCCGTGCCGGCACCAAAGAACACCGCTCCAGCACGCCCTCAATGATCCGGGGTATGGCAGTGAACGCCACCTGGCCCGCGAGGAACGCCGCCACCGCCTCCTCGTTGGCGGCATTGAGCAGTACCGGCGCGGTCTGCCCCGCCACCATTGCCTCCCGCGCCAGCCGCAGGCAGGGGAAGCGATTCGTATCCGGCGCCGCAAAATCCAGCTGCGCCACTTGCACCAGATCCAGAGGCTTAACCCCGGACGCCAGCCGCCGGGGCCAGCCCAGACCGTGGGCGATGGGCGTGCGCATGTCCGGATTGCCCATCTGCGCCAGCACCGTGCCATCCACGTACTGCACCATGGAGTGGATCACACTCTGGGGGTGCACCACTACCTCCACCTGTTCGCTGAGGGCACCGAACAGCCAGCAGGCTTCAATGAATTCCAGCCCTTTGTTCATCATGGTGGCGGAATCCACGGAAATTTTCCGGCCCATGGACCAGTTGGGGTGAGCACAAGCCTGCTCCGGAGTGACCTGCGCAAACTGATCCAGGGGCAGACAGCGAAAGGGGCCACCGGAGCCAGTCAATAAAATGCGTTGCACCCCCACCGCGGCCAGGCCCTGTTCAAATGCGGGTGGCATGCATTGAAAGATGGCATTGTGTTCGCTGTCGATGGGCAACAGCTCCGCACCGTTTGCCCGCACCGCGGCCATAAACAACTCCCCGCTCATGACCAGGGACTCTTTATTGGCCAGCAATACCCGTTTTCCGGCTTCCACTGCCGCCAGGGTGGGTAACAGACCGGCGGCCCCGACAATGGCCGCCATCACCTGGTGGACCTGGGAATGAGCGGCCACGTCGATCAGACCTTCCACACCGGACAACACCTCGGTATCAGACCCCTCCTGCCGCAATCGGTTCCGCAGCTGCTCCGCCTGGTCCGGGTCACGCATCACGGCATAGCGGGGCCGATGGGCACGCACCTGCCGGTGCAACTCATCCAGGCGGCTATTGGCGCTGAGGGCGAACACCCGATACCGTTCAGGGTGACGCTGGATCACATCCAGAGTGCTGACGCCGATGGATCCGGTACTGCCCAGGATGGTGACGTTCTGCACTTCTTTCATAACAGACAGGCCCTAATCAAAACCACCCAGCAACAACATNCCTGCCGCAAACAGGGGCACGGCGGCGGTAATACTGTCGATCCGGTCCAGAATGCCACCATGCCCCGGCAGCACCTGGCTGCTGTCTTTAATCCCTCGCTGACGCTTGAACATGCTTTCCGCCAGGTCACCAAACACGGAACCCACCACCGCCACCAGGCTCACCACCAGGAACCCCGCCAGGGACACGGTCTGCAACGCCTGGGTCTGGGTGGCCACCAGCAGGGCAATAACCGCGGTGACCCCCAGCCCCCCCAGCAACCCTTCCACGGTTTTGCCCGGGCTCACATTGGGCGCCAGCTTGTGCTGGCCGAAGGCACGGCCGGCAAAATAAGCGCCGGTATCCGCCCCCCACACCAACACGAAGGCATACAGCAGCCACCAGGAGCCTGAGGGTTGCCGGTGCAACACCACCAGCCCCCACCAGGCGGGCAGCAACAACAGGAAGCCAATGAGGCCCAGGCGCCAGGGGTCCGCCCACAGCGCCACCCGCCGGGGATAGGAGCGCACCAGAAACAGGGCCAGCCCCCACCAGACCACGGCGGCCGCCAGCATCAGGTCCAGCTCAAGCGCAAACTGCAAAGCCAGCCCCAGGACAATAAGCCCGGCATAACCCCAGCGTTCGCGGGGCTGTTCCAGCCCCATGATGTTGGCCCATTCCCAGGCCGCCAGGGCCACCGGTACCACCATCACCAAACCGAACCAGCCGGTGGGCAGGAAAAAAATTGCCCCAAGCACCAGGGGCAGCAGAATCAGAGCTGTGATGATGCGCTGTTTCAACATATTATTGTTGGCCCGCCTCAATTTGCTCACTGGTGCGACCGAAGCGCCGCTGGCGCCGGCGAAAATCCGCAAACGACTGCTCCAGCGCATCCTGATCAAAATCCGGCCAGAGCACATCGGTAAAATAGAGCTCCGCATAGGCCAGCTGCCACAGCAGGAAATTACTGATGCGCTGTTCGCCGCCGGTTCGAATGCACAGGTCCGGGGGCGGCAAATCCCCCAGAGCCACCTCGGCCTGCATCCGTTCGGGGGTGATCTGCTGGGGCTGCAGGGTGCCGGCTTGCACCTGCCGGGCCAGAGTGCGGGCCGCCTGGGTGATATCCCATTGTCCCCCATAGTTCACCGCCACTGCAAAAGTCATGCGCTGATTGCCGCCGGTGAGATCCATGGCCGCCTGCATTTTCTCCTGCAGGGTGGCGCTGAAAGCGCTCAAATCACCTACAAACCGCAGGCGAATGCCGTTTTCATGGAGCGCCGACACCTCTTCCGCCAACGCCTCCAGAAACAGCCCCATCAGGGCCTCCACCTCCGGCTCGGGGCGGCGCCAGTTTTCACTGCTGAAGGCATAGACGGTGAGCACCGCAACCCCACTGCGGGCACAGTTTTCCACCGTGTTGCGCACCGCGTCGGCACCGGCCCGATGCCCTTCCACTCCCCGCAGGCCGCGGCGTTTGGCCCAACGATTGTTGCCATCCATGATAATGGCCACGTGGCGGGGGATGCCGGAGACGGCGCTGTCCATATCGGGAGCGGATGACTGTACTCTCACAATAGTCCTCAGGTGGTGGAAAGGGCGGGATCAAGATACGCGAAGGGCGCCAACAGGCGCCCCAGAAGCGGAAACCGGGTCAGACTTCCATCAGATCGGCTTCTTTGTTTTTCAGCATTTCCTCAATGGTGGCCACGTACTTATCCGTGAGCTTTTGGATTTCCTCCTCGCCCTTGCGCTCTTCGTCTTCGCTGATTTCCTTTTCTTTCAGCAGCTCTTTCAGATCGCTGTTGGCGTCGCGGCGAATGTTGCGCACGGAAACCCGGCCCTGCTCGGCTTCAGCTTTACACACCTTGGCCATTTCCTTGCGGGTCTGCTCGGTGAGCGGAGGCATGGGCACCCGGATAATGTCACCGTTACTGGAGGGATTCAGCCCCAGATCCGCCTTCATGATGGCTCGCTCGATTTCCGGCACCAGGGGCTTTTCCCAGGCCGTGACCGCCAGGGTGCGGCCGTCTTCGATGGTAATGTTGGCCACTTGTTTCAGCGGCGTGTCGACGCCGTAATAAGGAACCATCACCCCTTCCAGTATACTGGGGTGGGCCCGTCCGGTACGAATTTTCTTGAAGGCATTCTCCAGCGCCTCCAGAGTCTTCTTCATGCGCGCTTCGGCGTCTTTCTTTATTTCGTTAATCACGGCCTCTATCCTTTCTCAATGAGGGTTCCGTCGGTTCCACCCAAGGTCACGGTCAGCAACGAACCCGGTTGATTCATGTTGAATACCCGCACAGGCATATCGTGATCCCGGCACAAACAGATGGCAGTAAGATCCATGACTCCCAGCTTTTTTTCAAGCACTTCATCGTAGGTCAGGCGATCATACTTGATAGCATCGGGGTTCTGCACCGGGTCAGAGTCGTAGACGCCATCCACTTTGGTGGCCTTGAGCACGGCATCGGCCTCCACTTCGATGCCCCGCAGGCAGGCAGCGGAGTCAGTGGTGAAGAAGGGGTTACCGGTACCGGCGGCGAAGATCACCACATCCCCCTGTTCCAGCAGACGCATGGAGCGGCGACGGTCGTAATGTTCCACCACCCCACTCATCTGGATCGCTGACATCAGGGTGGTGGGAATATTGGAGCGCTCCAGGGCATCGCGCATGGCGAGACCATTCATGACCGTGGCCAGCATGCCCATATGATCGCCACTGACCCGGTCCAGCCCGGCCTTTTGCAGGGCCGCACCCCGGAACAGGTTACCACCCCCGATCACCAGGCCCACCTGGACCCCGATCCCCCGCAACTGCCCCACCTCCAGCGCCATCCGGTCCAGCACATTGGGGTCGATGCCAAACTCCATCTCACCCATCAGGGCCTCGCCACTGAGCTTAAGCAGGATACGTTTGTACTTCGGGGCACGATCGGACGGGGGCATGCGTTACTCCAGGATCAGAAGAATCGGTCGGTTACCAAAAGGCACCCAGGGTTCAGCATGATACCCAGTGCGTACCATGCCGTCCATGAGTGCCTTGCAAAGGTCGCTGCTGTTACTGACCGCGGGCCTGCGCCATCACCTCAGCGGCGAAGTCGGAGGCTTCTTTCTCGATACCCTCGCCCACTTCAATGCGGGTGAAGGCCACCACCTCGGCGCCAGCCCCTTTTACCAGTTTGCCCACGGTGGTGTCCGGATCCTTAACAAAGGGTTGATCCACCAGACTCACCTCTTTCAGGAACTTGGACAACCGGCCCTGCACCATCTTTTCCACGATATCGGCGGGCTTGCCACTTTCGGCCGCCTGGGCCGAGTAGATTTCCTTTTCCTTGTCCAGGGTGGCCTGATCCACCTGCTGCGGGTTCACCACCAGGGGGTTGGAGGCCGCCACATGCATGGCCACGTCTTTGGCCAGCTCTTCGTTGCCGCCCTTGAGGCCCACCAGAACACCGATTTTGCCGCCGTGAACATAGGCGGAAACCACGCCGTCAGCGTTCAGGGCGTAGGCCCGTCGCACCTGAATGTTTTCGCCGATCTTCTGCACCAGGGCAGAGCGGGCGTCTTCAACGGTATCGCTACCGCCGTCGGTCATGGGCAGGGCCGCCAGTTTGGCAACGTCAGTTTCACCGGAGTTCAGTACCCGGTCCGCCACGGTGTTGGCGAACTGCAGGAAGTTGTCATCCCGCGCCACAAAATCGGTTTCACTGTTTACTTCCAGCAGGATACCGGTCTTGCCGTCGCCGGAAACCTTGGCAATTACCACGCCCTCGGCGGCGGTGCGGCCGGCCTTTTTGGCCGCTTTGGCCTGTCCGGACTTGCGCAGGTTATCAATGGCCAGTTCGATATCACCATCGGTTTCCACCAGCGCTTTCTTGCACTCCATCATACCCAAGCCGGTGCGCTCACGAAGTTCTTTTACCAGGGAGGCAGTCACAGCCATGAGAAAATCCTCTTTACCTTGAATGAATTTGGTTGCTTGACGAGCTTATGCAAACGTTATGAACTTTTGAAAAAGGGGGCAGCGCCCCCTTGATCCCAGTGGTCACACCTGGCTCTTATAGCGCAGCAGTGTGACACCTGCTGTTAACCGGCTGCGGGTGCCGCTTCGCCGTTATCCTCAGCCACTTCCACGAAGCCGTCCGCGTCCGCAGCACCGCCCTGAGTCTTGGCGTATTCGGCGCCTTCGATGCAGGCGTTGGCCACGGATTCCACGTACAGCTGAATGGCTTTGATGGCGTCGTCGTTGCCGGGAATCACATAGTCAACGCCGTCGGGGTCGCTGTTGGTATCGACAATGCCAATCACCGGAATACCCAGTTTGTTGGCTTCGGTGACCGCAATCCGCTCGTGATCCACGTCGATCACGAAAATGGCATCCGGCAGGCCGCCCATGTCCTTGATACCGCCCAGGCTGCGCTCGAGTTTTTCCATCTCCCGGGTACGCATCAGCGCTTCTTTCTTGGTGAGCTTGTCGAAGGTGCCGTCCTGACTCTGGGTTTCCAGTTCCTTCAGGCGGCGGATGGACTGGCGAATGGTTTTCCAGTTGGTGAGCATGCCACCCAGCCAGCGGTGGTTAACAAAGGGCTGACCGGCACGGCGGGCCTGCTCTTCAACGATCTTACTGGCGGCGCGCTTGGTGCCCACGAACAGAATCTTGTTCTTGTGGGAGGCCATGCGGTTGACAAACTGCAGGGCGTCGTTGAACGCGGGAACGGTTTGCTCGAGGTTGATGATGTGTATCTTGTTGCGGGCCCCGAAAATGAACTCGGACATTTTGGGGTTCCAAAAGCGGGTTTGGTGGCCGAAATGCACACCGGCCTTCAACATATCACGCATGCTGACTTGCGTAGCCATAACAGACTCCTGATTTTCAATGGGTTAAGCCTCCATACACCCCATATATCAACCCCCCGGCACAGGCCTTGGGGCACCCTGATACATGTGTCGGTGCATGTGTGGTTTAAGGTTTTATTTGCGCGGCGCTTTATACCACAATCAGTTGCCGGCAACAACTTTGACCCCCGACATTTAGCACCGGAGCTGGCTCCGGGGTGATAATTCCCTGATCATTAAAGGGTATATCCCGCTGGCAACGCATTGTACAATAATCAGCTTTGCTCAATCGGAGCAGACTGGGAGCGGTTCGCAGAATTCATGAGCATTATCATCAAAACACCGGATCAGATTGAGAAAATGCGGGTCGCCGGCCGGCTCGCGGCAGAAGTGCTTGAAATGATTGGTGATTATGTCAAACCGGGGGTGTCCACAGGGGAGCTGGACCAGGTTTGCCATGATTTTATCGTGCAGGAGCAACACGCGATTCCCGCCCCCCTTAACTATAAAGGCTTTCCCAAATCCATCTGCACATCCGTTAACCATGTGATTTGTCACGGTATTCCCAGTGACAAGAAAGTGTTGAAAAAAGGGGACATCGTCAATATCGACATCACTGTGATCAAAGACGGCTTTCACGGCGACACCAGCAAGATGTTCTTCGTGGGGGAGCCCTCGATACAGGCCCAGCGGCTGGTGACGGTGACCCAGGAATGCCTGTATCTGGGTATCGACATGGTCAAACCGGGGATTCATCTGGGGGACATCGGCGCCGCTATCCAGCGGCATGCGGAAAGCAACCGGTATTCGGTGGTGCGGGAATACTGTGGTCACGGTATCGGCGAGGGCTTCCACGAAGAACCCCAGGTGCTGCACTACGGCAAGCCGGGGACCGGTATTCAGCTGGAACCGGGCATGACCTTTACCATCGAGCCCATGGTCAACGCCGGCAAACGTTTCACCAAACTGCTGCCGGACCAGTGGACGGTGGTCACCAAGGATCACAAATTGTCCGCCCAGTGGGAGCACACCATCCTGGTCACCGACACCGGGCACGAGGTGCTGACCCGCCGGGCCGAGGAAAGCGGGCTTTAAGCCGTCATGAAAACGCCCCTGGTGACCGAACTGGATCACGACCCCGAGCTGTTCGATCCGGCCCGTTTTGAGCAGGCGGTGGCGGCGTCAGGCTCCGTGGCCCTGGCGTTCCGCCAGGTGATGGAGCAGGCGGATGCGATTCTCAACCAGCGGTTTCGGCAGCTGGAGAATATCAAGCTGATCATCCGGCGTCGGGCCTGGGTCATGGATCAGTTGCTTAAGCGGCTCTGGTCGGAATTGAGTTGCGCCCGCTGCCCCGATATTGCCCTGCTGGCGGTGGGTGGCTACGGCCGCGCGGAGCTGCATCCCCACTCCGACATCGACCTGATGATCCTGTTGCGCAGAGAGAACAGCGATGCCGGCTACCAAGAGGACCTTTCCACCTTCGTTACCCAGCTCTGGGATCTGGGGCTGGAAGTGGGCCACAGTGTCCGTACCCTGGAACAATGCGTGAACCTGGCCCGGGACGACATCACCATTGCCACCAACCTGCTGGAATCCCGCACTCTGTGTGGCGACCCCAGTCTGGCGGAGGAAATGCAGACACTGACCGGGCCCGAGCACATTTGGGACCCCCGCTCGTTTTTCACCGCCAAGTGCACCGAACAGATCGCCCGCCACAACAAGTTCAGCAACACGGAGTATAACTTAGAGCCGGATATCAAAAGCGCTCCCGGGGGGCTGCGGGATATCCAGAATATCGGCTGGGTGGCCAAGCGGCATTTCGATATCCAGCGGCTCAGCGACCTGATCAGTTTCGGTTTTCTCACCGCCGACGAGTACGATCTGCTGAACTCCGGCCAGTTGTTTCTGTGGGAAGTACGCTATGCCCTGCATCTGATCACCGGCCGCGGCGAGAACCGGCTGTTATTCGATTATCAACGGGCGGTGGCGGAAATGCTGGGTTACCGGGATTCCGAGGCGGTACTGGCGGTGGAAAAGTTCATGAAACGTTACTACCGGGTGGCGCTGTCTATCTCGCAACTGAACGACATGCTGTTGCAGCATTTCGACGAGGCCATTCTGCGGGCGGACGAACCGGAACTGATCACCCCCATCAACCGGCGGTTTCAGGTGCGTAATGGCTTTATTGAAGTCACCCACGAAAGAGTCTTCCAGCATACCCCGTCGGCGCTGCTGGAAGTGTTTTTGATCCTGGCCCAGAACGAACAGATCGAAGGCATCCGTGCCTCCACCATTCGTCTGATCCGCGATAACCGGCACCGGGTGGACGAACACTTTCGCAATGATATTCGCAATATCTCCCTGTTTATGGAGCTGCTGCGCTCGCCCAACAAAATCTATACACAGTTCTACCGGATGAAGCGTTATGGGATTCTGGGCAACTACATCCCCACCTTCGGTCAGGTGATCGGCCAGATGCAGTACGATCTGTTCCATATCTACACGGTGGACGCTCATTCCCTGCACGTACTGCGTAATCTGCGTATGTTTCGCCATCCGGATGTGCGCAAGGAATTCCCCATTTGCCATTTTATTGTTCAGCGCATCCCCAAAATCGAACTGCTGTACATCGCCGGGCTGTTTCACGATCTGGGCAAGGGCCGGGGTGGCGATCACTCCGAGTTGGGGGCGGTGGATGCCTACAATTTCTGTATCCACCACCGGCTCAGTAAATGGGACGCCAATCTGGTGGCCTGGCTGGTGGAGCATCACCTGCTGATGTCCATTACCTCCCAGAAGCAGGACGTGTCCGACCCCGAGGTGATCCACGAATTTGCCACCATCGTCGGCGATCAGATCCGGCTGGATTATCTGCAGGCGCTGACGGTGGCGGATATCTGCGCCACCAATCCGAAACTGTGGAACGGCTGGCGCGGCGCCCTGCTGCGACAGCTTTACACCGAGACCCGGCGGGCGCTGCGCCGGGGTCTGGAAAATCCCGGCAATCGGGAGGACTGGATCGAGGAAACCAAGGATCGCGCCCTGGCACTGCTCACCAATCGCAAGATCGACACCGACCAGGTGAAAGCCATCTGGGAGCACCTGGGGGACGATTATTTTCTGCGGGAAACCTACGGCGATGTGGCCCGCCACACCGAGGCTATTCTGCGCCACGGTGACCGGAATGAACCCATGGTGCTGATCGGCAAGACCGACGAGCGCAATTATCAGGGCGCGGCGGAAGTGTTTATCTACACCAGGGACGCCCCCAATCTGTTTGCCGCCACGGTGGCGGCCCTGAACCAGCTCAATCTGACCATTGCCGACGCCAAGATCATCACCTCCGCCACTGGCTTCAGTCTGGATACCTATATCATTCTGGAGGAGAATGGGGCCCATATCGGCGACGACCCCGGCCGGGTGCGGGAGATCCGGGATCATCTGATCCAGGCGCTGCAGGATCCTGAGGCCTATCCGGATATCGTCCACCGCCGCACCCCCCGGGCGCTAAAGAATTTTAATATTCCCACCGAAGTGGTGATCAGCAACGACATCGAATGGCAGCACACGGTGCTGGAGCTGGTGGCGCTGGACCGGCCCGGTCTGCTGGCGGAAGTGGGCTGCATTTTCCTGGAACACAATGTACTGATTCATAACGCCCGCATCGCCACCCTGGGAGAGCGGGTGGAGGACGTGTTTTATATCACCGACCAGAACGGTGAGATGATTAAAGATCCTGAACTTTGCGAACAGCTGAAATCCGCCCTCAAGGCAAAACTGGACCAGACGGCGCAACAAACATGAACCACGACCTGGAAAAACTGCAGCCCTACCCGTTTGCAAAACTGGCCCGGCTGCTGGCGGACGCCAAGCACCAGGGAAACCTGCCGCACATTCCCCTGTCCATTGGCGAGCCCAAGCACCCCAGCCCGGAGTTCGTCAAACAGGCCCTGGGTCAGGCCCTGGACCGATTGGCGGTGTACCCCACCACCCGGGGCCTGCCGGAATTGCGCCAGGCCATCGCCCGCTGGGCGGAGGGCCGCTTTCAATTGGGTGCCGAAGGCCTGGATCCGGAGTCTCAGGTGTTGCCGGTGAACGGTACCCGGGAGGCCTTGTTCGCATTCGCCCAGGTAATCGCCGATCGCCGGCAACGGGAGGGTCTGGTGGTGTGCCCCAACCCCTTCTATCAAATCTATGAAGGCGCCGCCTACCTGGCGGGAGTGGAGCCCCATTTTCTGCCCTGTGTGGCGGAAACCGGCTTTGTGCCGGATTACCAAAGCGTACCCGCCAGCGTCTGGCAGCGCTGTCAGCTACTGTTCCTGTGCAGCCCGGGGAATCCCACCGGCGCCATCACCGACAGCGCCACCTTGAAATACTTGATAGAACTGGCGGACAAGTACGATTTCGTGATTGCCGCCGACGAATGCTATTCGGAAATTTATGCCGATGAACAGCAGCCGCCACTGGGCCTGCTGCAGGCCTGCCGGGAGCTGGGCCGCAACGATTTCAGCCGCTGCATGGTGTTCCACAGCCTGTCCAAGCGTTCCAATCTGCCGGGGCTGCGTTCCGGCTTTGTGGCCGGGGATGCCGGCCTGATCGCCGCCTTTCTCAAGTACCGCACCTACCACGGCTGTGCCATGCCGGTGCAACATCAACTGGCCAGTATTGCGGCCTGGAACGATGAAGCCCATGTGGTGGATAACCGTCAGCGCTACCGGGAGAAGTTTGCCGCGGTGAAAGAGATCCTGGGAGACTGCCTGTCACTGGAAACACCGCCGGCGGGCTTTTATTTATGGCCCCAAACCCCGCAGGGGGACACTGACTTCGCCCGCGATCTGTTTCAGCAACAACATGTCACAGTGTTGCCGGGCAGCTATCTGTCCCGCACCGTGGCAGGCCAAAACCCTGGTGCCAACCGGGTGCGGATGGCCTTGGTGGCGCCGTTGCCGCAATGCATCGAGGCCGCCGAGAGAATTCGGACCTTTGTCCACGCCAATGCTTTTGTTTGATTGAATGTTTTCGTCCGCGTCACTTTGCGGACACGCCAATAAGGAGAGCCGTAACATGTCCGACCTGAAATCCATTATTGAAACCGCGTTTGAAAACCGCGCCAGTATTTCACCCACCAGCGTGGATGCCAGCGTCAAAGCCGCTGTCACCGATGCCCTGGCCCTGCTGGACAGTGGCGAAGCCCGGGTGGCGGAAAAGCAGGGTGACGAATGGGTGGTAAACCAGTGGCTGAAAAAAGCCGTGCTGCTGAGCTTTCGCATCAACGACAATGCCCCCATTGATGGCCAGTTCACCCAGTATTTCGACAAGGTGCCCAGCAAGTTCGCCAATATGAGCGCGGAACAGTTCAAGGCCGCCGGCGTGCGGGTGGTACCGCCGGCGGTGGCCCGGGGCGGCAGCTATATCGCCCCCAACGTGGTGCTGATGCCTTCCTACGTCAACATCGGCGCCTACGTGGACAGCGGCACCATGGTGGATACCTGGGCCACCGTGGGTTCCTGCGCCCAGATTGGCAAAAACGTGCATCTCTCCGGTGGCGTGGGCATCGGCGGCGTGCTGGAACCGCTGCAGGCCGGCCCCACCATTATCGAAGACAACTGTTTTATCGGTGCCCGCTCCGAAGTGGTGGAAGGCGTCGTGGTGGAAGAAGGCTCCGTTATTTCCATGGGCGTTTATATTGGCAAGAGCACCCGTATTTACGATCGGGAGACCGGCGAAATTCATTTCGGCAGAGTGCCCGCCGGTTCGGTGGTGGTGTCCGGGTCCATGCCCTCTCCCTGTGGTAAGTGCAGCCTGTACGCCGCCATTATCGTCAAAAAGGTGGATGAGAAAACCCGCAGTAAAGTGGGCATCAATGAACTGCTGCGGATTACCGACTGATGAGTGCCACGCTGTACGGTATCAGTAACTGTGATACGGTGAAAAAAGCCCGCCGCTGGCTGGATCAACATGCCGTGGAATATCGGTTTCACGACCTGCGCAAAGACGGTATCACCGCCCGGCAGATCCAGCAATGGCTTGACGGCCAGGGTCTGGAGCGGGTGCTCAACAAACGGGGCACCACCTGGCGTCAGTTACCTCAAGAGGTACAGAACTCGGTGGCCCCCGCCAATGCCGCGGCGTTGCTGGAGCAACATCCCACATTGATTAAGCGTCCGGTGCTGGAGTACCGGGATCAGACCCGGGTGGGGTTCAAACCCGCTGACTACGAGGCGCTGTTTTTGAGCTGAGCGGCGGCAGCGAATGGCTGCACTGAGCGCCGCATCACCGCTGGAACCGGGCTCTGCGAATAAACCCGGTTTCAGTACCATCTGACAACCACGGCCTATTGTCTATACTAATTTGGTAAATCCAATGAGTTGTCAGGCAATATGAGCGCCCTACCCTACCTGTTACCCTGGATCCTGCTGTTATTGGCCGTGGCCCTGGCCGTGGCGGTGAAGTTCCTGCCCCTGAAATCCATCCCCGGCATCGCGGTCACCGCGGTATTGGGGCTGCTGTTATTGCTGGTGGCGGTTTACAGCAATCTGGTGACCGGGCAACAGAACGCGGCACTGGCGCGCCACCAGGCCCAGGTGGCGGAAATGGAAGAATGGAAATACGCCCAACTGGACCGGCTGTCGTTGATACTGGCACAGATGCGACCGCCCACCGAGGCCGAAACCGCCCTGCTTAAGGAGCTGATCAGCTATGGCTGGCTCAGCGACAATGCTGCCATCCAGAGGGCACGGGCGGCGCACCAGGCCCGCCAGCAATTGCTGGACAGTTACGAGCCCGGCAAACCCATGTTGATCAAGGGCATTCCCACCACGGTGGATCAGCAGATCGTGGAGCTGGCACTGCGGGAACTGGGCTTTATCGTGCTGCCCTACCGGGAGGACGAACAGCCGGAAACCGAGGTCAACATCATTTATTACGGCCGTGATCTGGCGCTGGAGGAAATCAAACTGACGGCGCTGACCCTGATGCAGGCGGGCGTCGACCTGAAGGCCATCAAACCCTTTCCCCAGGACACCCAGGGCAACCTGCGGGCCATCCGCATTGAATGGAACAAATACTACGAAAGCCGCAAATCCCTTACCGTGGATGGTATTGTGGAGGCCAGCGTCTTCCGCTGAGCTGCCCACCGCCAGCCCCCCCATTACCGCCCCTTTCGCAATCATTGTGGATAGTCCACAGGGGTCGGACCACCACTGCTGAATCCCTGTTTTTTAAACTTCCACCAATTCGGTAATGACCCGGGTTCTGCTATCATAGCGTCCCTTTACACCACTGCGGATGGCTTTTTTGATGACCGAAACGTCCCCCACCCTGGATCTGGCCCGGCAACTGATTGCGCAGCCCTCGGTGACACCTGACGATTGCGACTGCCAGAGCATCATGCTGGAGCGGCTCAGCGCCATCGGTTTCCGGGTGGAACGCCTGCGATTCGGAGAAGTGGACAATTTCTGGGCCCGGCGCGGTGACCAGGGCCCGGTACTGACGTTTGCCGGCCATACCGATGTGGTGCCCACCGGCCCGGTGGAACACTGGCAGTATCATCCGTTTGAACCGGTGATCGTTGACGGCATGCTCTGTGGCCGGGGCGCCGCTGATATGAAAGGCAGCCTGGCCGCCATGGTCACCGCCTGCGAACGGTTTGTGGCGGCCCATCCCGATCACCAGGGGTCCATTGCGTTTTTGATTACCAGTGACGAGGAAGGGCCGGCGGTGAATGGTACCGTCAAAGTGGTGCAGCACCTGCAAGCCCGCAACGAAAAAATAGACTGGTGCCTCGTCGGCGAACCCTCCAGTTCAGAAGTGGTGGGCGACGTGGTGAAAAACGGGCGCCGGGGATCCCTGGGTGCGGTGCTCAAAGTCCAGGGCGTGCAGGGGCATGTGGCCTACCCGCATCTGGCCCGCAACCCCATCCATCAGGTGGCGCCGGCGCTGGATGCCCTGGCCAACGCCCACTGGGACAATGGCAACGAATTCTTTCCCCCCACCTCGTTTCAGGTTTCCAATATTCATGCCGGTACCGGTGCCACCAACGTGATCCCGGGCACCGTGGAAGTGGTGTTCAACTTTCGCTTCTCCACCGAAAACACCGCCACATCACTGCAGGAAAAAACCTGCCATATACTGGATCAGCACGGGCTGGAATACGATATTCAATGGACGCTGTTCGGCGAACCCTTTCTCACCGGGCGCGGTGATCTGGTGCAGGCGGTGGTAAGCGCCATCCGCACTGAAGCGCAGGTGGAGCCGGAACTGTCCACCTCCGGCGGCACTTCCGACGGCCGCTTTATCGCCCCCACCGGCGCCCAGGTGGTAGAGCTGGGCCCCTGCAATGCCACCATCCACAAACTCAACGAGCGCATCAGGGCCGCGGACCTGGACACCCTATCGCACATCTACCAGCAGGTGATGGTTAATCTGCTGGCCACGGAGCAGTAAGGTATTGGCATGAGTGAGGGCAGCCTGTCCCAATTGGACGACCTGGAGATCTACCTGGAATGCAGTGATCTGGATGCCATCCTGGGGTGGCTGCAGCAACATCTGCCCCACTTTCGGGAAACCCGGCGCTCGCGCAAGGGCTGCCGGTTTCAATGTGGCACCGGCGATCTCAGCAGTAAGGGCATGGTGGTGTTGAACGCGGGCAACACCGGCTTTACCAGCGTCTGGATTGACAGCAAAGACACCCCCTGGGACGATGACGTGGCCATGGGCCGATCGGCTCAAAAAGCCCTTGGAGGCGCGGTACGTTGCGTGGAAAGCGCCTGGACCCAGGGCGACGACCCGGACCGCTGGCTGCAGATCGACGGCACCGGCGAGCAAATTATTCAATGGGTCACTGAAGAGCCCTGATCTTTACACCCAACAAGTCACCGTTCCACCCAACCACTACAGGAGTTGCCCATGTCCACCGAACCCACCCTGGACCTGGAACGCATCTACCCTTATGTCATGGCCACCTCCGTGCGCGATGACGAACTGCTCCGGTCATTGCGGGAAGAGACCGTAAAAACCAAGGTCGCGCGGATGCAAATTGCCCCGGACCAGGGTCAGTTCATGGCGCTGTTGGTGAAACTGATGGGAGCCCGCCGCATTCTGGAAGTAGGCACCTTCACCGGCTACAGCAGCCTGTGCATGGCCCGGGCACTGCCGCAGGATGGCTCTATGTTGTGCTGTGACATCGACGAGGACTGGACCGCCATCGCCCGACGTTACTGGCGCGAGGCCGGGGTGGCGCACAAAATCGAACTGATCCTGGCACCGGCGCTGGATACCCTGGAGGAGCGTCGCCGGCGGGGAGAGGAAGGCCGCTATGACCTGGCCTTTATCGATGCCGACAAGGAAAACTACGACGCCTATTACGAACACTGTCTGGCGCTGGTCCGGCCCGGCGGCCTGATCCTGCTGGACAATACCCTGTGGAGCGGCCAGGTGGCGGACAGCAGCAGCGAGGATCCCGATACCCGGGCTTTGCAGGCCCTCAATCGCAAGCTGAAAGACGATGAGCGGATCGACCTGAGCCTGTTGACCGTCGCCGACGGGCTGACCCTGGCCAGAAAGCGCTAACGGCTAATCATATCTTTAAAATCAATAGCTTGGAGTATTTTGAACGATTGCGCTGGAGGGGGGGTTCGACCTACCCGATCGCGAAAAAAAGCCTGCATCACCATAGCTGAGGAGAATCATTTGGAAGGCAAGACAATTCATGCGATCGGGCAGTCGAGACACTGATAATAGACCGCAAAAGAACCCGTAAGCAAGGCTTGCCGCCAATAATTTATGCGGGGTTTTTGGATTTGTGCGGGCCGTTAGCAGACACTTACATTTAACCACCTGAGCCCGTTGACGATTTACAAAAAGCTAACTTACTTAGTTTGCAAACTGTCGGTCAGACTCGCTTTCCAGGGGCCGCCACCCCAGGTAACATGGCGTTTATCGGGTCATATCCCCGCCAAACTGTAGCAAGGATTGTTCATGCCCAAACCGCAACCCCATCTGCGAACCTGTAACCTGTGTGAGGCCATGTGTGGACTGCGGATCACCCACGACCAGGGCCACATTCTCAGTATCAAAGGGGATCCCAGGGACCCCCTCAGCCGCGGCCATATCTGTCCCAAGGCTGTGGCCTTGCAGGACATTCATAACGATCCGGATCGTCTGCGTCAGCCGTTGCTGCGTACCAACGAGGGCTGGGAGCCCATCAGTTGGGAGAATGCCTTTAACGAGGTGGCCGCCCGCCTGCGCAACCTGCAGGCAAAACACGGGCGCCATGCGGTGGGCGTCTATCTGGGCAATCCCAATATTCACAATATGGGCACCATGCTCACCCTGCTGCCGTTTCTGTCGGCCCTGGGCACCGGCAATCGGTTCAGTGCCACCTCTGTGGACCAGCTGGCACCCATGCTGGTGGCCCTGAAACTGTTTGGTAATCAACTACTGATCCCGGTGCCGGACCTGGACCGCACCGACTTCATGGTCTGTCTGGGGGCCAACCCCATGGCCAGCAATGGCAGCCTGATGACAGCGCCGGGGTTTCGCCAGCGGATCAAGGAGCTGCAGGCCCGGGGTGGCCGGCTGGTGGTGATCGATCCCCGCCGCACCGAAACCGCGGCCATTGCCGATCAGCATCATTTTATCCGCCCCGGCAGCGACGCATTGCTGCTGATGGCCATGCTGCATACCCTGTTTCATGAGGATTTGGTGAACACCGGCCGGCTCACCAACCATTTGCAGGGCATCAATATCGTCAAGAACCTGGTAGCCGCCTTTCCACCGCAGAAAGTGGCCCGGGCCACCGGCCTCAAGGCTGCGGATATTCGCCAGCTTGCCCTGGACTTTGCCCGCGCGCCCCGGGCCTGTTTTTATGGACGCATGGGCACTTCCACCCAGGAGTTCGGCGCCCTCACCACCTGGCTGATCAATCTGCTGAATATTCTCACCGGCAACCTGGACGAGCCCGGTGGCGTGATGTTCACCCGGCCGGCGGTGGACCTGCCGGGGCTGGCCAATCTGGGCGGTTTCACCGGCAGTTTCAACAGCCGCCGCAGCCGGGTACGGCAATACCCGGAGTTCGGCGGCGAATACCCCGCCAGTACCCTGGCGGACGAAATCCTGACCCCTGGCAAGGGCCAGATCCGGGCCCTGGTGACCGCCGCCGGCAACCCGGTGCTGTCACTGCCCAACGGCCGCAAGGTGGAACAGGCCCTGGAACAGCTGGACTTCATGGTGGCCATCGATTTCTACCTGAATGAAACCACCCGCCACGCCAACATCATCCTGCCCCCCACCGGCCCCCTGGAACACGGCCACTACGATTTGGCGTTAAGCATGTTCACGGTACGCAATACCGCCAAGTATTCACCGCCCCTGTTTCAGCCGCAGCCGGACAGCCGCCACGATTGGGAAATCTTTAACGAACTCACCCGGCGTCTGCAGTCCCATTCGCCCCTGAAGTGGGCCGCCGGCGAGGCCCAGTATCACCTGGTGCGCACCCTGGGCGCCGAAGGCCTGCTGGATCTGGCGTTGCGGTCGGGCCCTTACGGGCATCAGCCGAGGGCACTGGAGAATCTGCAGACACAGATGCGAAAGCTGGTGTATCACCGTTTTCCCGGCAGCACCCTACGTAAGCTGTTGGATGTCAGCCCCTTCGGCCCCCACGGTGACAACCAGGGCCTCAGCCTGAAGAAACTGCGGCGCCACCCCCATGGCATGGATTTGGGTCCCATGGAACCCGCCCTGCCGGAGCGGCTCAACACCCCGGGACAGACCATCAATCTGGTACCCAAACTGTTTATGCGGGACCTGGTGCGTCTGCAGCAAAGCCTGGAGCGCAGCAAACAGGGGGCACCGGATTCTTTCGCGCTGATCGGTCGCCGTCACGTACGCAGCAATAACAGCTGGATGCATAACAGTGAGCGGCTGGTGAAGGGTAAGAACCGGTGCACGGCGCTGCTACATCCGGAGGACGCCCGCCGCCTGGGCATCGAGGACGGCGAGAATATCGTGGTGAGCAGCCGGGTGGGCGAAGTGGAGCTGCCAGCCCAGCTCAGCGAGGATATCATGCCCGGCGTGGTGTCCATCCCCCACGGCTGGGGCCACCACCGCCCCGGCACCCGCGCCGACGTGGCCAGCCGGCACCCCGGGGTGAGCATTAACGACATCACCGACGATTTCAGTGTGGATGCCATTACCGGGGTGGCCGCGTTCAGCGGCCAGCAGGTGACCGTCAGTAAAATAAAAGTGGAAGAAAATGTGGTCAGGATCAACGACAAGCGGGTGGCGCACCACGCCAACCAGTAACAAGCCACAGCCCGGTAACGACCTCTGAAGCAAACGCCCAGCTGTGGCATAATGCGGGACTCGCAAGTCACCCACTGGCATTGGGATAATAATGAAACTGCCGCACAAAACGCTGAATTACATTGCGCAACACCTGCCGGGGCTGGGGGCCCCGGCGAAGAAGCCCGCCGCCCTGTCCCAGGATAAGGAATACACCATCGAGGAGTTGGCCAGCGCCTCCGGCACCACGGTACGCAATATCCGCGCCTATCAGGACCGTGGACTGTTGCCACCACCGGAGTTACGGGGCCGCAAGGGCTACTATTTCAACAGCCACCTGGCCCGCCTGCGGGTCATTTCCGGGCTGCTGGACCGGGGCTATTCCCTTTCCAGTATCAAGGATCTGATTGACGCGCTGGAAAATGGCATCGATTTGCGTCACCTGATGGGCCTGGAATCCGCCCTCACCAGCCCCTGGACCGATGAAGAACCGCAACTGGTGCCCATGACCGAACTGATCAAGATGTTTGGCGCCTACTTGACCCCGGAAGCCCTGGCCCGGGCGGCGGACCTGGATCTGATGCGTCCGGAAGGCACCATGGTGCGGGTACGCAGCATGCGGACCCTGAGGGCCGGCGCGGAGCTGGTGGCCACCGGCATTCCGCTGGAAGACCTGTTGGATATCGTGCGCATGTTACGGGGCAATGTGGAGCGGGTGGCCAATGAGCTGGTGCGATTGGTGGGGGAGCACGTGCTGTCCGCCTATGAAACCGAAGAGCTGCCGCCGAAGGAGGAGTTCCCCAAGCTGGCGGACCTGGTGTGGCGGCTGCGTCCACTGGCGGAGATGGCGGTGCACGCGGAACTGGCCAGGGCCATGGAAAATGCCGCCAGCCGGCTGCTGTCAGACCGGCTGGAACGCATTATCGAGCGCATGGCGCGGGAACGGGGCAGGGATCAGCCCTAAAAAAAGCCCCCATAATGGGGGCTTGAGGGCTTCACAACCAATATCCGTTGCCACTTCAGGCGGCGGCTTGGCTCACCAATCCGGCCCGGGCGGCGAATTCATCCACCTGCTGCATCAGGGCTTCCGCTTCGTCCAGCAGGTGACTGTTGTCGATGTCCCAGGGGTGAAAGCTGGGCTTGAAGAAGCTGAGCCAATCCCCGAACAATGACGGAAACACGCCGCGCTTGCCGAACTGATAGCGGAATGACTGCAACCAGCCGGACAGGTTACGGTGCTCACCCAGGCTTTTCATCACCAGATAATAGTAGCGATAGAACAGGCTCCAGAAGATCACATTGGCCAGGATAAAGGCCGTGCTGCGCAGCGCATACGCGCCTACGCCTTTACCCACCACCTCTTCATAAACGTCAAACGCCACGCCCTTGTGTTCGGTCTCTTCCATGGCGTGCCATTTCCACAGGGCTTCGTAATGGGGCTCGGAATTACGGATAAACCGGTCATCCTCCATGGCAATGTCAGCCAGCATGGCGGTCAGGTGCTCCAGCGCCACGGTCACCGCCAATTGCAGGGGACGGGGGGCGTTACGCTGCAGGAAATCCAACAGCTGTTGCACACTGGCCTCCATCTCATCAATGGGAATGCCACCGGCCACCATAGCCTCGTTATATTCCTCATGCTCCCGGGTGTGAAAGGCCTCCTGGCCGATAAAGGCGGACACCGCCTTCTTCAGTTCGGGATCAGTAACGTCGTTCCGGTAGTTGCGGATGCTCTGGATAAAGAACCGCTCACCCGCCGGGAAGAACAATGACAGGGTGTTCATGAACTGGGTCCAATGGGCCCCGCCCCCGTTCCAGTCGCGGATCCGGTCTTTGGGCAGGTGAAACTTCAGATTACGGCGTACTGGCAAAATCGCGGCGGCCATAAAGCTTTCCTCTATCTCATTAATTAATGTTACATCGCGCAGTGTAATATAAAGCGGAAAAGTTGCCAAGGCTTTCTACTATTTGTTCATGTAACATTAATTGATGTTATGGTGTTGTCCTGATAAGTCAACTGATTTGGGTAATATTTAAACAATATCTGCACAGTCTGTAACGGCGTTCCGCCGTCCCACCGCTAACTCAGGCTTCTGATCGCTCCGCCAGCCACTGAGCCGTTATGCGCCAGGCCTCACCGGGAGCCTGGCTGCCACTGAGAATTCCGGTGTGACCACCCTGGCAGACCCGAAAAGTTTTATCCTCGCTGCCCACCAGCTCCATAATGGGCCGGCAGCAGTGGACATTGGCCAGCGTATCCCGATCACCCGCCAGGGCCAGCAGATTGGCGCTCACATCCCGCAGATAGACCCGGCCTTCTCCCAAGGAGAAATAACCCCGGGCCGCCTCATTCTCCAGCCAGATGCTATACATCCAGTCGCGAATCACCCCCCCGGGGTAAGCCTCCAGATGATCCATAAAGGCACCCTGGGTGGCATGGCGGCTGACGAAGTCCCGGTCATCCAGATGCCGCAGCAGGTCCAGGTAGCCGCGGGCACTGCCCAGAGGGTCGGAAAGCTTGAAGGCGATGGTGTTGACCCAGCCGGGGGCATAGGCCAGGGCCGGCGGCAGCTTGCGCAGATCCAGCCGCAACGCCTGCAGTACGCGGTTGGCGGCGGCGTACTGACGACCGATCTGACCGTTGGCGTGACCATCCACCGCCGTACCCACGGTGACGATGTTGCGAATCCCGGTGTCCCCGCTCCACGCCTGGTAACACAGGGCCAGCCCGCCGCCCATGCTCCAGCCGTGCAGGCTCAAGGTGTGCCGGCCACTGTGCCCGCGCACCCGGTCCAGCAGCTGCGGCATCAGCTCGGTCACATAGGTGTGCAGCGTATAATGGGCATGGCGGCGCCGGGGGCGGCCCCAGTCAATCAAATAGACCTCGAAGCCCTGCAACAGCAGAAACTTCACCAGACTGCGATCCGGAAACCAGTCATAAATCAGCATATTGATGGCCAGAGGCGGTACGATCACCAGGGGCACCGGATACCGGGCGGGCGCGGTTCCCTGGCGGGCATTTCCCTGACGGCCATAGTGCCGCAGCCGCACCAGGCCATCATCATGCACCACGTCGTAGGGCGTTTCCCCCGCTCTGACCATCGACTCGGGGCGCAGTACCCGCTGCCCCATATTGGACACCGCGGCCCCCAGGTTGCGGCCCAGTCTGGCGGAAGGGAAAAAACTCAACATAGGCGTTATCTCCTGCTTCGATAGCCGGCATCATAAAGTCTGGCGGGCCGGTGTCAGTGGCTCCGGAATGGCGAGAGCCGGCTGAATTGTCAATCCCGGGGCTGCTGGCAACTCGGCCCCCTGCCTGGAAAATGGTAGACTCCCCGGGCAAACCCTGATCTCACCCCCACCATAAAATAACAAGGAACCTCTATGAAGATTGAAACCAAGGCTGTGCGCGCGGGCTTTCAGGTGGACCCCACCACCAAGGCGGTAGTGCCTCCCATCTACCAGACCACCTCTTACGCCTTTGACAACACCCAGCACGGTGCCGATCTGTTCGACCTGAAAGTACAGGGCAACATCTATACCCGCATTATGAACCCCACCAATGCGGTGCTGGAGGAACGGGTGGCGGCCATGGAAGGTGGTGTGGCGGCACTGGCGGTGGCCTCCGGCATGGCGGCCATCGAATACGCCCTGGAAACCATAACCGCAGCGGGCGATAACATTGTCACCACCGGCAAACTGTACGGCGGCACCTATAATTTCTTCGCCCACAGTCTGCCGCGCCGGGGTATCGAAGCCCGCTTTGTCAGCCATGACGACTACCCAGCCATGGCCGCCGCCATTGATCAGAATACCAAGGCGTTGTTCTGCGAGTCAGTGGGCAACCCCTCCGGCAATGTGGTGGATATGGAAAAGCTGGCGGACATCGCCCATCAGGCCGGCATCCCCCTGATCGTGGACAACACCTTGGCAACACCCTATTTATGGCGGCCGTTTGAACAGGGCGCTGACATCGTAGTGCACTCCCTCACCAAATACATGGGCGGTCACGGCAACTCCGTGGGGGGAGTGATCGTGGATTCGGGCAAATTCCCCTGGGCCCAACACAAAGATCGGTTTGCCATTCTCAATGAACCGGACCCTTCATACCACGGCGTGGTGTACACCGAGGCCCTGGGAGAGGCCGCCTTTATCGGCCGCGCCCGGGTGGCCCCCCTGCGCAACACCGGCGCCGCCCTCAGTCCGTTAAACACCTTCCTCATACTACAGGGAATCGAGACCCTGCCCCTGCGCATGGACCGGCATTGCGACAACGCGCTCAAGGTGGCGGAGTATCTGCGGGATCACCCCAGGGTGGAATGGGTCAACTACGCCGGCCTGAAGCAAAGCCCGGACCACGCTTTGGCGCAAAAATACATGGGCGGGCGCGCCTCCGGCATCCTCAGTTTTGGCATTAAAGGGGGTCAGGAAGCCGGCGCCCGCTTTATTGACGCCCTGGAGCTGATCCTGCGGCTGGTGAATATTGGCGACGCCCGCAGTCTGGCCTGTCATCCCGCCTCCACCACCCACCGCCAGTTGAATCCCCAGGAACTGGCCAGCGCCGGTGTATCACCGGATATGGTGCGGCTGTCCATTGGTATTGAACACGTGGACGACATCCTGGCGGATATTGAGCAGGCTTTGGCAGCGGCGAACTAAGAGGGTGCGGTGATCAGGACATTGCGGAGATGGTGCGCCAGGAGGGACTTGAACCCCCACACCTTTCGGCACCAGAACCTAAATCTGGCGTGTCTACCAATTCCACCACTGGCGCACAGGGTGAGACGGCGCGCATTCTAACAAGTTTTGCGGGCCGGTAAAACGCTTTTCGCGCCGCTCAGGCGCCGTCCAGTTGCGAGCGCAGCGCGTCACGCTGCTCGGGGGACAACGCTTGCCACAGAGGCAGTAAGCGCTGCAACGCCAGGGGTATCTGATCGCTCACCGCCTCGGCGCCGTCCCGGGCCAGGGTGCTTAACAACTGATCCAGAGAGAAGTCGGTAACGTCCACCATGCCCGGAGCGGCGGGCCCGCCAGCTTCCAGCAGCGCCACCACCTGATTACCGCCAGCGGCCACCGCCTGCTGCAGGGCCTCGCGGGTCTGCTGCAGGCAGTCTCCGGCGCGTTCCGGATGGGCCTGGGCCGGCACATGCAGACCCACCGACACGCTGATGGCCAGGGCTTCGCCCCGCAGTTTGGCTTTCAGGCCTGATACGCCGTGGCAGATGCGCTGGGCCAGGCCTTCGGCGCCGGCGGCATCCGCCGTGGGCAGGGAAACCGCAAACTGGGCCAGCCCCATGCGCCCCACACAGTCCTCTTTGCGCACGTTTTTCAGCAGAATGCGGGCAATCTGCTGAATCAGGCTGTCCGCCCCCCGACGCCCGATCTTCAGAAACAGATCGTTGAAGTGATCCACCTCGATCAGCATCAGGGCGATACTGTTGTGGTGGCGGGCCACGAAGGAGAGATCCTTTTCCAGGTGATCGAGGAAACTGCGCTCATTGCCCAGCCCGGTGAGGGCGTCGACGCTGGCCACCTGCTGCAGGGTTTTGGTGGTGCGCTGATAATTGGCGTGGGCATGGGCCCGGGCTTTCAGGTCGGTGGAGTTGAACGGCTTGGTGATAAAGTCGGTGGCACCGTGCTGCAGCGCCTTTTCCTTGGCCTCATCATCGTTTTCGGCACCGGTCACCACGATCACCGGCAAGTTGCGAATGCCTTCGTCCTGGGCGGTGCGAATGGCCTCCAGCAACTGATAGCCATTCATCTTGGGCATGTTCAGGTCGGTGAACACCACATGGATACTGGGATCCTCCTGAATCATGGCCAGCCCCTGCTGACCGTCCTCCGCCACCACCACATCAAAATCGGACCCCAACATTTTCAGCGCTGACTTGCGCATAACCTTGGAATCGTCGATCAACAACAGCCGGGGCTGGTGATCGCCGTCGGATTCAGCCTGAGGGGATAGAGTTTCGGACATGGATCGGGTGCTCCCACGAAATCAACCTGCTATCCGTTCACTATAGTCAGGATTGGACCAAGTGGGGGATTAAGCAGCTTAGGAGCGGGGAGTTTCTGTGAACTGGCGCAAGCTCTCAGGGGCGCCCGACCTCATGGGCCGGTGCTCCCCTGCAGCAGCTGACCCAGCTCCCGATCCAGGCGCTGCAGCTGGCCGTTTACCTGGCTGCGGTGGGCATCGATGGCTTTGATGGCCACTTCCACACTGGTCAGACGGTCATCCAGGTCGGCCGCGCTACCCACTGTGGCCCGTAAATCTTTCACGTCCTGCTTCAGGCCGTTGGCGGTCTGGGCCAGGGTGGCATTGCTTTCCTGCATATCATTGACCTGGCGCTGCAGGGTGGCGAGCTGTTCACTGGAGCTGGTCACTTTGCGGCTCATGGAATCCAGCTTGCCGCTGAGACCCTGCAGGTCGCTTTTCAAGGCTTTTGTCTGCCGGGTCAGCTCCTCGATATTGGGGCGGTTGCGTTTGTTGGACAGGTCCCAGAGTTTGCGCACCTCGGAATCCAGCAGTTTAATGTCCGCCAGCATCTGGTCACCGGATTTGCTCAGGGTGTTGTCACGGTTTTCCAGCTTTTGCTGCAGCCCGGAAAGGGAGCGCTCGGCATCCGCCAGGGCCTGGGTGGACTGGGCCAGGCTGGACTGCAGGCGTTCCAGATTATCCCACAGATACCAGCCCCCGGCCGCGCCGCAGACGATCACCACGATCAACACCGACCAGACCCCCCCCAGACTGGCCTGCCCGGGCCACCGGGGGCCGGACGGCGGTCGGGTCGGCTGCTTGGGGGCGGGCTTGCCGCGGCTGTGTTGCCGTTGCACCAGCTCATCCCGGGTGGGTTTCATGCTCAGATCACCAAGTGAATCATTACTCATAGTGCGCTTCCAACCGATTCGTGATGTGGGCCCGGTATATCCGCGACCCTGGGGGCCCGGAGTTTGGTCACCGGAGGGCATTGTAGTGGCATTGGGCATCCTCACGCCACCACTCCACGAACCCCTTGAGGGTCTGCTCGAAAATATACGCCGGCTGATATCCAAGACGGCGTTGCGCCCGGTCCGTATTGAGGGTGAAAGAGTTGCCCATAATCGCCACCTGGTGCCGGGTCAGCACCGGTTCATGGCGCCGGCGCAGGACCCGCATCCCCGCCTCGGTGACCGCCGCCAGGCCATAAGCGATGCCATAAGGCAACTTGTGCTGCATCGGCGGCATAGCCAGCAGCCGCAACAGCTCATTGATGGTGTCCCACAGATTCACCGGGTCCGGGTCGGCAATATTGTACAGATCACCGCAGACTTCATCGGGTCCCAGCACCGCGCAATCCAGCGCCTGCATCAGGTTATCAATACTGGTCATACTGACGATATTACGCCCCTCACCGATCTGCACCAGCTGGCCTCGCTGATGACTGGCAATCACCCGGGGCAGGGTGGTCCGATCCCCTGGCCCCACCACAAACCGCGGGCGCAGGGACAGGGTTCGCAGCTGTTCACAGTGGGCCCGCTGGACCCGGGTTTCCGCCTGGTATTTGCTACGGGCATAGTTGTCCGCGAATCGGGGCGGCAAATAGTCTTCGGTGATATTGAGGTGATCATTGAAATCAAAATAAACACTGGGGCTGCCCAGATTCACCAAGCGGCCCACGCCGTTTTTCAGGGCCGCTGCCAGCAACTGTTCGGTGGGAATCACATTGGCGCGATAATAGGCCTCGTAGTCACCCCAGATGCCGGATTTGCCGGCGCAGTGCACCACCACGTCCACATCCTTGCAGATCAGATTGCAGTAGGCGATATCCTCCAGATCACCGCGGTAAAAGTGGGCACCGGTGGCAGCGGCCAGCTGATGGCCCTTTTGCAGATCTCGACCGCTGAAGAACAGCCGCAACTCCGGATGATGCTGACGCAGATGCCCCAGGTAATGCCCCCCGATAAACCCGGTGCCGCCAGTGATCAGGACGCGCATGGCCGGCTCCGGGTCATAAAAGATAACAGTGTGGCCATGGTACGCTGGTGATTGGGGATAAAGGGCAGAAAATCAAACAGGGGGCGGATGTGGCCGTAGCCCTTGAGCACCTGCAGCTCCGCCTCCTGGCCGGCGGCGTCGGCGGCCGCCACCATCTGGCGGGCATTGCGCGCGGCAATCACCCGGTCTTTGTCCCCATGCAACAGCAGCAGCGGCAGCGGATAGCGCCCCACAAAATGAATCGGTTTCACCGCCGTGAAGTCCGGAGCGGCCGGGGCGAAAATCTGTGAATAGAGAGGCGAAGTTTCCGGCCGGAACCGATATACACCGGCAATACCGATGACACCGGCCAGGGTCTGATCCGGCACCGGCTCCGGCGGCCTGAATTGCGGATTGAGCGCCACCAGGCAGGCGATATGGGCGCCGGCGGAGTGGCCCATCAGATACAACGGCCCCGGGGGCAACCCGAACCAGTGACCCTCCCGCTGCAGCCAGACTACTGCCTGAGCCACATCGTGCACAAACGCGGGGTAACGCACCTGGGGATACAACCGATAGCCCACCACTGCGCAGGCCACCCGATGGGCAGCCAGGGCCGCCCCCAAAAAGGCGTACTCGGAGCGGTGGCCGGAATGCCACGCCCCGCCGTGTATAAACATCACCCGGGCCCTGCAAGGGCCATCCGCCGGCAGGTACAGATCCAGCGCCTGCTCGGCTGCATCACCATAATTCAGTCCCGGTATCGTTTTACCGGGACGGTGCCCCGCCCGCGCCAGCCCCTGAAACAGTCCTCGGCGCAGACCACTACGGACCTGCTCAAAACCAGTTTTTATCATGTTATCTACCCGGACCGCCAACAGCCCGGTTCAGCCTTAATCGGAATCCTGAAACACCACGTGCTTACCGGGTTTGTACTGCGGAGTCAGCAGCCGCAGCTTCTTATCATCGGTGACGCGGTAGGGAACAAATACCGACATCGGGTCGGCATCAATATGGTTTAACTCTACCCGAATCCCCGGTTGCGCAAAACCGGTATCCTGACGGGTGGCCATATAATCCATAAAAAAAGCCACCGCCCGTAATCGCTGCTCCCGGGCCAGCTCCCGGGCTTTTGTCACCAGCGCCGCCACGGCCTGCCCGGGGGGCGCCTCACGATAGGGGCGCGGGGTGCCGATCAGCCGCACCTGCTGATCATGCCCGAGAATGGCGGCAAAGGGATAAAAAGTGCCCTCGGTCACCAGTTCCCGGGACAGCAGCTTCAAGCCGTCATCCAGCAACAGCTGCAACTCCTTGCGGGCCACCTGGGAGGACACCGGCGGTTGCGGATTGGCTCCGGTGTCGACAACCGCTTCCGGGGACGGGGTGGCCGGCGCAGGCCACACCGCTGCGGGCACCCCCCACAAAATGACGAGACAAAGTGCTCTGTTCAGACCATTGCGCAAAAAAACACCTCAGTTTTTTGACTTTTCAAGGGCTTATCAACAATACTTTTCCTAATAGTACTAGAATAATAATCGGCCATATAACCTGGAAGCGATGCATGCAGGGCAAACTCAACAGCCGGCTGTCCAATAAACTGTTCTTTGCCGTAATGGGCACGGCGCTGCTTATGGGCCTGTTATTCAGTATCGTCCAGATTATGCTGGATGCACGCCAGGCCCAACAGCGTCTGGAACAGGAGGCTCAACAAACCCTCACCATGATGCGGCAAACCGCCACCCGGGCCGCCCTGGCACAGGATCAGGCCCTGGCCCGACAGGTGGTGCAGGGTTTGTTTCGTAATCCCGCCGTATTCTATGCCGCCATTACCCTGCCTGAGCGTCCACCCCTGGCCTCGGACTACCGTGACCATCAGGCCACTCCGTTCAGCCCGCTGATTGTTTCGCTGTTCGGGCGCGAGCTCAGTTATACCCTGGAACTGCGGGGTCCGGCAGCCGGGACCGGGACGCCAGCGCCAGTGCTGGGTAACCTGGAACTGAGTCTGAACCCCGCCATTGCCGCGGACACCTTTATCGATCGCAGCCGAACCGTGATGGTGGTCGCGGTCACCCAGGCCCTGTTGTTCGGCACCATACTCTACCTGATTTTCCAGGGTCTGATCGCCCGCCCCATGACCTCTCTGCTGGGCTCTCTGGAAGAGATCGATCCCATGCGCCCGGCACAGAATCAACTGGACCCGCCCCGGGGTCACGAGGACGATGAGCTGGGTACCTGGGTGCAGAAAATTAATGACCTGTTCAATGCCATCGAAAAGTACAACAGCAAACGCCGGGTGGCCGAGGCCCACGTGGAGCGGCTGAGCAACTACGATATGCTCACGGAACTGCCCAACCGGACCATGCTGGTGCGGCGCATCGAACAGTCGATCCAGGAAGCCACCGGTGACCAGCATATTTTTGCGGTGTTGTATTGCGCCCTGGACGACTTCAAGTCGGTCAATCTGCTGCATTCCTATCACGCCGGTGACAAACTGCTGCTGACCCTGGCGGATCGGTTTCGCGCGGACCTGGACCCCAGCCATACCATCGCCCGGGTGGGGGGAGACGTGTTTGCCATGGTGATACCGGGCCTGGGCAATGATTACGCCGCCGCTGACGTGGCCCAGAAAGTGCTGGACTGCGTGCGCCGGCCGTTCCGACTGGACAATCACAATATTAATCTATCCGCCACCATCGGTATTACCATTTACCCCCACGATGCGGCTACTGCGGATCAGCTGCTAAAGAACGCCGAGAACGTGATGCAGCTGGCCAAATCCCAGGGGGGTAACCATTACCAGTTTTACGTGGCCAATGTGGACCAGCGGATTCGCCAGACCAAAGTGCTGGAAAAACAACTGGCCACCGCCGCCGCTGACGAGCAGTTACAACTGATGTTTCAACCACAGATTGATCTGGAGACCGGTGAGGTCCGCGGCGCCGAAGCGCTGGTGCGCTGGCAACATCCCGAGCATGGGATGATCTCACCGGTGGAATTTATTCCCCTGGCGGAACGCACCGGCGCCATTGTGGCCATTGGCGAATGGGTTTTGCGTAATGCCTGCCATGCCCTGCGGCGCTGGCTGGAAGCGGGTTTTTCCCGCTTGACCATTTCGGTGAACGTCAGTGCCATTCAGCTGCACCAGTCGGACTTTGTATACACCGTGCAGCGGGTGGTTCAGGAAAGCGGCATTCCGCCCCAACACCTGATGTTGGAAATCACTGAGACCGCGGTAATGGACAATGTGGACGCGGCGATTCGGATTCTGAAACAAATGAAAGAGATTGGCGTACAGCTGGCGGTGGACGACTTCGGCACCGGCTATTCCTCGCTGAGCTATCTGAAAAAGATGCCCATGGATGAAATCAAAATTGATCGGGCGTTTGTACAGGATATGCTGGAAGATCCCGACAATGGGACTATTGTCGACGCAGTGGTGCAACTGGGACACAGTCTGGGCCTGGCAGTGATTGCCGAAGGTACTGAAACCCTGGACCAGATCCGCTATTTGCAGGAATGCGCCTGCGATGCGGCCCAGGGCTACTATTACAGCCGCCCCGTCAACGAAGATGCATTTGTTACTTTTATCAGTCAACAGCGCGCGCAGATCAAGAGCATCACCCAGCGGACCGCCCAGGCCGGCAATGGTCTGCTCAACAAGTAAATCCAGACCGCTTGAATAACTCAAGCAGCCCCTCAAGTAACCACTCAAGTAACCCTCCCGCACCGGGGCCATTAGCGCCCGCTGCCGATTCCCGGTAAAATCCCCGGTCACACTGATTCATTCCCACCCATCCGCAGCAATTTAGGAATAAGTTATGACTGACGACGCAGTGGTAATCGTTAACGGCGCCCGCACCCCCATGGGCGGCTTCCAGGGCGCGCTGGCGCCGGTCAGCGCCATCGAATTGGGCGCACTCTGCATCAGCGAGGCCGTGGCCCGCGCCGGGCTGGAACCGGCGGACATTCAGGAAGTGATCATGGGTTGTGTGTTGCCCGCCGGCCTCAAGCAGGGCCCGGCCCGTCAGGCGGCGCTGGATGCCGGCCTGCCGGAGGCCACTGGCTGCACCACTATCAACAAACTGTGTGGCTCCGGCATGAAAGCCACCATGTTCGCCCATGACCTGATCAAGGCCGGCAGCAATGACATCATGATCAGCGGCGGTATGGAGAGCATGTCCAATGCCCCCTATATTCTGGAAAAGGCCCGCAGCGGTTACCGCATGGGCCACGGTGAGGTCAAGGATCATATGTTCCTGGACGGGCTGGAGGACGCCCGTAGCGGCCGCCTGATGGGCTCTTTCGCCCAGGACGTGGCAGATAAGGAAGGTCTGAGCCGGGAGGCCATGGACGAATTCGCCATCTGCTCCCTGCAACGGGCCCAGGAAGCCATTGCCAAAGGTTATTTCAAGGATGAGATCGTGCCGGTGACCGTAAAGACCCGCAAGGGCGAGCAGGTGGTCAGTGACGACGAGCAGCCCGGCAATGCCAATCTGGACAAGATCCCCACCCTGCGCCCGGCGTTCAAAAAGGACGGCACCATTACCCCGGCCAACGCCAGCTCCATTTCCGATGGCGCTTCCGCCCTGGTGCTGATGCGGGAATCCGTGGCCCGGGAACGGGGCCTGCAGCCCATGGCCCGGATCCTGGGCCATTCCACCCAGTCCCAACAGCCGGCGGAATTCACCCTGGCCCCGGTGGGCTCTCTGGCCACTCTGTTTGCCAAAACCGGCTGGCAGCCCGATGATGTGGATCTGTTTGAGATCAACGAAGCCTTCGCCATGGTCACCATGCTGGCCATGCAGAAACACGGCATACCCCACGACAAGGTGAATGTGCACGGTGGCGCCTGCGCCCTGGGCCATCCGGTGGGTTCCACCGGCTCGCGGATTATTCTGACCCTGATCCACGCCCTGCAGCAACGGGGCGGCAAGCGGGGCGTGGCCTCCCTCTGCATCGGCGGTGGCGAGGCCACTTCCATGGCCATTGAGTTGATCTGATCTGAACCCGTCTGGCCTGACCGGCTCTGGCATTGGCCCAGGGTTGATGCCAGCTGAAATGTAATAGCTGTAATAGAGCTGGAGTAAGAGGGGCGCCTGCGGGCGCCTCTTTGTCGTTTACAAATGGTTGCACTTTAATCGCCATTTCGTGACCGACCGGTCTAGCAGAAGGCGATCCGATCTCTACAATAGAGAGTTCGGATTCAACCATCAGTAGCACGGAGCCTGACCTTGAAAGCACTGCCCCTGATCATCGGCTTCGGCGGCATCAACGCCGCCGGTCGCGCATCGTTCCACCACGGCTATCAACGCCTGGTATTCGATTCCCTCAATCAGCCTCACCAGCAGGAGTGCTTACAGGCGTTACGGGTGATGATGAGTCACCAAGGCGGCAATACCCCCGATCAGCAGGCGATTCTGGACGGCACTCTGATCCGTCGCATCGAGTCACGGCTGTTCGATGTGGATCGGGTGCCCATGCAGCGGGTGATGAATCTCTCCGGTGACAATGGTCAACTGCAGTTCATTGTGCCCACCCGGGAGCTGCCCCAACAGCGGCCGGCGCACTGGCAGGTACAGATCGAAGGCGACACCGCCCGCATCCAAACCCGCGAAAGTCTGCATACACTGGTGCCGGACAGCCAGCCCTACCCGGTCGGCGCCGCCGGCCAGATTCCCAGCGGCTTCGAGCCCGGCGCCACCTATCAGTCCCGTAACCATCCCCGGGGCCTGCAACTGGCGGTGTATGCGGTGTCCGATGCCCTGCGCAACAGCGGACTCGATTGGCAACGCATTCAACAGACCCTGGATCCCCAGCAATTGGGCGTGTACGCCAGCAGCGCCATGGGGCAACTGGACGAACCCGGCACCGGAGGCATGTTGCGCAGCAACCTGCAGGGCAAACGGGTGAGTTCCAAGCAATGTCCCATGGGCTTCGCCGACATGACGGCGGATTTCGTCAACGCCTATGTGCTGGGGAATCTGGGCAAAACCGGCGCCATGGCCGGCGCCTGTGCCACTTTCCTGTATAACCTCAACATGGCGGTGCAGGACATTCGCAACGGCAATGTGGAACTGGCCCTGGTGGGCGCCAGTGAAGCGCCGGTGATTCCCGAGGTCATGGAAGGTTACCGCGCCATGAGTGCGCTGGCGGAAGACGAAGGCCTGCAGCGCCTGGATGGCGGCGGTGCGGTGAATCACCGCCGTGCCTGTCGGCCGTTTGCCGACAACTGCGGCTTCACCATTGCCGAAGCCTCGCAGTTCGTGGTGCTGTGCAGCGATCGTCTGGCACTGGAACTGGGTGCCACCGTATTCGCCGCGGTACCCCAAGTGTTCATTCACGCCGACGGAGTGAAACGCTCCATTTCCGCTCCAGGGGTGGGCAATTATCTGACGGTCGGCCGGGCCCTGGACTGCCTGAGCCAAGCACTGCAAAACCACGGCGGAGTGGAACGCAGTTTTGTGATGGCCCATGGCACCGGCACACCGCAGAACCGGGTCACTGAATCCCATATTCTGAATTCTCTGGCCGCCGCCTTCGACATTCCGCAGTGGCCCCTGGCGGCGGTGAAATGTTTCCTGGGGCATTCCATTGGCAGCGCCGGCGGTGATCAGGTGGCCGCCGCTCTGGGTGTGTTTGAGCAGCAGATTCTTCCCGGCATTACCACCGTGGATGGTTTCGCCGACGACGTGCATCGCAGCAACTTATCCCTGGATACCAGCCACCGCGACTTCAGCGACCAACCCTTTGCCGGTGCGCTGATCAATGCCAAGGGCTTCGGCGGCAACAACGCCAGCGCCGTGATGCTGTCGCCGAACTGGTGCCGGCAGTATCTGGAGCGGCGTCATGGTCTTCAAGCCTGGCAACAATACCAGCAACGCAATCAAATCATCGAGACCGCCCGGCGTGAATATCACGACGCCGTGCTAACCCGGATACCGGAATCCATCTATCGTTTTGGAGAACCGGAAGTAAAGGGCGAGCAGCTGGAAATCCAGCGCCAGCAGATACAAATTCCCGGTTATCCGCCGGTGGATCTGGATTCCGGTTTTGATTATTAGGGCCTGTTCCCACTCATCCGATTGACTTCGAACAGGCCCTGGCATCCCGGTTATAACGGTTTTATCCTTTATCCTCATAACGAATTAAAACAAATGACTTTCGAACGCCAACTGCACCTTTTTACTACGGTGCAGTTGGATTTATTTATTATGTAAATCAGCTCGTTACTTCTTCCCGTTACAATCCCGTCACATTACCGCTACGTTTTTCGTTCGGAAAAACCGCGGAAATCCATTATATTTTTTAAAACACAATCTGATTTTGCCTGTGACTCTGCGATCCAGAAAACCAGGCATTACCGAAAAAACAACGAGTGCTACCCCACTCAAGTTTGGAAGGAGATTTTCCATGTTCGATACCATCGAGCAGGCCCGCCTGGGCGAACTGCATTTCAAATCCGATCCCGCCAGTAGCCTGCAGGCCATCATCGCTATTCACAATACTCGACTGGGTCCCGCCCTGGGGGGTTGTCGCTGCGTCCATTACGCCACGGACCAGGACGCCATCAACGACGCCATTAAACTGGCCCGGGGCATGAGTTACAAAGCCGCGCTTGCCGGGCTGCCCCAGGGCGGCGGCAAAGCGGTCATTATCAAACCCCGCGGTGATTTTCAGCGCCAGGATCTTTACCGCGCCTTCGGCAAATTCGTCAACGAACTCGGCGGGCGCTATATCACCGCAGTAGACAGTGGCACCTCGTTACAGGACATGGATTACGTCAGCCAGATAACCCCCCATGTGGCCGGCAGCCTTCGGGACGGACTGGACCCGTCGCCGTGCACCGCTTTGGGCGTGTTTGCCGGTATCCAGGCGGCCGCCAGACATCAGTTCGGCAACGCGGATCTGCGCGGTCGCACCGTGGCCATTCAGGGGGTGGGTAACGTGGGTTACGCACTGGCGCAATTGCTGAGCCAGGCCGGCGCCCGGTTGCTGGTGTGCGATACGGACCCACTCAAAGTCAAGCAGGCGGTTGCCGAGTTCCACGCGGAACCAATGGCGCCAGAGCAATTCACGGCCACCCACTGCGATATTCTGGCCCCCTGCGGTCTGGGCGGTGTCATTGATCGGCGCAGCATTGAGGACTTACGCTGCGCCATCGTCGCTGGCTCCGCCAACAATCAACTGGCGGAACCGGATCTGGGCCAGCGCCTGCATGCCAAAGGCATCCTGTACGCACCGGATTATGTCCTCAATGCCGGCGGACTGATTCAGGTGGCCCTGGGTGTCCGCCACACCGACGCGGCCAGTATTCAGCAACGGATTTTGGCCATCGGCGATACGCTTACCACTATTTTTGATCGCTCCCGGGCCACGGACACGCCCCCCTCCACCACCGCGGATCAAATGGCGGAAGCGATTCTTTATGGCAACAGCACAGGAGCCTGAGCCATGCAGTACACCACCACACCACGACAACAACAACAATTCATCACCCCGGAAGGCGAACTGACCGGCAGTCTGCCCGAAGCAATGACCGGTGACTGGCTGCAACAAGCCTATACCACCATGGTACTGGTTCGCACCTTCGATCAACGGGTGGTGGCCCTGCAACGCACCGGGCAAATGGGTACCTATGCGTCCTGCCTGGGTCAGGAAGCCATTGGTACCGGCATTGGTCTGGCGCTGCAGCCGGACGATGTGTTTCTGCCCTACTATCGCGACCAGGCCACTCAGTATCTGCGTGGTGTCAGCTTCACCCGGCAAATGCAATATTGGGGCGGCGACGAATGGGGCAATCACTTTCCAGACCAGGCAGCACAGGATTTTCCCAATTGTGTCCCCATTGCCACCCAGGTGACCCACGCCGCCGGCGTGGCCAGCGCCATGAAAATTCGCGGTGAAAAACGCTGCGCCCTGGTGACCTGTGGCGAGGGCGCCACCTCCCGCGGCGACTTCTACGAAGCCATGAATCTGGCGGGGGTCTGGCAACTGCCCATGATCATGGTAGTGAACAACAACCAGTGGGCTATCTCAGTGCCACGTCAGATTCAGACCGGCGCCGCCACCATCGCGCAAAAAGCCGAGGCCGCCGGCATCGAAGGTTTTCAGGTGGACGGTAACGATGTCTGCGCGGTGTATGACGTCGTGCGCTATGCGGTGGCAAAGGCTCACTGTGGCAAAGGTCCCACCCTGATTGAAGCGGTCAGTTACCGGTTGGGGGATCATACCACCGCCGATGACGCCACCCGCTACCGCCAGCACGAGGAAGTCAACGCAGCCTGGCAGCGGGAACCCATCAAACGCCTGCAGACCTATTTGCATCAGCAGGGACTGTGGAGTGAAGCCAAGGAACAAAGCCTGCAACAGCAGTGCAAACAAGAGGTGGAAGCCGCGGTAGAGGCATATCTGGCATTGCCGGAACAGCCGCTGGCGGACCTGTTTGATTATCTGTTCGAGGAGCGCCCCCGTCAGTTGGATCATCAGTATGAACGGGCACAGGCGAAGTTGACTGCACTGGGAGGGGAATAACATGGGAATGCACGAGCAAATTGCCGGCCTGAATCAACCCCAAAACGGTGAACCCGCCCGCACCCCACAGGTGGTCACCATGATCGAAGCCATCAACCTCGCCCTGCACCGGGCCATGGCCGCCGACCCCAATGTGGTGGTACTGGGGGAGGATGTGGCCACCAATGGCGGCGTGTTCCGCGCCACCTTGGGATTGAAACAACGGTTTGGTCACAAGCGGGTGCTGGACACCCCGCTGGCGGAAACCCTTATCGCCGGCATCAGTGTGGGCATGGCCGCGCAACAGTTACGGCCGGTGGCGGAAATTCAGTTTATGGGTTTCATCTACGCCACCCTGGAGCACATGATTTCCCATGCGGCCCGACTACGCAACCGCACCCGCGGCCGCCTCAGTTGTCCCATGGTCCTGCGGGCCCCCTATGGCGGTGGCATTCACGCTCCAGAGCACCATTCAGAGAGTACCGAAGCCCTGTTCTGCCACATTCCCGGTCTGCGGGTGGTGGTGCCCTCTTCCCCCACCCGGGCCTATGGGCTGCTACTGAGCGCCATTGAAGACCCCGATCCGGTGGTATTTCTGGAGCCCAAGCGGGTCTACCGCATGGTGCGGCAGGAAATTTACGACGACGGCGTGGGGCTGCCCCTGGACACCTGTTACACCCTGCGCCAGGGAGAGCACCTGACGCTGATCAGCTGGGGCGCCATGGTGCATGAAACCCTGGCGGCGGCGGAACAGTTACAGCACCAGGGCATCTCCGCCGAAGTGATTGATGTGGCCACCCTCAGCCCCCTGGACATGGAAACCCTGGTGGCCTCGGTGCAGAAAACCGGCCGTGCCCTGGTGATTCAGGAAGCCGCCGGCCACTGTGGCGTGGCCGCGGAAATCAGCGCCCGTTTACAGGAACAGGCCTTTTCCAGCCTGCGGGCACCGGTGGCCCGATTGACGGGATTTGATATACCCATGCCTTATCTGCGCCGGGAAAATCTGTACATGCATCAGGCCGGGGATATTGTCCAGGCCGCCGTTAACCTGCTGGAGGCCCCATGAAATATTTCAAACTGCCGGATCTGGGTGAAGGGCTGCAGGAAGCGGAAATTGTAGAGTGGCATGTGCAAGCGGGGGATCAGGTTCACACCGGCGACACCATCGTGTCGGTGGAAACCGCCAAAGCCATTGTTGATCTGCCGGCACCTCAGGACGGTGTCATCGCCGCCTGCTTTGGCAATGCCGGCGATCTGGTCCATATTGGCGAACCCCTGCTGGAATTTGAAGGTGCCGCCAGTGAGGACACGGGCACCGTGGTGGGCCACATGACCTCCGCCGCCGAGGCCAGTGAACGGGAGCAATTCGTTATTGGCAGCCCCCATCGCCCCGGGCCGTCGGTACCCCTGGCCACGCCCGCCATTCGGGCCCTGGCCCGCCGCCTGCAGGTGGACCTGAATCAGATTACCGGCACCGGCAATCACCATATGATCACCGCCGATGACGTGGAACGGGCCGCCCGCCTGACCCAGGACCTGGGGGCGGCGGAGCCCCTCAAAGGCGTGCGCCGCAGCATGGCCCGCAATATGGCCAAAGCCCACGCCGAAGTGGTCCGCGTCACCATTCAGGACGCGGTGGATATCGAGCACTGGGCGCCGGGGGAAGACATCACCCTGCGCCTGGTGCGGGCCATGGCCAATGCGTGCCAGGCGGAACCCCAGCTCAATGCCTGGTATGACAGCGGTTCGGAATCCCTGCGCCTGATTGAGAAAGTGGATCTGGGGATCGCGGTGGACACCCCCGAGGGTTTATTCGTGCCGGTGCTGCGGGATGTGGCCGGCCGCGATCCCGGGGATCTGCGGGCCGGGCTCAACCAGTTACGCCAGGACGTGAAAGCCCGCACCATTCCCCCGGCGGAAATGACCGGGGCCACCATCACTCTGTCCAACTACGGCACCATCGCCGGGCGTTACGGCAATCCGGTGGTGGTGCCCCCGATGGTGGCGATTCTGGGGGCCGGCAAGATTCACCCGCAGGTGGTGGCGACGGAGGACGGTTTTGCCAGCCATCGCCAGTTACCCCTGAGCCTCAGCTTCGATCATCGGGTGGTAACCGGCGGCGAGGCGGCCCGGTTTCTGGCGGCGGTAATGAGGGACCTGGCCATGTCCGACTGATACATCAACCGGCAGACTGCAGTGCCTGAATCCGGTCGATGGGGAACGGCCGGGCAATGCCATAGCCCTGGGCGTAGTCCACCCCGATGCGCTGCAGGCATTCCAGTATCTGCTGGTTCTCCACAAACTCGGCAATGGTGCGTTTACCCATCACGTGACCGATGCGATTGATGGATTCCACCATGGCCCGGTCCACTTTACTGTCCACCAGATCACGCACAAAGGCGCCGTCGATTTTCAGATAATCCACCGGCAGATTTTTCAGATAACCATAGGAGGAAAAGCCACTGCCGAAATCGTCCAGCGCGAAACTGCAACCCAGGCCGCGGAATTCCTCAATAAACTTCAGCGTATTGGTCAGATTGGTCACCGCAATGGTTTCCGTGATTTCGAAACAGATCTGGTGGGGATCAATTCGGTGGCGTTCAAACTGCTCCCGCAGAAAAGCCGGGAAGCGGTGATCCGCCAGGGTTTGTCCCGACAGATTAATGGCCATGTCACCGATGGCCAGTTGCTTGGCCGGGTTTGCCGCCAGCCACTGCATCACCCGACTCACCACCCACCGATCCAAAAGCGGCATCAGGTTATAGCGCTCCGCCGCCGGCAGAAAGGTGCCGGGAAAGGCCAACTCCTCGTTATCCCGCATGCGCAACAGAACTTCATAGCTGCGGCGCCGGTGAACGTCGCCATTCACCGCCGTAATCGGTTGCACATAAAGTATAAATCCGTCCTGTTCCAACGCCGCGGAAACCCGGGTGGCCCAATCGGATTGCGACTGATGGGAAGCAAACTGGACATCGGCGGGATCATAAACCTGAACCCGGTTACGACCACTGGCTTTGGCACGATGACAGGCCGCGTCCGCCAGATTCATGGCATCGCGCACGGAGTCCGGCGCCTGCTGCAAATGCACCAGTCCGACGCTGGCCGCCAGATGAAACTGCCGGTGATCCCACTCAAAACGCATGCCCTGAATGTGGCTGCGGATTTTCTCCGCCACCCGCACCGCGTTGCTGTCACTGCAATTGGTAAGCAGGATAGCAAACTCATCCCCTCCCAACCGCGCCAATACATCACCGCCCCGGGTTAACTGGCGCAGCCCCAGGGTAATCTGGCGCAACAATTCGTCACCGGCCACATGGCCACAGGTTTCATTCACCAGTTTGAACTGGTCCAGGTCCAATAGCAGCAGCGTATGGCTTTCCTGCTGGTACTGAACCTCCTCCAATGCCTGATGCAGCCGGTTTTCAAATTCGCGGCGATTGACCAGGCCGGTCAGGGGGTCATGCCGGCTCAGAAAAACCAATTGCTCTTCATTGCGCTTGCGTTGAGTGGTATCAAAAACAAAACCCTCAATCACGGTATCCACACCCCAATGGGTGCCGGAAATCACCTTCGCGGAAATGGACAGCCAACAGGCCTGCCCGTCCTTGCGCCAGCCCCGGGCCTCAAACTGTTTCACCTCACCGTATTCCATGATGGCACGGGCCAGGTCGTGGAAGTCAGTCGCCTCCATAAACACCGTCACCGGTCGTTGCCGGTAGGCCGCCAGCATTTCCTCTGGCGAGGTAAATCCCAAGATCTCCGCCATGGCCGGATTCACCGCCAGCAACTGACCCTTCAGGTCACTGTGATAAATGCCTTCGGTGGCGTTTTCGTAAAGTGAACGATAACGTTCCAGGTGATGGATCGACTGTTTCTGGGCGCTGATCCGGTCCCAGCGGGCGACGTTAATACGATCCGCCAGGGCGATGGAAAACAATACAAGTTCCAGAGTGATTCCCACCTGCAACAGGTTTTCAGTGACCAGATTGACTTCCAGCCAACCCAGTTTGGCCGCCGCGTAGGTGAACGCCCCAATCAGATACAATGCCCAGCCAATGACAAAATAGCGGGCCTGCCTCACACCCCGCCACCACAGCAGCGCCCCCACCACCAGACAGACCGCCGTGCTGGGCAATACCAGCAGAGTAGCCAGGGTTATGGCCAGATTGTAGGGAACCACCAGGCTCAGGGAGGCCAGCAACAGCGCCAGAGCTATCACCGCCCCCAACACCCAGGCCGCCAGTGGCCAGCGCGCGGTAAGATCGAGAAAGTGAATCGTGAACATGCAGCGGAATACCGCCGCAAAACAAATAAACAGCGGCAGACTCAACTGGTGCCAGGCAGCCAGGCGGGGCCACAGATATTGGTATGCCAATCCGTTCACCGCCAGCTCAAATAACAGGATGGCGATGCCGTAGCCGATGTAAAACAGATAACTCTGATCCCGGACCAGAGTGTAAATCACCAGGTTATAAAGGATCATTACCAGAAGGATGCCGGCGAAAGCCCCTTGCACCAATAGAGCCCCCTGCTCCCGCTGCCAATAGGCATCCCGCTGCCAGACCTGTAGCGGCACTTCCAGAGCACCTTCGCTACGCACCCGCAACAACAATGTCACCGGCTTTGTCGTGGCGGGCAACGGCACCAGAAAGTTCCGATGCCACAGGGGCCGCGTCGAAAAAGGTCGCTGATCACCCAGTTGCCAGCGCTGCAACACCCCAGCGTCGCTCACCAGATACACCCGCAGATCATCCAGCATGGGATACCCCACTTCCAGCAGATGCTCTCCGTCAGTAGCCGCCGCGGGCAATGGCGTTCTCAGCCAGAGGACGTCACCGGTGAACCCGAGATTGATTACCCCCGGTTCCGCGCTGTGCCACCGCACCTCGTTGTGACCCTGCATCAGGTCCTGGAGCTGCAGTCGGCCGGAGGTATCGCGCAGTAAATCAGGGTGCAGTTTGACGGTGGCAGCGGTTTCCGCCACCGCTGTCAGCGGCCCCAATAACAGCAACCACAAGGCGAGCAACAGCCCCAGTGGCAGCGGTGGTCGCCAAGGCGGTAAAGTCGGTGCGCCACATTTTTTATTAGTAGGCATCGGGCCGGTTCCAACGGGTCGCGTCAATCCATGGCTTGATTACTTTTTAATCATAGTCCAGGAAGCACCCCCACGCTCAGGAGGCTTCCATGGCCGCCAGAAACTTCAGTATACGCTCTGCGTTCTTGCCTAAGTCACTTTTTCCAACCCGGCTGGTGGAGCGCACATCCAACCGGGCGCTGTCGGCATCTTCCGGGTCGGGGCGCACCCGCACGGTCACATCATCCGTGAAACCGAACCAGAAGGTGCGGGCGGTGGCCTGTAACTGACCCCGCTCCGAATCCAGTGTCTGTACCTTCCACCCCAGTTGCTCCGCCACCTGGCGGGCCCGCACCAAAGCCTGCTCCGGTGCCAGAGGCAGACGCAGGGAGCGCACCCCAGGGTAGTGTTGCGCCTGCGCCGCCGCCACCTGACCCGGGGTTTGGGGTTCATTGGCACCCGCCGGTCGCGCCCCCAGCGCCGGAGGATTGTCCCAGTCGGTACTGATATCGTAAATCACCGGCGCCTGACCCGCCTTGAGGCCATAGTTGAACACCACTCCCAGCGGCACTGCCAGCAGCAGAATAACCAGGATGGCCCGGTTGCGGCTGCGGGACAGCCCCCGCCGGTTGGCCAGTAACAATCCCACCCCCGCCAGGGCCAGCACCAGCGCAGCGGTGAGCGCCACCCCCGCCAGTAATGGCAGCGCCAGCTGATACCCCCACCACTGCCAGCGCACCCCCAGGGCCAGCAACGGCAGGCTCAAAGCCAGGGCCAGCGCCAACCACACCAACACGGGCAACAGGCGTAACAGGAAATTCATGACTCCTCCTCCACTTCCAGCGGTGATGGCGGGAGCGGCCCGGCCTGCACCAGCACATGGTAGTAGCGCCCCAGGGAACGATAGGGTTCCTCCTGGGAAAAGCGCAGTTCCAGGGCGACTATGTCCGCCTCGGAGCGCCGTTCCCGGATCTCCCGCGCCATATAATCGTGGAAGACCCTTACCCCCGAGCGACAACATACCCGCATACCCATCTGCTGCAGCTGGTCCAACACGGTGGCCGGATCCAGGGGATGGAGCGGGGTTAAGCCCTGGCCACTGCCCTCCAGCCGGTCTTCCTTCACCGCCTGGAAGTAACCCCGTAACAGGCGCCGGAAACGGGTACCGTGGCGGTTATAGAACATCAGCGATAGATGACCCCCGGGAGCCAGCAACCCTTGCAGCCGGCGGAGTAATCCACGCCAGTCTGCCACCCATTCCAGCACCGCGTGACAGAGTATCAGTTGATAGCCCCCCGCCACCGGGGTCAGTGCCTGGATCGGGCCCAGCACGAACTGCATCCGTGACGCCAGATTGGCGCTGTCGGCGGCACTGCGGGCCTGCTCCAGCATTACCGGGGAGAGATCACAGCAGGTAACCCGATGCCCCCGAGCCGCCAGCTGCAGGGCCATCTGCCCCTGGCCGCAGCCGGCATCCAGCACCGCCAGTGGCACCCGGCCGCACTCGCTCCCGGCCACGATGGGCTCCAGGTCCCGCTCCAGGATGGCCAGACGGATACAGCCCTTGGCCGTGGCATAGATGCGCTGGGAAAACTGCAGCGCCAGATCGTCAAAATTTCGGTCCGAGCCCATTACGGTCCTGTTGCTGAGTTTGCTGAATCTGTCAGACGGCTGGCCCCGCGGCAACTCCCGTGCGGACCCCCCAGGTGACGAAATAGGTCACTTTTTGACCTAAATGTCGTTCAGTTCACAGTTTGAAGTGACACTGGCCGTCAATTTATGACTGTTTTAACAATTCTGGTACTCTGTCCTTTCACTTGACGGCCTTTTGATTTTACACTGACAGTTACTGAATCCAGAGGCTTTGGCTAATAAAAAAGGCCAACAAAAAACCATAAACAATCAGCACCCACGAGGCCAGCCCCTGGCCTCCGGTGAGAAGGACGACTCGGATTCAGTTGGGGGAATTTGGTAGTCGATTGCACTGTATGCAACGTACTTATTCTTTTGAGGTTACCCGGCATGATCAAATTGATTCAAACCCACATGCGGCGCAAGCGCGTGCAGGCCAGGGCATCGGTGCCCAAGCAGGTGGTGATGGTGAATAAAGAGGACATCCAGCGCAAACTGGCGGGGTACAAACCCGAGGTCAGTAATCGCAAGGCGAATTTCCAGGGTCCGAGCCTGGATCGCGAGGAATTCGAGGGCGCGCACTAAGCGGCGGTCCTCCCCGGTTTCCTGCGTTGCCCGCTGCGAAGGTCGTTTTGACCGTTCGCGCGGGCCCCTTACCAATCAATGAGTTACCACGCCCGCTCCAGAATCGCCAGGGCGTCATCCAAATCCACTTCCACCGGGTTAAACAGAATGGACCCGTCATCCAGGGCCATTTCCGCCAGTTTGGGCAACTGCTCCCGATTCACCTTACCGGTTTCCGCCAGGGTGCGGGGCAACTGGCAGCGCCGGTGCAGCTCGTCCCTTAACCCGCGTATCGTGCTGATGGCCGCATCGGCCCGCTGGGCTGCGGGAGTGCGCGCGTAGATTTCTGCCCCGGCCAGAGGCAACAGCAGCTCACCGATAGCCTCCCGCCGTTGCGGCAGATTGTATTCCAGCACATAAGGCAGAAACAGATTCATACACAAACCATGGGGCAGATGGCACAGCGCCCCCAGAGAATGGCCCAGGGAATGCACCAGCCCCACCATGGAGTTGGAAAAGGCAATGCCCGCCATGGTGGAAGCCTGGGCCAGTTCCAGCCGCCCGGCTTCGTCATCCGGCTTATTCAGCACCGGGATCAGGTTACTGCTGATTTTACCGATGGCGGATACCGCATAGGCGTCGCTGATGGGATTCTTGGCCATGCAGGTGAACGCCTCCACCGCGTGAGTCATGGCGTCCATGGCGGTCATGGCGGTGATATGGGCCGGCAGAGTCAGGGTCATTCGCGGGTCCAGGATCGCCGCGTTGGGCAGCAGGAAGTAGGAGGTAAACGGCAATTTCACTCCCTTCACCGGATCGTTGACCACCGCCACCAAAGTCACTTCGGAACCGGTGCCCGCGGTGGTGGGAATCACGAAAAACGGTTTCAGGGGTTTCTTGAGGACGCCAACCCCGGAAAAATCCGCCAGTCGGCTGGCGTTCTCCGATACCAGAATGTTAACCCCTTTGCTGGTATCAATCACCGAGCCGCCGCCCACCGCGATCAGCGAATCACAGCCCCGCTCCCGGTACAGTTCAGCGATGGTCTCCACCACCGTGGTGGAGGAGTCCGGTGGCACATCATCGAAGATCTCCACCACTTCCATATCGCCTTCCGCAAACGCCCCCTGAACATGCTCCAACAGGCCGGCGGCCCGCACGCCTTTGTCGGTAATAATCATGGGCCGGGAGGCAGCCAGAGTACTCAGTTCGTAGGGGATGTGCTCCAGCGCCGCATGGCCCGCCACGATTTTCACGGGGCAAAAGAATTCGTAATAGGATTTTGTCATGGTGTCAGTTCCAAACCAGGTTTTTTGCTAATCGGGAATAAATGCGGCTGCCGCCCAGAAGCTTTTCCGGCAACGACAGGGTGGGATATCGCTTGAGTGCCCGTTGCGCCACAAATTTGGGCAGAATCATGCTCTCCATCCGGTTCAGGCAACGCACCAGTTTCATGGAATAGCCGATATCGCCATCCAGCAGCAAGCGGTCATTGGCGAACGCCTGAGCGGTGCCCTCCTGAAACGAAAACACCAGAAACGCATGGGTGAGGTGCTTGAACTTCAGTGACACATCCGGTGTCCGCGGCGCTTGCCGCCCCAGATACTGCAACTGGCCCTGCTCGGTTTTCTCCATCACCATGCGGGGGCCATTGGGCAGTACCCGCATTTCAAACATAAAGCCGGGGGGCAGCCGCTCCACTTCGCGGCGGATTTTTTCATCCACCTGACTGGCGGCTTCCAGGCCGCGGCCGATGATTTCCAGCATCAGGACTACATAGGGCCGCTTCACGGGGCCCAGGTTAAGCTCACTCAGATTGAGCCTTTGTGGTTTTTTCATGATACACATTTCCGGTGGCACTGTTTATCCGGTCGCGGATTACGACCGTTCTTTATGCTAAATGTCTGATTTTAAGACGTCCACCGGCAGTAGGGACAAAATTGCCGTGACCGGGTATTCAGTGGGCATGGGGCGGATTTCAGTAACGCAGACGGGCGTCCAGGTGGTCCACCGCCTCGCACCAATCGGAATCCGCTTCGATGGCGGTTTTCAGAAACTGGGCTTGGGAATCATTCCAGAACGGAGCCTGTTCTATCCGCACACCGTCGGACAGTGCCCGGTGCCGGGCAATGAAAGCGTCGATATTTTCGGGTTCATTGGGGAGCCCCAATTGTTTGAACAGATTGCAAATTGAGTAATATACCGAATCCATCGCTTAGCCTAGCTGAATATCGTTTTACCAATTCCATGCTGCCCAATTATCCAGTGACAGGCCAGCCGTCGGTTAGAACAATTACCAATAAAAGGGCACTGGAGCATCGCAAAAGGGTATCGGGATCATCCCGGACGGTGAGCACCCGTATTGACGGTTGGTACTCACTTCGTTTCGATCAATAACCAGAATGATAAATCTATAAAAGCGTTGAATATCAATATATTATTGCAATTCTGACTCGACGAATCACCGAATAATAAGCCTGTCGGTGAACACTGCAGAGACGGGCCATTGCCAGTTCCGTAAGCTGACTAGGCATTGTATTTTTTGTGGTACAGCACTGGAATGTTTTCCTCTGAGCAGTGAAAAGCATCCTCAATTCTTAATATCTTTTTCTGAAATTCATTATACCGGGCCAACGTTTCTGAGTATTTCTGATGCACCTGAACAGCTTCTTCAGTAAGCCGATGCTTTTCCGTTGCTCCGTGCATATTCCGGCCCAATTTGATCACCCATTCTGGTTTTACTTGATCACCCGTTCTGAACTTACTTGATCGGCCATTCTGGTTTTTTTTGATCACTTTTTCTGGATTTCCAGAATCGGTGATCAACTTCCAGAATGAGTGATCAAGCATTTCCAGAATCCTCTGTAATGCATTGATATCTATAACAATTCGGCTAGTCTTCCTGGCTTTTTGCCGGGAGCGACAAGGCCGATGAGATCCAAGAGGTTATCAATGCGTAAAATCAAAGACGTGCTACGCCTGCATTACGAGTCCGGTCTGAGCCGCCGCGGTGTCGCTCAGGCCCTCAATATCAGCTACGGCAGTACCGTGAATTACCTGAACCGCGCCCAGCAGGCCGGGATTAGTTGGCCACTTCCTGATGATCTGGATGAACGGGCCCTGGGGCGGCTGCTGTTCCCCAGCCAGCCACTGACCGGGCAGCGCCGCTTTACCGAGCCAGACTATGGGGCGATTCATCAAGAACTGAAACGTAAAGGCATGACCAAGCAGCTGCTGTGGCAGGAATACCGGCAACAGCACCCGGACGATGGCTACAGCTATGCCCAGTTCTGCCACCGATATCAGGAATGGCTCGGCAAACAACAGCGCAGCATGCGCCAGCTGCATCGTGCCGCTGAAAAACTGTTTGTGGATTACTGTGGCCTTACCCTGCCGGTAGTGAATCCTGATACCGGTGAGGTGCGTCCTGCTCAGGTGTTTGTGGCCGTATTGGGGGCATCCAATTACACCTTTGCCTGTGCCCACTGGACCCAGAGCCAGGCCGACTGGCTCAATGCCCATGTGCAGGCCTTCGAGTTCTTCGGTGGCGTACCGGAGCTGGTGGTGCCGGACAACTTAAAAAGCGGCGTCAGCAAAGCCCATCGCTATGAGCCGGACATCAATCCCGCCTATCAGCAACTGGCGGCTCACTATGGTGTGGCGGTAGTACCGGCGCGGCCCTACAAACCCAAGGATAAAGCCAAAGCCGAAGTGGCCGTACAGATCGTCGAGCGCTGGATCATGGCACGGCTGCGCCATCAAACGTTCTTTACGCTGGCCAGTCTGAATCAGGCCATTCGCGTCCTGCTGGATGACCTGAACCAGCGCCCCTTCAAGCGGTTGCCGGGTACGCGTTGCAGTCAGTTCGAGCAGCTGGATCAGCCGGCCTTGCGACCCTTACCCGCTCATCCCTACCAGTACGCCGACATCAAACAGGCCCGCGTGCATATTGACTACCACATCGAATACGACAAGCACTACTACTCGGTGCCACACCACCTGGTAAAAGAGAAAGTGGAGGTGCAGGCCACCGCGACAACGGTGGCTATCTACCGCCATGGGCAACGGGTCGTCTGCCATCCGCGCAGTTATCGCCAGGGCGCCCACAGCACCTGTGCCGAACACATGCCCCATCACCACCGCGCCATGAGTGAGTGGACGCCTGAGCGCTTCCTTAACTGGGCAGGTGATATTGGCGAGGCCACCCGGGCCGTGGTCGATCAGATCCTTCAGGAGAAGTGCCACAAAGAGCAAAGCTACCGTCGTGTGCTGGCGCTGCTCAGTAACGCCAAAAAATACGGGCGGGAGCGACTGAACAACGCCTGCCGGAGAGCACTGATGATCAACTCACCCACTCGCAGTAGCGTGGAATCCATCCTCAAGCAAGGGCTGGATCAAGTGCCCCTGGAGCAGGGCCACACCGATGCTGTGCAAGAAGAGCAGTTAAGCCTGGATTACCACGAAAACCTGCGCGGCGAAACCTACTACCACTAACACCCACCCTAAGGAGCAATACCATGATGAACAACCAAACCCTGCAAGCACTGCGGACACTCAAGCTCACCGGCATGGCCGACGGCCTGGAGCAACAGCTATCGCAACCCGGCACCCACGAAGAGTTGGGGTTCGAGGAGCGCCTGGCCCTACTGGTCGACCGGGAAACCTGCCACCGGGACAACAACAAGATCAGCCGGCTGCTCAAGGCGGCCAAGCTCAAGCTTCAGGCCTATCCGGAAGATATCGATTACCGTCACCCGCGTGGGCTGATCAAAGGCCAGTTCGCCGACCTGCTCAGTAGCCAATGGATACACCAGCATCATAACGTGCTGATCACAGGGCCCACCGGCTGCGGCAAGACCTATCTTGGCTGTGTGCTGGCCACGCAGGCGTGCCGCCATGGTTTATCGGTGCGTTACTTCCGCACCTCGCGCTTGCTGGAAAGCCTCAGTATCGCTCACGGCGATGGACGCTTCCCCAAGCTGATTCAGCAACTGGCAAAGACGGACCTGCTGGTGTTGGACGACTGGGGGCTGGAAAAAATGACACTCAGCCAGCGCAACGATCTGCTGGAGATCATGGAAGACCGCCATGGCCTGAAATCCACCCTAATCACCAGCCAGTTACCCATCACGCAATGGCACAAGGCCATCGGCGATGCCACGTTGGCTGACGCCATTCTGGACCGACTGCTGCATAACAGCCACAAGCTCAAACTGAAAGGAGAATCAATGAGAAAAACATTGAGTGAATCTGCTGCACTTGATCAGTAAGGTTGCTAATATCCGACCCAATGCATTACGTGGTTGAGGTGATCAAATACTTCCAGAATGACTGATCAAGTTCGCCGGAATATGCAGACAGTGTCTCTTACTGTGATATCGATACCGATCTGGTGGACGACGCACTGGTAGACGATGTTGAGAAGATCGCGGCGGAGTTTGGTTATCCCAAGATACCCATCTACTGTGATCAGCGACTTGAGGAGGCGCTTCAGGAGCTGAACAACGCCTGGGAGCGAACGACTCACAATATCCGTGAGAATAATAATCATGGATTCAGTGTTCGAGAAACCAAGACCGGACAACAACACTGGAGTTTGCTCTATGACAGTGTTGAAAAGCTGGATGATGCGTTCTTTAAAAACCTGCCCAAGGTGGACATTGCCAGTATTGTCATGTTCATCGGCGATCGGATTGGAATGTGGAGCGCATTTACCCACATGAAAGATCGCTACACCAAGCGGAAAAAACCGCTGCCTCTGGCGATCAACGCCTGCTTGTTATCAGAGGCGTTTGGGTTCGGTACATTGAAAATGGCTGATATGTCTGACCTGGAAATCAGCCAGTTACGTGCAATGCGGGAGGATTTCGTGCGGGTGGATACGCTATGCGCCGCCAATGAAATTGTCAGTAACCACATTCATTCGCTTCCCATATTTAATCAGTGGAATTTGATGGATGAGAAAGTACTAGCGGATGCGGATGGACAAAAATTTGCGACCACAGACAGTACAATTCAATCCCGTTACTCCAGGAAGCACCTTGGCAAAGGCCGTGGTATCTCACTCTACACGCTGCTCGCCAACTATGTGGCAGTTAATGCGAAAAATATCGGCCTGAACGAGTACGAAGGACATTCGCTGTACGATATGATCTACAACAACAAAACCGATATTGATATCCACATGGTGACCGGTGATAACCATTCATTGAACAAGCTGAATTTTGTCACGCTGGATTCCATCGACGTGGATTATGTCCCCAGCATCAAAAATGTGCGAGACGCTGCTGACGATATCTATACCGCTGAACCGTTAGACTATGACACCGGAATCCTCAAACCCAAGGGCGTGATCAATGTTGATCGTATCCGCTCACAACGTCGAGGTGTCATGCGGGTATTACTTTCACTCATCATGCAGGAGAACACCCAGAGCAATATCATCCGTAAGCTCAACTCACATGCCCGTTATGCCAGGCTCAAAGCCGCGCTGTTTGAATATAATACCATCTTCAAGAGTATCCATGTTCTCAATCTGATTGACGATATGGAGCTCAGGAAAGCAATCCGAAGCGCCCGTAATCGCACAGAGGCCTACCATCAGCTTCAGAGCAATATCCGGAAGACTTATAACGGCATCTTTCAAGGCAAAAGAATCGTCGAAAACCGGGTCAGTGCCCATGCTGCCAGGTTAATCGCCAACTGTATCGTGGCCTACAACAGCATGATCTTGAATGCCGTGTACCAAAGGATGCTGGCCAACGGCGCGCCTCAAGCGGTCATCGATGAATTTATCCGGATTTCACCGATTGCCTGGACACATACGTTATTTACAGGTCGGTATAACTTCAAGAAAAGCAGCGGGAAAATTGATGTAGACGCGATGGCAAGGATATTGGAGGATCATGTGAAACAGCATTTTTGGCGTGACGATGGGCCTCAGAATTGATGATAAATTGGTCGTTTATGCAAACTTGTCAAATTTGTCGGTTCTTCCACAGGACCCCCGATAGAAGCGATCAAAGAGTTTCGGTAGATGCACTGCAGAAATCCCCTGCCCCGGGTTTTCAATTGTTATTTGGGCCTGATTGCCAACCCCCTCAACAGTGACATTGATTGTTTCGTTCTCTGGTGTATAACGAAGCGCATTAGACAAAAGGTTAGAAATCACTCGGCGCAGCATCGAACGATCGGCCATCGCGTTGACGCGATCTCCCCCTACAGCCAATGTAATTTTTTTATCCTCCGCCAAGGCTTCGAAAAATTCGAAGGTGGCTTCAACTTCTTGCCTCAAATCCAGTAATTCCCAATTGGGTTTAAGTAGGCCGTTCTCACTCTGCGCGAGCCACAGCATGTCATTTACCATTTTGGTCAATCTTTCTTGCTCTTCCAAATTGGAGTAGAGCAATTCCCGATACTCTTCAAGTGTTCTCGCTTGCCCCAAACCGACCTGGGTTTGCGTTGCGAGGTTCGTAAGAGGTGTTCGCAACTCATGGGCGATGTCCGCAGAAAAGTGGGACAGGCGCGTGAAGCTGTCGTCAAGGCGGCTGATCATCTGGTTAAAGGACTCCACCAGAGGGTGCAATTCCATGGGAACAGCTTTTTCATTCAGTCGCATATCCAATTGGTCGGCTTGAACAGATCGTATGGATTCACTGAGTGCCCGTAGTGGCGCATGCCCTTGATGCACACCGTACCAGGCTGCGAGTAAAGTAAGCCCACCAGCCAGCGCCATGATCAACCATAAATTGCGGCTGAAATGTTCGAGAAAGCGCATATGGAAGTCCATATTGATGGCCGCAGTGACGAGATAGTTTCGGCCGTCAATTTGCACTTGTGTCATCGCGCCTCGATAGGATTTATCATCAATATGCCAACTCACAAGATTGTCGGCGCGGATAGTGTACACCGGGGCATTGAATCTAGCTCGGGGAGGAAAAACTACTTCATGTGGGCCGTAAACCAGCGCACCAGATTCGTCCCAAACCTGATAATACACACCGTGATGACCGGAAACAGCATGAGGAAGTGTTTCGTCGGCCGAACGACCTGAACGTGTTGTCTTTTTTAGTGCTTCTGCCACGGCACGGCTGATGACAACCAATTCGTCAGCGTCTTGTTCTGCAAAATGCTGTTCGACTGACTTCTGAACGAGATGGCCGATTACAACAAGGCTGAGACTAATGGCAAGTGCGACAAACAGCATCACACGATTGTTGAGTGATAAAGGTCGCGCCAGGCGAAATCCAAACGCCATCCTATTCGTCCTCAACATCGAGTTTGTAGCCCATGCCACGAACGGTATGGATCAGCTTGGGCTCAAAGCCTTCATCAATTTTGCTTCTTAAACGACGGATGGCGACATCAATCACATTGGTATCGGAGTCAAAATTCATATCCCACACCTGGGAAGCAATCAACGAGCGTGGCAGCACTTCACCCTGGCGCCGAGCAAGCAGTTCCAGCAAACAAAATTCCTTATGACTGAGATTGATTTTGCGCCCACCACGAAGGGCACGATGCTTTGGCAGATCGAGGATCAAATCCGCTACTGTGATCTGATCGGCGAGTACCGGCGCCGTACTTCTACGCAACAAGGTGCGTACCCGAGCCAGCAATTCGGCAAACGCGAAGGGCTTAACCAGGTAGTCATCAGCGCCAAGTTCTAATCCTTTAACACGATCATCAACACTGTCGCGCGCGGTGAGAAATAATACGGGCGCCTGGCATCCCGATTCTCTTATGGACTGAACAATGCGCCAGCCGCCCACATCGGGCAGCATCACATCGAGAATCAACAAATCAAAGGTCTCCGTCATCGCCAGGTGATGGCCATCGAGACCGTTCCGAGCGAGCGTCACCATAAAGCCGGCTTCGCTCAGGCCTTGCTGCAAATAATCCCCGGTTTTGACTTCGTCTTCGACTACTAGTAACCGCATGGCACCGTCCTCGTCTCTACACATTCATCTTATTGAAACAATAGCCTGTCTTTCCCCACAGAAAGATGACCTAAAGATTACAACTTTGTCATTTTCAGGTCATGCCCATGACAGACTCCTGACTGTAATCTCCGCTCCAGACCTTAAAAACGTGCTTTTGGAACAATGACATTTTTTGGAAAACGACACTATGAATCGCCCATTTAGCCCCCTCGTCGGCTCCTTGAGTCGTCGGCGTTTTGTTCAAGGCCTCGCGGTTGGCGGAGTTCTGGCAACCACCCCTGCTGCGTTGCTGGCACGCGAATCAGTTCAAACTGCTCTGGGTTCAGCCCCTGTGCTCAGCGGCACCGATATCAATCTGGAAATAGGCCAATCGCTGGTGAATTTTACCGGTGTAACCCGTATGGCGACGACCATTAACGGCTCCATTCCCGCACCCACACTGCGTTTGCGCGAAGGCGATGACGTGACGATACGCGTCACAAACCGGCTAAGTGTCCCGACGTCCATTCACTGGCACGGCATTTTATTACCCTTCGAAATGGACGGTGTTCCGGGTATCAGCTTTAAGGGGATTGCGCCGGGGGAAACCTTTGTTTACCGATTTAAACTCCGTCAAAGTGGCACCTACTGGTATCACAGTCATTCAGGCTTTCAGGAAATGACTGGGATGTACGGTGCGCTCATCATCGAGCCTCGTTCAGGCGAAAGACACGAGGCCGATCAGGACTTTGTCGTACAACTCTCTGATTGGACCGATGAAGATCCGATGCAGGTATTCAGTAAACTGAAAGTTCAAGGGGATACTTACAACTTCAACCAGCCGACCTTTTTTGACTTCACTCGCGACGTGTCTGACAAGGGATTAAAAGCGGCGTTGAGCAAGCGCCAGATGTGGAACCAGATGCGCATGAACCCCACCGATCTGGCGGATTTATCTACCGCTACCCTCACCTACCTCATGAATGGTACGGCTCCTGCGGGGAACTGGACAGGCGTATTTAAGAAGGGAGAGCGCCTGCGCCTTCGATTCATCAATGCCGCCAGCAATTCCTTTTACGATGTTCGTATCCCCGGTTTGAAACTGACCGTTGTGCAGGCAGACGGTCAGGACGTGGAGCCCGTTTCCGTGGATGAGTTTCGCTTCGGTCCCGGTGAAACCTACGATGTTCTGGTAAGACCTGATGATGAAGCCTACACAATTTTTGCACAGAGCATGGATCGCACCGGTTATGCCCGAGGGACCCTGGCTACACGGCAAGGTCTGTCCGCACCCGTGCCGACCCTGGACCCAGTGGAGTGGCTGACCATGCAAGACATGATGGGGGCGATGAACCATGAAGGGATGGGCCACGATGCCTCTATGGAGGGAATGGACCATAGCAATATGAATATGGAAAAAATGGATCACTCGAAGATGGATCATTCGCAAATGGACCACTCACAGATGCACGGCGGTATGGCCATGGATCACAGCATGCACGGTATGCAACAGGGTTCCCAAAATCCGCTGGCAAAGCCGTCTACCAGCGTCAATCATGCTCGAACAGAATATGGCCCTTCTGTCGATGCGCGGGTGGATACGCCACGCACTAACCTCGACGACCCGGGTATCGGGCTTCGTAACTTGGCAGAAAAAGGTTTGCGCCCTGTGGGTCACAAGGTACTCACGCTTGCCGATCTACAATCTCTCGATGGTGTGTTTGAGGATCACCGTGTACCCGAAAAAGAATTGGAGCTGCACCTCACCGGCAATATGGAGCGCTACAGCTGGTCTTTTGATGGACTGGAGTTCGGCCGCAGTACGCCCGTTTCGCTCAAACACGGGCAACGTGTTCGTATTATCTTGCAAAACGACACCATGATGACCCATCCGATGCATTTGCATGGCATGTGGAGTGAGTTGGAAACGGATCAAGGTGAGCTTCGTGTTCGGCGCCACACCATTCCCGTACAACCCGCTCAGCGCATCAGTTTTCTCACAACGCCACACGATTTGGGGCGTTGGGCCTGGCACTGTCACCTCTTGTTCCATATGGATGCGGGCATGTTCCGCGAGGTAGTGGTGTCATGAACATAAATCCCGTAACCAAACTATGCCAAATCTCTCTGGCTTGCGTATTAGCAAGTGGGGCTTACGCAGAGATGGATCACAGCAATCACGATCCAGGAGCCCACGAGATGGGGCAAGCTCAAGGTGGTAAAGCACCTGATAATGCCCGCGATCCCCACGCTTATTCGGATGGCTTTACCTTAACCGAAGGGCCCTATGCACTGCCCGGGCCCAGACAATTGAAACTGGCCGATGAGCATCGCTTTTGGGCAATCATCAGTGATCGCCTGGAGTACCAGGAAAAATACGAAAGTACTGTATTTGATTTGCAGGCATGGTATGGGACCACCTATAACCGCTTGGTTGTAAAAACCGAGGGGGACATTGTGGAAGGCACCCTTGAGGAGAGTTCTACTGATGTACTGTGGAGCCGAGCCTTTAATGCGTATTTTGATACTCAACTGGGCGCGCGGATTGATACCTATGACGAAGGTGAAGACCGCCAGTGGCTCGCGCTAGGCTTTCAAGGGCTGTCTCCCTATTGGTTTGAACTTGATGTCACGGCTTATCTCGGTGATGACGGGCGAACAGCCTTGTCTGCGGAAGCGGAATACGAACTCTTGTTCACTCAACGACTGATACTGCAGCCCAGAATGGAAATAAACCTGTTTGGTAAAGACGACCCTGAAAATGGGCTTGGCTCGGGCTTAACGAACATGTCAGCAAGCTTGCGCCTTCGTTACGAATTCAGCCGTCAATTTGCACCCTATATCGGTTTGGAATGGTCAAGATCTTTTGGCGATACCGCCGATTACCTGCAAGCCGCTGGAAAAAATAAATCCAGTTCCCAAGTACTGGCGGGTTTGAAGTTTTGGTTTTAGTTACTGTTGAAGTCTTAACAAATTAAACAACATGATTTAGAGGAAACTTTTATGAAAATGAAACCCTTCGCACCACTACTGGCTTTAACTATTGTTGCGACTGCTATGAATGCTCAAGCGCATGACCCGAAAGAACATATGAAGGACGCCGAAAAACCGGATTGTTCCGCGATGAAAGATATGGACCACAGCAAAATGGATATGAACGACCCGGTCATGCAAGCCATGATGAAGAAATGTATGAAAGATATGCATCATGGCAAAGACAAAAACGAATCCGATTTAGAGCATTCACACGACGACAATGAAAGCGAGGACGAACATGCCGAACATCAACATTAATTAAGAGGGTGCCATGTTATCAATTTCAGCATTTTTTAAGAGTTTCCTGCTCATTGTGATTACAGCCCTCCTTGCAGGAGGGCTGTTTATTTATTCGGGGCTTTATCCAATTGGCGCAGATACACAACATTCTCCCATTACTTATTGGTTGTTAGAAACACTGCGTGAAAAATCCATCGCTCGTGATGCAAAGGATGTTGAAATCCCAACAGACCTGGAATCCTCTGACCGACTATTAGCTGGTGGAGCCGATTACAATGACATGTGCACAGGATGTCACTTGAAGCCGGGTAAAATAGAAAGTGATTTTACCATCGGCTTGTACCCCTCTCCTCCAAATTTGAGCATCTCTGCCGACGGGCATAAGCACAGTCATGACGATTCTTCAGGAGACGATGCCATCAAGAGACAATTCTGGATCATTAAACACGGCATAAAAGCGTCTGGCATGCCAGCGTGGGGACCTACGCACAGCGATGAACGAATCTGGAATATGGTGGCCTTTTTACAGAAGCTTCCAAGCTTATCAAAAGCGCAATATCAAATATTGACCGCGAGAGACGACGCTGACGATACGCACAAACATTGAATGTAAATCATCATAAAAATAATTGGCGAATGAAGTCAATTTAACATTTGCAGTTGTAATTATTTCAAAATAATCGCTTACATTGCCGAAAATCCCTTTAATTCACTATCATTTTTTCCGATTTGTAATTGGCATATGTTTTGCGTTTGATTTTTTAAAAGCGTTAGAATTATTCAAAAACATACAGGAGGCAATTTTGAGCAAAGCCGCCACGCTCTACAGAATGCATACTGATAAACACATTTGTCCTTACGGCCTTAAATCGCGAGACTTGCTCAAGCGTGAAGGTTACGAAGTCGATGATAACCTCCTCACGTCGCGCAAAGAAACCGATAATTTCAAACAAGAGCACGATGTGAATACAACACCGCAAACTTTTATTGACGGCAAACGAATTGGCGGATATGACGACCTTAAAAAATTCTTTGGCAAGTCGAAAGACGAAAGCAAGGAGACAACTTATACACCAGTGATTGCCATTTTCAGCATTACAATTTTAATGGCAGCTGCGTTAACTTGGAGCCGATTTCAAGGCGTTAACGTACTATACCTGTTAGAGACATTCATTGCACTCAGCATGTGTGCATTGGCCATTCAAAAACTTCGTGATTTAAATGCCTTCTCTCTGCAGTTTATTACTTACGATTTATTAGCGATGCAGTATGTGCCCTATGCCTATCTTTATGCGCTATTAGAAGCTTTCGCAGGTATTGGAATGTTGACCGGAATGGCGTCATGGCTATTTGCTCCACCCGCATTATTTATCGGGACGATTGGCGCTATTTCTGTCTTTAAAGCTGTTTACATCGACAAGAGAGAGCTGAAATGTGCTTGTGTGGGCGGAAACAGTAACGTTCCCCTGGGGTTCATATCATTAACTGAAAATCTAATGATGATTGCGATGGGTACCTGGATGTTGATTAAGTAACCGAAATAATTTCTTCAAAAATCCGTTTTTCAATTTAGGAGACTACTATGTCACATTACGTTAGATTTGGACTAATGATTACCACTTCGGTCGTCGTTATGTTTTGTTTAAAATACCTCAGCACCTACGAGGTAAGTCACGTATTTTACAGCGAGACTCGCACATATATGGCATTGATGATGGGTGCCGCGATGGCTGTGATTATGCTGAGCTTTATGTTGCCCATGCACAAAAAGAAAAGTCTTAATGTTGGGATTTACGTGGGCAGCGCAGTGGTATTTATTGCTGCTCTTTTTCTAGTGAGATCGCAAACAACGGTACAAGATTCGTCTTATATGAGATCGATGATCCCACACCACTCCATTGCTATCCTCACAAGTGAACGATCGGAGATTACCGACCTTCGTGTGCGAGAATTGGCTGATGGCATCATTCAGGCGCAACGCAAAGAAATTAAGGAGATGGACTGGCTTCTTAAAGATATTGCCAAAAATGGTAAGGCAACAACGGAATCAGAAGCACTTAAGCGACCGGTTCCTAATTTTGAAGGCAAACTTTAGGTTTTGGTCTTCGCCCCCTTATCGTATCCTATCAATGGCACCCACGTGTCGTTGATGGGTGCGCTAGATTATCCAGCTCACACTCTTCGGTGTAATGAATCCAGCTTCGTTTCACGCGGTCAATCAGAGAGCTATCAAAGCCACCTAAACTCAAAGAAATCTGGCTTTCAATATCTTCGAGTGACACCTCCATAAGGTCATACATCACCAACAATTCCGTGGCCGAGACGTTTAGGGATTTAATGCCCATCATTTTCGGAAGATCAGCCATCAATTTTTCCGCTTCGTCGTCGGACAGTGATTTTGAAAACACAATACGATGGGATTTATGCTCGACCCTGCCCCTTTTCTTTTCAGGCAAACCCGTTTTGGGGCTACCAACATACAAACCTGGATGTGAAATGAATCGGTCCAGGCATTGCTGTGAACAAAACCAAAATTGTAATCCGCGATAAGATCGCCATAAATTCTGTTTTACTTCAGTCATCTGACACACTGGGCATGGATTAGATTCCTGGTTGTCTGAGAATATATTCTGCATAATTATTTCTTTTTATTGGATCCGGTAAAACTTCCGTGACAACTCCACGGTTCGGTGCTCGCATTGTCCTTAACATTTTGGTCGACAAAACGATAATAGCCCTCTTTAAAATAGGTCCACCAATCATGGCTCACTTCTACTGCGTTTTCCTGCAACACTTTTTCAATACAGTCTATACAGATTCTGGATGCGTCATAAGCGATATGCAGCGTGTGAGAGGCCTTGTCATAACTCACTGAATCCAGGCCGTAAATTTCATCGATTTCTTTCACGACTTTGGTCATGACCTCTTCTGACATGTCGACGAGTTTTAAATGTCTAACCACCAATGTTGCCTCGGAAACACCCAGGCGATGTTCTTTTTCACTCATAGCGACCTCACATATCATTAAATCGATTGGTTGTTTGGACGAGCCTCTTCAATTCGTGCTCTTCAATGGAAAGAAGCGTGCCGACTAAGTTTTGCGCGGCAGTCGTATCGACACGTGCGGCTAGATGTCGATATAAATCAATGATTTCTCCGTGCATGCCAACTACCTGTTGGACTATTTGTTCTGAGTCCAACTCCGCAAAAGGCGCACTGCAATGTCGATGAGGATCGATGGGTCTCTTGTCTAGATATTCTATACACCAGGTATTCAGCGCTTGACTTGCACTTAGCCCCTCAAAGCCTTCGATGACCTGTAAAAGAAGTTTTTCGTGGTCAGCCAGATATGCGAGCACCAGCCTTGCTCTTTCACTGGTATTTTTATCTGCGCAGTGGTCCAAGCACTGACCAAGATAACGATGTAGATCTTGGGACCAGTGCAGTAAGTCTCTTAAGGTTTCTATTTTCATTGCAGTAGTTCGCCTATGGTATTCGTGATGGTAGGAGTATTAATAAGCCGATTATTTTTTATGTTTGTGGTCGGTGCCTTTTTTCTCTGCCATGTTGTGCTCCATCATCTGACCCATCATCATCTGCATCATCCCCATACGTTCTTCCATCATGTCCATGCGTTGCATGGTATCCATATTTTTCATTTTTTCTTTGGCATCACTCATGCCCATGTTTCCATTCATCATATGCATACCATCCTGCATTGCTTGCATATGCTCTTCCAATAATGCATGACGCTTTTTCGGGTCTTTTTCTGACTTTATGTTTTTCATTAACGACTGCATTTTTTCCATATGGTCGTGCATCGCCATCATTTGCTCATGACTCATCATCCCCATCATCATTCCGCCTTTTGACATGTCTGAATTTTTATGATCATGGGTATCAGCAGCGAAAGCAGCGGTTGACATGAATACAGCGATCAGTGGAAGTGCTAAATATCTTTTCATTTTGATTTCCTCAGTGGGCTGTTGTGGTTTTTGAAAAATTGGGAATCCACGCTGGCGTATTGTGCATATATCGACGATATTCCTCGCCAAATTCATTTAAAGCTATTTGCTCTTCTCGCTTTGCTAAACGGACGTACACCCATACGAGAATCGGGAACATAACAACGGTAGGAATGGTCGGCCACTGCAATAGAAAACCGAACATAATCATGATAAAGGCGACGTACTGTGGGTGCCGGCATCGAGCGTACCAACCCTCAGTGGCCAGTGATCGTGTTTGTTGTGCTTTGTGAAGAACAGACCAAGCCGAGGACAGCAATATAAAACCTAATACGATTAGGACATTACTCAAAATATGCAGAGGGTCAAAATGAGCATTTCCTTCAAATCCGAATAACGTATGGAGTAAATGACCGTTCTCGTGAGCAAGAAAATCGACGCCAGGGTTTTTTTCAGCCAGCCAACCCGAGAGGAAATATATCGTCAAAGGGAAACCGTACATCTCCGTGAACAACGCAACTATAAAGGCCGAAAAGGCGGTAAGGCTTCGCCAGTCGGTTTTTGTTTTAGGCTTAACAAAGCTGAAAGCAAAGAAAATAAAAATCACAGAGTTAAGGATGACCAGTGTCCATAACCCGTATGCGGATTCGCCGTGCATGTTGGTAACTCCTTAATGCGAGTGATGATTGGATTGTTTGCGGCCTTCTTCAAGTCCACGCTTGTAAGCCTCAGATTCGCTTTCCGGTTTATCATCGTGGTTGTGATGATCACCGCCGTGTCCGTGACCACCATGCATAAATACATGCATCAATGGGCAGAGCAGTAAAATCAGGTAAGGCAAAAACTCAACAACATGTTGACGATGCTCCATCAGCAAAAAATAAGTCACGGACGCGATTAAACCCATTGCAGTAAAGCCCTTGGGAGTTAGCCAAAACGATTGATTTTGATTACTCATAGTGTTCCTCCAGGTGGAACAAGGTATTGCATTATTTAAAGATTTCGCTATTCAATTCGCGCTTTTCGTAACCGCAGTGCGTTCACAACAACGGAAATGGATGATGCGCTCATCGCAAAAGCAGCGAACATGGGGTTAATCAAAATGCCGAAAAATGGAAACAGCAAACCTGCGGCAACCGGTACGCCCGCGCTGTTGTAGATCAAGGCAAAAAATAGGTTTTGACGAATGTTTTTCATGGTGGCATGAGATAAGCGACGCGCGCGGACAATGCCATCTAGGTTGCCTTTGACGAGCGTAAAACCGGCGCTTTCGATGGCGACATCCGCACCTGTACCCATGGCAATGCCCACGTCCGCTTGGGCAAGGGCCGGGGCATCGTTCACCCCATCACCGGCCATGGCCACTTTGCGGCCCTGTTGCTGTAATTCTTTAATAATGCGCGCTTTGTCTTCCGGCAACACATCCGCTCTAATTTCATCGATTCCCAGTTTTGCCGCGACAGCCTGCGCGGTGCGTTGATTGTCGCCAGTGGCCATGATGATTCTAAAGCCCAATTTATGGAGTGCTTTGAGTGCTGCAGGCGTCGTTTCTTTAACCGGGTCAGCAACGCTGACCAGGCCCGCAACTTCGCCATCCAGCACAATAAACATCACCGTTTCACCTTGATCTCGCCGTGTATTGGCTTTTTGCGTCAAGGCTTCAGCTTCGAGACCCAAGTCGCGGATCAGCGCGAGGTTACCCAAGGCAACCGACTGCCCCTTTACGGTGCCCTTCACACCTTTACCAGTAACCGCCTCGAAATCTTCGGCTTCTTGCAAAGTAATACCGCGTTCTTCTGCGCCTCGTACGATTGCCTCAGCCAAAGGATGTTCTGAGCCACGCTCAAGCGAAGCCGCTAAGCTGAGCACTTCGTTTTCTTCGTGCCCTGCTTCTGGCAACACAGCCACCAACTTGGGTTTACCCTCAGTCAAAGTGCCGGTTTTATCGACAATTAAGGTATCGACCTTTTCAAAGCGCTCCAGGGCTTCGGCGTTTTTAATCAACACACCGACCTGAGCGCCCCGCCCGGTGGCAGTCATTATCGACATGGGCGTGGCTAGACCTAAGGCACAGGGACAGGCAATAATCAATACCGCAACCGCTGAAACCAGGGCATAGGCATAGGCTGGAGCTGGACCCCAAATGGCCCAAGCTATAAATGAAAGAATGGCAACGCCGATGACAGCAGGAACGAATTTCCCCGCGACCATATCGGCCCATTTTTGAATGGGTGCTCGAGAGCGTTGGGCGGCAGCTACCATCTCGACGATTTGCGCCAACATGGTGTCGGAGCCGACTCGAGTAGCTTCCATAATCAAGCTGCCCGTACCGTTGATGGTTGCGCCAGTCAAATTATCGCCTTCGGTTTTCTCAACGGGCACTGGCTCGCCAGAAATCATGCTCTCATCGATAGAAGACCGTCCTTCCACCACAACACCATCCACGGGCACCTTGTCTCCAGGCCGTACCCGAATGCGATCACCGACCTGCACATCTTCCAGCGGAATCTCTTCTTCCGAGCCATCCGTGCGAATAACTCTTGCGGTTTTCGCTGCGAGATCCAATAACGCGCGAATAGCCTTGCCAGTACCTTCTCGCGCTCGCAGTTCCATCACTTGACCCAGAAGTACAAGGGTGACGATGACGGCCGCTGCTTCAAAATACACGCCTACCACACCGGTTTCGGGGTTCCTGAAACCTTCAGGGAAAATCCCGGGTAAAAGCACCGCGAAAATGGAAAATATATAGGCCGCCGCAACCCCCATCCCTATCAACGAAAACATATTGAGATTGAGTGTGCGGAAAGAATTAACCGCGCGCACATAGAACGGCCATCCAGACCACAGAATAACGGGCGTGCTTAAAATGAACTCCGCCCACATGGCCGTGTGTTCACCGAGCATCTCGCGTAATTGAGGTAGGCCAACCAAGGGCGACATGGTGAGTATCAGCACCGGGAGTGTGAGCACCGCACCCACCCAAAAGCGCCGTGTAAAATCCACGAGTTCTGGATTGGGTTCATCCGCCGCCATTGCTGCGGATTCCAGTTCAAGCCCCATACCACAAAGTGGGCATACCCCCGGTTTTGTCTGCCTTACCTCAGGGTGCATCGGACAGGTGTAAACCGCGCCCTTATGGCCGGATGGCACGTCGTTGTATTGACTCAATGACTGATTTGTATTTTGAGAGTGATGGCCAGTGTGGTGCCCTCCGCTTTTGCTTGAGCAGCAATCATGCTGGCCATGCTCTCCCGTTGTTTTTACTGGCAGAGCTCCTTCGGGGCTTTGCTCTTCAATAACCAGGTGCATGCCGCACTTTGGGCAATCGCCTGGCTTTGGAGAGCGAACCTCAGGGTGCATTGGGCAGACATAAAACTTTTGCGTCTGCTTGGTATCAACTTCGTGATTGTGGTGTTCGGTATTCGATGGGGTGTGGCCACCGCAACAGGCATGGTTGTTTGAGTGATTACTCATGGTGGACTCCTTCTTGGGAATGGCTAAAGCTTTCGATTAGGTGACAGATCATGTCCCCGGTGGGTTCGGCATCGGGCAAGCCGCTCCAGGTCTTAACGGCTTCTCGCATGCGCTGTCGGAGCTTAACGGTCTCCTGATATTGAGCTTCTGTTTCGAGCAAACGCTTTTCAATCATCATTCGTACCATTGGGCAAGGTGTGCGTTTTTGCTCCGCGACAGAGAGAATCTCGGCGATGTCTTTCACGGTAAACCCCAAGGCCCTGGCGCTTAAAATAAATCGCAACCGGCTTTGGTCTTTTAGCCCATATTCTTTGTACCCATTGACCGGATTTTTGGTTGGCGAAAGAAACCCTTGGCGTGTATAGAACCTTACAGTCTCAGCGCTGACAGAAAGATGGTTTGCTAACTCTTTAACCCGCATAAAACACCCGTATGACCAATGTAATCCCAAGTTTTAAACTCAGGATCAACTGTAAAACAGTCTAAAGGTGTGTCCTTGACACAGGTCAACCGTACCACCTCAGTTATGCGTTCTTTTGCATTCGGCTTTGACTTGGATCAATTCCATGGTCTAGCAACTTGTCGGGTAACTAGAGATTCAGAGATTCACTCCACAAGCTTAAAGAATGGTAACTGTCATAGAGATGACGCCAACATTACAAGCTTGTAATGTTGGCACCTCACTCATCATTCGATGCATTGCGCTTTAACGGCGAAGTGGCGAGTAATTTATTGAGAATCTGGATTCTGAAAGAACTGTCCAGCAAGGGAGTAAAAAAAAGTAGCGGACCACGTGAGCATCATGAACCCGTTAAGCGCCTCCGTAAAAGCCAACACTTTAAAGTGGCCCGTCGGATAAAATTCGCTCATCCCGAGTGTCGTGTAATTAACGCCTGAAAAATACACATAGTTCCACACGGTTGCTTCAAAGGCTTCGGTAAAGCCACCGTTTGTTGAGTAATGATGCAGAAGAAAGAACACGCCTGCGTATAGCAAAATCTCAATCAAATGAAGGCAAGTCATACCAAACATAATCATTGGTAAGCGGATGTTGGCATGGCTTTTCCGAGACCGATAAAAGCAGGATAACCAGCACAAACCTTGATAGTGGATGACGACCGTTATTAAAATCAGCGCTAAACTCAAAAAGCTTGCAAGTATCATTATTTATCCTGTGTTCGATAGTGCTTGAGGAAAAAATACTCTCCTAGGAAAATACCTATAAATCCAATGAGTGATGCCCAAATCACCAGCATGTCGGTCTGAATTTTTACCCAAATAAATGCAATTAGCACCAACACATCCAATCCAATTGCCAAGGTAAGTATCGTGGGGCTTGCCTTAACGTCCTTTCTCAAATTTTTCAAAACGCCCCAATGTATGGCGATATCCATAACGATATAAAAAATAGCTCCCAGAGACGCGATTCGACTTAAGTCAAAAAATATTGTTAAAAACATCGCCACTACGATGGTATACACCAGAGTGTGTTGCTGGATGCTGCCAGGCATACCGAAATGCGAGTGCGGAACAAGTTTCATGTCGGTCAGCATGGCAAGCATTCGCGAGACTGCGAACACACTGGCAATCACACCGGAAACCGTTGCGACTATGGCGAATCCCACAGTAATCCACACGCCGTACTGGCCAAAGGCCGGGCGTGCCGCTTCGGCTAATACATAATCCTTCGCCTGTACAATTTCATTGATGCTCAGGTTTCCGCCCACCGCGAAGGCGACCAGCATATACACAACCAAACAAATTGAGATCGACAGAATTATGGCTCGCCCAATATTTTTGTGCGGTTCTTTAATTTCACCACCGCTGTTGGTAATGGTGGTAAACCCCTTATAAGCCAGGATACCCAAGGCAATTGCCCCTAAAAACCCGCTGATGGTCGTATCCTTCGGCTTAACCGAAATGCTTTCGAAATTAAAACCTGACACCCAAAGCCCACCAATAGCGAGCAATGCCAGGCCACCAATTTTGATGAAACCCATCACAAACGAGAATGTTTGAATAAGCCGATTGCCTAAGATATTGATGATAAACGCAAAAAGCAGTAATGCAGCACCCAACACAGGCACAAGCCAATCGACAGAAGCTGCATCGAATATTTGCAAAGTGTAAGTGGCAAAGGTTCTCGCAACCAAACTTTCATTAATTACCATTGAAAAGTACATGAGCAAGGCGCACACAGCCGTCGTTGTGCCTTTTCCATAAGCCTTTTCCAAAAACATGGCAATCCCGCCCGCACTCGGGTACGCGCTCGACATTTTCACATAGGAATAGGCGCTAAAACCCGAAATAACAGCGGCAAGTAAGAATGCCAGTGGAAACCACTCTCTAGCCATCTCCGCAACTTGACCTGTTAAAGCAAATATACCCGCGCCGATCATAACGCCGGTACCCATGGCAACGGCACCAGCCAGGGTTAAACTATTTTTTTGATAATGTGGTGAATGTGAATGCTGCATGCGTCCTCCAAAATAAGGGTTTTATTGTGGAAAGATAGAAAAGGCTCTAGTCCATGAGCCATTCAGATTAACGGAGACTAATCGATCGTTGCTCGCTTCCAGAGCAAATACACGGCGGGCAGCACCAACAGGGTCAATACCAATGCGCTGAGCATACCGCCAACCATTGGGGCTGCAATGCGACTCATCACCTCTGATCCGGTGCCACTGCCATACATGATCGGCAGTAAACCGATGATAATGGCTGAGGCGGTCATGACTTTAGGTCGAACTCGAAGCGCTCCGCCTTCGATAATCGCTTGGTGCAGGTCATCACTGTTGGTCTTGCGACCCTCCTCTTGTGCACGTTTAATATGTTGACGCCAACATATTTCTAGAAACACCAGCATGATGACGGAGAGCTCGGTCGCGACACCCGCCAGAGCAATAAAGCCCACACCAACGGCGACCGAGAAATTAAAGCCGAGTAGGTATATCAGCCAGATTGACCCGACCAAGGCCAAGGGCAGAGAGCCTAGAATAATGGCCACGTGGGCAAAATTTCTGAAGTTCAAAAAAAGTAAAATGGCAATGATGGCTAAGGTTAATGGCACCACATACTGCAATTTTTCTTTTGCGCGAACCATGTACTCATATTGACCGGACCAGCCAATCGAGTACCCGGCAGGAAGCTCCAATTGTTTCGCTACGATTTCTTTTGCGTTCTCCACATAGGTGCCCACATCCACGCCATCGATATCGACAAAAGTCCAACCATTAATTCTCGCGTTTTCACTTTTGATGCCAGGCGGTCCATCAGCAATACTGACTTTGGCAACATCGCCCAGAGCGATGCGTTCGCCTTTGGGAGTCACGATTGGCAGTAGCGCTAATTGCGCTGGCGAATCGCGATAGGCTTGCGGATAACGAATATTTACCGGGTAGCGCTCCAGTCCCTCCACGGTTTGGGTGACATTCATTCCTCCCACTGCAGAAGCAATCAGTTGTTGCACATCCGCGATATTCAAACCGTAACGCGCAGCTTTTGCTCGATCAATATCAACATTCAAATACCGACCGCCAGCGACGCGTTCCGAATACACGGATGCAGTGCCTTCAACATCTTTAAGAAGGTTTTCAAGCTGCTTGCCTAAATCCTGAATCACTGACAAATCGGGCCCGGCGACTTTTATGCCCACGGGTGTTTTGATGCCGGTCGCCAACATATCAATGCGTGTTTTAATGGGCATAACCCAGGCATTAGTGACGCCAGGAAGTTTAACCAATGCGTCGAGCTCCTTCTTCAGGCTTTCAGTTGTCACACCCTCTCGCCATTGGTCACGGGGTTTGAGTTGAATAAAGGTTTCTATCATCGTCAAGGGCGCAGGGTCCGTTGCCGTATCCGCACGTCCAATTTTGCCAAATACGTTTTCCACTTCTGGAACCGAGGCAATCAATTTATCGGTTTGCTGTAATAATTCTCTCGCCTTGCCGATCGAAATCCCTGGGTATGTTGTAGGCATGTACATCAAATCGCCTTCATCCAACGGTGGAATAAATTCACTACCGATTTTTTGCAATGGCCAATAAACAGAAGCCAATACAATCACGGCACATAGAATGGTGATTTTGGGAAATTTAAGCACGCCTTTTAACGCTGGCATATAGCTGGCAATTAAAAATCGGTTTACCGGATTTTTGTGCTCTGGCAATACTTTGCCTCGAATAAAATACCCCATTAACACTGGCACCAAAGTAATAGCCAGCGCTGCCGAAGCGGCCATCGCATAGGTTTTGGTAAAAGCAAGCGGGCTAAACATGCGACCCTCTTGTGCTTCCAGTGTGAATACAGGTACAAAACTCACCGTGATGATCAATAAGCTGAAAAATAAAGCAGGTCCCACTTCAACAGCGGATTCGGTGACAATTTGCCAGCGATTTTCTTTGGTGATTGGGGTATGCTCCATATGTTTATGCATATTCTCAATCATCACAATCGCACCATCAATCATGGCCCCAATCGCGATTGCAATACCACCCAATGACATAATGTTGGCATTAATACCCTGCACGTGCATGATGATAAATGCCGTTAATATTCCCACCGGCAAACTGACAATTGCCACCAAGGATGAGCGAACATGAAAAAGGAAAATCATGCAAACTAACGCGACGACGACAAACTCCTCCAAGAGTTTGTGCCAAAGGTTTTCGACCGCTCGCTCAATCAATCCTGAGCGATCATAAACGGTGACAACTTCTACGCCTTCTGGCAGACCTGCCTGTAACTGTTCTAATTTTGCTTTTATTCCATTGATTGTTGTTTGCGCATTTTCACCAAATCGCATCACAACAATACCGCCAACGGTTTCCCCTTCTCCATTTAATTCTGCAATACCACGTCGCATTTGTGGACCGACACCGATATCGGCCACGTCTTTTAGCAGCAATGGCGTGCCGTTTGAATTTACACCAAGGGGAATGTTTGCGAGATCCGCCTCGTTTTGAATATATCCAGAAGCGCGCACCATATATTCGGCTTCCGCCATCTCCACAACGGAGGCCCCTACTTCTTGATTCGCTTGCTTGATCGCCATTTGTATGTGCGTCAGCGGTATGTTAAATGCGCGCAGCTTCTCAGGACTTACGGTGACTTGGTATTGCTTCACCATGCCTCCTACCGCAGCCACTTCAGAAACACCCGGTACGGTTTGCAATTCGTATTTTAGAAACCAATCCTGGAGGCTGCGAAGTTGGCTGATATCGTGTTGACCGGTGCGATCAATGAGCGAATAAATATAAACCCAACCGACACCCGTGGCATCTGGCCCGAGCTGGGGCTTCGCCGCTACCGGCAAAGTGGGGGCGACCTGACTTAGATATTCGAGAACTCGACTTCGGGCCCAGTACAAATCGGTATCTTCATCAAAAATGACATAGACATAACTGTCCCCAAAAAAGGAGTAGCCACGCACAGTGACGGCGCCCGGTACCGATAACATCGCCGTAGTCAGTGGATAGGTGACTTGGTCTTCCACCACCTGAGGTGCTTGGCCTGGGTAAGAGGTTTTAATAATGACCTGCACATCACTTAAATCTGGGATAGCATCGACGGGTGTTTGCTTTAGTGAATAGAGGCCTACCCCAATCAGAATCATTGTTGCCAACAGCACCAAAAACCGATTACCAATCGACCAGCGAATAATAGATTCAATCATGGTCTACTCCTTGTCACTAGAGCGGATGTGACTAGAGTGATCCATTTGTGTGTGATCCACTTCGTCGCTGCTTTCTACAGCGTGATTCATTTTGGAATGGTCCATCTGGCTGTGATCCATGCCGCTGTGATCTGCTGACGATGAATCTAAAGAGTGATCAGTCCCTCGGTCCGGCATTACTTCATCCGCTAGTAATCGGGTAATAACAAATTCACCATCCTGGATTTCGAATTCAAAATATATTGAGGCCTTTGGCGAAAGTTGCTTGATGTCTACGTCATCACTGACATAAAAATCCATCGTTGCCGAGGGGCGATTCCACTTTGGTATTGGGCCCCGGTGGATATTGGCTGTTCGATTTATTATGTCAACAGTGTTCACGACGCCATCAACTTGTGCGGATTGAACTTCCGTTGTTTGGCTTTTGGTACCCATGATATGAGTGCCCGTTATTTCATATCCGCCATCCTTCAGCTTGCTGATTTCCATGTGAAGCTGTGTACCAGGGTTAAGCGCACTCATATCAACATTTGGACTAATCTGAAAATCCATGGTCATGGATGGCCAGTCCCACTCTGCAATGGGCTCATGACTCGCTGTCACCATTCTGTGATCATTCATCACGCTTTGAATTTCTGCGGCTACCCACACAGAATTTGGTTTATCACCGCCGTGGTGCAAGCGTTTGAAATCAGAGGTTTTGCTGGACTCTGAGTCCAGCAAAAACTGAGCGGAGGTGACAACCTCCTCGCCTTCGTCAACCCCCTCTAGAATCTCGACCCAATTCTGATCTTGACGCCCTATTTTCACGCTTATGGATTTAAAACTACCCTCGCCGAGAGCAAGCACGAGACGGTCCTGGTTTCCAGTTCGGATTAATGCTTCCCGAGGCACGACCAACATTTCTTCATCAGAACCGGTATGCACGGTTATTTGTGCAAACATATTCGGTTTTAGTAGCTCCTTTGGATTATCAAAGCGCAGTCTCAATCGAACCGTTCGTGTTTTACTGTCCAAAGTTGGGTATACATAATCCACCCGTCCGGTCCAGGTTCTTCCGGGGAGGTAATCCAATGTCATAGTCACCGGGTCGTTAATTTCAACCAGTGCGGCTTGACGCTCAAAAATTTCAGCTTCTACCCAAATCGGGTCAAGCGCGCCGATACTCAACATCGTCGTGCCAGGCTGAACATAAAACCCTTCTCGTATATTCAGGTTATCGACAACACCGCCTTGCGGAGCAAAGAAAGTTACGGTTTGCTGAACAGTCTTCGTCTTTTTAAGTTGATTAATAAACTCTCGCGGTATTTGCAAAGCTCGAAGTCGGTCTTCTGCGGCTTGAATGAGTCGAGTGTTGTTGCGGTTAATCGCTAATAATAATTCCTCTTGTGCATTAACAAGCTCGGGAGAATACAGTGCGTACAAGGGTTCCCCTTTTTTAACGGGGTCTCCTGCAGATTTGACATATAGCTTTTCGACCCAGCCGGATAATCTGGGATGAATATGAATAAGTTTATTTTCGTCGTAGCGAACATAGCCGACTGTCACGATCTCACTATGCAGCGCTTTCCGTTCAGCAGCTCCTGTTCGCACACCAATATTATTGATGACATCAGGTGAAATATTAATTGTACCCGGCCCCTCATCGTTGGCTTTTTCGCCCTCTTCATAGACAGGAATCAAATCCATCCCCATCGGTGATTTTCCTGGCTTATCGCGTCGATAATTGGGGTCCATTGGCGCAACCCAATAAAGAGGTTCCTCACTTTTTCTTGCTTCAGTTTGTACTGTTGAATTTCCGCCACTCAAAATCAGTGTTGCTGCAATACCCAGAGCTAACCCAACACCTGCCGCAATCAACGTCGCAGAATTAATAAATTTCTTACTGGTCATGTTTATCTCCAAAATACGTACGCTTAACGCGATTGCTTATTTAAATCGGTTGAGAATGTGATACCTGCATAAAAATAGTTAAGCTGTGCAACGGCTTTTTGAATGTCTATCGAAATATTCAGCGCATCAATCCGCGCGTTAAGTTCAGCGATGCGAGCGCGAACAACCTCCTCAAAGTCGCCATCATCGTGCGTATAAGCCGATAGCGATGCTTCGGCATGATCGGCCATCTCTTTTAGAAGTCTTTGTTCGAATAGCGTTTTGCGTTCAACCAACCTCAGATATTTTGCTTTAGTGGACTCCAGTTGCGCTTTTAGCTGCCTTAGTAACAAAACTTTTTCAGTTTTTACCTCTTCAAGTTCAGCCTTGGCAGACTGGACTCGTTTATCCTGGCGATTTCCGGTAAAAATGGGCAGATCAAAAGTGACACCAACGGAGAAAAAATCAGAACGCTCATCGCCCATGGGGGAATCGTCTCGATAGGCATAGCTGGCATTCACACCCCATTGAGGTTTGTAGGATTGCTTGGCAATCTCTACGCCGGAATCAAATGCGCTTAGCTTTTGGTTAAGACTGAGAATGCTGGGGTGCTGAATTAGCACCTCAGAAACAGTATTCAGGTAGGCGACATTTCCGGTATTTTTACTTTCTAGATGACGCAATACTGTCAGCGGTTCGGATTGCCATGCTTTGTCGGACAGAGAAATAGAGGGATCACTTAACCACTCTGCCAGTTTTGCGAGATAGACATCGCTCTGCAAGTAAAGCTGAGTGAGTCGATCATCCAGTCGTGTCAGCTCGAGCTGTGCGCGCACAACATCCTGTTGTCGGGTTCGCCCGGATGCGGAGGTATAATTGGATTGAGCAACGTCTACCAGGTGTTGAAATAAACTTCGATCCTGTTCAATCAATTGAATGGTTAGGTGGTTGCGAAATGCTTCCAACCAAAGTTCGGCCACCACAACAGCGACCTTCGCTTTGCGATCTGCGCGAGCGTAGGGCTGCATTTCGCTCAATCGTTGCAGTTTCTCCTGTTGCAGAGATAACGTTTTTCCACGGGGAAACATCTGGCTGACGCCTACTTTGAACTGAGTCATCGCCTCTTGAGAAAAGTCCAGATTATCAATAGGAAGGTTTGCAATACCCATATTGACTTGTGGATCGGGCAAGGTCCCTGCCTCGATGCTCCTAGCGTCAATGCTTTCCTGTCGTTTTAAGCTCCCTGTTATCCAGGGGTCGAGCGATTGTGCCTTTGAAATGGCTTCTTGCAGTGTGTAAGTCTCAGCCAATATCGGTACCGAAAGTAATCCCATCAGGGGAAGGAAAAGCGTTACCACGAATGAAACAGGTTTTATAGAGGGCAACATTAGAACTGCTCCTCGTAGCGGGAAACCCTGGCAAACACTTCGGTTGAACCGTCCGATTTAACCAGTAAGATCTCATACGGCGAAAATTGATCACCCATTTCCATACCCGGGCTCCCCGCAGGCATACCGGGTACTGCCAGGCCTACTGCGCCTTCAGTCGGCTTCGATAAAAATTGGGTGATGTACTTGGCCGGAATATGACCTTCAAAAAAATAGCCGCTCTCGCTCACGCCGGTATGACACGATTGCAGATGTGACGGTATACCCAATTTCTTTTTGACGGGATCTAGTGAGTTGTGATTGTGAACTTCTACCTCGAAGCCTTTTTCTTCAATATGAGAAACCCATTTACCACAACAACCACAAGTAGGGCTTTTATAAACGTCCAGTACGATCGCTTCTGGTCGATCAGATTCTGAATCGCTTGAACATGCAAACAACGAAACTAAAAAAATTGACAGTAAAAATACAGATACATTTTTCATAGAATAATCCTCAACTCGAGCGCAACTTGCAGACNAGTAACTAGAAAATAGGAGTGAGGATTGATAGTCCTCGGCTTACAGACGCCGTTTTTCGGGCGCAACTTGACTGTGTTTAGCCGAGAATGGGGGGACGATAGAGGGTGGAGGCGAGTTGACGGGCGTCACTTTGGTGACTGAAATAAATAACTGAATTGTCAAAAATATAGGGAAAAAGCACAAAGTAGCCCAGCGTGACGCTGGTGGGATGGCATACGGACATAGAGCAATCATCGCCGCAACACGATTCCGACTCTTGAGCAGCACGCCGTTGGTCAAATGTGACTACAGAAACTGATTCAACTTTTTCATTATGGCAATGAGCCATGTGCCGAGGTTCGCTTCCTGCCTTGGAGACTTGAGCCTCGTTGATTACCGAGGAGACCATCATTGTTACCTTACCGTGCGCAGACACGCCCACCGCTTGCGCCACATACGCAATCAGTACAAAAAACATCCAAAAGCGGACTTGTTTAACAGAGCGTAAAAAGGTCATTAATTGATGCCAAGTGTTAACCGGATGAACTGAGTAAACGATAACACTCGAAGTGGACCAGTACAAAGCCTGATAGTTCCTATTTATGGGGCGATTGACTTAAAGCAAACCTGGATGTGCAGAAAGCCTTACTGTTTTAGGGTACTTTACTGGCGATGACTTTGTTGCAATAACAGATCCAAACCCTCGTGTGGATCTGCTCCCACCGCTTGGCAATAAGCAATGAACTCCAACATCTCGATTTTACGTCGATCCTGCTCCAACTTCCCAACGACCGAGTGATGCCGACCCACCAGCTCTCCTACAGCCCTCAAAGACAAACCACTCTCCTCCCGTTTTTGCTTCATCCAGGCGCGCAATTTGTCGTAATGAGGTGAGTATGAGGACGGTTTCATTGTCTCGATGATAGAGACAAGGTAGAATGTCGCGAAATTCGAGACAAAATACACGTCAATTTACGTCATGAGCATGATCCAGATGAAACCTGAACTCCTTCACGCACTTAACGAAATCCAGGGAGAGTCCTTCACCGTTGCAGAACTGACGACACACTATTTAGAACATCCGGAAAGCCTGCACAAAGGTAAAAAACCAGCGAGGCAATTCATCTACAGGAATATGGTACGAATGATGAAATCAGGTTTGATGGAAAAACTGCCTGACGATGGTGGGTGGCCAAAGTACCGGCTTACACAGAAGTTCAGATCACCTCAACCTGGAACACGAAGCAAAGAGTCATCCTCGACAACTCCCTCCCAAACAGTTTCGGTCGTCAAAACTCAATCGGCTCGACCCGGCAAGCCCGTCGCAGCGTTAAGAGAAAGGCTCAGTAAACACCGATCCGACATGTTATGTGCGTTGGGTGAGGCGGAGGAATACGAGTCTCTATGTAAGGAGTTGCCTGAACTCAGCGAGGAAGCACAATCTCTCTATTCGGAAGCCAGAGAACGAAGCGCCCTACTGTTGGGAAAAATCAAAGCGCTGGAAAGCCTTCTGTCATCGAACAGTCCCCGGTAATAGGCATGAAATTACGACGCTGGCAGCGCGAAGCTGTGTCACGCTGCATATCCCGTTTTCGCAATGGTCAAAACCATTTTCTATGCTTGGCGACTCCCGGTGCGGGCAAAACCTACATGGCGTCTACCGTTGCCAAAAGGTTGCTTGAAAATGGAGAGATTGATTTTGTTTTCTGCTTTTCCCCATCGCTCAATGTCTCCCTTTCCTTTCAGTCCACTTTGGAGTCTGTACTTGGGGTTCGTTTAAACGGACTGCTCGGCGCGAAAGGCAATGTATTAACGTACCAATCCATGCTCAATCTTGGCCAATCGTTCTGGTCATTGATGAAGACAGATCGCACCTTGGTAATCTTTGATGAAATCCACCATTGCTCCGGCGATCATCTCGGCAATGCCAACGCCTGGGGTCAAAAGATCATTCAGCATATTCAAGGCAAGGCAACTTATAGTCTCGCTTTAACAGGTACACCTTGGCGTTCGGATCGGATCCCAATAGCCTTAACGTCGTATTGTCGCGAAGGGAGAGTCTATTGCGACTATACCTATGGATTGGCACAAGCCATCAAAGATGGCGTTTGCCGAACCCCCAAAATCACCGCAATAGACAATGAAAAAATCACTGTACAAAACAATGGGAAGGAAGATGTCTATGGTTCCATTGGAGATCTATTGAAGTCCTCTCGCTGCACATACCAGCAACTTCTCGAAAATATCACCCTCATTCGCTACATGATTGAGCAAAGCCACAAAGCTCTCAACACGTTAAGACGGGTTCAACCAAACGCAGGCGGGCTCATCGTCGCAGCTTCAGTGGAACATGCGGTTCTTATCGCCACAATAATAGAAAGCATTTGTGGAGAATCTCCCACAGTGGTGACGTATTTACATGACGAGTCTCAACAGGCGATTCAACATTTCCGCGATGGACAGACTCGGTGGATCGTCTCTGTCGGCATGATCAGTGAAGGCACCGATATTCCTCGTTTACAGGTCTGTTGTCACCTGACTCGCGTTAAAACGGAATTGTATTTTCGACAAGTACTGGGCAGGATTTTGAGGGTACAAAATAGTGGCAACGAAGAAGCGCTACTCATCATGCCAGCCGAGCCTAAATTAATCGAATATGCACATCGAGTCGCTGAAGATATTCCTGCTGCCAATACCGTATCACTCAAGACAATGGAGGGAAGTCTGCAACCGCTGTTGACCGACCAAGTGGAAGCAGAGACCGAATCCGGCACCAATGAGATAGATACAATTCAAACGAATGATACTGGTGAAGATCAAGATTATCAGCCTGGCCTGTTATCGCTGGGGGAACTTGAAGAAGACAGTACCGCTCTGCCCTTTACCACTTTAGCGGAAGCCTACGAGACGACTCTGGGCCTATTCGGTCGTTTTCGAAAACGCATGATTAACTTTTCGCCGGTGATTGGATGAGTATCAACGAATGTCGTGAACCAATTGCTCGATTAGCGTATGAAAAGAAACGAAAGATCGCCAGTTTGAAATTTGCTGCTATCCGAAATAGATGCTGGACTAAAGAGGAATTTGGGCATGACCTTTCAGTAGTCGTGCTTCAGCGCTTGCCGGATGGAACGGTCCGACTGACTCAAATTATCCCTCGTCACACCGCCAAATAAAGCACCCTGAGCCGCATCGACTGCTTGCGTAATCTCACGCCACCTGCGACGAGAATGATTATCATTTGCTATGTTGGATTTTGAAGTTTTGTTTAGGATTTCCCATAAATTGCTGGTGTTTCACCGGCGGCAACCCCAAATCCGTGGGTAAAAGGGTTTGCAGAGATGTCAGCCACTCCAGGTATTGGATGTACGCGTGGATATTACGAGGGGTCGGGCGTTTGGGTTCATTTTTCAGAGTACTCCAACCAAAACCATTTAACCCCGTGCTGGATCGAAGAATATCGTTAATGCACTGGCGACTTTCAGACTCTAAAAAATCACACAATTGATCGTAATACCGAGTGTTGACTTCAGCCCTGGCCGCCTGACAGATACGCTCAAGTACACTGAACGCCGGGAGTTCGTATCGCTCTTTGACCAAATATTCCAGCGTGACATTGATAATATCCGGTAATGCCGCCTTGGTGGTCGCTGCTTCCAGTGCCCAAGTCTGCGCCAATGCAGATGTCTTAGCGGCATCGTAGGCTTTGATATTGAGATGGCGTCGAATCAGCTTTACATGGCGGTCCTTCGCGCCCGATGTGTAATAGGTATGGAGGTCCTGCTGTGTCACCCGCGAGCGACACTGGGTTTTGATATGCGCGATAATCGGTTTGGGAATATCGCCAAGACCAACGAATCGGCCCAAACGTTGTGTCGTCTTCAATTGAACCAATAATCCCAAAAAAGAGGCGCTTGACCGTCTACAGTGACGCAAAGCCCATCGCTGATCTTCCGTTGTAGGTGTATAAATATCCCCCAATTCGTCTTCTGTGATATCTGACTTGATTCGAGGATAGGCTGTCTGATAGATGGCTGCCATCGACTTAGATTTCCGCTGATAGTGGCATCAACGGATGACGCAGTCTGGCTAACAGGTTTTTAGCGGTCATTATTGGGATTCCAAGTATTCAGTTTCGCCGGCAATTTCTATAGCTCGTTTCTATTAGAGTTTTCGATAAGCGACCGTGTGGCAGCCTTTTCGCAATCAGACGCTATTGTAATAACGAATGGACGACATTAAAATACCTAATAGACGTTTTTCAACCATCAATTAGCTGGGATCCCATTCATGTATCCACGTTATTCTGATCACAATGTCAAAGAGGCGCTGAGTGATACGCCGGTGGTGTTCATCATGGGCCCTCGCCAAGCCGGTAAAACCACCTTGGTGAAAACGCTGATCACGGAAACGGGAGCTGACAACTGGACCTTTATCACCCTGGATGATCAGGCCCAATTTGAGATTGCCCGGGCTGATCCGGTTGGGTTTATCCGCAATCTGCCGCCCACTCGGATTGCCCTCGACGAAGTACAACGTCTTCCCGAACTGTTTGTGTCCATCAAGCAGGCCGTGGACGAACTGCGTACCCCCGGCCGGTTTCTATTGACGGGCTCCGCCAATGCTTTGTTGTTGCCCCGGTTATCGGATTCCCTGGCAGGCCGGATGGAATCGATACGCCTGATGACGCTATCGGAGTGCGAAATCCAGGGTCGGCAAGCGGGCTTTCTGACCAAACTGCTGGATCAGAAGGTACCCACCACCCAGGACATCCGTGTGCGGGAGCATCTGCTCCATCGCTTGGTGACCGGTTGCTTTCCAGAGCCTTTACAACGGACCAGCGAGCGGCGTTGTCAAGCCTGGTATCAACAGTATCTGAGCACCTTGATCCAGCGGGATATCCGCGATCTGACCCACATCGATCACCCAGATCTCATGGCCAAGTTGCTCAAGCTCACCGCGTTCTATGCCGGCAAGCTGGTTAATCTGACTGAGCTGGGCAGCAAACTGGGCCTGGATCGGCTGACCATCAAAAAATACATGGCCTTACTGGAGCAGTTGTTCCTGGTGGAACAGCTGCCGGCCTGGCACTCCAACGAATATAAGCGCCTGGTGAAAACGCCCAAACTGCACTCGGTCGATACCGGCATGATGTGCGCCGTGCGGGGCCTCAATCGGGAGCGTTTGCTGAAACATCCAGGCGATTTTGGGTTGGTGTTGGAATCATTCGTCTACAACGAATTGCGCAAACAGGCGGTGTGGATCGAGGAGCCGTTGAACTTCTACCACTACCGCGACAAGGACAAAGTGGAAGTTGATGTGATCATCGAAAACGCCATGGGCGACTGTTTTGCCATTGAGGTCAAGGCTGCGGCAACCTTGAGTGCCAAGGATTTTACCGGCTTGAAACGCTTTCAAAGTGTGGCCGGAGAGCGCTGCAAAATCGGTGCATTGCTCTACGATGGTGATCACACGACGGCCTTTGGTGACAATCTCTATGCTGTCCCGCTGGGAGCGCTCTGGTCATGAACGAAAACTACACCATTGGCCAGTTAGCCAAGGCAGCAGGTGTCAACGTCGAAACCATCCGCTACTACGAACGCCGTGGTTTGATCCGTCAACCACCCAAACCCGCCGAGGGATACCGTACTTACCCAAACGCAACCTTGGCTGGAATTTTATTCATCAAACGTGCCCAGGAACTGGGTTTTACGCTGGAGGAGATCAACAACCTGCTGTCATTGGGCGAGTCGCATTGCTCGGAAGTCCAGGAACTGGCCGAAGCAAAGCTGGCCAGCGTGCGTGAAAAAATTAACGATCTGCACCGCCTGGAACAGGTGTTGGAAGAACTCGTCACACAGTGCCGGACCAATCCTGATAATGCGGCTTGTCCTATTGTTGAATCCCTCCAACCTGATCCTCGTCAATAAAAGGCATTGGGCTTGACTCCGTACCTTGGTACGGCATTTACACTGATTTCATCAGGTCAATAAAGTGGAGTCGGCGATGGCAGGAAAAGAGTCATTCACCAACACAAGGCTACCTATCATCGGTGGCATTACCGCTGCCATCGGCGCGAGCCTATGTTGTGTTGGGCCTTTCCTGCTCTTGTCACTGGGTATCAGCGGGGCCTGGATCGGTAACTTGACTGTATTGGAGCCCTACCGTCCCGTATTCATCATGCTTGTTATGTTGTTGCTCGGTTGGGCTGGCTGGCAGGTTTATCGACCGGACGATACCTGTGAACCGGGAACCGTCTGCGCTGTGCCGCAAACTCGGAAACGGCGGCAAATGGTTTTCTGGATCGCGGTAATCGTCGCGCTGGTTCTTGTTACCAGTGCCTACTGGATTCCTCTGTTCGCATGAACACTCTGGAGCTAACCATACAGAAAATCATTCTCAGTCTCGCATTGACCATCGCCAGCTTCTCGGCCTGGGCCAAGCCACAAACCATCACGCTGGATCTGCCAACCATGAACTGTGCCATGTGCCCGATCACGGTTAAAAAGGCGCTGACCAGGGTCCAAGGCGTGACAAAAGCCGAGGTCAGTTATGAGCATAAGCAAGCCGTAGTGACCTTTGAGGATTCTCTGACCAACGTTGACAGATTGGTCGAAGCGACCACCAATGCCGGTTATCCGTCAACCATCGTAAAAAAGGAAACACCATGATGCCAAAGGTGATTTTGCAGTCAGAGTTGACTTGTCCCGAATGCGTGCATATTCCGGCCCAATTTGATCACCCATTCTGGTTTTACTTGATCACCCGTTCTGAACTTACTTGATCGGCCATTCTG
>NZXG01000037.1 GCA_002701845.1 Pseudomonadales bacterium
TCCCATCGGCCTAGCGTTTTAAGCATAGTTTGGGTTTTAGCCACAGTATAATATGCCGTAGTTAGGGTCTTAGCGTCAAAGTATAGCGTTTTGAACATAGTTTGGGTTTTGGCGCCACAGTATAATATGCCGTAGTTTGGGTCTTAGCGTCACACACAATACAACGTTTCGTGGTTTGGGTCCAATATATTTTGGGTTTTGGCTTTTTCGCTCATTATCAGTTGGTTGGTGGCCGTTACTTTTACCCCTTATTTGGGCGTAAAGATTTTGCGTGCACCCAAGCAGAAACCCGGCAATACGGGCGATCACTACAAGTCATCCCGGGTGTACGAGTATCTACGGGCCTTGATTACGTGGTGTGTTCGCCATCGGCGGACCGTGGTCTTTATTACCTTTGCGATGTTAGTGCTAAGCGTCGCAGGCATGGCAGGGCCGGTGGAAAAACAGTTCTTCCCAGGCTCGGATCGGCCCGAAATTTTGATCGATGTGAATCTAGCACCAGGTACATCGGTAACGACAACGGATACGACCGTCAAACGTCTTGAAGAACTATTAGATTCCATGGGTGGTGTTGAAAACTACGCCAGTTATGTCGGTGGCGGGGCGCCACGTTTTTTCATCTCGGTCAACCCCGAGCATCCGGACTCTTCGTTTGCTAAAATAATCGTAACAGCGACGGGACCGGTTGAGCGTGACCGAATTATTGCTGCATTAGACCAACATGTTGCCAATGGTACTTTTGCCGAGGCGCGTATTCGTATCAGACGCCTGTTGTTCGGGCCGCCAGTTGACTGGCCTGTCAGCTTCCGTGTCGTCGGACAAGACCCTGCGACCTTAAGGAAAGTGGCCCACCAAGTCAGGGAGGTCATGTCCCACAACCCTCACGTCGTCAATCCGCATTTGGAGTGGGATCAACGTGTACCGACATTGAAGCTGGAAATAGATGAACAGCGCCTTCGACTAATGGGATTGACACCACTCTCAGTTGCTCAACAAATGCAATATCGAACAGATGGAGTTCCAATAGCTGAGGTCAGACAAGACATCAGAACTGTTGATGTCTACGTTCGCGGCCAGGGTGCCAAGCGAGCCCAAAATGAGCCACCCATTTATGAACTCCGCAATGAACAGGGTCAAAAGATACCACTTTCGCATCTGGGCGAGGTGAAACTGGCTTACGAAGATGCCATGATTCGACGACACAATCGAGAGCTCTTTCTGGCTGTTCGCGGGGAGGTAAAGAATGCGCAGCCACAAGATGTCACCAAAGCATTATGGGCGGATCTGGAATCAATTCATGCAGCGCTCCCTGATGGTTACAGGATTGATATTGCGGGTAGTCTGGAACGTTCACAAGAAGCAGAGGACTCTATAAATCAGGTTTTCCCACTGATGATTGCCCTGATGGTAACTTGCGTGGTGCTGCAAATGCGAAGTTTTCCTGGTGTTGTGATAGTGCTGTTAACAGCACCTTTGGGCGTCATTGGCTCGGTCGTAGCACTGCTGATTTTCAAGCAGCCTTTCGGATTTGTCGCCTTACTTGGGCTGATCGGATTGGCGGGAATATTAATGCGCAATACTTTAATTCTAACCCAGCAGGTCAGCGATAACCTTGAGGATGGCATGCTGCCGTCAGATGCGGTCGTCGAGGCGGCTGTCAGGCGCGCAAGACCGGTGGTGTTAACCGCTCTGGCTGCTGCACTCGCGTTCATCCCTTTGACGACCGATATTTTCTGGGGGCCGATGGCGTACGTTCTTATTGGTGGTGTCATTGTAGGCACCGCCATTACGCTTTTTTTCGTGCCAGCGCTTTACGCATTGGCGTTTCGTTTGGAAAGTAGATGAGCTTCTGTTAAAACCGCCGAGATCCTCACTTCTTCGAAAATGAAACCCTCAGGTTAAGTCTGAACTATGCACCTAATCCTTAAGCACCGCGTCGCGAATCACTCGCCAGACGAAATCACCTATCTCCTCAAGCGAATAGCGACCATCTTCACGAAACCAGGTTGCTACCCAGTTGAGTGCTCCAAGACCGATAAGGCGCAGCAAATCCTGATCAACATCCTCACGTAGCACCCCTACATCTGCAAGAGACCTAAGCATAGCGCCCCATAATGCCTCGTAGTGGTCACGCAGTTCGATCATTTCCGCTCGTGCTTCACCGCGCAAGGAACGCCATTCAAACAGCAGCACGTAGACCATATCCGAGCCACTGACTACTAATTCCAGGTGCGAATTTATGCCTCGCCGTAATTGCTCTACAGGATCTGTTGCGCTTGTCACCGCCCTGTAGACAGCGCTCGAAGCATACTCCAAGCCCAGCCGCATCAGATCAACAAGAATGTCTTCCTTGGCTTGATAGCGATAATGAAGGCTTCCGGGCAGCAAATCGCATGCTTCGGCAATTTCTTTCACCGTCGTCCGATCATAGCCCTGCTCTCGAAACAGCCGAGCGGCAGAATTTAACACAAAGTCGCGGTCAGACCCTTTTACTTGCTGGGGCTCTCTTTTCTTTTTCACTTCATCCTCCTGCGTAAGCAAGCTGATGATTTTAGTCGATATATTTCCATGGCGCACCTTTTTCAATTCTACAACCCCGCTCCCACTTGACCACATGGTCGCTAAATTACATAATATGGTTGGATGACCAAACAATTGGTATAAAGAAATCTACTAGGAGAACAGACAAATGGCGCTGGCAAGTCGAAAGATCGGTTACGACGAAGTTGTAACGCGCGACCTCCATTTCCCAATGAGCCGTGAGACGGTTGCGCGCCACTGGTTTAACAACGACCCCTGGAGTACGCATTGGATGAATGCCATTCTGGCCGCAGTGCCGGATGGCGAGCGCTGGGTGATGAATTCAGCACGGCGTCAGCTCGATAAATTGCGCGACCCGGAAGTGCGCAAGGCCGCGCTGGAGTTCATCCGCCAGGAGCGCATCCATGCCCGTGAGCATGACGAGATGAACGCCATATGCGTGCAACAGGGCGTCCCCATCGACAAGGTCGAGGGGATCTTCAAGCACATTCGCAAGGAGCTCCAGCATCGCCTGAGCGATGACATGCAAAGCTCTATTGCGGCGGCGTTCGAGCATTTCACTGCTATCATTTCCGCGGTGCTGCTGGAGCACCCGGAGCTATTCGATGAAACACATCCTGAATTACGTGCCATGCTGTACTGGCACTTCGTTGAGGAAACTGAACACAAGAGTGTCAGCTTTGATGTGTTCGTCGACGCCAGCGGTGGCGGCCTGCGTAGTTATCGCCTGCGCACCAGCGGAATGCTGCTGGCTATCACTCTCGGCTTTCCGCTCATGGTCGGCAATCAGGCGTTCCTGCTCTATAAGGACAAGCAAATCCTCAACCTGCGTTCAGCGGCCTACATGACCAGGATTCTGTTCCTTAAACCGGGCATTCTGTCCAAAGTGCTGGCAGGCATCTTTCCCTACTTCTCCCCCACCTTCCACCCTTGGGATGATGACAATCGGGAGATTATCAGGGTCTGGAAGCGTGTTTACGAGAAAACCAACGACACCCACAAGGCATTCGAGGCGGTACGGAAGCACCAGTCCGGCCCTCGGATAGGCGACGGTCTGCATCCAGTGGCGCAACCCGCCTGAGGAGTTCTTATGACGAAACAACCTTTACCACCTTCCCGCAACGCAGCCGCTGTTGTCACTGGAGCTGGCAGTGGTATTGGCCGTAGCTTTGCGTATGAATTGGCACGCCGTGGGGGTGTGGTAATCTGCTCAGACATCAATGAGGCACGAGCCGAACAGGTCGCCGCCAGCATACAGGCGCTAGGAAGTAAGGCCATTCCCCATCGCTGTGACGTCGGCGATGCAGAAGAGATGGCCGCCCTCAGCGATGAAGCCGAGAAACTACTAGGCCGTCCGGTGACACTGGTAATTAACAATGCGGGCGTGGGTCTGGGCGGCCCCATCGGCGAGGTATCTCTGGAAGACTGGCACTGGTGTATGAACGTCAACCTGTGGGGGGTCATTCACGGCTGCCATTTCTTTGCGCCGAAACTGCGGGATCTCGGCTATGGCGGCATCATTAATGTCGCTTCCGCCGCCGCGTTTGGCGCTGCGCCGGAGATGAGCACCTACAACGTCACCAAAGCAGGTGTACTTGCGCTGTCGGAAACACTGGCCGCCGAGCTGGCTGGCACTGGCGTAAACGTCACAGCACTGTGTCCTACCGTGGTACCCACCAACATCGTCCAGGACGGCAAGTTGCCTGAAAAGCGCCGAGAGTTTGCGCGCTCTGCCATGACCCGCCTCGCCCTGACCACAGCCGACAAGGTCGCCCGACAAACACTCGATGCGCTGGATCGTGGGGAACTTTATATGCTGCCGCAAATTGATGGCCGCATGGCCTGGCGTTTCAAACGCCTCATGCCACGCTTGTACACCCGTATCGTGGGTGAGACCTATCACCTGCTGGCCGACTGAATTAGGAGACACTAATGGCATCACTTCCTGCAAAAATTATTAAGCCCCTTTTCCGCGTTGTGATGAAACGCGATATTCAGGATCCCGAACATCTGGTTCGTCATTTGCGTAAGGTTATGAATGCGCCTTTGTTACCCGCACTGCTGCCAAGCGGTGTTAGCCTTAGGTATGCGCGTGTCGCCGATATCCCAGGACAGTGGCTGACCACCGCCACTCCGACCGTAACGCTGCTTTTCCTGCACGGCGGCGCTTTTGTCGGTGGCCGCCTCGACACCTACCACAACTTTTGTGGCAGGTTGGCCCAGGCGCTGAACGCGCGCATTTTTCTTGCCGATTACCGGCTTGCTCCGGAGCATCCCTATCCGGCCGCACCGGACGATGCCCTGTGCGTTTACCGTGAATTGATTGAGGACTCTCGGCCACTGGTTGTCGCCGGTGACTCTGCCGGCGGTAATCTGACGCTGGTAACACTACTTCGTGCGCGTGACGAGGGACTTCCGATGCCGGTATGTGCCATCGCCATCTCTCCAGGTGCCGATGCCACCGGCGAGTTGATGTCCCGGCAAGCTAACAACGATTCCGATCCGATGCTTTCCCAAGCAATGATCGATGGTGCCACAAAGCTCTATCTGCAGGGCGCCGATCCGCTGCACCCCTATGCCTCCCCCTGCCGGGGCGATTACCGACAGCTACCCCCATTGATGCTGACGGTGAGCGAGGAGGAATGCTTGCGCGATGATGCCTATGCCGTGGCCGAACGCGCACGCCAGGCAGGCGTGCCAGTGAAACTGCTATCGCGACCAGACATGCCGCACGTCTGGCCGATCTTGCGGCTACTGCTGCCGGAAGCACGAAAAGACACCGAACGGCTGATCAACTTCGTACAAGCGCAGTTACGCAGTGCCCCGGTTAAAGCTCAAAATCGCCACGATTTTGGTAACGACGTTCCGGCTTGCTCCAACGTACAGGAGACCGTCGCATGAACATGACTGCCTTTGCACCTGAGGAATCGATGCATTCGGCGCGCCCTGACCACGAAGTCATCATTGTGGGTGCCGGCATCTCTGGGATTGGAACCGCTATCCAACTCAAAGCGGACGGTATCGACGACATCCTTATCCTCGAGCGCAGCTATGATGTCGGTGGCACCTGGCGTGACAATCGATATCCTGGAATTGCCGTGGACATCACCTCGTTCACTTACTCGTTCTCATTCGAACAGAACCCCAACTGGTCGCGGGTATTCGCACCGGGCAGCGAGCTGTATCAATACACTCGTCGAGTGGCGAGCAAATACGGGATCTACCCACACATTCGCTTTGGCATCGAAGTGCAACAGGCCCGATTTGATAAGCACAATGACCTATGGGTACTGTCATTGAAACAGGGCAAAACCCTGCGGGCGCGACATCTGGTTTCCGCAGGGGGGGGGCTGATCACGCCCAAATTACCCGACATCGAGGGTCTCGACAACTTCGAAGGCGATATCATCCATACCGCCCGCTGGCCAAAGGGCATCGACCTGAAGGGCAAGCGTGTCGCGGTCATCGGCACCGGAGCTACCGCGGTGCAACTGGTGCCGGAAATTGCTCGACAGGCCCGCCAACTTGATGTTTACCAACGAACACCTATCTGGGTGCTAAAAAAGCCGGATCGAACCTTGCCGGGCTGGCTGAAAACCCTATTTCGCGCCTCACCTGCTTTACAGCAAGGTATTCGCAGTGTAACGGACGCTTCCAGCGAAACCCTGATGGTATTGTCCGCCATCTACTACCGCCAAGCTCCCTGGATCGTGCGTGCCTGCGAGAAGGCTGCCCTCCAAAACATGTACGAACAACTCCCTGATCGGCAGGACCTCTGGGAGAAGCTCAGCCCTGCCTATGGCTTTGGCTGCAAGCGCCCCACCTTCTCCAACGAGTATTTCAAAACCTTCGCGAAGGACAACGTCGAGCTGGTGACAACACCGATTCGACACATCACCCGCAGGGGAATCACCACTAACGACGGCAAGTCACGCCCCATTGACGTACTTGTGCTCGCCACCGGCTACAAGACATTCGAGAAAGGCAATATCCCCTCCTTCGAACTGATCGGCAGCAACGGCACCGACCTTGGACAGTTCTGGCATGACAATCGCTACCAAGCCTACGAGGGATTGACCATACCGGGCTATCCGAACTTCTACATCATGCTCGGCCCTTACGCCCTGATCGGTACGTCTTATTTCAAAATGGTGGAGGGTAACGCGATTCACCTGTCGAGGTGTATTCGTGAGTCCCGCAGGCGCGAAGCAACGCGAGTAGAGATTAGGCAAGAGGCGCATGATCACTACTTCCAGGATATACAGAAGCGCCAGCAGGGGACTGTGTTCCTGAACCACAACTGTGCTACCTCGAACAGCTATTACTTTGATCATCATGGTGACGCACCCATGCTGCGACCCTCAACTTCGCTGGAGATGCTTTGGCGCGCGAAGCACTTGCCGATGACACACTACCAATTCAGCGGAGGTGGTGACAGGCAAGGCATGATACAGCCTGCGACTGACTCAGCGAAGAGCGTCTGGAACTAACCGCATTTTGAGCTACTGGGCTCGAAAATATCTACCTAAATGGGGTTCTGGAGCCATCCCCTCATTAGCACTAAACTGGGACAATTTTCTTAATTTGCCGCGATCAATAGATGGTAGTGTTCAGAATTCTGTGTCATTTCTTTATCATTAGACCAAAAGAGATGACTTATGACAAAACCTACTTTCGACATGGAAGCCGCCCTCACAGCCCTGCGTGATGGTCAAGACCTCACAGGCAAGGACGGCATCTTGACACCCCTGATCAAGCAACTCACCGAAGCCGCCATGAAGGCTGAGCTGGATGAGCACCTGGCCAATGACGAGGCGCCCAACCGTAAGAACGGGAATACCTCTAAGACCATGAAGGGCCCCACCGGCAGCTTTGAACTGGAGACCCCCAGGGATCGATCTGGGACCTTCGAACCGCAGCTTATCAAAAAGCACCAGACCCATCTGACCGATGAGCTGGAGCGCAAGATCTTAGCCCTGTTCGCGTTAGGTAATAGCTATCAGGATATCCGAGGCCACATTGCCGACCTCTACGGCGTAGAGCTCTCCAACGGCACGATCAACGCGGTCACCGACAAGCTTCTGCCAGAGTTGCAAGCCTGGCGTGAACGCGACCTGGAGCCAGTCTATCCCATCGTCTGGCTGGATGCTATCCACTACAAAATCAAGGAAAACGGCCGCTATGTCAGCAAGGCCATCTACACAATTCTGGGCCTCAACATCGAAGGCAAAAAAGAACTCCTGGGCCTGTATTTATCGGATCAGGAAGGCGCTCACCACTGGCTCTCGGTGTTGACCGACCTCAACAATCGTGGTGTCAAAGATATTCTGATCGCCTGTGTGGATGGCCTCAAAGGCTTCCCTGAAGCCATCGAAAGCATCTACCCCCACACTGAAATCCAGCACTGCATTATCCACCAGATCCGCAACTCAATGAAGTACGTCGCCTCAAAGAACCAGAAAGCGTTTATGGGTGACCTGAAATGTGTCTACAAGGCCGCTACACTGAACGCTGCCGAGACCGCTCTGGATGAGCTGGATGCAAAATGGGGCGATAAATACCCCATGGTGATCAAGTCCTGGCGCAGCAAATGGCCCACGTTGTCGACTTACTTCAAATATCCGGATTATGTGCAGAAGGCGATCTATACCACCAACGCGGTCGAGGCCGTTCATCGCCAGTTCCGTAAGCTTACGAAAACCAAAGGAGGCTTCGCCAATGAAAACAGCTTACTGAAGCTGCTGTATGCCGGTATACTGAAAGCCACTGAGCGATGGACCCANCCGATTCAGAACTGGAATCTCACGGGGTCGCCTAGACGTTGTCGCAGCTGACGATCCACTTCCCGGAGCGGCTGGAGAAATACATCAGCTTATAAAGCCACTACGCTGACACAGAATTTTGAACACCCTCGTTTCCACATAGAGGTACTAGGGATTTTCCCTCGTAAACGGACAAAAGCCTCTGTAGCCCCCGCCATTCCTGGCCTCCCGGATGGGGTTACTTCTCATTTTCTTACCGTTTTGGAGTATTTTGGCTAAAATCGCTGGCTTTGAGAATTTATCATGGCCACCGAAAAACGTATCAAAATCCTGACCGAGGCGGAGATTGCTGAGCTGTTCGGCCCCCCATTCTAAGTTCGAATGATCAACGTTTCTTCTTCACTCTCAATGACGCTGAATTAGCAGAGTGCAACAGAATCCGTGAGCGCGATCACAGGTGCATGTTTGTTGTACTGTTGGGGTACTTCAAAGTGAAGCCCATCATGTTGAGTCCCGGCTACCATCAAATTAAGCAGGACCTCAAGTATGTGTGTTCCAAGGTCTTTCCCGGCCCTGGTCTCCGACCCTTCAATCTTACTCAGAAGGCCCGTGTTCGGATTTATCAACGCATCTTCAAATTGACGGGCCATCAGCGTTGGCTCAACAAAAGTCATAGTTCGGCGTTGATAAAGGATCTAAATGAGCATGCACGGGCATGGGGTCAACCGAGATCCCTATTCGACAGGGCTATAGAATGCTTATCAGCACAAAAAGTCGCCATCCCAGGGTACACTGTTCTGCAGGACTTGATCAGTGAAGTTGTGGGCGTCACAAACGATCAGTTTGTCCGTAAGCTTGAGGAACTCATATCTGCGGACTTGGCAGTGATGCTATCTGAACTTGTCATTGGAAATAACTCCTTAACCTTGCGACAGTTGCGTCAATCGGCCAGAAACTTCACAGGGACTGAGCTGGAGAAAGAGCTTACCGTGCTTTCCTATATCCAGTCATGGATGCCGGAAGTTAATGAGGTGTTGAGCGTGTTATCTCTGTCCTCGAAGAATCAGCAGCACTTTGCTGAGCGGGTGGATTACTTCGGTGCCAAGCTGAAGCACCAGTCTATTGGCAATCAACGCCTTTATCTGTTGTGTTATTTGCAAACCCGCCGGGTGCAGGCACTGGAACGCATTGCCGATGGTTTTGTTCATCATGTTCGACAGATAAAACAAAAAGCCAAGGCATATGCGCAGGACGCGGTTTATCAAGACTGGCAAAAAGCCGCTAAAAATGTCTGCAAGGCGGCGGAAGTTCTGCACCTGTTCATTGATGAGAGGGGTTCTACCCCGATTCCACGGAGGGTTCTAAAAAGGCTGAAAACGCCAAGTCTCGTCGCACGACTCGTCGCCGCATCCTCGGGTTATGGAATCGCTCAATGTAGTTAAATATATCAGCCTTGGCCATATCGATGGTGCGGTACTTCCTCCGATTTACACGCTCCCGTTTGAGCGTACCAAAGAAACCTTCGCAAGCGGCATTGTCCCCACAGTGGCCAACTGCGCTCATTGAACAGATTAACGTATTCTGTTTCAAGAGCTTCTGGTAGTCACTGCTGCGAAACTGACTGCCTCGATCGGAATGCAGTATCACCGACCAACGACCTTGTCGCTGCCAGATAGCCATTTCTACCGCACGAATCACCATTTGACGGTCCTGCCGATGATGCATCGACCAGCCTACAACCAGCTTGCTGAACAGATCCAACACCACACAAAGAAACAGCTTGCCTTCATCCGTGGCCACTTCGGTGATATCGGTCACCCATTTGGTTTCTGGTTCGGTAGCATTGAAATCACGCTCCAGAAGGTTTCGCACCTCCGGTGGTGGCAATCCGGGTTTGCCTCGCTGGCCCCGCTTTTTCTTGCGAGGCCAGCCCTGCAAGCCCTCTAGGGCCATCAGTCTGGCTACACGGTTTTTACTGGCGGTCTCACCCTCATCCGCCAGGTCTTCGTGCATACGCGGCACCCCGAGGATGCCTTGGCTGTCGGTGTGCAGCTCGCGGATGCGACCCAGTAGCCTTTCATTATCCACCTGCCGGGGGCTAGTTGGCCGGTCCTGCCAATCGTAATAGCCACTGGGTGAGACCTTGAGCAGCCTGCACATCATCCGAATGGGAAACTCTCCGCGACATCGTCGGATCGCCTGGTATCTCAGGACGACTCCCTGGCAAAGAACGTTGCCGCTTCGCGCAAAAAATCCCGCTCCTTCTTCACCCGGGCCAGCTCCCGCTTCAGGCGAGCGACTTCTTCATCTCGTGGGTGGCCTGCGCCGGTAAACGCCTTGTATCCCCCCCCCCTGCGTCTGCCTCACGCTTCCAACGCGATAGCAAGTTCGCCGCGATGCCCAGATCCCGAGCCACCTCGGCGCAGCTGACACCCGGCTGACGCGCCTGCTCGACGGCCCCTTGCTTGAACTCTTGACTGTACTTTCTTCGCTTCTGCATAAAGGGGTTCTAGGGATTTTCCGTCCAAAAACGACATTCAAGCTTCTAAGTTATTGATTTATCGTAATTGGCTACCAGACACACCAAAAAAGTAATACCCCTCTGGAGGGCACGAATGGCGGGGCCTCCAGAGCACTTTGTCGTTTTTGGACGGAAAATCCCTAGAACCCCAACCCACTCCGTGAGTTGTTGGTTGGCGTCGCTGAGGCTGCGGAATTCCCGCAGTGGGAGAAAGTTGGATTTGACGTATTTGACCCCGGCCTCCACACGCCCTTTTTTCTTCGGTTCTCGAGGGGGCAGCGCGTTGATCAGAAAGCCAAATCCTTCGGCACACTCGGCATAGGCCCGCTGTACATCGGGATCGTGATAGCAGGCCCGTGTGATGGCGCACTTGGGATTATCGATCGTAACCCCTGCGGGAACCCCGCCAAACGCTTCAAAGGCCCGTCGGTGACAGCCCAGCCAGGTCTCGACCTTCTGGTCGCGAACCAGTTCCGCGTATTGGTGACGGCTCCAGGCCAGCACCATCACGAATACCCAGGTCTTGAAGCTTTCTCCCGTATAGACATCGGTGATCACCGGCCCCATGCCGAAGTCGACCTGAGCAGAGTCACCGGGCTCGAAGTCCAGCACGGTGCTGGCTTCAGGATTTGCGGCATCGATTGCCTGCAAGTAACGACGCACCGAGGAATAACTTCCCGTGAAACCGTATTTGCGGATGAGGGCCTGGTGGATGGTGATCCCCTGAATCCCTTCGCCATTCCATTTCTTTACTTCCTCACCATAAGGCTCGACGAGAGAAGTGGTTTGGGATCGCGCGGAGGACTGGCTGAAGCAGTTGGCGAGTTCTTCATCTGCTGGCATGTCGTTGGCTGGATTGAGCCAACCCCGGCTCCAGGCTATCTCGCGAATGGCCTTGGCTTTCTTCCGACCAACCAGCTTACTCCTGGCGATAGCGCGGTCGGTATCGCCCAACCGCATGCGCACAATGACTTGTCGATATTGATACATCTCAAACCTCCGGTTTGCCATGTGATGCTCCTGCCTGCGATCAAAAACCAAGCAGGGTACACCAGTGGATTGGATGTCTGAGAGTTATGCGAATAGCCGGTAAGTGGCTCCTTTAGGGCGATCCCCGAATGGCTCCATATGGGCGATCATTAACATCAGCGGCGGGCCGGTTAACCACCATGACCACCAAGTTGCCGGTCCCTCTGGGGCCAGGTCATAGACCATGCGCAGCACCCGGACACGGTTTTCTGTTTGTACGGTAGTGTTCAGAATTCTGTGTCATTTCTTTATCATTAGACCAAAAGAGATGACTTATGGGGACCTCTATAAATCCAGAATTTGATCGTTGAAACTTTAAATTACGGTAGCTGTTGGAAAAATATCACACTGCATGGCTTTTGAT
>NZXG01000027.1 GCA_002701845.1 Pseudomonadales bacterium
ACACCGGCGAAACGCCCAACCAATTCCGTGCTCGATGCGGCTAAGATCCTCGCAGCCTTCACTGTGCCGCGCCGGCCCTGGCAGGATGGCCTCGAGGATGTGCTCGAGATCCTGCTGGCCGAGACTGAATAAACGAGAGAAAGGGAGAGGGATGAAAGGGATCATCCTCGCCGGCGGGTCCGGCACACGGCTCTACCCGCTGACCGTCAGCGTCAGCAAGCAGATCCTGCCGGTGTACGACAAGCCGATGATCTATTACCCGCTCAGCACGCTGATGCTGGCGGGTATCAGGGACATCCTGATCATCACCACGCCTGAGGACCAGGAAGGCTTCCAGCGTCTGCTCGGCGACGGTAGCCAGTGGGGCATCTCGCTGGAGTACCGGGTACAGCCCTCGCCGGACGGCCTGGCCCAGGCTTTCATCATTGGTGAACAGTTTATTGGCAATAATAATGTATGTCTGATGCTGGGTGACAATATCTACTACGGGGAAGGGCTCTCTAAAAAGCTGCGTAATGCGTGCCAACAAACCACTGGCGCCACAATCTTCGGATACTACGTCACCGACCCTCAACGCTATGGAGTGGTCAGTTTTGATCGGACGGGCAAGGTGCTTGATATCGAGGAAAAACCACAATCCCCCAAGTCAGCCTATGCCGTCACCGGCTTGTACTTCTACGATAATCAGGTGATAGATATCGCGAAATCCGTCAAGCCGTCCGCCCGCAACGAATTGGAAATAACGGATGTCAACCTGACTTACCTGAGGCAGGGCAACCTCAATGTTGAACTGCTGGGTCGGGGCACCGCCTGGCTGGACACCGGGACCCATGATTCCTTGCTGGATGCCGCCAATTTCATAAAACTCATAGAAGAGCGGCAGAGCCTGAAGATCTGCAGCCCGGAAGAAACCGCTTTTCGTATGGGTTATATTGACGCCTCGGACTTGAGCAAGCTCATCGCTCCCCTGGCCAAAACCGGGTACGGTGACTATCTTAGCCGGATCCTTAGCGAGAACGCAGGCAATCAGGAAGAGTGACCCATGGAAGTAGTAACGCTTAAGCTTAACGATGCCTTTTACATCGAGCCGAAAGTGCATGGCGATCACCGCGGATTCTTCATGGAGACCTGGCGCGACAGCTGGTTTGAGGATCTGAGCCTGAACTACCGGTTCGTTCAGGACAATCACAGCAAGTCTGTACGAGGCTCCCTGCGAGGCCTTCACTATCAGATCAGTCACCCCCAAGGTAAGCTGGTGAGGGTCACCAGCGGCGAGGTTTTTGATGTAGTGGTTGATCTACGGGTTGATTCACCCACTTTTTCCCAATGGGAGGGCATCTATCTGTCCGCGGAAAACAAGCGCATCATGTGGGTGCCTCCTGGATTTGCACATGGCTTCTATGTGGTTTCCGATGAAGCGGAGTTTGTTTACAAATGCTCAGAGTATTTTTCTCCCGAGGATGATCGAACACTGCTGTGGAACGATCCCGATATAGGCATTGAGTGGCCAGTTGAGGACTTCGACAACGTTATTCTATCCGCTAAGGATAAGGCTGGAACCCCGTTGAAAAAGGCCGACGTTTACAGGGCGATGGGCTGATGAAAATTGTAATCACAGGTGCTGATGGCCAATTGGGTCAGACCCTCACCCACTGCCTGGCTGATTGCGACGTCACCCCCTTGAGCCGGTCGGCACTTGATATCACCAGTGATGACCTTAACAGCCAGTTACAGGCCCACCGGCCCGACTGGGTTGTCAATACGGCTGCCTATACCGCCGTTGATAAAGCCGAATCTGAAGCATCGTTAGCAGACCACGCAAATCATATCGCCGTCGGCATGCTGGCTGCCGCTTGCAAGGAGCTGGGTAGCAGACTGCTGCATCTGTCCACTGACTTTGTTTTCTCAGGCTCCGGTAATATCCCCTATGCGGTGGACGCTGAATGCGACCCGGAGAACATCTATGGAAAAACCAAACACCAGGGTGAGCAGGCTGCATTGGCAGCCCACCCTGCAGGCGTCTGCATTGTGAGGACAGCCTGGCTTTATTCCGCCAGTGGCAATAATTTTGTCCGCACCATGCTACGCCTGATGCAAGAACGTGATTCACTTGGGATTGTAATGGATCAAATAGGTTCACCCACTTCAACCAGCACCCTGGCCACCTGCATTCGCGAATTGATCAAACAAAGTGAGACGGGCATTTTCCATTGGACTGATGCCGGTACCGCCAGTTGGTATGATTTTGCGGTGGCAATTTACGAGGAAGCCCAGGCCGCCGGCATCCTCAGTCGCCCAGTGAGTATCACCCCAATCCGTAGCGAGCAATTTCCAACGCCTGCAGCACGACCCCATTACAGCGTACTGGACATCTCGAAAACCTACTCTCACACTGGTCTGCAACCGATTCACTGGAGAGTTCCGCTGCGAACTGTGATAGGTAAAATTGCAGAGATGGAGAACAACATTGTCTAACCTGCTTGTTACCGGCGGTGCCGGTTTTATTGGTTCTAATTTCCTGCATTATTGGAGCAAGCACCACCCCGATGATCAATTAATCGTACTCGACGCCCTAACTTATGCGGGAAACCTGCCCAGCATCCAGCCCCTGCTGGACCGTGAAGCCGCGGTTTTCGTCAAAGGCTCAATATGCGATCAACCGTTAGTGGAAAGGCTGTTTCTGGAATACGCTGTTGACGTGGTCGTTAACTTCGCCGCAGAGAGCCACGTTGACCGATCCATTACCGGGCCGGATGCATTTATCGACACCAATATCGTCGGCACTCACACCTTGCTTAAAGCCGCGCGCAAGTTTTGGCTGGGACAAAATACTCTTGACCAGCATCGGTTCCATCACATCTCCACTGACGAGGTTTTTGGTTCCCTGATGCCCGATGAAGCACCATTTAAGGAGTCCAATAAATATTTGCCCAACTCTCCCTACTCAGCCTCAAAAGCCGCTTCCGATCATCTGGTCCGTGCCTATCACCACACCTATGGCCTCAATGTCACCACCAGCAACTGCTCCAACAATTACGGTCCCTTTCACTTTCCGGAAAAGCTGATTCCGCTTTGCATTACTAACATTCTTAAAGGCAGAACACTGCCGATTTACGGTGATGGCAAAAACATACGGGACTGGCTGTTTGTGGAGGACCATTGTCGCGGCATAGACCTGGTCCTGACTCAGGGCCGCGCCGGGGAGACCTATAATATCGGAGGCAATAATGAATGGGACAACCTCTCTCTGGTTAAGCTGATTTGCGAAGTTGTCGACCGCGCTTTTAGTGAGAACGGCAGCTTAAATACCGTGTTTCCTGCCTGCCCCGCTGTACAAGGCTTAAAATGCCAATCTCTAATAGAATTTGTTCCTGACCGCCCCGGGCATGACCGGCGGTACGCCATATCCACCGACAAAATCGCAACAGAGCTCAATTATCGCCCCCAGACCACTTTTGAGGAAGGCATCAAAAAAACGGTTCAGTGGTATCTGGACAACAGGTCCTGGTGGCAGCCTCTGACCAATGACTAAACTTTGTCGCCAATTGATGATATGACTTTATGACACAACAAGCCGAACTCACCGTCGCCATTGTTTCCTACAACAGCTATTCTGTTATCACTGCCTGCCTGGATGAGTTAATAAAATCCGGCGGGTTTCACGTCATCATTGTCGATAATGCTAGTACTGACGGGTCCGGTGACAAGCTCAAGCAAACGTATCCTGATGTTCAGGTCATCCAGGAACCGGTGAACCTTGGCTATGGCCGAGCCGCCAATGTTGCCATCAAAAAATGTATCACACCCTACTTTTTTCTGGTTAATCCGGACTTAAAAGCTGACGTGGAAAGTACTGGAAAACTTTTGGCAACCATCAGATCATCGGCCCCCAGCACCGCCCTGGTGGCCCCGGCAACGACACGCAAAAAGCATACAAAAACCGGACTGGTGGAAAAACAATGGGTCATCGGCGCGGCCATGATGTTCAGCATGGAACACCTGAGGACGGTAGGCCTGTTCGACGAGCAAATATTTCTTTTTTCGGAAGAGTCAGACCTGTGCAAGCGCATCATTCAGGAGGGCTACAAAATTTATCTGGATACCGACATATATATCGAGCATTTATACCGGCAATCCAGCACGCCAAGCCCGGAGACACAAGCACTTAAAGACTGGCACAAGGCCTGGTCTAAGCTTTACTTGCATCATAAGCACCAAAACATCAGTGGAAAACATCGACCTTCGAGAGTGGCACTGGGCTATGCCATAAAGTGGATGCTCGCCACCCAACCAGAAAAGCGGCTGCGCTATAAGTATCGCTTTCAGGGAAGCCTCGCGTTTCTGCAGGGAAAACCCGCAATTTTGGAGTCGGGGGCCCCTTTCCACCCACTCAAACCAAAGCAACACTAAGCTATCCGGCTTCAGCTTGAAAACTCCGACTGATAGAGCTGAGAATAGAAGCCTCGCTTGTCCAATAGCTGCTGGTGTGTACCCATCTCCACGATCTTACCATCCTTCATTACCAAAAGTCGGTTTGCCTTAAGAATCGTCGAAAGCCGATGGGCAATCACTATCGTGGTGCGGGTCTCCACCAATTCTTCAATCGCCTGGGTGATTCTGGCTTCAGACTCGTTATCCAAGGCCGAGGTCGCTTCATCCATTATTAAAATAGGAGCGTTCTTTAAAAACGCACGCGCAATTGAAATTCGCTGACGCTGCCCCCCTGAGAGCTTAAGACCATTTTCACCAATAACGGTATCTATACCATCAGGCAGCTCATTAATAAACTCCATGGCATAAGCTTTCTCCAGAGCATCAATTACTGCTGTTTCAGGCACATCCAGATCGCCGTAAGCAACATTATTGCGAATAGTATCGTCGAACAATGCGATATTCTGGTTAACCATCGCTACGTTGCGACGGAGGCTCTCCAGAGTGATCTCATTGATATCAACCCCATCAATGAAAACTTGGCTTTCTTCCACTGGATATTTTCGGCATAAGAGGTCTGCCAGGGTTGATTTTCCGCTACCTGATTTGCCAACCAAAGCGACCATTTCACCAGGAGACACATGAAATGAAATATCGCTTAATACAACGCGCTCACCTCTAGGATAGGTGAAACGGAGTTTAGAAACCTGCAGCTCTCCACGGGGGTTAGCCAGCACAATTGTCCCATGGTCTTCCTCGAGTGGTTCATCCAGAATACCAAAGATAATCTCTGAACCAATGGCGCCCTGCTGTATCATAAGACCTACGCCACTAAGCTGGCGTATTGATTTTGGCAGCAAAGCGATAGCGGTGAGGTAACCCACCAAATCCCCAGTGGAATACTGATCCAGTATAGACGGGCTAAGCAACAGATATATAATGCCCGACATTGCGATAGCGATAATCAGCTGTGATACCGGAGAAAACAACGCTGTGATCCGACGCAACTTAAGGCTTTGCGCAAATACCTGATCAAGGTTTTTATAGTAACGATGCTTTTCGTAGTCCTCTGCGCCGAACCCCCGAACAATGGCGTGATTGCCGATTAGCTCTTTCGATACCTGACTGGTTTGCCCTAGAATTCTCTCGTTAGAGCGAGCAATCTTTTTAAAACGCCGGGTCACGTAAGACACGAGATACGCCAGAACGGGAGCCACAGCCAGAAACGTCAGAGATAGTCTCCAGTTAAGATAAAAAATCCAGCCCACTAGAAATATCACCGAAAACCCTTCTCGAATGACAATTTTCAAAGCTGACGTAATAGCACCCTGGATCTGGCCTACCCCGCTACCAAGGCGGTGCATAATCTGACCCTGATTATGGCGATCATAGAAATCCGCAGGCAGGTGAATCAAGTGATCAAACAGCTGCTTTTGGATTTTTCTGATGACGCTGGCGGCAAGATAAGAATTATAGAAAGTGCCCATAAAAGTGCCCAGCCCCCTGAAAAAAAAGATTCCAATGGCCAACAGCGGCAGCACTAGCCTCTTATCGGTGTCCTTTTGTTGGATCGCTTCGATCATCACTTCCATCAGCTTTGCCATGGCTGGCTGGGTAGCCGCAAACATCAGGAAGCCTAAGGTGCTCAGCAAAAATGCCCACCAGTATCCGTTAAGAAACTGTAGCAACCTAAAGTATGAGCGGATAGACTCTAACATAGTGTCCCTGGCCAGGGGGTCCCATCTTTGGTGAAACAATAACGACTGTTTATAATACTGGCAATGCTAACATATTAGTCCGCACAAATACCTTATAATTCTGGATACTTGCGCAAACAAAGCTGGGGTGTCAGAAAGGGCATATTTAGCGACTAGCGCTTGCCTCGGCGGCACACCCCTATACAGTTCACAAGTAGTTTTTACCAGCGCCCCACTGTATATTTAACCAATAGCCTGAAGTCAGAATGACTGAAGAGTTAACAGATTGCAGGAAAACCTCTTATAAACGCCATAGGTTTTGAATGGCTCTCTACATAAGATACTGAGATAACTGTTCCGCTTAGCAATTACGACCAATAGAAGGTGATCCGTTTCAGGCAGTCGGGTAGAGGCACACTCATGGAAAGCTCAAATAAGTATTCAACAGTTCACCGAATTCTGAGTGACTACAACCGAGCCAGAAAAAGCGCTTCAAGGAAATTCTCTTTGAAGATATTGAAGCACCTCAGCAGCTACCAGTTCAGCATTATATACGCAAAAGATTATTCCGCGAGCAATAACATACCATCGATCACTCTAGCACCGGAAACCAAACTGAAGCTTCCTGGCCCTGAATTCGCTGACGAAAAAAAATATCCTGTCTATACCGAGCGGGACTTCATACTCTATCATCCAGAAATAAATGCATCGATTTACAGAGACTGCGTGGTCACTGGCGGCTCGACCCTTATCTTTTCAGGCAACCTCGCTATCACGCCAAACAGTTTTGATTTAACCAAGTACGTTACCGCGCTGGAATCCTCTGATTTGGCAGAATTTCGCAAGCAAAGCTCAAAATTTGTGTTCTGGGGAAAACCAAAAAAAAATCCCAGCGGACAAACTGCGATTCGTGGAATTAATCTTATAACCGAACATGCCGCCAACTACGCCCATTTTATTACAGAGGTCCTACCAAGATTTACTCTAATTGAATCTCTTCCGGAATTTAGGGACTACAGTTTGATTTTGGATAGCTCAACTCCAAAATCGTTCGTTCAGATACTAAAAGATAGCGCCACTTTCCCCAGAACCATTCATTATGTAAAAAAAGGCGAGCGACTTAATCTGCGTTACTGCATAAACATAGAACCTACTGCCTTTACTCCAACCCACCATCGCACTACGTGGAGAACTGGGCCAATAGCTCCACCTTCCCCACACTCACACACCTTCTCAAAACCAGCCCTTGAATATACGCGAGAGAGAAAGCTTTCTTCAATCATTGATTCACAGACCACAAGCAACGATTCTTCGAGGCTACTCTTGGTAAGAGACAAGACTAGCTCATACAACAGCAGGTACGCCGTCACCTGGCATCAAATAAAAGACAGATTCATAAAATACGGATTTCAACCTTATAACCCCGCATCAGATAGCTTTGACAAGCAAGTGACCCGGTTCTCTAAAGCCGAATTGATAGCAGGAGAAGTCGGGGCTGCGCTCGTCAACTCAATGTTTTGCGCCAAACCTTGCACGATTTGGTGCCTAGCTTCGTATTACGAGAATGCGGACTACTACTATTTTTCTAATTTGGCACAATTATTAGGACACACTCTTGTTTACTTTGTTGGCCCACGATCTATTTCAGACACTAACAAGCCGAAGGAGGTAGGCACGTATTGGATTTCGCCGAATTGCTTTGATGACTTTTTGGCAAGACTATAGTATCACCCCTACAAGCCCCTGGGATTCTAGGGCAAACAAAATATCCCTGAACTAGACATGCAATTTGTTGGAGATTACTTCCTCACTTAGCCAGCAATCCAATAACCTACTCCGACGCGCCTCCTCGCCGGCACCAATAGCGGTCTCAGATCGCAAAACAAGACACTTCGGAAGCAATAATATCTATTAAATCAGCAGAATACACGATATACTCTAGGCACAGAGAATTCCAACATTATTTACAGCCGACGCGCGACAACTGGCATATGAGAAAAGCTCTACTTGTGGGCAGCAGCTATAGCTCTGCGCCGATTTTAAGCATACTACGTGAGCGTGGTTTCCAAATTTCAGTGTGTGGCGTACACCGTGACGACCCCTGCCATGAGTACGCTGATAAATCATATTACATTGATTATTCAAACTCTGAAGCGCTCAAGCAGCTAATAGACGCTGAACAGTTTGACTTCATAGTACCAAGCTGTAATGACACTGCGTATATGTCTACAGTTCAAGCCACACAACAAAATCCTTATCCAGGATTCGACACCTTGCCAACGGCGAGAATATTACACACAAAAAATTCGTTTAGGGAATTCACAAAAGATAACGCCATACCAGCTCCTCGCTGGTTAAAGGCAAGTGCCCAGAAAGATTATTCGTCTCTGACTTTACCGCTACTGGTAAAACCTGTTGATGCTTTTAGTGGTAGAGGCATCACCAAAATTACGGATTATAGTTCTCTTGGTCCTGCCATCGAAAATGCCAGATTAAGCTCTAAAGATGACGGCGTGATTGTTGAAGAATTTGTTGAAGGCAGTCTGCACAGTCACTCGGCCTTTGTCGTAAACGAAAAGATAATGATCGATTTTTTCGTAGATGAGTATTGTAGCATTTATCCTTACCAAGTGGACTGCTCCAATCATCCATCATTTCTTTCACAGCATATTCGCAACTCAGTTCGCGCAGCGATTGGCACGATTATCAGCAAGCTCAAGATATGTGATGGCTTGATACACTCGCAGTTTATAGTTAATGATGACCAGATCTGGATTATAGAGTGCATGAGAAGAGCGCCTGGAGACCTCTTTGGCAATTTAATTAGTTACTCCACAGGCCACGATTATACTGAACTCTATACTCTTCCATTTATAGGGGGAAAGATAAAAGCCAACAGTTCATCCGAACGCTACCGGCTCATAGGCCGTCACACTATTTCCGTGGTGAAACCAAAAACCCTATTTTCTTTTTCCCAGTCGCTTCCATCACCGAAGGTAAGTATCGTCCCCTTGAAACGCAGCGGTCACCCAATTACTGATGCGCCTTACGATAAAGTAGCAATATTGTTTGCTGAGTTTGAGGCCGCTGAGACGCTTAAGTCAATTACACCTTCTATGGCAGATTACATGAGCATAAAAACAATTGAGGATAATCATGCTTTCTGATAACCGACTAGATATCCGGCCAATACGGGCGGCCTTTCTGGGCGGCGGAAAGAGTTCTGCTGTTGGTCGTGCACACTATGCAGCAATTCATTTGGATGGTCTGTTCAAACTAACGGCCGGTTGTTTTAGCCGCAATAGAAAAGAGAATATTGAAAGTGCACATGTTTATGGCGTACCGGAGCAGAATTGCTGCAGCTCCTATGAGGACCTGATTAAACTACATAACACCGAATTTGATGCATTAATTGTTCTAACACCCACAAACCAGCATTATGCAGCAATCTCTAGCTGCCTGGCTCATGGAGTTACCGTGATTTCCGAAAAATCGCTAGTGACTTCTTTGAAGGAGGCCAAAAAACTAGCAGAGTTACAGGCGAAGTCGAACAGTTATCTGTGCGTCACGTACAATTATACGGGCTATCCGATGACTAGAGAGCTGCGTGCACTCGTCCAGCAGGGGGCGTTGGGTGAAGTACAACAAGTAATGCTGGAAATGCCTCAAGAAGGCTTTATAAGGCTAGATACCAATGGCAATCCGGTGATTCCACAGAAGTGGCGCTTAAGTGACAGCACCGTTCCAACAGTATCACTTGACCTTGGCGCGCATCTACAGATGTTTATTGAATTCTTAACGGGGCAAGACGTTCAGGAAGTTATAGCCACTACTAACTCCTATGGGAATTTTACTGAGATAGATGATTCAGTATCCTGTATAGCACGCTATCATTCCGGGATGACCTGTCATTTCTGGTATACCAAAGCCGCTTTAGGATACCGCAATGGTA
>NZXG01000028.1 GCA_002701845.1 Pseudomonadales bacterium
CCACCTGGACACGGTGCGTAAGTTCGAGCGTCAGATCATGACCCTGGCGATCCGCCGCGCCGGCATGCCGCGCCGCGACTTCATCAAGGTGTTCCCCGGCAACGAGACCAACCTGGAGTGGGTCGACAACCAGGTGAAGGGCAAGAAGTCCAAGGACTTCGCCGGCAAGCTGGGCCTGATGAAGGAAGACATCCAGCGCAACCAGCGCAAGATCCTCACCCTGGAAGAAATCGTCGGCCTGCCGGTGGCGGACATCAAGGAGATCAACCGCCGCATCTCCATCGGCGAAGCCAAGGCCCGCCGCGCCAAGAAGGAAATGGTCGAGGCCAACCTGCGCCTGGTGATCTCCATCGCCAAGAAGTACACCAACCGCGGCCTGCAGTTCCTGGACCTGATCCAGGAAGGCAACATCGGCCTGATGAAGGCCGTGGACAAGTTCGAATACCGTCGCGGTTACAAGTTCTCCACCTATGCCACCTGGTGGATCCGGCAGGCCATCACCCGCTCCATCGCGGACCAGGCCCGCACCATCCGGATTCCGGTGCACATGATTGAAACCATCAACAAGCTGAACCGGGTCTCCCGCCAGATGTTGCAGGAAATGGGCCGCGAACCCACCCCGGAAGAACTGGGCGTGCGCCTGGAAATGCCGGAAGACAAAGTGCGTAAAGTGCTCAAGATCGCCAAAGAGCCCATCTCCATGGAAACCCCCATCGGTGACGACGAAGACTCCCATCTGGGGGATTTCATCGAGGACGCCACCATCGACTCGCCGGTGGATTCCGCCACCATCGAGGGCCTGATGGAAGCCACCCGGGAAGTCCTGGCCGGGCTCACCGCCCGTGAGGCCAAAGTCCTGAGCATGCGCTTCGGCATCGACATGAACACCGACCACACCCTGGAAGAAGTGGGCAAACAGTTCGATGTCACCCGGGAACGGATTCGTCAGATCGAAGCCAAAGCCCTGCGCAAACTGCGGCACCCCAGCCGCTCGGAACACCTGCGCAGCTTCCTGGACAGCGAAACCTGAAACTTAGTCATTGGCGCCATTTTCCGATCTTCGTATAATGGCGCCCACTCCTCAAAGGGCCCGTAGCTCAGTTGGTTAGAGCATCCGACTCATAATCGGCAGGTCGACAGTTCAAGTCTGTCCGGGCCCACCATTATACCCCGGTTCTACCCCGTGTGTGTTGTTGCGACCATAGATTGTCCGCCATGGCCAAACTTTGGTCCCATATGGGACCAAAATTGTCCGCCTAAATCAGGGGGCACATGGTGACCAGCGCCTCAGCGTGAACTCGCAGTAGCTTAGGGTATCAAATCGCTTATTTCAGTCAGCTTTACGCTATCACAGAACAAATAGTGAATCCCCCCGGGTTTGTCGGAGGGGTTTTAGTTTGAGTCATGCCGCGGCAGACTCGACTTGTTGATAATACAGGTTTTCATATTCAGCGGGTGGTCTATCGCCGATAGGTTCCAGAATGCGTCGGTGATTGAACCAGTCAACCCAGGTTAGTGTTGCACGTTCAACGTCATCCAACCCCTTCCAGGGACCGTATCGGTGAATCACTTCGGCCTTGTAAAGCCCGTTAATGGTTTCGGCCAGTGCGTTGTCGTAGGAGTCACCCACGCTGCCGACCGAGGCTTTGAAGCCCGCCTCACTGAGCCGTTCCGTATAACGAATCGACAGATACTGGCTCCCCCGGTCACTGTGATGAGTAACGCCCCGTGGCTTGCCTCGTGCCCATAACGCTTGTTCGAGAGCATCCAGCACAATGTCGGTATGCAGGCTTTTCAGCACGCGCCAGCCAACAATGTAACGCGAGTAAACGTCAACGACGAATGCCACATAAACAAAGCCTGACCACGTCGCCACGTAGGTGATGTCCGCGACCCACAGCTGGTTGGGGCGTTCCGCCGTAAACTGGCGCTTCACCAGATCCTGCGGCCTGTGTGCCAGATCCCCTGGCACTGTAGTCACGCAGCGTTTACCGCGCCGAACCCCCACCAGTTGTAGTTGTTTCATCAGACGCTCTACGGTGCATCGGGCTACCTGAATATCCTCACGATTGAGCTGTTTCCAGACCTTGCGGGCACCATAGGCACGGTGATTCTCATCATAAACCCGAGTAATTTCCGGTTTCAGACGATCATCGCGTTGAGCCCGTGCGCAGCGCTGATCGGGATGGGTTTGTATTTGTTTGCAGCGATAGTAAGTCGACGGTGCAATCGGCAGAACGTCGCAGATTGACTCGACACCGTAGACCTCGCGTAGTTGATCGATGAAGGCCACCATCACTTCTGTTTGCGGTCGAGCTCCGCCTGGGCGAAAAAAGCAGCGGCTTTGCGCAGAATCTCATTGGCGCGCTTAAGCTCGCGATTCTCGCGTTCCAGTTCTTTGAGGCGGGCAGTTTCACTGCTGGTCGTACCTGGGCGGCTACCTTGATCCACTTCCATTTTGTTGACCCAGGATCTTAAGGTCTCAGGGGTGCAGCCAATTTTGGAGGCCACTGAGGTAATCGCTGCCCATCGTGATTTATGTTCATGCTCGCCGGTCAAGACCATGCGAACCGCGCGTTCTCGTACTTCGGGGGAATAACCAGGTCGTTTGTTCATTGGCTAATTCTCTCAAGAAAGTTAGCCTCCGACAAACCCGGGGGGATTCATAGAATGGGCTCGCAGCATCCTGATAGTGCTTCGAAAACCCTTTCTCATCATGAAAGAGAATTGAGCAAAGGCCTTTGTTTCTTCGCACATCAAGTGCCGTTCTTATCGCATAAGATTGAGGGCTTCTGCTGCTCTCTTGATCCAATCCCAAAACGAATAATAAGTTTTCGCTGCCCCATAGCTCATCATTCGAGCCTACGACCTGCGCTTCTACTAGCTCAACAGCGTGAAAGTGCTTTTGTGCAGACTCTGACAAATACTCGAGGTCGGCTTTATCCAATGGTCTACCACAGACAATGGCAAGGCAGCCACTGTACACACCATCAGCCATAAGCTGGAAGAGCCTGTCACAGGTAACGGTTTTACTCAGGTTTGGCATAGACGTTTGTTATGAAAACGCAGTCAAGATGGAAGGAAGTGATTTCCTTCAAGATCAATAGCTGAGACTCAAAAACGCTACACCTCACCGGACAACCGCTTCCAGACTTTCAGGTAGTCTTCCCCAGATAACACAGAACCTTCTGGCTTCAACCTTGCCCAATCTTCTGTTCTGAGAGATTTCAGATACTCGCCTGCTTTACGGGGGGATAATGCAACATTGGCTCCACCGTCCGCTTGCGCTCTAAAATCTTCTGCCGCACGCTCGGCGATGCTTCTTGGCACACTATTCATGCGCATTAATACAGCTTCTTCAGTTTGAACACCATGATAAAGCATAGCCGGCAGATTATTTAACCTGCGCCTTTCCTCATCCGTCATATTCTCGAAGTCGAGCCCTGATGTAGGCATCTTGCTCAGAGCCGAAAGCCCCCAAGCACCACTGTTCGCCAAATCTCGGTATACCGCCCTGCAAGCCTTCGAGATTTGATCGGTCAGCGTGTCGCCCTCGAAGTAGGTTTTAGCGATAGATTCTATCGAGCTACCAGTAACCCAAGCTTGGGTAATATCCGCTAGCTTGCGATAACTATTGCCTTCGCCCTTGCTGATATCACGCAATCCATCCTGTAGTTGAGGGACACGCATCATGATTCCCATAAGGGCAGGCAGCACGGATTGAGCTTTATCGCCGAACAGGCTCGACGGCTCCCAATCGGCAAGCGTTAGTTTGTTCTCAAGGTTATTCAAGTCTAACAACGTTGAGCGAACACCCTCCGGAGAAAAGCCGGTTACGTCTGCAAGAGAAGCGTTTTCCGGATGCTCAGCAAGTCTACGCACATACCCCTTGGTAGCTTCAAGCAAGGCATCGGCTTTTTCCTGTGAAGCTTGATCTGCCTTTGCTCGAAGCGAGCCAAATCCATAGGTGTTCCGCAGTAATTGCTCTGCTTCTCCAATTACCGCATCGAGGTTGCGTTTCTCATTCCACAGATGAGCGATATAGCTTCGAAAGTCTGCCCATTGCTCTTCTTGAATAACGATTGAGAGGTTTGCCAAGTTACCGGAGGCCTGCAATTCATTCAGCATCTCCTCAAGTCGAGATACCAGTGCCGCCGTTGCATCACTAACATACTGGCGAATCTCATTTGGCTGCGATCCGGCTGCGATACCGACAACACCAACACTATCGTGACCAATTCGACCAGCACGCCCAGCCAAGTTCCAGAATGCTCTATGCGACATCTCATTGCCGTAAGGCAGTTTTCTTGTCGCAAGGAACACAGAAGAAACGGGAAAATTGAGCCCCTGTGCAATCGTCGTTGTCGCGCACATAACACGAACACGGCCTGCCTCGGTGAGCCATTCGATTAAAGACAGTGCTTCCGCGGGCAAGCCAGCATGATGAACCACGACGCCTTTTGACAGCATATCGATCAGCTCAAAGTCTTCGCTGATTTCTGCCGCCAAGAAACGCTGAACCAGCTTTATGTCATCATGGACTTGCACATAAGGGTCAAGCTCTGCTGCCACCTTACGAGCAATACTCCAGGCATCGGGAATCGTTTGGGCAACGGCAATGCTGGTTCCCCTCTTGGAGAAAACCTTTGCCATTGCTACGGCCTGGGTTGTCACCCCTTTAGCATTTGAATAAGTTAAATTCTGTAACGGTCGATTGCCATCAACTTGATGAATTCCCTTAAGATGAATCGTACGTTGAGTCGTTGTTAGCGTCTCAAAACTTAAATTCCAATCTCCGCGTTTCTCACCCTTGTGTATATCGAAAAGCCCTACGATTCGTTCGTTCGGTTGCCAGGCTGAAGTACCGAGACTGATACTCCTTCCACGATCTGCGGCTAACCACTGAGCGAGATCATTGGCATTAGGAACAAAAGGCATCAACAATAGAAAATTAGCCCGAGGCGATTCTTGCTTAATCGTGGCTAGCAACAGCTCAATTCTCAATCCTCTGGATTCGTCTTCGATATTGTGCGCCTCATCCATCACCACCAAAGCCAGCGGACGAGCAACCTTTTTATTCCTCATCACCAACTGAAGTTTTTCAGGCGTGGCTACCAACACCTGAAATGCACGAGCCTCGCCTAACAGCGCTTCTTCAAATGCATAAACTTCTACAGCTCCAGTTAGAGGCTCTACCTGTACACCAAGCGGACCAAAGTCCTCTCTCAGTCGCCGTGTAATCTGTGATACGAGGGCACGAGTGGGAGCCACATAGGCCACCCAGCCATCATCCAGATCAAATTGATTGAGTGCTTGCAGCATCCTGAACTGAGCAAGCGCAGTCTTTCCGCCTGATGTGGGCAGATCGACAATCACCGCTCTGCTGGCCTGGTCCAATAAGCCCTGCTCTTGGAGAGCTGCCCTTTGTGGCGGTAGCAATTCAAACAAGCTCTTATGTTTTGTGACATGAGAAACAAAGCGTGTCACACGGGAGTTCACTGTATGAGCGACCCACCACAAAGACCCTGCGACCATCTTTCGACTGGTGACATGCAACCAACGCAAAATCATCTCTAGTTGTGGATCTTTGGGCGCTTGAGCTGCCTTTTGTGCCGCCTCAAAGTGCTGATCCAGTTGAGCATCTATTGCTACAGGCTCCCCCTGGAGCATATAGACAGCAAGTCGCTCAGTTGCCTTCGCCCAGTGATAGAGCGCAACCAAACGCATAGCGATACTCTGGGCTTGGGCTCCCTGAGTTTGCTCTAACAGAGCTTTCTCATGATTTGCCTGATCATTACGAAGCCCAAGCACTATCTCGGAAACCTGGTCAAGATCATCCCAGCGATTCTTGCGCAGCAAACGCAACCAGCAATCAAAAATCCGATACAGCAAACGCTTATCCCATGAAGCACCGGCCACACTTGGCACATCTAAAGCGTTACGCTGCTCTTCAAACCAGCGACGCAAATCAGTCCAGCGGTCTCCACAGTAAGCAAGCCCTGCAACATGCAGAACGTGAAATAGTCGTGCCTCATTATCATCGGGTATTGGTAGTACGCGGAAGAAGCCAAAAGCGCGGTAAGCCCCTGCCTGTGCCAGTTCACGAAGGTGTTTATTGCCTTGATTTGCGACAGGATGCAGTAATGCACCAAGGCCTTCGATAGCTGCCAATTCATAGGCTGTCGCCACCCGCTCCAGCAAATCGGTATCAAACTCAGCTTGCGGATGCTCAAGCAAATTACCTAAGGCAACATCAACCAGGCGCAGCTCAGCCATCTCCATAGCCTGCACACGAAGCTCATCGCCAATGGACTGCACAGCCCAATGCTGATCAACCTGTATTAAGTGCTCTTGCGTAAGTGTCATGACGCTTCCCTCATGACAGCTTGAGCACGATCAGATAGGGTACTGATGGCGTTAAGAGGAAGATACAAAGCATACAATTCAATATCAGTCTGCTGCGGGCAGTTCGCTGCCAACGCCCTCGCTCGCCCAGAAATATCCAAGGCGTTTGGCTCAATATCGCGCACTAAGACACCATAAACCGCGACATCCGTTGTATTGGAGCTCAAATAGCGCTTTGCGGCACTTTTAAACATTGGCTCCCAGTCTGCTCGCACGGCATGATGGCCCAGATAACGGCAGAGCGCATCTTTCACTTTACGATTGTCACGTAATCCAAAGAGCTGGCCACCCAAGCTTGTCATAACACTCGGTGGCGATTGGTTATGTTCAGAGGTTTTAACTTCTCCAAAGGCGAAGCGAAAGGGAAGGTCCTCATCATCCACTGGCTGAAAGCCAGTCAGATCACAACCTGCTGGACTGGCATTCGGGTTCTTCAGGTCACGGCCAGTGGGCCAAGGAAAAACACAATCGCCTTTATCAGCCACAAAGGCCTCGGCTATGGCCTCACCCACACGCCAATTATTGGGCACCGTATCATCGGCAAGTAGCTCTCTAAGCCCCTCCTGCTCAAACTCTGTACTCACAACGCTGCCCAACAGCTCCTGCAGCTCATCATTGCCCGCTGTATCCTGTAGAATTTCCTTCACCGGCCCAGACAAAATCTCACCCACTTGCTCATCGTCATAGGACAGGCCATGGGCAATGACAGGCGGAGTGCCAGTATCATAGGAAAGCTGAGGAACGGGCATAGGCACTAGCGGTTTCACCTTATTTTAATTACGCATATCCAAAAAATAGTCAGCGAGTTCCGATGTTGATTCCTCGCAACAGTCAGAAAAATCACGAACCAACCGTGCTAACTTATTAAACTCGTCGTTATATTCCACTATTACTTTCTGCTCTGGTAGAGATGGAAGGGGAAGAATCTCATCTAAGAAAAGCTCCTCCTTCAATCTTTTTCTATTTGTTGTTCCCTTGCTAGAGTGCTGACAAGCATGGGTAAATTCCTTGGAGCGAAGCAGAAATGCCAGGAACTCAGGCAATATTACATCTTTATTAATATCGAATAATGGGAAGTCTTGAGTAACAACAGCACCATCTAAATCGGAAGGCACAATAGCGAATGCTCCATTCCTTGCATCAATACGACTCATAATTAGCTGGCCACTTTTTGCTAGAAACTGGGATTTTGTTTTTATATCTTTCCCGAGGATTGTTTTCCTCAACACCGCTCCCTTTCCATAGAGTTTTACGGTTATTTGTTTATAGTCAACGTCATCCATCAACTCAACGCTGTTCTTAGAACGAATCAAAAAATCTCCTATCTTAAATTCGCTCCATGATTTTTTGTCTATATGTCTTAACGTATTTGAGGCTTCCTGCAAATTAGTCTGACTACCTACAACTCTTGATAGATAGTCCTTCACTGTTTTTTGCAGATGATCTGGGCCTTTGAATTCTTGCTTCTCCTTACGCGGATTTCGAAAATCTAAAGAAAAATCTTTACTTTCAATATCTTCAAGCTGAACATACCAAGAATATTCATTTTCACACTGATTTTTGTACCAATCCCGAATTTCTGACATTTCTTCATCTTTCAGGGGATTAGTTACGGTATAGCAGGGGTTTTTCATTCCCCTACGTTCAATTGGAACCTCATGCTGATAAAACCAAACACCCTCTGTTGGGCCATCCCTATCAAAAAAAAGTATATTTGATTGAATGTCAGAATACGGCTCAAAAACCCCCTTAGGTAAACGTATAATGGTATGAAGGTTGAAATCTCTGAGGAGCTGCTGGCGAACTCTCTGAGCGACACCGCCGTCATACAAAACACTCTCAGGAACTACAACTGCTGCTCGCCCCCCGACTTCTGCTCCCATCCCCTTTCGCCTTAATTTTCGCATAATAAGCTGCAAAAAAAGCTGAACTGTTTCAGCGGTTTGCATATCTTCAGGAAAGTTGCCGAGAATGCCTTTTTCTTCTTCGCCACCAAAGGGAGGGTTAGTCAGAATAACGTCTACGCGATCCTTATCTCCCATTTCGCGCAACGGAAAGCGCAAGCTGTTTTCTGAATCAATTCGTGGATATTCTAAGCCATGCAGTAACAGATTCATCTGAACCAACAAATAAGGGAGTGATTTCGCCTCGCCTCCATAAATGCTGCTTTCTTGTAATACCTCTCGATCTTCCACTGTGTTACATAGGCGCTCTAAATGCTCAAAAGCTTCAACCAAGAATCCGCCCGTGCCACAGGCCGGATCAAGTACGGTTTCGCCGAGTTGTGGGTTGGTCACTTCAACCATAAAGCGAACTACTGGACGCGGCGTGTAAAACTCGCCGGAATCGCCAGCGGCATCACGCATTTCGCGCAACATGGTTTCGTAAAGGCGGCTCAGGGTATGCATTTCCTCAGATGAGTTGAAATGTATGCCATTAATCTTGTCTACCACATCGCGTAGCAGATAACCGTTTATCATACGGTTCTGCATACCTTTAAAAACCGTCGCGATAACATCCCGGCGATCGCCTCCGTTTTCACCTTGCAAGCTCCGCAGGTAAGCGAACAGCCCAATTCCACGGGTTCCATCCGGGCGAACAGCTTCATCATTATTGATAAACGCGATCAGCTCATCACCGGTGATGCCGCCCTCTATGGCAGCCCAATCACGCCAACGGTATGGCGCTTCGATTGCTGGCTGGAATTTTTTACCTTCTAGTACGGCCTCTGTTTCCCTCATTTGCTCTAAATCGTCGAGAAACTTAAGAAACATTATCCAGGTCAGCATTGGCAGGCGATCGAGATCACCATTTAAGCCTTTATCTTTACGCATGATCTGCCGGGACGACTTAACGATAGCGCCCAGCTGTTGGGCAGTCGTCATTGGCTGGTCAGCTTTTTTTGTTCGTGCCATAAATAGATTTGTCGCTTATGTTATTGCTCGGTATAGAGCAGTGTTTGTAATTGATCCACAGCTGTTTTCATTTGTAGAGCACCGCCAAAGAGGTTGGCTATCTCCATCACATTGCCATACTCAGAAATGGGCGGTACCTGGAGCGAATCCGGGATACTGAATTGTTTAGGGCCGTGATCTGTATATTTATCTAACAGGGCAGTTAATATCTTGCGTGCTTCTGGGCCATACTGATCGAAGAAATCTGGTTTATTTTTCTTCAAATAGTCTGCGCGCTGTTTTCTGGTGCGAAGTGGCGCATTAAAAGCAATATGACAAAGCAGATCCAATGGGTCTGCTTCAGGCTTCCCAGACTCATTGGCCAAATCATCAAACTGTATTCCCCGCTCTTGCAGTTCCAGCATCACTTCTTCACGCTTGACCGGATCTGCCCATTGATCTTTTAGTTCATCAAGAGATGAAAAGAGTGTTTTGACTTTCTCTGCGGTGTAATCGGTGTACTGTATAACGCGAAGTTGCTTGCCTTCTTCATCTAGTTCATAAACCAAATGCGAGGTTATTTTTATACTTCCGCCATCAACGTAGTACTTCCGTGGTTCGTCATTGCCATCGTCAACGTTGCTTCCAGCATCCTGCCCAACGTCATAGTCGCCGCGCTCTTCGGCGACAGCCGGATCATCGGTTTCGCTGATAATGGTTTCTTCGTGAATCTCATCACCAGCCACGTCAATGACAACCTCATCTTCAATTTCTGGGTAGCCATCAAAATCGGGATCTGCAAAATTTTGAGTGGCAGAGCCTGTATAGTCGATGATGTTAAACCACAATTTTCCGTAGTCTTCTCGCAGTCGTGTTCCTCGCCCTACGATCTGCTTGAACTCGCTCATAGAGTTCACGACACGAGCAAGCACCACGTTTTTACAGGTCGGTGCATCTACACCTGTGGTTAGTAGTTGTGAAGTCGTCAGGATAACTGGCGTAGTGGTTTCCAGCTCCTGGAAACGGCTCAAATGCCCTTTGCCAATTTTTCCTTCTTCAGAAGTTACGCGGGCAACATAGTCAGGGTGCTTGCGAGCCAGGTCCGAATTCAAATTATTGAGCGCTCTTCGCATTTCATCTGCGTGCTCCTGATCAACACAAAACACAATCGTTTTGGCAAATCGGTCAGTGCGCTTCATAAAATCCGACAAGTGCTTGGCAAACGCTTCGGTTCTTGCTCTTAACGCTATAACTCGTTCAAAATCCTTGGTTTGATATTCGCCATCGGGAATTTCACGACCAAAGCGATCCACGTCGCCTTTGCTAGGCCGCCAACCTGCTGCATCTACCTCTGAAATCACTCGATGAACGCGATAGGGGGCAAGAAAGCCATCATCAATACCTTGCCGTAGGCTATAGGTATAAATTGGGTTGCCGAAGTACCGGTATGTATCACGATTATCTTCGCGCAGAGGCGTAGCGGTCATACCAATCTGGTAAGCCGGTTCAAAATACTCCAGAATTTCACGCCAGTTACTATCGTCCCGTGCACTCCCCCGATGACACTCATCAATGATGATCAGGTCGAAGAAGTCTTGAGGGAACTCTTTGTAGAGCCCTGGGC
>NZXG01000029.1 GCA_002701845.1 Pseudomonadales bacterium
GGTGGCGTCCGGCCCCAGTTGTGGTCGTGCGTTGGGAGGTAAGGTTGGCGCTACCTGCGACAGGTATTCCAACACTCGCGAGCGGGCCCAGTAGGCGTCGGTGTCTTCGTCGAAAATCACGTAGACATAAGAATCCCCGAAAAAGGAATATCCCCTTACCGTGACGGCCCCTGGCACGGAGAGCATGGCGGTGGTGAGCGGATAGGTGACTTGATCTTCCACCACTTGCGGTGCCTGGCCGGGGAAGCTGGTTTTGATAATCACCTGTACATCGGACAGATCGGGAATCGCGTCAACGGGTGTGTTTTTGAGTGACCAGCCGCCAATCCCCACCAGGATCAATGTCGCCAGTAACACAAAAAAACGGTTGTGGACGGACCAGCGAATAATACCTTCAATCATGGTTTGTCCTCCATGTTATGGCGGCCGTGATCCACTTCCTTACTGTCATGCTGCATGGATTGATGTTGGCTATGATCCATGGTCATACCCTGGTGATCCCTGTCCTGATGCTGACTGTGGTCCATAGGTAAATCAGCTTCGGGCATGGGCATGCTATTAGCACCGTCAGGGCGGTGGATCTGGCTGATGATATAGTCGTTACCACCCTTCTTGGTGACTTCCACATGCAGGCTCATACCGGGCTTCAGGCCCGTTAAGTCAACATTTTCTGCGGCGGCAAAATCCATGGTCATGGCCGGCCATTGCCAGTCGTCAATGGGTTCATGTTTGAGCGTGAGCATGCGGTGGCCAGCCATGATGTTTTTAACATGAGCGCCCACCCATACCGATTTCGGCTGTGCGATGCCGCCTTCATCGTCAGAGCCGTGGTTCATGCGGCGGAAATCCGATGTTTTACTGGATTCAGAATCAATCAGGAACTGAGCCGAAGTCACAATGCGATCACCTGCATCGAGCCCCGAAGTGATTTCCGCTTGTTCGTCAGTGATATGTCCCACCTTAACGGCAACAGACTTGAAACGTCCTTCTCCCAACGCCAACACCACCCGGGATTGGTTCCCGGTGCGAATCAGAGCCTCTCGCGGAATTAATAAGGCGCCTTCCATGGGTTCGGCCTGAATGCGCATCTGAGCAAACATACCTGGCTTTAAATAGGTGTCAGGATTGTTGAAATGAACCCGAACCTGGGCCGTACGAGTGGTGGTATTGAGCGATGGGTAGATATAGTCTACCTGCCCCAGCCATTCACGACCGGGTAGATAATCCAACCTCATCCGCACGGCATCACCGACGCGCACCAGGGAAGCCTGCCGTTCAAACACTTCACCAATCACCCAGATATGCTCCAATTGAGCAATCGCCATCAGGCTCATGCCAGGTTTAACAAACATGCCTTCTCTCACCATCAGGTTGTCCACGACGCCCGTTTGCTGCGCACTCACCTTAATGGTCTGGCTGACCCGCCTTGTTTTTCTTACGCGGTCGATTTCCGATTGGGGAACCTGCAGCGCGGCCAGGCGTTCGATGGCTGCTTGTATCAGGGTGGGGTTATTGCGTTTAAGCGCCAGTAGCAGTTCTTCCTGAGCATTTACCAATGTGGGCGCATAGAGTTCATAGATGGGTTCGCCCTTTGCGACCGGATCGCCCGCTGCTTTGACGTAAAGCTTTTCAATCCAGCCCTCCACTCTGGGATGGATATGTAGCAAACGGTCTTCGTCGTACTGCACGTATCCCACCGTCTGTACGGTGTTGGTCATTTTACCGCGCTGAACTGTTGCTGTGCGCACACCGAGGTTGTTAATCACATCGGGATTAATCGTAATTGTGCCTGGCGAGTCGTCTGCCCCTTGCTCCTCATAGACTGGAATCAGATCCATGCCCATGGGGGACTTGCCCGGTTTATCACGTTTGTAGTTAGGGTCCATGGGGGCGACCCAGTAAAGCGGTTTACGGTCATTGGCATCGGCACTGGTGTTGGAGGGCTCGCCTACGCCTAAAAGCCAGACGCCCGAAGCGCCGAAAAAAGCACCGATAACAACGCCGGCAAGTGTTTTGTTTAACGCGTTCATGATTTGCTCCTGTGCATTCATTTAACCGTGGGGGCGTTGGCATTGGTCTTACCCGCCAGTAAATATTTCATGTGGGTAATCACTTGCAGGCGCTCTACTGCAATACCCAGCGCATCGATCTTGGCGTTCAGTTCAGCGATACGGGAGCGCACGGCTTCGGCAAAATCGCCGTCGTCATTGTTATAGGCTGTGAGGGAAGCTTCAGCTTGTTCCGCCATTTGCGGCAATAGCTGCCGGTCATACAGTGCGAAGCGTTCGTTCAAACGCTGTAGTTGACTGATCGTAGTATCCAGCTCCGCCACCAATCGACGCGCTATCAGCTGTCTTTCGGTTTTAATGGCCTCGGCCCGTGACACTGCAGCACGGACCTCCTTATCCTGCCGGTTGGCGGTAAAGACTGGCAGATCGAAACTGATACCAACCGAAAATAAATCCGCCCGTTCACGCCCCATGGGATCTTCATCGCGATAGCCATATTGGGCAGTTAGCCCCCATTCAGGCTTGTACTTCTGATGTGCCAGATCCACACCGGTTTCCATGGCATCAATGCGCTGATCCACCGCCCGTAAGGCGGGGTGCAGGTAGACTTGCTCGTAAAGTGCCTGCATGGAGCTTTTTTCCCTCACCGGGAGAGTGTGGGCGCCCAATTCGGGGAGATTGGCGGGAAGCCTGACGTTGGGTAGGCTGCCAACCCACTCAGACAGCCGCTGTAGATTGGCTTCCTTCTGCTGTCGCAACCCGGTGAGTCGATCATCTATCCGGGTCAGTTCCAGTTGCGCTCGCACCAGATCCTGTTGCCGCGCCCGTCCAATCGCTGAGGAATAACTGGCTTTAGCTGCATCCACCAACTGCTCGAACAAGGAACGATCCTGCTCAATCAACCGTATGCTTTCCTGGGCTTTAAAGACTTCCAACCACAGACGCGTAACGATGGATTGTACTTTGGCCATACGATCCTGGCGTAAAAATGGTTCTTGGAGGGACAGCTTCCGTTTTTGTTGGCTCGATAGCGCCAGACTGCTGCCCCTTGGAAACATTTGACTGATGCCAACAGACAGTTGCGTCATGGCTTCCTGGCTGAGGTCAAAAGTGTCTACCGGGAAATTGCCTGCACTCAGGCTGACCCTGGGATCAGGAAGGCTGGCCGCTGACACAGACTCGGCCTTAAGAGCTTCTTGCCGGTGATAGCTTCCGCTTAACCAGGGGTCATTAGAAATCGCCTGTTGAATGGCGGCTTCGAGCACCAGAGGACCATCAATGTCCTGTGCGTTTGCTAAAACCGCATAAAAACTCAGCAACAGAAATAGGCATCGTTTCATGGCTGATCCGCCTCTTCATATTGCTGTGCCGCGTTTTCAACAGCAGCAAATACCTCGGTGCTGCCGTCCTTTTTCAACAACAGCACTTGATACGGCATGAATCGCTCATTCACCTCCATTCCCGGGCTACCGACCGGCATCGCCGGTACGGCTAAGCCAAACGCCCCTTCCGGGGGATTAGCCAAAAATTGCTGTATATAGCGTGCCGGGATATGCCCTTCAAACACAAAACCTTGCTTCGATACCGCGGTATGACAGGACCGGATTGCTTGAGCTACTTGAAACCGTTCTTTGACCGCACCTAAATCCTTGGGATGCTTATATTGTGTATCAAACCCAGAATCCTCCAGGTGATCGATCCATTTCTTGCAGCAACCACACTTAGGGCTTTTATAGACAATCAGTTGTTCAGCGGGGCTACTTTGTGCCGTCTGATGAGATTCGGCTGATTCATTTGTGTCCGTACAGGCAGTCAATAAAGATAATAAGAGCAAACCCAATAGGGTTCTTAGACGCTTTAAAATGTCCATGTAGATGACTCCGATGGTGATGTTAATGGATTAAGAGGTCAGAAACGGAAACGGTTCAATCACGCACGCCGCTATCGGCCACAGGATGTGGTTGTCCTGAGAAACGTGATATCTCAATTTAACTAAGCGATCGGAGGACGAAGGATAGGAAAGTGAAATGCAACAGGACTGGCTGATAAGGTGGCCCCATCGTATAAGGTCAGAAAAGATGCATGGAATAGTAAAGCGGAGATCGGCAATGTCACCATAAAGCAACCCGCCATCGAACAGTCGATACCGCAGCCCCCTTCGTCGCAGCATGCCAGCTTGTTACTTGATATGGCGTTTTCGTTACTCATGTCGCAGTGTTCGCCGTCGTGAGCGGCGCTGACCGGTGTATTGGCTACAGAGAGGTCTATGTCAGGTGTAAAATCGCTCACCGGTGCTACCGCGAACACCGGTCTCGCAAGGAGTGTTATCAGCAAAAACCATAAGACCCAAGGACTTCGTTTCATTGATATCCCATAACCCACGTTCGTGTCATATCCGTTATGGAGAGCATACCGCTACAGCCTGACAGCAACATGACCCCAAGATTACATGGGTGTAATCTTGCTCATCCTCTCAGTTTTGTACGAGAGTCGGGCAACGGTTGGTGTGGCTGAGGGTCTGGTAGCATAGATCGCAAAACACATACAAGGGTAAAAAACAGTAGCCATCGTAAAACCCCTTGAAATACTTACCCACCTGACCCCCATAAACAGGGTTGTCAGTCGCATCAAAGTCCAGGATCAATTGGTTCGGCGCTACGGCAAAGCTGCCAATGAATTGCTCGACTAAAACCTCGTGCAGGGCGATCGCTGTCTTCCGGTCTGCCCGTTGCGCCAAGCGACATAATGTAAGGGCGCTACTGAGAAACTGATCGCTCTCAACGGCCGTCTGGAATCCGACATCTTTGGATAATGCCTCATGGTCATTCAGGTCTTCATGGCCTGCCTCCATGGCGTAAATCCGCTGGCGTAAAAGCGTTAGCTGCTTGTGTTTACAACGACCCTGAACCCGAGGATATTTCAGTACCCTATCCAACGCCTTGGTCAATCCAATTTTGCGATCTACGCTTCTAAACAGCAGCATTCCCCCATCAAAGGTGATCTCCCCGCCTCCAAAATTCACCTTAATATTCGACCGTTTAACACGTGGAAATTCCAGGCCTCTCTGGTAACATTCTGTCATGGCAGGACCGTCCTTATTCTTTGGCTAAAGCACCTACATTATAAGGGCTAAACGGTTCCGCCTCCTTCTTTTGGTGAAATATTCGGCTAGCGGGGGATTTGAACATTATATCTAGCCTATTTTAGCGATCAAAACGCTCTGGCAACCATGTTATCGAATCAAGCATTTGTTTAAATTGAAGATTATAGATATCTTCAAATTGGTCAGCTTTCTTTCCAATCAACTCAAGCTCCGGCATGTCGCCTTTAACAGCCAAAATAACGAGGTTGGTATATCCTTTGATTTCCATGACGGCTGTCGTAGTAAATAGTTTCCGTAGCTCTATCAGAGTTTCTATGAGTTTACTTTGACCTTCAAATGCGTACTTGATTGCAACTATACCGAGCTTAGATAAGCATCTCCATAAATAATTAATGAAGTTACTTGTGACAGGCTTATTGAAGTTGTTACGTATATCAAACAAATCAGAGTAGATAATATCCTGTGAATTCACTCCCTGTTGGCCCAGTACACTCTACCGTGCGATAACGGCCAACTTTCTGATCAATAAACAACCACCTCATCTATCAACAATTCTTGAGTACTTCTTCCTAATATCAAATCTATCAATAGAGTGTACCTGTATGATAGGTTTGGGTTATGATTAAAAATACTATCATATAAATTAAATAATAATTTATGGTAGTTAAATATCACTATATTTAGATATATATGATAGTTAAATCATCTATAAGGTAAATTCTCATGGCAATTATTGGGTATGCTCGGGTTTCAACGATTGACCAGGATTTAACCCTGCAAAAAAATGCACTCAAAAAAGCCGGATGCCGCAAAATATTCTCTGAAAAACAAAGTGCCACTAAAACAGAAGGCCGAAAAGAATTAGGAGCCTGCCTGGATTACCTTAGAGAAGGTGACACATTAATAGTAACCAGAATTGATCGACTTTCTCGAAGTCTGCGAGATCTTCAAAACCTTGTGCATGATTTGAACAAAAGCGGGATTTATATAAAAACTATCGAGCAGCCCATCGATACATCTAATGCAGCGGGGAAAGCATTTTTCGACATGTTAGGCGTATTTGCGGAGTTTGAAACAAACCTTCGCAGAGAAAGACAGTTAGAAGGTGTTGCCAAAGCTAAGAAAGATGGCAAATACAAGGGGCGGCAGCCAACCGCTCGCGCAAAGTCCTATGAAGTTATCTCTCTTATAAAGGATGGTTTAACCAGGGACGCCGTTTCTAAAAAACTCGATATAGGTATCGCCAGTGTTTACCGTATACTAAAGGAATATCAAGAGAATAATCCCGACTCTCCGCTACCTGGCTCAAGGTCCAAAATCAAAATTGCCACTTTAGAAGTTTCGCTGTATATCGAAAACAACAGCAAATTTGTACGAGGAAAGAAAAAAGCGCGAGAAGACATCGAATATGAATGGTCAAGATACTATCAAATGCGCAAACTACACTCGGATGGGCAAGACTATTTGCTTAAAGTGACCTACGAGACCGCTGAAGAACTAGATTCCTCTGTGGACGATATTATCACTGAAGCGCAGTCTGCCGCAGATTTACGAAATTGTTATTCTGAAGTCAATGTTAAACACAAGGAGACCAACAACTATTGGCCTTGGTAGTAAATTTGTCTGTCTGCCCTACCTATTCGCAGTGGCATTAAAATATGCCTTTTGAGGCATATCGTTTCTCAATTTGCATAGTTAATTAATGCTCTGAGATTTACTTGTTCGAATAGATGCTATGCGAAAAGAAACATAGGAAGCCAACGCTATATACTTCTTCAATAATAGATAAGGCAGCGGACATTAGAACTGAACAAATATGGGCATTGACTTTGAATGGCTAGCAGAGCAGGTTTATTGGTAATCGCTTGCCCCATATTCAGGGTATGATCACGATCCAGAACAACAAGATTTGTCTTTCTGGATCGGTGGACATGGCTCTGTGCCATAAGAGCAAAATAGCAACAGTCACCTGTCTTGGGCTTGAGTAAAGCATGACAACTCTCACACTCATAGTACCATTGACAAGCGTCGGTAGGCATGACCTCCGTTTTCTTGTGCCCACACTTCGGGCATGTAATTTCTGACTCAAGAGTAATTTGTATACTCATGCACAGCTTTCAACCTTTGGTATCTGATGCCTGGGCAAACCAATAGAAATTATTGCCGTTAAAAAGATAAAACCGGCAGAAACCCACAGACATACTGTACTGGTCAACTCCAGCCGGACACTTTTATTTGAGAATTTTCAAACTCAATGGGTGACTGATCCCCGTTCGATGAATGCAGCCGCTCGAGGTTGTAATACCTCATATAAGCGGTCACATCCTGCTTCATAAAATCTCTTGTTGGCTGATGCACCTTGAATACCCAATCGTGCTTCAGACTACCGAAGAATCGCTCAACAACCGCATTATCCCAACAAGCACCAACATCACCCATGCTCGCACGCATATCATAGCTGCTGAGTAGTTGAAAGCGGCAGGTAGATTTGACTCCGACATGCTGTCACCTTCGATCTTAACAAACGCAGTCCCTGGCATCGAGAACATCAAAGGAACATAAGACTCAGAACGAGTAGGGCCACCATGCCATCCCAGATAACTATCTCCTGGATTATCAAGTGCTAGATTAGACCGGCTTGGGTTGGTTGAGGGGTACAGCAATTCTGTTCCTATGGCCGGTTAGTCAAAGGCCAGAAAGAATCAGCCGGTAAAACCGCTGGCAAATGCAATCCCAAGATCGGCAATCGTTATCTTAAATGGGCCATGAGCGAAGCGGCCATTTTATTCATGCGGCGCAGTGACACCGCCAAGCGCTACGTGGAAAAGCAATCGAGAAAGCACGGCAAGGCCAAAGCCATTTCCATCCTGGCTCACAAGCTTGGACGTGCGGTTTATCATATCTGGTTACGTGAGGATTCGTTCGATGAAGACTTCTTCTGGCGACAATTGAATTTCAATTGACGGTTTTGGCCGTTGAGCTTGTTTGCATAACGGTAACGATGTGACTAAAAACCCCAGTCTATCTCTATTTCATGGTGACTACGATCCCAACGATAGACGGTTTGCCAAGTCCGATTACGTGCAATTTGAATAGACAACGGCCATCCCTTTAAACACTAAACGATTTGGCCTGCCCCTCAGCTGAGCTTACGTATAACTAGACACCTTCGGGTGAGCTCGACTTTTGAATGGCCAGTACGAGGGCAACTGATTGGCTTCTAGTAGCGCAGACGCAGCTGCGTTTGCATCCGCTGCCAACCAACATACCTAATCCGTATGCCGGTTAACAGCGGACTGACTCTCAATAGGTGTTTGGTGCAGGTTCATTCCTGACTCCGGACTATGAATAAATCAGCGCGAGAGCCATAGGTTTGGTGTGTTTACTTCAGGCTGGTTGGATAACCTGCTTGTTTCTGGCTTTTTGTGCTTGACAGGGAACGGGCATATAGGTGTTATGCTTTTTGGCTAGGGTCATAGCTAAGAATATCATCTAGTTCCTTTTTAAACTGACGGGGCCTGCCCTTAACCAAATATGAAACACCAACTTTTTCACATGCTGCAGAGACGCTTTCAGCGTCATGTACAGAATATACAACCACCTGGCGCCCCCTATGCCCTTTCGTCCTAGCTACTTCCGCGACATAAAGCCCCCGGTACTCCATATACAGATCTCCCTTTGATTTTAGCTTCACAAGGTATTCGGGTGATGCAGGTACGTTTAAATCCAGTACAACCATGCGATATTTATTCGCATCAAGCTTTGAGATGGCATCCTGAACATTAGTCACTTGGTGTACATCGTATTTTTTACTTTCTAAATACTCGACAAGCCAATCTAAGAGGTGTGGTTCATCATCCATAACCAAGACACAATTCGAAAGTTCATTCATTAACGACTCTCCGTAACAAAACCATTTGGCATTCGAATTTCAAATACAGAAACTTTTCGTCCTGAGATATATTCAGCACTGATTTTTCCAAAAAATAGCTTCTCTATAATTAGCTTACATATATGAAGGCCCAAACCTGATCCTGAGGATGTTTTTCCTTCAGCATCTTTCCCTCTTACCCCAAGCTCAAATATCCTCTCCTCCGAACTAAACGGAATGCTTTCACCCTCTATTTTTATTATGAGATCGTTCGTTTTCTTTTGAATCCAGTGATCAACAAAAACCGTGGACCCTTCGTTTCCGTATTTAATATAATTATCCACAATATTCATAAAAACCTGCCTAAGGAGATCGGGGTCACCTTTAATCGCGTTCTGAATATTCTTATTTTTTACATAAACCTTCATTCTTTTGTTGTCAGCCTGCTCTTGAAAGAACATAGCCCCCTCAATAAGACACTGTGGAATCACTGTCGTTTTTACCGAAGCCTTTTGGATTTGGGGATCATCTCCACCATACTGGGCGAAATAAGCAAGATTGCGAATTAGCGTAATCGTATATTCTAGCTGAGCACGCGCACTACCTAGTCTCTGATTTCGCCTATCATCAGAAATAGTGCCATCAATAATATTATCAATGGTTCCTAACACACCATTTAAAGGATTTATTGCCTGATGAGTGATGTTGGCTATCAAGTGTTTTGTTTCATCATTTTTATTCATTAGGTATATCTGACCTCGTTAGCTCAACTCCATTCTCTTGGAATGATACTTGAAAATTAGAAAGAAGGGATATATCAATTAGGTCGTCCTGAGCCTGTGTTGGAATCGAAGAATCCATTTCAACACAAACAACATTATTACGTTCCGAAATATTTAGATCATTTTCAGAGGAAATTTCGTAAATATAGGATGACAATGCTCTAAACGTATATTTATCGAAACCATATTTTTCGATTACATCACCCCCTCTCATCCAATCGAACGAATCATCGGCGGCCTTGAAATCATAAAATGAAATACACTTATTTCTATCTAGGTCACTTAACCTATTGGCGATAAGCTCTGAAATTGAATATACGACATCAAGCTTTCTCTCCTTCTGGCCATGCCCAAATACTTGGCAAGAATATGCAGAGTTCGAAAACTTCAAAAGAATTCTAGTTAATGGAAGGATCGCTAGTCCTTTTGATTCTTCTGGATTATGTGAGAGCCCATATTTAATTGCTATTTCTGGGAATAATTTTATCCTAGCCTCTAGGTCAACAGAGTTCCAAAATCGAATAGAAAGTCTAGTTCTCTTATCATTCCATTTATTCACCTCATCGACTGCCTGAGGAGATAGAGATGAAGTTGTAACAATCAAAAGTATGTCTGCTGAGTTTGACTCCGCGAAACTAATTTTCTCCCATACCGTGGGCCAGCTGACAGAGCTTGTATAGCGCTTACAATCGACATACCAACTTTGGCGATGTGTGAAACCGGAAATATCCTCTACGAAGTGTTCTCCTTGCACATCACGACCTCCATCCCGCCCAGGTGTCCTCCAAACCAGATTTTTTAGCCCTAGCTTCAATAGAAGATCGAAACATAAATTTTCTAGTTCTGTAGGCGATAAATCCACTATTTTTTTATTCATTGCGACTCTTTTCGTAAGGGAGCATAACGCCTTGGTCAGTGGACCAGTGTAGTGGAGTAAATTTTATGGTAAAAAGAGCGAAGCGATACCATAAAATTTGCGTAGCGTAACTGGTTCCACTGCACCAAATTGTTAAATGCATTCTTACCAATCAAGGTACATTTTATATTCGGCTAGTTGTTTAATAGACTTAAACTGAGCCAGCCACTCTGGAACTTCCTTTTTCTTATTGAGAAATGGAGAACCCAATAAACGGTGACTAAATATAAATTCCTCGATCTCTTTCAGCAAAGCAGACAAATCGTACTTCCTGCCTCTTTCCAGATCGAACTTTATTTTTACTGTGCGGTATTTTCGCGGCTGCAAGTACTGCCAAAATGAGGTATAACCTATGTTCTTAGCCCCAACAACCTTCCATTCCTGACCCGAAGCATCAATGTAGCGCACACCTTTATACCATTCTTCAGCCATATTAAGCTCGCCAGCAATCTGAAAGTTTTTTTCGGAAATGCCTCCGATAAAATATTTCCGGTGCGATTGAATTACTGGGAACTCGATATTCATGTGCTCATTTAACGCCAAGCTCACCGGGACATTTTACGGAGAGCGTTTTTGTGAAAAAATGAAGCGCAGCGGAATTCACAAAAACGAGCGTAGTAAATGGGTACGCTTCTGACTCATGTTGACACCTCAATCAATTGACAGATATTGTCTCTCAATTAAGTGTCCGGTTCTATTAGACCACTACACCTTCGTGCGTTCGACGAAGCCACAAGGGAACATCGCGACTTCAATCTAGCCCGCATTAGCACCGCCGAACCAGTAGAAAAGGATACGCCGACGCCGCTAGATGCCGATTGGGAGGAATATGTGATTTTGCAACTGCGTCCACATCCACTCTTGAATTCCACCCAGGAACAACTCATAAGAGATGAGCTGTTCAATGGTGCAGCGGGACGTCAGGTAAAGACTCGCCGGGCACTTGTGACCTATGTATTGAGAGACCTTGAAGTCGCTGAAAACACCGATATTCAGCGACCACCTGAATACCAGTTATACCTATCGAGAATAGAAGAGTACCCAGAAAAAGTCGGTCATGGTTAGAATTTTACCGCCACCTGTCATTCTAAGTGCATTCATGATTTTTGTTACTTTCCGGTTTCTCTTGGCATTGAGGCCGACTGATCTGAAAATATTTCGTTAGTATCCACGATTACAAAGTTTAAAAATAATAGCAAACATTAGACTAGATATAGTCTGAAAACCTGAATAATTTTCCCGAATATATTCCGAATATTTATATTAATATCAACAACCTATGTTTTTTTATTCTTTCAGAATTTTGACTTTCCTCCCCCTGCCCCATAGCCTGAAATAAACATACCTAAAACGGCAAAGTTTATGACTCCATTTGGGCTCCAATTATCGGATCTTCGTCGTCGCCGAGGACTGCAACAACAGCAATTGGCAGACCTGCTCCAGGTCGCTCCCTGCTATATCAGCGCAATTGAAAAAGGCCGGAAAGGGCCTCCCACAGAACATTTATTGGAAGCCATAACAACCAGACTTCAGCTTAAATCCGAAGAGAAAACGGCCTTACTTAGAGCAGCAGAGTGCTCCCAGCGTCAACGACGCGTTCCGAAAGACGCATCCGTACACGAATATGCGTTAGTAGATGAGCTTTGGAAACGGCTAGGGTCAATTAGTCAGGCTGAAGCTACTGCGATCTCTTCGATCCTGAAAATCAACCAGAAGGAAACGAACGATGAAGAATATTTAACACTATAGAGAAGTACAAATGAAAAAGCGGAACGAGCCAAGGGGCTGATTCCGCTTCTCGGTATGTGTGATACCGCATGTGACAATGTCAGTATCGCCTACCAAGAAGCGAATCGTCAACCCTCCGCTTGTTACAGATTCCTGTTGCGCCAAAAACTTTACTGTTTTTGGTACAGATCTTTTTCGCCCAGAGAAAAACACCGGCTGTATCTGTATTGCGGGTATTGATGATTTGCTATCGCCAAAATTCGCTCAGATCTGATTTTTGCTTATTTAGGTGAATTTATGAATACGAATACAAAGATCAAGGTAAACGATTGGGTACCAACCCAGATCCCAACCCCGAAGTCGTTACGCATGTCGACAGATTATCACGAACAACATTTCGTGAAATTCCCGCATGTGGCCAGCTTCCACTCTCGCGCTGAGCTATATCACGCGGCAATTAAGGAGTCCCAAAAGCGCGTACCATGGTTTGTACCCCAGCCATTTCGATTTCAGATTGGTCGAACTCTTTATACGCCAGACTGTTTTGTTCAGGAAGGCAGCAAGAAAACTATCATCGAGATCAAACGCGGCGGCCGATTTGATAAACCCTGGAGAGAGGATTTTGAGGAATACCTTAGGGTCAATGGTTATCATTTCCAGGTTATTTCAAACGAAGAATTATATGAACAAGAAATCTTGGCTGAAAATTGGCTAACGATAATCAGAGTTCTGGTAAGGGGGCGACACTACGATACCGAACATACCGAACGCCGACTCATAGAAGAAATAATTCCTGCGGAAGGCGAATATTTTGGGGATCTTTTAGATCGCTCTATTCCAGCCAATCGACACATTTACGAACTCTCCATATTTCGTCTTCTGTACAAAGGTAGCCTATGTATTAATCTAACCGAACGTAACCTGAACTTTGATAATTGGGTGACGCTATGTATATAAAATGGCGCGAACGCCTCGACCAACACCCCTATCTATGGCAGTTCAGTAATTGGCCTTTGGTACCGCTCAATGAAATCCCTGCCAAAAAACGGCGTGGATATTTAAGAAATCAAACAATAGTTTGTCTTGTTCTGTCAGGTAAGACATTTAGCACTATCGCAACAGAGTATAACCTTTCTGAAGGTAACATCTATAAAATCATGTCTCGCTGTCTTGCAGGTGATGACACTGACGATCCACCGCTATCGAAAGCACTAATACCACACTTCCGCAGAAGTAATTACAACCGTAAATCGCCATTGCCGAATTTAACAAATTCTATAGGGGCTCAGGGCGCGTTTTCAGCTTTACTTGACAGAGTACCCGGCCTAAGAAGACACCTAGATGATCACATACTTGCAGATTTAACAGACAAGGCCTGGGGCCAAAACATCAAGGCCAACTCCTTCCACTCTACGTTATTAGCTTTCCTAGAACAAAATGATTGGCCGCGTGATTGTTATCCCTACACGGAAGTTTTACGTGGATATGAAAGTTGCAGGGTGTACTTAAAGAAACGACGACATGAGCTTGCGTTAGGTATAACGTTAAAGCGTGACACATCAAGCCGCGTGCTAGATCGAGTGAAGTCTGATCCCACAGCCTTTTCCGAGATACAGATAGACCACCATTACGTTGACACACCTTCTTCTGTACTGCTGGAATTTGAAGGAAGAATACGGGCTCAAAGAGTGAATCGTATCTCCCTCCTCGTAGCACGAGACGTTGCCACGACTGTGAACCTATCCTACGTTGTCACCTTAAACAGTAAGCCAAATCAATATGAAATTCTGATATGCATTGACCGCATCTATCAGCCTTGGAAAAAAATTGAATTCCACACACCGGGCTTCAAATACATACTGGGAGCTGGATACCCTGCTGGAAATCTTTTTTGCCTGGAGAGTGCGCCAGCTATTGGCCGAATTTTACTAGACAACGCCTTAGAAAACACCGCCAACTCGGTTAAAAACCACATCACCTCAGCAGACCACCTCGGCGCAACATTTTCTGCAGGAATACCGAAACTTCCAAAAGACAGAAATTGGATCGAGTTTGCCTTCAAAATCCTTTGTGAAGGCAGCCACATGTTCAAGTCCACTTCAGGAACAGGTCCAACGGACCCAACTCGCGAAAGTGCAAAGAATTCAAAAAAACCTCCTGTCATCAGCTTAACAGCATTAGAAGAATTCATTGAAATGTCGTTAGCAAATGAAAACGCAAAACCAAGAGCCACCTTAAAACACCTAACACCACTGACGGATCTGGAGTATTTACTATCAAGCGCCTACATTCCAAGACTCCCGATTAACAACGCACAGGCATTGGCGTCTTCTACCAGACGAGCGAAAGCACGCATACATTTTAACGAAAACGGTCAACCATACATCAACTTTTTCTATCGAAAATACCGAGGGAAGTCACTCTATAAAATATGCCTGAGGCAGAAATATGCTGACTTCGAATTTGATGAAAACGATATTCGGTGGGTTACGGTGCTTGACAGCGATTTCAAAATCGTCGGTATGGCATACGCGCCCAAAAGCTGGCAGAGCCATCCACATTCAACACGCACGAGAAAATTTATCCATGATTTGCGTAAGAAGTTAAAGGCAGATATCAAAAATAATCTTACTTGGTATTTTAATTACCTGCTTGAACACAAAGAGCTTCCTGGAAGAGCAAGGGAAATAGTACGAGTTTATCGCGAGTTTACCAACCAATCTTACCAATTCACACCAACTGTTTCCTCTTATCACCAGGACACAGATATATCAAGCGACGATGATTGGCTAGATGATTCGGAATTTCCGGAATGGTCATCAGAATACTTTGGAGAAGATGATGAAGATGCAAGCATTTAACACAAACATTCATCCAATATGGGATACCATGCGATTCCCATTTGAAACGCCCGCTGTGAGTAAATTGAAAAATGAAATATGTTTATGGGCAAATAGCGGCATCACTGGTGGCATAGTATTGGGAGAAGGCAGGACAGGAAAATCCACATCCATAGGGATGATAAAAGATGCAATCAAATTAAAGAACGCAAACCAAATTCTACCTAGCATCACATACAGGGCGAAGAAAAGAGACATTCGCACGATAGCGCAATGCTATCGCAACTTATACAGAATAACGGGGGAAAAGGATAAAAAAGGCTACACGCCTGATGACATGAGGGACCAAATAGTTTGGTACATTCTTGATCTTGCCGTGA
>NZXG01000030.1 GCA_002701845.1 Pseudomonadales bacterium
CAGTATTTGGGACCAGAGGGTACGGAGGCTGCCAGCAGTGCCCACGCACAGGCTGCTCTTACAGCATTCAGAGGCCTCTGAACCGCGACGAGCTGATCCAGACTGGCTTCATTCCGAAAGAATTCGCGCCTCCGCTCAAGGTCCTTTTCTCCAAGATCGAAGGACCGGACATCAAGCAGAGCGAGCTCTGCTTGCCCACCAGCGCGGAAGAGCTGCAACTTTTCGAGTACTTCAACGGGTCCGTCATTGTCCAGGCTGATCTGTTCTATCTGCAGCACGCTAATACTCCCGCCGCTACCGACTCTGCAACCGCTGCGCGGCTTCCGAGATGGTGCAAAACTCCACATCCACCCGCGCCTGCAGGTGCTCCACCACGGCCCGGATACTCTGGTACAACTCCGCCCGACCGATTTTATGCCGGTTGTATTCGCCCCGTTCCTCCAGCAGGGTGGAGCTGTGCAGGAACATATGGATCGCCGGATTGCCGGAGGCCACGGCGGCATCCACCAATCGCAACATGTCGTCCACCGCGGTCAGCTCCGGGCTCAGAAACAGTTTGCGAAACAGTCGGGTATGCCAGGCCAGACCCACCAGCCGCGCCTTGCGCACGATGATGGAGGAAAACGCCCGGTGCAATCCCGCCCAAAACGGGAAGCCGGGACGGTTGAAGCCGGACGTAATGGGCAATTCGTAAATCCGCCGTTGTTGGCCGGGGCGATTGGGGTAACCCAGATCGGGCCAGTAGGGCACGTCACAGGCATCCATACAGGAGAAGTACTGGTTCTCATAATAGGGGTAGACGCTGGAGTCCACTTCAAACCCGAACTCCAGCAGTATTTCCATGACCTTGGCGTCAATTCCCCAACGCCCGGTGCGAAACACTTTGGGCCGCACCTGTAAATTGTCCTCAATAGCCGTCACCAGGGTGGCCAGCTTGCTACGCACCAGCGTCGCTGGCAGGTTGATTACATGGGATTCCCGCTCGGTATTTTCCCCCTCGATGGGCGGCGTGCACCAGGGATGTAAATGGGCACCCACCTCGGCGCTGCCGGTGCTGAGAATGGCGCGCAAAATGGTGGCCGAGGCCGCGGTGGTGGCCACCGGGTAATCCACCAGATAGGTGGGCCGCACCCCCAGCGTTTCACAGTGTTGATGAAACTCCGGTAAATAGTTGATGTTGTCCACGCAACAATCCCGCTGGGGAAACGCCCCCTCCCAATCGAATTCCTCTTCCGTATCCACGGACAGCACAAACAAAACCTTGCCGGAATTCGGTACCGTCAAAACGCTCAACCTCCGTGCTGCACCACTTCCTGAAACAGACACCGGTACTCCTCCGCCATGCGCCGGCCGGAGAAGTGATCCATCACATAAGCGCGGGCCGCCTGCCTGACCTTTGCCGCCTGTTCCTCATCATACAATAAAGCCTCCCAGTGTGCCGCCAGTTGCTGCTGATCGCCGAAGGGCGCCAACAGGCCGGTTTGCGGGTGATGCACCAGTTGGTCGATGCCGGGAATGTCATAGGCGGCCACCGGAACCCCCATGGCCATGGTTTCCATCAGGCACCGGGGGATGCCCTCCAGGGAGGAGGTCATGGCAAACAGGTCAAAGCTTTTCAGCCACAGCAGACGGTCATCCCGAAACCCCAGAAATTCAATGCGGTCGCTGGATTTCAGGGTCTTGGCATAGGCTTCCAGCTCGGGCCGCTGATCGCCGTCCCCCAACAGTTTCAACTCCAGGTCCGGATGCCGTTGCGCCAGCGTATCAAACACCGCCAGCAGGTCGTGCAGATTCTTGCGACTGATCATCTGCCCGATGAATCCCACCCGCTTGCCGGTTTTGGGGGCCACATCACTGCTGTCGCGCACGGTTTCCACTTCCTCCAGATCCACCCCGTTCTGGATATAAAGCACTTTACGGGGTTTGACTCCAATCGCAGCCACGTCCTCGCACAATTGTTTGGACAGGGGCACCACCCGATCAAACCACTTCAGGAACTGGTTACCCAAACCGATATAAGCCCTCAGTTTCCAGTCATCGGCATTTTCAAACCCGTGCGGAGTGGCAATGGCGGTGATACCGGTGAGCCGCGCGGCAATCAGGCCGAGAATATCCGACTTGTAGCCGTGGGTGTGAATAATCTGGTAGCCCTGCTCCCGAATCAGTGTGCGCAACTGACCGATCACCCCCACATCGAAGCGTCCCGCCATGGGTAACTGGTGGGTGGTACCGCCATGGTTGCGGTACTGCTTTTCCACTTCCAGTTCGGCCATGCCCGGTTCCACGGTCACTGCCAGATCGCATTGCACCAGGGTGGGATCCAGATTTTTGGCCAGGGTCAGAATCCAACGCTCGGCCCCATAGAAGCCGGTGGGACAGATAAGCTGGAGCACTTTGATTGTTTCAGCCATGGGCAACTTAACCTATATTCTGACCACAGCCCAAAGACCATAATAAGTACCTATGATCCGGGCAGGAAAATAAAGCAGATAAAACTTCAGGATCGGCCACCAGCCCACCCGGTTTCCGGCCAGCCGCTTCAGCCGCAGGCTGTACAACAGGATCGGCAACAGCAATAACAGCAGCGCCATAACCGCGACCGTGCCGCGCCCCAGCACCAGGGCCAACAGCGTGACCAGCGCGAATAACAGTATCCATACCGGCACCAGAAAGCTGGGCCATTCACTGAGGGGTATCCTGCGGCCCCGAATAGATTGCAGGTTGGACTGCCCGCGCCAGATCTCTTTCTTGAACATCTCCCGGTATTCTTTGTCTTCGCCCAGATGTACATAGCTGGCGGCGGAGGTGTAGTAAAGATCCCCCAGGTCGTGGACCTGATCGGTAAAATAGTAGTCCTCGCAGGTGACCAGATGCTCCGGAAACCCGCCCACCCTGGCAAAGGTGCGGGCCCGCAAAAACAGATTGCGGCCCGGCAGAAACCGCACATTGCAATCGGTGGCGGCGTTACTCATAAGGGTGCGCAGCTGTTCCAGGGGTGGTGCATCCGCAGCGCACTGCTGCACGGCGCTCACCAGCACCCGGTTGCCGTCCGCCTGTAACGACTGCAGCATGGCCGTGATCCAATTGGGCGACAGCTGCACGTCCGCATCCAGAAAGGCCAGATACTCTCCCCGGGCCTGACGCGCCCCGTGATTGCGCAACGCGGAAATGGTATCGGAGGGCGGCCGGTGCAGGGTCACCACGGGAAGCAATGCCGGGTCCGGACAGGTATCGGGCCGCAACTTTTCGTTCTGGGTGACCAGAATCACTTCCACTTGCGCGGGATCAAAATCCTGGGCGGCAATGGACTGCAGCGTCCGGGCCAGCATGGTCTCCCGGCCCTTGTGGGGGATAATGAACGACACCAGAACCGTCATCAACCAACCCCTTTGCCGGTGCCGCGGTGGTAGAGCCGGCGTTGCAACCTGGCGATCCCCCCATGACGGTGTCCCAGCCAGGTCAGTTCCCGACGCAGGGAAAATCGCAACATCTGGCGCATCAGTTGCCGCAACGCCGCCAGCAGAATCCGGTGGCGGGATTGATAGGGCGCGCGCTCCTTAAACTCCATGGTGGCGGTGTCCGCGGGGCGGGGCTGCTGCTGGCGCCAGTAACCCCAGGCTCCCTCATTCTGCATCAGAATGGCCTGAATCCGAGCGTAATGCAGAGTATCGCTTTGCCCCAGGGTATCCACCACATAATAGTAAAACTCATCCGCCCGTTGTTGCAGCCGCTGGCGTTGGGTTGGATCGTCGCAATAGCCGGCGGCATAGGCCAGCAGAAAGGCCTTGCGCAGATCCTGGGCCGCCCAGGTGTCGTTCGGGTAATCCAGGATATCCGGCCGCTGCAGGTAGGGTTGTTCGTGCTCACACATCCACAGCGCGTACTTCATAAAGCCACGCAGTGCGAATTGATAGGCTGGCGTGGACTGCTCCTGATATAAAACCTTGATCTCCAGGTAACGGGTAACCGCCTGCAAAAAAATGCTGTAAAACCAGGTTTCCTCCACCGCGTCCAACTGCCGGTCCGCAATATCATCCTCCGGGCTGAAGGTGCCGCTGATGACCGTTTCCGCCTGCTGCAGATAGCGCCGGTCATTGGTCAGCGCCAGGCTGTCCAGCAATGCCATTATGTAGTTGCCCACACCACGATTCAGTGGATAGCGGTGATCGAGTATGCGCCCGGGGTCGGCGGCATGGCGGACCCGGGGCAGTATCCGGCTGCGGATGTCCAGCACCGTTTCCAGAACCGTGCCGCTGCCCTCGTAAAAATGGGTGATCCAGTGGGTCAATTGCAGCACGGCTTCCCGCGCCCTGGCATTGCCGGTGAGGCAGTGGTACAGCATCAGGCCATGGGTATAACAGTGTTCCGCCCCCGGGCCCCCACCCTGAGTCATGGCTTCGCCATTCGCTTGTTGATGCCGCGAATAGGTGCGGTGGCTGGCGGTGAAGGCATCCACATAATGATCGGTGTGCCAGAACAGGCCACCGTTGTACTCCACCCGGTCTTCCTGCGTGCTGTAAATATCGATATCGATGACATGCCAGGCCAATTCCTCCGCCAACTGCCACCAGCGCGGGTCACCGCTAAGCAAATACTGGCGGATAAAGCCGTAAATTGGATCGTATTGATTATTATAGTGAGAGATAAACATCTCGCCCGGCGGCAGATAGAGACTTTCATGATCGGCAAAGATGTCACCGAAGTTGCGCCAGCCGTACTCATCGATCAGCTCCCGCTTGGCGAGAAACCCCTGGTGCTGATCCAGGCCGGTGTCAATCAATCGCGCCACCGGCTCCGGCTTGCCACTGAAATGATTGAGGGCCCGGCTTGCGGCAATATACTCCGCTGGAATGACCACCTGGGGGGGACAACGCAGGACCTGGCTCCAGGACGGATCGGCCCCCAGCTGCAACCGCAGGCGATGGGTCTTGCGCTCCCCCGGTTGCAGCTCATGGTGATAATCAGCGCAATCAGGCCATAAGGCAAACTCCGCCCCGCCCCCGTCCATACGCACCGCCTTCGGGAAGTTCTGCCAGAAGCGCTCCGGATACAGCATCAGACCGTCGTCAAACAGCAGCACCGGGTCCGCCCGGGTACCACTGTCGTCGCGCCCATCAAGGGCCAGGCGGTAGCCCTGGAACGGTAACCGTACCTGACCACTGGCATCCACATGATTGCGATGATTCCAGTGCGCCCCGCCGCTGGAGGCCTGGTACAGGTTAAGATCCCTGGTTACGGGCAGCCAGGGGGCATCCGCGGCCAGCTGTATCTGCCCTGATCCGGAATGGGCCAGGGGTAACACCAGGCTGGTGAAATTCAGCGAGGCCGGGTCACCCAGGTCCCACAGTCCACCGGGGTGAGTGGCGGCTCTGGGATTATGCAGGGTGAATGCCCAGTGCAGCGAGCGGCCGTCGGCACCGAACATCAGTTCCGCTTCAAAGCGGCACAGCTCAACCCCGTCCGCCGTGTTGTAGCGACCGCTGAGCTGCAACCGCACACTAACCTGGGAGGCCCGCGCATCCCAGGATGCCTGTTCGACACAGGGGGTCACCGTCAGCGCTTCACCCGCCGGGTCCGCGGGGACTGGCAGGGTCAAGCGGGGCCCGCGCAGCACGGCGCCAGTGCCCAGTTCGAGCTGGAAAAGCTGGCTGTCCACCACCATGACGCCGGCATCGGTGATTACCCTGAACACCCCGGCAGTGGCCTCTTCCACCCGAATCCGGCTGGCCGCGGCAGGTGGCTCCGCCACAGTCAGGGTAAGGCGCTTCTCCTGTTTCGCCGCCAGGTTCAGCGCGACATCCAGCAGACACCAGCGCACGCTGCCATCGGGCCAGTATTGCGTGGCCCGGGTATCCACCGGCAGCACCTCATCACCATCCCGCACCCAGAGCAGCGCCCCATGGGGCAGCTCGCCGGCCGCTACCGGTACGCCGAAGCGGATCGGTTGTTCATAGCGATCAATTCCGGCCTGCTCTCGAACGATGATATCGACAAGTTTCATGAACGCTGTGGATTCCCCAATGAAAAAAGTGGCAGCTGAATGGTGTGCGGCCTGCGGCAGTGACCGGCAACGCAACGGTGACCCCAACCCTTGCCACCGGCCTCATGCCATTGCAGGGTGCCAGTATACCGATTCTAGCAGGCATTTGAGCGGCAATAATGACACTTCCGCGGGACTTTTAATGTATCGACGATGTTGGCACACTAACAAGCCTCTCAAAACACAGCCTGACCATAATGAGAATTCTCTACCTGTGTCACCGTACGCCTTTCCCCCCCAACAAGGGAGAGCGTATTCGCACTTTTCATCAGATCGAGTATCTGCATCGACTCGGACACCAGCTGGTGGTGGCGGCGCCGGTGACCGACGCGGCGGATCAGCGCAACCTGAAGGCGCTGGCGGATGGCTACTGTGAACAGGTGCTGGAGGCTCCCGCCCCCGGGCGTCAGGCGCTGCTGCTGGCCCTGTTGCAGGGTGAGGCATTGAGTGTTAGTCATTTTTACAGCAAAGCCCTGCAGCGGAATATTGACCGCTATCTGCAGCAGCAGGCAGTGGACGCCATCGTCTGCACCAGTTCCAGTATGGCGGCTTATGTTTTCCGCTCCTCCGCCACGGTGCTGCAGGACCCCCACCGGCCCACCCTGGTGATGGATTTTATGGATCTGGATTCGGACAAGTGGCGCCAGTACGCCGCGCTGAAATCATTTCCCATGAGCCTGATTTACCGGCGCGAAGCGCGACTGATCGCCCACCTGGAGCAGCGTATTCACAAACATTTCGATGCCTGTCTGTTTATCTCCCGGGCGGAAGTGGATTTGTTTCTGCGTTGCAACCCCGATCTGGGCAAACTGCGGGTTATCGCCAACGGCATTGACACTGATGCCTTCAAGCCCGCCGCCGGGCCAAAACCCGAAGCCGGCCCGTTGCTGTTGTTCACCGGAGTGATGGATTACCTGCCGAACGAGGACGCCATGCTGTGGCTGGTGGAAGGGGCCTGGGAACGGATTAGACAGGCCCACCCCGAGGCCCGGTTGTGCATTGCGGGCATGAATCCCTCGCCCCGGATTCAGGCGCTGCAACGCTACCCCGGGGTTGAAGTGACCGGATTCGTGGAGGACATCCAGCCTTACTATGATCAGGCCCATGTGTTTGTGGCCCCGTTCCGGCTGGCCCGGGGCGTTCAGAACAAGGTGTTGCAGGCCTTTGCCTGTGGCCTGCCCACCATCACCACCCCCATGGGTTGCGAGGGTATAGATTGTGAGCCCGGGGAACAGGTACTGGTGGCAGACACGCTGGAAGATTTAATCCGCCAGTTGCAGTGGGTGGTGGATCACCCCCAACAGGCACAGCGCCTGGGGCATAATGCCACGCGGCTGATTCAGGAACATTTTTCCTGGGACAGCAAACTCAAGGATTTTGAACCCCTGCTCCATCGCCCCACCGTGCACGAGGCTCACTGATGCTGCGCAAGCGAGTGAAACAGGCCCTGATATTAGGCTTTACGGTACTGGCCAGCCCGCTGTTCTTAAGCTATCGGCTGCTGGCACCGGTGGCAGATCCGGACCGGCTGCTGGCCGGTTACAGCCAGTTACTGAGCCTGTTCCCGGGCCAGTTCGGCAACTATCTGCGCAAGTGTGCTTTGCGCTATATGATCACCCATTGCAGCACCGACGCTCTGGTGGGGTTTGGGGTGCTGCTGTCCCAGCGGGACACGGAAATTCACCAGGGCGTTTACATCGGCCCCCAGTGCAATATCGGCCGCTGCCGGATTGAAGCCAACTGTTTGCTGGGCAGCGGGGTGCACATTATGAGTGGCAAGGGCCAGCACAATTTTGAGGATCTGGACACCCCGATTCGCGAGCAGGGCGGCCGTTTTGACAAGGTGACCATCGGTGAAGACAGCTGGATCGGCAACGGCGCCCTGGTGATGGCCAACGTGGGAAAAAAATGCGTGGTGGCGGCGGGCGCGGTGGTGATTTCCGACGTGGAGGATTACGCCATTGTGGCCGGCAACCCGGCCAAGGTCATCAAAAGCCGCCGGCCCGAGGCCTGACCGCAATCACTGATACTGATACAGGCGCGCCAGGGAACCCCATTCAAAGTCCGTCAGCAACTGCCCCAAGCGGGATTCCACCCGCTTCAGATTCAGATAATGGCGGAACCGGCTCTTGGCGGAGGCCCCTTCCATCCGGGGCTGCTCGGGATCTACTTCCCAGGGATGCAGGTAAAAAATATAAGGCTGTTGTTCGCGCTGCATAAACCGGCTTACCGCCCAGCGGGTGAACAGATAGGGATAAAGACGGAAATAACCGCCGCCGGAAATGGGCATGTTCCTGCCCATCAACGGTAAGGTACTAAGGGGAATTTCATCAACCCCGGCCGGCGTCTGGTAACGGAAGCGCGGCGCATCGGGAATGCCGTAATGATCGTGTACCACTGGATAAACACTGGAACTGTAGACGTAGCCTTCCTCCGCCAGCACGTCGTAGACCCACAGGTTTTGCTTGGTAAATGAGAAGCTGGGAGCGCGATAACCCAACACCGGTTGCCCGGACAGATCCTCCAGTAACCGCTTGGCGCCACCCACATCCTGCTGGAATTGTTCCCGGTTCTGGCCACTGGCCCGCTGGTGCATGGTACCGTGGCTGGCCAGCTCATGACCCTGCTCCACAATACGCCGCACCAGTTGCGGAAACCGTTCCGCCACCCAGCCCAGGGTAAAGAAAGTGGCTTTGGTGTCATGATCCGCGAACAGCTGCAGCAGGCGATCGGTATTGGCCTCCACCCGGGGGGCCATGGCATCCCATTGCTCCGGGCGCACCAGGTTTTCAAACGCCGATACCTGGAAATAGTCTTCCACATCAATGGTCATCGCATGCTGCATGGGTTACTCCTGACACATCCCATCATTCAATTCGGTGCAGTCACCGGCACTTGACCGGGGCCGGCTGAGGGCCGCCGCCCGGGCGTTCAATACCTCGGCCAGGCGCTCCCGGGCCGGTTCCGGATCACCCCGGAACGACAGGCTTACCGCCACCAGGGCGCCCCCGGAGGAGCGCAGCAGCAACCCGTTCACCGCCTGCTGCAGTTTGATCACGGGGCCACGGCTGCTCACCAGCCCGGGCACCACATACCAGTGGGCCAGCAACCGCTGCCGCCCGGACAGGGCAGTGAGGTGGCTGACGGTCACTGTGCCCAGGCCCGCCACCGGCTGACTGTACTGGCTTTTCAGGCTCCAGCGCTCCAGATCAAACACCCGCTGGGCGTAGCTCAACAGTTCCCGCCCCGGCTCAGTGGTAAAGTATATAGCCTGATATTGCTGCACCGCAAAAACCGGGTCGCGCCCCACCCGGTAACGATCCGCACCGGTGAGGCGGGGAGTCCAGGGCAATTCACCGGCCCGCTGCTCCGACACCGGATCCAGCCCGGCCGGCTCCAGGTGGAACTGTACATTGCCCTGCTGCCCCACCAGGGCCTTGACCCCCAGGGCCAGCACCAGGGGCAGCAGGGCCGCCGCCAGCAACAGTGGTCGACGCCGGCCCAGCCAGCGGGCATCCACCTCTGTGACCGTATTACGCCAGCGGCGCTGGCCGTCCGAGAACCAGTGCCCCACCAGGATCAACACCACCACCACGATGGCAAAAAAGAACCAGCCGTAAATCAGGTGATCGGCCCCGGCGGCATGCTCCATTTCCGTGGCATGACCGATGTATATGATACCGAAAGCCCGGATACCGTTGGCAACAATGGGCAGAACGATGGCGAATACCACAAACAGGGCCGAGCGCCACCAGGTGACAAAACTCAAATAGGCATAGGCGCAGCCAATCACCACGCAGGCGATGAAGAAGCGCACCCCGGAGCAGGCTTCCGCCACCACGAAATCACCGTTGGGCACCGAGATATACAGCCCGTTGCGGTGCACCGGCACCCCA